>CALIFY010000052.1 GCA_938021675.1 uncultured Acidimicrobiales bacterium
CCGGTCCCCGGCCCGACGACGGGAGCTGCCTTTGGATTGGGTGTCAGGCCGACACAGCGGAAGGTTGGTTCCTGTGTTGAGTGCGTTTAGGAAAGAATGTGGTCATCTTCGAGTTAGGTTTTGATGTAACAGCATGATCAACAATTCAACTAAATAGTCAACGACTACCTGGCCGGCATGTTGTGGTTGTCGATACATCTAGATCGCGCGTGACAGTCGTAAAGTGATCATCTATTGTCCTCAGAAGGGACCTCTCTTCGTCGTCGACGAAGTCAGCGCGATTTGAGTTAATGCGAGCTGAGATAAAGGGTGTCACCCCATATCGAAACCGCCCAAATAGAAACGGAGAATCTAGTATCCATGCTGCCCTACCCTCGCGCTCACCGGGAAGAGTACGTGGCCAGGTTTCATGGAAAGAGAGCGGTGGATCAGTACCGTTGGCTTGAGGAGCGGCTGCATCCAAGGACCACCGAATGGGTGGCTGCACAAGACGTGCTTTGTGATGATGTAGTGCGCGATTTAGGTGAAATCGATGCAATGAACAGTCGACTGCGACGCCTTCGGGAAACCGGCGAGGCGGGCGTTCCGATTTGGTGTGGTGATCGTGCCTTCTTCGGTCGGCGTGAGTCAAACTCCCAGCAGGCATGTGTTCTGGTGCGGGAACCAGAAGGGGAGGAGCGAGTTCTCCTCGATCCCGACGTGCTTTTCGCTAACGTCAACGGCTCGATTGTTGACTGGTTCCCAAGTCTTGATGGGAACAGGCTTGCTTACCTCCTTGTCGACGGTGCTGATGAGACCTCCTCCCTATACGTCATTGATGTAGATACTTGTGAGCAACTGGACGGACCAATATCACGGACTGGAACCTCCGATGTCTCTTGGCTTCGCGGCGGGGAAAAGTTCGTATATGTGCGGGAGGAAGGTGCGTCGACTCAAGGGTCGTCCAAGCGTGTACTCCTCCACACGGTTGGCGCCGATCCGGATGTCACCGACGTGGAAATAGTTGGCAGCGACTTGAGCGAGGGCAATAGCTACTGGTTCGGAGCCAGCTCTGAAGGGGATTGGCTTACGATTCATGCTTCTTCAGGGACGACCACACACACTGATGTGTGGCTTTCGGCCCTCACGTCCACCACCGTCGGGGAGCCCCAACCCGTCCAGCGTGATCTTGAGGCCTGGACACTGGCTTGGGTATCGCAAAACCAGCTCTACCTTCTCACCGACTATCAGGCGCCCCGGGGTCGGCTGTGTGTCGCCGACCCTCATGCCGTTCAGGTCGGCGATTGGGTTACTGTCGTTCCCCACGACCGGCAGGCCACCCTCAGCGATGCAGTTGTTCTCGATGACGGCATGATTCTTGCCTCGCACATCGTCGATGCTGGAAGCACCCTTTCCTGGTATGGCGACAGCGGTCGTGGCGGCAAGGTCGGCGGATTGCGTCCCGGCACGATTTCGGCTCTGACGGCCCGGAACGACGGGGGACGTCAAGCTTGGATCAGCTATTCCGACTTCGTAACGCCAGAGATGGTCCTGACCTGGTCGGTCGACGAGCCGGACTCGGTACAGGTCTGGGCCGAGGCCCCCGGGTCGGTCGAACTGCCCGACATCGACGTGCAGGAACCTTGGTACCAGTCGGTAGACGGCACGCAAGTTCATGCATTCGTGGTTGCACGGACCGATGCACCTCCGGGGCCTCGGCCGACAGTACTAACCGGCTATGGCGGATTCAGCTCATCCCAAACCCCGGCCTACTCGGCCATGGCTCTGGCCTGGGTCGAAGCCGGCGGGGTGTGGGTCGTGGCCAATGTCCGGGGTGGATCCGAGTTTGGTGAAGAGTGGCATCAGGCCGGAATCAGAGCCAACAAGCAGCGTTCTTTTGATGACTTTGCTGCCGTTGCCACCGGGCTGGTGGCTGATGGGTGGACCACCCAGGGCCGACTCGGCCTGATCGGAGCATCCAACGGGGGACTTCTGGTGGCGGCAACGATCATCCAGAATCCGGGAATTTGTGCTGCCGTCGTGTGTGCATCGCCGATACTGGACATGATTCGCTACGAGCGCTTTGGTATAGGGCACATCTGGAGCGACGAATACGGTTCAGCGGAAGTCGCCGAAGAGTTTGAATGGCTCAGCTCGTACTCGCCCTACCACCATGTCGAAAAAGGTGTCGAGTATCCCGCCACGCTCTTTACCGTTTCTGAATCTGATGAGCGAGTGGATCCGTTACATGCACGGAAAATGTGTGCTGCCATGCAGTACGCCACGAGTTCCAGCCGTCCGATCCTTCTTTGCCGGGACGAAGAAGGATCTCATGTTGCCAGAACTGTGAGTCAAGATGTGAGGCGATCTGGTGTGCAACTTGGGTTCCTTGCATGGTGTTTGGATCTCATGGAAGGATGCGCACCGCTTGTCGAGTGAGCAGAATTTCCCGGTGACGTTGGTGACGGAAGCGTCGAGCGAACTTCTCGTTGAGCTATTTCCAAATCGACCGTGTAAAGGAGGTGAAAATGAAGAAAAAAGTAACGAACACCCAGAAGACCATTCGGACCACGACTCCGTACGTGGCTAGCTGATTTGAAATAGGGGGTCAAGGAGCGCAGGTACCGGCGAGCCTTGACCCTCGGGCGAGTAGATGAAAGCAAAGATGAAAGCCTGTAGCCACGAAACGAGGTCGAGGAGCGCAATGACCAGTACGAATAGCACCCATCAAAGTAGATCGCGTTGCCGAAGGTCATTGTTTGATGCTCTGGACAACGCCCATGATCTTGCTATCTCGACCAATGGCTACGTGGTGGTGAGCGGCAAATCCGGCAGCGGAAAGGTGGATACTGTCGCCGCCTGGCTAGAGGAGCGGCACCCATCTCGAGAGGTGATCGTCGAATGTGGAGACAAGGTTACCTCGGGCTACCTGGCCGGCTTCTTCGGCCTTGTTGAACGGTGTTTGGCCGAGGCCGAACGGGCTTGGCCAGAGATTGTCTCAGAACATCAGCAGTCGTTGAAACGGCTCTTCCCGGACCGAGAGTCCGACGCCTTCACCGTTCCAAAGGACCTGACCGGTCTGGCCGTTCGGGAGGAGCGAACCCGTTTCTACCACCACGAGTACCAGGCCAAGCTCCTCAACGGTCTCCATGAGTTTCTGGCCGCGTACCTTGCCGCCAGTGATTCCCACGTCTCCCTCGTCATCGATAGGGCTGATCAGCTCTCGCCCACCGGCCGCCGTTTCCTGGAGATCGCGACGCGGCGGGGGCTTCTCGACCAGCACCTGCACCTGATGCTGCTGAGCGACGAGTCCGCCGACATTACCTGGCGAGAGCATGGCCAGGAAGTCGTCTTTGACTTGCTGACGATCGAGGAGGCCAGCGACCTGCTAGGCCGCTGGTCGGCCGATCAGCTCACCGACCGCATGGTGCGCGAACTCTGGCTTTGTTCAAAGGGCAACGCGGGCATGCTGTCGTCGCTCCTGACCTGTGTCGAAGCCGAAACGGCTTTTGCCTCCTACCTGACGAGCGAGACCCAGATCGACCTCTACCTGAGCCAGCTCGATCAGAGGTATCGGTTTGACATGCTTGCCGACTACGTTGCAAACCACTGCACCGACGACGATCCAGTCGTCATGCGCAACTACGACACCTTCGACGCTGGAACCCGAGAGCGCCTTCACCGAGCGCAACTGCAGACGCTGGCAGATAGCCCCGATGAGGTGCGGCACCCGGTTCATCATTTGTCGCTCGGCGAAGCGTCAGACCAAGTGGTGGCGTTGGCGCCGATCTCGATCGCCCTTCAGGAGATCGGGCTGTACGACACGTGGTTTGATCTATTCTCTCGATTCTGGTCCGACCCGCAGCTCAGGACGTTGCCTGGCGGCGGAGAGCTACACAATCTTGCCTACCTTCGGATGGCTTTTGTTCTCTATTCGCTTGGGTTGGCACCGACTTCGATTCGGTACCTTGAGTCGTTCTATCAACACTTCCCGCGTAGCCTCTTCACGCCAACGGTTCTGTATTCGCAGAGTATGGCCCATGGTCGCTACCAGGTGCCGCCCGATCTGGAAGAGGCCGAGAAGTATGCAACGCTCAACCTCGAAAAAATTGATTCGGAGTTCCTCGACCACCCAAAACATCCCTATATCAAGGTGTTTGCCGAGAACGCGTTGGCTTACATCCGGGCCCGGCAAGGGCGGCTCGATGAGTCGATGGAGCTATGCACCCAAGGTTTCGACCGGATGCAGGACATCTACGGAGAGGATCGCTTCGCTCTCCACCAGTCGATCCTGATGTATAACACGGCGCAGATTTACGAGCTTTCGAGGAACTTCGAAAAGGCTCGGGAGGTGTACAGTCGCACGATCGAACTCGACCCGTACTACGGGGAGTACGCCAATGACATGGCGAATCTCTTACAGCACCACGGTCAGACCGACGAGGCAATAGGTTTCTATTCGAAGGCGATTGAGTTGTGTCCGCCGTACTATGAGGCCCACCTGAACCGAGCGCGGCTGTACTTCGAAACTGACGAATTTGATCTGGCCGAAGCCGACTACCTGCGGGTCATTGAACTACATCCGTCGGGTATTCAGGCCCACCTTGGTATGTCGGCGCTCTGTCTCCACCAAGATCGATGTGTTGAGGCAGTCGAGCACGCTGATCGGGCGATCTATCTCGAGCCGGCAAACGCTCAGGCGTGGAACAATCGAGGGCTAGGTCTCGCCCGACTGGAACGGTCAGCCGACGCGGAAGAGAGTTTCCAGGCTTCGGTCACCCACGATCCCAATCTGGCCGCCGGGTGGAGCAACCTTGCCGAGCTCTTGTTCTCCAGTGGGAAGCTCGACGACTGCCGGGGTTGTCTCGATGAAGCAATCGAGCTCTCGAACGATCCCGACTACTCCTACAACCGAGCGGTGTTAAACATCGAGGTGCAACAGTGGGACGACGCCCTGGCCGATGTTACCGAAGCGGAGCGCCGGGGCGGCGACGCTGAGGAGCTGACGGAGCTTCGGGTCAGGATCTCCGAAGCTATGGCAAGCGCGTGAGTCGACCCCTGCTTGCAGACCCGCCCCAAGCTTCTGCGGCAGACTCTTGAGGCCGACGGCACCCAAGCTGAATCCGGTCCGGCGAATACTCTGGGCCTACGCCATCAGCCACTACGGCAACTGGTTCTTCAGAACCGGCATCATCTACGAGGCCTACACCAGTTCCCGGGGCTCGACCGCTGTACTCACACTGGCGATAGCGGTTGTGTACTGCCCGATCCTGGTTGGATCTCGGCTACTCACTCCGCTGGTCGATGGTGTAGAGATCAGACGTCTGTTGATCGCTCTGGACCTGGTGCGGACTGCGGCGCTCGGTGTTCTGCTGCTCGTGGTCACAATTGGACCGGGTCTCACCAACCTCGCCTCACTCCTGACCTTGGCTGCGCTCAGCCTGGTAACACCGGTCTTTGCCTCGGCTCAGGTCGCGTTTCTGCGGAGGACGTTGCACGAGGAGGCGATCCAACCGGCGCTGTCCAAGATCGCGAGAATCGACTGGCTGACATTCGTGCTCGGCACAACGACCGGGCCGTTGTTACTCGAGATATCGACCATTCGTGAGCTGATCGTTTTGGACAGCATCACGTTCCTTATTTCGGCAGCGTTCCTGGTGGGGCTTGCCGTGGCACCGCCCGGTGGCGGTCAATCCCCGGGGGGCCTGTGGGAGCGCCGGCTCCCCTTGGGGCAGCAGACGAGACTGCTTTTGTGGTCGGTTTGGCTGCTAAACGTCGGAGCGGGGCTTATCAATGTGTACCCCTTCGTAGTCGTACAGGAGTTTTTGCAGGCCGGCCCCTACGAGTTGGGCGCTATCAATCTAGGAAACGGCATCGGGGGCATCATCGGCTCAACGCTCGTTGCCAGGTTTGGCGGTCGTCGGGTCGGGCCGTCGATCGCCTTCGGGGCCGGGGCGGTGGCGGTTTCCCTCTTTGCGATGACCATGACTGGCAATCTCGTGATGGCATTGCTGGCGAGCTCTTCGATGCTTCTGTCCGGCCAGATCTTTGCCGTTTCGATCCAATCAAAGATGTTGTCCAACGAGCCGGTGGATCGAGCCGCGCTGACATCGGGACGGTTCATGCTGGCAACATTTACCGGCACAATGACATCAGTCCTAATTTTCCTCGCTGCCACGTCAACGTGGGCGACGACGTCAACGTTTCATGGCTTGCTGGTAGGCGGTGCCCTCCTCTCGGCAGCATCGCTTGTGATCGTGATAAAGGCCCTAGGCTGGAACGTCAACGGTCGAGTTTCGGGGGGCTGGACCGCTGGTTCCGGGGCCTTAGACCGGCTCCAACGCATCGGGAAAGAGTAGGTCCAGTAGCAATGCCATTTCAGCTAGCCGCGCTAGCAGCGGCGGCGATGTGGGCCACCGATGGCCTTGTTGCATCCGGCCCAGCGACTCGTCTAGGTGGACCGCGTTTCGCAAGAATACGCATGATTTTTGTGTCGATCATCTTTGCTGCCGTAACCACCGCAACGGGTCAATGGTTCTTTAGTTCGTCTGCCGTCGCGCTGCTCGCCGTATCTGGGTTGGTTGGAATGCTCGTCGGCGATGCCGCGCTCTTTACCGCCTACTCCAAAATCGGACCGCGGCGAACGTCGATGCTCTTCACCACCAATGCACCCATGGCCGCCATCATGGGAATGGTGTTCTTTGGTGAACGTTTCACCGCGTGGTCTGGCCTCGGCGCCGTAACGACACTAGTCGGCGTGTTCTTGGCGATTCACTACGGATCGTCGGCATCCACGTCGAACGCCTACGAACAGGTGCGAGGTTCCCTCGCGGCCGGTGTCGGTTGGGGACTGTTGGGCGCCTTCGGCCAGGCCGGTGGCGCCATCCTGGCCAAGCCGGTCGTTGAAGATGTCAGCGCTCTCGGCGCCGGGACCTGGCGAGCGCTGGTGGCAACGGTCGCACTGTGGGCGCTCGCGCCCCAGATGGATCGTATCGCAGGGTCACAGGACGGCGCAGTGCTTGCCCAACGAGATGTGGGGCTCTCGCTCGTGAGTGCCGTGGTGTCACAAGTGCTTGGGTTGACCCTGTTGCTCTACGCCTTGGGTCGCGGAGATGCTGGTGTCGTCACCATCTTGTTGGCGACCACGCCGGTGCTCATCCTCCCGATCCTGTGGCTTGTCACCGATGACCGCCCAGCCATCGGTGCCTGGATCGGTGCACTCGTAACCGTCGTCGGCGCCGCATTGCTCGTCGGTTGGTAGGAGCGGTCGGTTGCTCCAAGGCCCGACCGACGCTGGCGACCACATACCCGGTGATGACAATGGCGGCGCCCGGCACCAAGGGGACCAGAGGGTGACGTTCCAGTTCGTCGATTCCTCGGGCCAGCATGGCTCCCCACTCGGCGGTCGGGGGTTGGGGCCCGAGACCGAGGAACGACAAACCGGAGAGCAGGAGCAGTTTCCCCGGGAACCGGAGGAAGGCATGGGCCATCAACGGCCGGGCGGCGTTTGGCAGGAGCGTCAGGCCGATGAACCGGATCGGCCCGACCCCGGTCACCTGAGCGGCCATGGCGTAGTCGGAGTTGAGCAGACGGCCGGCGATCTCGAACGACAGCCGGGCGAAGGGGAGCCAGCCGGCGATGATCACCGCGATGAGGAGGGTCATCAGGTTCGTTCCCAGGATCGACACCGCCACTAGTGCCACGACCACCTCCGGTATGGCTACGAGGGAGTCGGTGACGAGAACGAGGGTTGAGCCGACAGATCCACCCCGCCAGGCGGCGAACGTTCCGACCGCGGTGCCGATCACGGCTGTCGCCACCAGGGCGACGGTGGCCGCTCCGACGGTGATCAGCCCGCCGGCCACGACCCGACTCAGCAGATCTCGACCGAGTTCGTCGGTCCCGAGCGGGTTGATCATCGATGGGCCGGCAAAGCGGTTGGTCAGATCGACAGCGGCTGGGTCGTTGGTGAGTACCCACCAGGCAAGGAAACCGACTCCTACCAGCCCAAGGCCGCAGCTGATCCGCCGCCGATGCCACAGCCCCATGGCTGACCGCGTCATCGGTCTCGCTCCGGTGGGCTAAAGAGAGCGGAGACACCATCGCTGAGGAGACCGATCGCGATTCCGATCGTTACTGCCACCAACAAGCCTCCCTGAAACATCGGCACATCGGACGTGGTGACCGCGGTGTGTAGAAGCCGGCCAAGACCGGGAACGCCGAGTATCACCTCGGCGATAACGGCACCCCCGAGCAAACCGGCGATGAATAGCGATCCAAGGGTGAGAACACCAACCAGCGAGACCCGGGCGGCGTGGATCCAAATCACTTGACGCCGGCGGAGCCCCTTAGCCATGGCGGTACGGATATACGGTTGCTCCAGGGTGTCGAGCATTTCGCACCGCACGACCTGGGAGAAGAGCGCGGTGGGGCCGATAGCCAGCGCCAGCACGGGAAGGACGGCGTATTCGGGGCCGCCCCAACCGCTGGTGGGCACGAGGTCGAGCCGGAGCGCAACCACATAGACCAGCACCGGAGTCAGCACGTGGACGGGCACGGCCACCAGTACCCGAGAGACCCCGGTGATGACCCGGTCGGGCCAACGGTTCTCGTTCGAGGCGGCCACCACGCCGAGGACCGAGGCGATGAGTACAGCCGCGCCAATGGCCCCGGCGACGATCGTGCCCGAGACGACGGTCGCCCGCCAGACCTGGGGGGCCACCGGGCTTCGGGACACGTTTGACTCGCCGAAGTCGCCGGTGCTTACGTCGATCAGGTAGTCCCAGTATCGGATGTGGACGGGGTCGTCGAGGCCGAGCTCGGCCGAAATTGCGGCCAGCGTCTCCTCATCGGGTTCAGCGCTTTCGGACCGGGCCAGCAGCGTGGCCCTTGCTTGGTCGACCCCCTGCAGCTCGGGGAGCATGAACGCCAGAAAGGAGAAGGCCAGGAGTACAACGGGTGCGCTGCACACCCGTTGCAGCCTCGACGACCGCATCGTCGCGTCAGCTGAGGGAAATCTGGGGGGTGAGCAGCGTGGTCTCGAACGGGTCGATCGCCAGGCCCTCGACGTCGGACCGGGCGGCATAACGAGCCCGATCGTGGACGAGGGGGAAGCCGATGTACTCGTCGGCGAGGACTTGAGCGGCCTGCGCGAAGAGGGTCTGGCGGTCCTCCGATGTTTCGGCCAGGCTCAATTCGGCTACGAGGGCGTCGAAATCGGCCGAGCAATACCGATTGAGGTTGTAGCCCCCGTCGCAGGTGAAGTCGCTGGTAAAGACCGCGCCGGCATCGGCGATATCGAAGTAGTAGCCGCGGGAACCGAGGAAGAGATCGTGTTCTCCGTTGAAGACACGCTCTTCCAACGATGTGTACTCGCCGACCTCGACTTCGACGTCGAAACCGACCGCTTCGAGCTGAGCCTGAACGGCGGTGGCGACATCGCCAAGTTCCGGACGGCTGGCATAGGTCCAGATCGATACCGACCGGCCCTCGGCATCGATGCCATCCATCAGGGCCGACGCTTGGTCAGCGGCGTCGGTCGGATCGCCCTCGCTCTGAGGGGCCCACTCGTTCTCCTCACCGAAGTAGCCGCCGGCCGGTGCGAACTGGCCTTCGAGTAGCCCATCGGCAATGGCGACCTCGTCGATGGCCAAGCTCACCGCCTGACGAACGGTTGGATCTGCCATCGGACCGTCGTCGGTATTGGCGTACAACGTTGTCGTGCGGGGCAGGCTGAACCGGATCAGTTCGATGTCGGGATCGTCGTCGATAGCCTCCAGGTCGGGGATGGCGATGCCGTCGGTGACGTCGATCTCGTCGGCCCGGATGGCCGAAGCCCGGGACCCGGCATCGGGGAGGAACCGGAAGATGGCGCCATCTAGCTGGGCCGTGCCGCCCCAGTAATCGTCGAATCGCTCGACGGTCAGCGAGTCAGGCGGTGTGAAATCGGTGACGGCGAACGGGCCGGTACCGACGGGCGACGTCGGTTCGGTCTCGTAGGCGGTCGGGGCCAGGATGCCCATCGAGCGGCTCGACAAGCGGAGCGGCAGGATCGGATCCGGGTCGGAGGTGATGATGCGGACGGTCAGATCGTCGACGATCTCGGTCGATAGCTGCAACCCGTCCAGACTTCGGGGCGGCGAAGCCACCGTGGTGATGTGGTCGATCGCGGTATCGACGGCGCCGGCGTCGAACGCACTGCCGTCATGGAAGTTGACGCCGGAGCGTAGAACAAACTCCCATGTTGTGTCGTCGACGCGCGTCCACGACTCGGCCAGAGCCGGGACCGGCTCACCGGACGCGTCGGAGCGGACTAGGCCTTCGAGCACACCGGCCTTCACGAGTATGGAGGCGTCGTCTGATTCGATGGCCAGACCTGCGTCTGGTCCGAACTGCAGCCCGACCCGCAGAACGTTGCCGGCCTCGTCCTCGGTGGCCGAGTCCTCGGATTCGTCGGTGTCCTCGTCGGCTGTCTCGTCGTCGGTTTCGGACTCGTCGGTTTCAGCCGACGGTGCTTCCGGTTCGTTGGTTTCGGTGTCCGAGTTGTCCTCGGAGCCGCCACAGGCTGTGGCCAGCAGGGCCACGGTCATAACGGCGATCAACCAGGCCAGTCGCCAGGTGGTTCGTTGCATGGGTACTACTCCTCTTAGATGGTATTTCACAGGTGATGGGAAAGGACTCAGCGTTGACGGACGGCGCCGTCGGCGACCTCGTAGATCCGGTCGCTCTGGCGTTCGATCAACGGACGCTCGTGTGAGATCAGCAGGTACGTCGCCCCGGTTGAGTCCTGCAGGTCGTCGAGAATGGTGAGGATCTCGGCTCGGATGGACCGGTCGAGAGCCGACAGCGGTTCGTCGAGGACGACCACCCGAGGGCGACGGATGAGAGCACGGGCGATGCCCACCCGTTGGCACTGGCCGCCCGACAGCGTGGTCGGGAAGCGGTGGATCTGAGCTGGGGTGAGGCCGACCTCGATCAGCAGTTCGATGGCCCGGTGCCGGGCTAGCTCCGCCGGTTGGCCGCCGACTATCAGCGGCTCGGCCACCTGGGCCACCGTTGATCGCCGGGGATTTAGCGAGCCGAAGGGATCTTGGAAGACATACTGGACCAGGCCGGCCTTCTCGACCCGACCGACCCGCTTCGGTCCGGTGATCGGACGGCCACCTATGTGGACCGATCCTTCGGTCGGTGCGAGGACCCCAGCAATGATCTGTGCCAGCGTTGTCTTGCCGGCCCCGGAGCGTCCGACCAGACCGACCGTCGAGCCGGGCCCAGCTGAGATTGTGACGTCACGCAGGATCGGGGCCGGCGGTTGGCGGCGCCATCTGGACCGGTCGTAGGTCTTGGCGACGCCGTCGATCTGGAGCACGGCGTCGTCCACCGACTCTGCGCCTTTGACATTATTGGGGCGCCGTTTGTTTGCGGAGCGAACGGTGCGCGCCTTGGCCGCCGGTTCGATGGGCTCGGGCGACGAGACGCCGTCGGCGATCGTCGTGACCTCGTCGGCTATTTGCTCGACGACTCGACGATCGTGGGTGATCAGAAGCACCCCGAGAGAGTCGCGCTCGATCCGGGCCCGGATGAGATCGAGGATGTGGTTCTGGGTGTCGTCGTCGAGGGCGGTCGTCGGCTCGTCTGCGATCAAGATCGATGGTCGGTTGCAGAGCGCCATGGCGAGCGCCACCCGTTGACACATTCCTCCTGAGAGTTCGGCTGGACGGGATCGGGCGACACGCTCCGGGTCGTCGAGGTCGACGGCAGCCAGTTCCTCGACGGCTAGCGATCTAGCCTCGGACCGCGAGATCGAACGGTGACGACGGATCGCTTCTACCACCTGGGTCTCGACCCGGAATGCGGGATGGAGGGATCCGAGCGCGTTCTGCCCGACGTAGCCGATCGAACGACCTCGGATCGAACTCCACGACATCTGGTCGAGGGTGAGGAGGTCCTCGTCGACACCCGACAACTGGATCAAACCCGATGTGGTCGTGCTCGGCGGTAGGAGACCGACGGCGGCCAGCGACGTCAGCGTTTTGCCGCTCCCGGAATCGCCGGCCAGGCAATGGACGGATTTGGGCTGGACGACGAGCGACACGTCCCTGACTGCGACGTGTCCGCCGATCTCGACCCGTAGCCCTTTGACGCTGAGTAGCGGGGGAACCGAGCCCGTCTGCCCGATCAACGGGGCAAGAAGGAGATCGATCCCTGGAGCACATCGGCGGGGACTTGGCGACTGGCGAGAGCGACGAGGCCGGCCTCGCGTCTGCCGTCGGGGTTGGGTGCACGACGTGCCATCTTGAGAGCATAGTGATATTGAGAATCAATACCAATACTTCACGTCGCACTTCAAACTCCGACACCTCCCAGGGGTTGCCGGCCGTAGCGAGCGCAGCGGTAACCGCAAGTCGTCATTGGGCCTGGACTACCATGACCCGACGAACGAAGGGAGCACCCCGCGATGATTGGATTGTTGGGAAGCATGCTGGGCAGTAGTGGGGGCCGGATGGTCGGCGGCATGGTCGGGGGGCGGACCGGTGCCATGATCGGAGGGATGCTCGGAGCAGTGATCGGTGGTCGCCGGCTCGGCGGCGCCCTCGGCGGTATCAAAGACAAGCTAGGCGGGGGAGCAGGGCCCGGTCCCTCCCGGCTGTCCGATGGAGGAGGCGACGCCATGGAGGCCGACGAAGCGGAGTTGTTGGTACGGGTGATGGCCAACGCGGCAAAGGCCGACGGCGTCGTTGACCAATCCGAGATCGACGCCATCGTCGGCGAACTTGGTGATGCCGACGCAGACGAACAGCAATTCCTCCGTCAGGAACTGGCGCGCCCGGCAACGTCACCGACCGATCTGGCCGCGACGGTCCCCGAGGATCTGCGGGTCGAGGCCTATGTGGTGTCACTGGCGGCGATCGTGATCGACGAGGCTAGCGAGGTGGAGTACCTTCGCTCGTTCGCCGGGGCCATGGGCATCGATAGTGGGACGCGCACCGAGATCCACGCAGAGCTTGGCGTACCGCCGGTCGACTGACCGACCGTTCCCAAGCCAGCGTTCTCAATCGACCGTTCTTCGCAACCGTTACTGGAATTTCGCGGCCTGACCGTCAACTTGTAAGGCCAACGAACGTCTCAGCCCGGTCTGAACAACTGGTGCAGCACGTCGTTCCAGCGCGCCTCTGTCACCGGGTGTTCGCTAGCCTCGATGCCGCCGTGGTACTTCAGCCGGTCCTGTAGCAGCGTCACTCGCTGCGGCCCGCCGTCGACCAGTCTGGTGGCGAAGGGTTTGGTCGACCATCGCAACGTCTTGTCATCGCGGAGCCGGTCCGACGCCGCGGTGAAGTCGCTCATGGCATGAGTAACCCGACGGAAACGGAACTGCGGCACCGGCACGCCATCGTCAAGTCGAGTGAGGGTTAGGCCCTGAGCGCTGTCGAAAAATTGATACTGTCCGTTTCCGCCATCTTGGACGGTCCGATCGTTCAGACGCAGTGGGGTGATGAAACTCTCCCCGAAGCCGACGTCGACCAGATAGGGCTGGTCGAGATCGACCTCCAACGTGACGTGATCGATGACCTCATTGGGGCCATCCAACAACACGGCCGCCGCCAACCGCCGGACGGTGAACCCCAGCGACTCCAAGAAGGCAGCGAAGGCACCGTTGAGTTCGAAACACCAGCCGCCCTGGGCCCGCTCGACGATTTTAGGAAGGGACCACTCCACGTCGGTCCGGACCGGTTCGCCTTGCCACACCGCGATGTTCTCGAAGGGGATCGCAGTCATATGCGATCTCTGCAAGGCGGTGAGCCCAACAAGATCGACGGTTATCGGTTCTCCGAAACCGATCCGGTCAAGATAGTCCTGCACCAGGTCAGGCTAGCCGTTCGGCACCGCTGGCAAGATGGCCGTGCCGGCCCTGAACCGCTGGCGGTCATGCACGCCCCGGACGAGAACTACTCGTCGAAGATCCCGTCGAGGCGTGCACCACCCGCGTCATCTCATCTCATCTGATCTCGTCTCACGATGGGTTGATCGTGAAATTCAGACGCCGATCTCCATCCAATCCGTGCACCGAGTGTCGCCTTGAACGGTTGTAATGCACGCTCTGAACGGGTCATCGTTGGCGTGGAGCATTCGGGAGTATCCAGCCGACAAGACACCCGGATAGTGGTTGTTTACCGTTCCCATCGCAACCCGCGTAGACGTCGCACGCTGTACATCAATCCACACACGAGAACCATGCTGGCCGATCGCACGTCCCCAGACTGTCCCGCAAGTGGCGGAGAACCTCACCTCTATCTTGTGGGTCGGTTCGCCAAAGTACGTCGTGCCGTGTGTGGTCTTCCGTGAGTCACACACCGTTGCCGTCGGCCACTCATCGTCGTAGCGGTTGCTGTCGGCGGATGCTGCGGTGGTCCCGGCAGCTCCGACGGCCAGAACGGCCGACGTTACCAACGTTGCAAGAATGGGAATGTTCACTGTTGTCTCCTTGGTTGAAGCACCCCAGTTGAGCCCCGTATTGGCAGACCACAAACGATTTGTTGGATACGGAGCCCGTAAGAGCGGTTCTGGCCGAATTCGGGTCGCAGGTGCCGTCAGATGGCGGGGCCGTCGGCGCGTTCCCGCGCCGGCAAGCGCAGCGATGCCGCGGTTCCGGTCAAGGCGAAGCCGGCCGACAACAAGAACACGATGGTAAACGAGCCGGTCAGATCGGCCAGCCAACCACCGACCTGTGGCGAAAGCATCTGGGCCAATCCGAACGCCAACGTTGCGGCGGCGAATGTCGGTCCATACTCCTCGATCGAAGTATTCTCCACTACGTACAGGGTGATCATTCCTGGTATGCCAGCGAAGAGCATGCCGAGGAAGGCTGAGCCGACAAGACCGATCTCAAACCATCCGGGAAGAACCACGATTGTGGTCGCGCTCCAACCGGTGAACGCGCTGGCCAAGGCGAACCGGGGTCCGATGCGTCGACCGAGCGAGATAAATATCGGTCCGCCGACGATGACAGCCAGCCCGAGCAGCGTGAAGGCCAGCGATGTCTCAGACTCGGTCCAGCCGTTGTCATCCTCCAACTTGGTAGTCAGAAAGGCGATGATCAGCAGATACATGAACCCGAATGAGGTGTATGCCAGCGTTAGTGGCGCCCAGCCTGGCATCCGCCGGAGCACCGCCATGCCTCCCCGTGCACCGCGTTGGGGTGGGGTCGGTCGGTCCTGGCGATGGGAGAGAAAAGCAAAGACGATGAGCAGTACCGCCACCGCTATAACGGCTTCGACCAAGTAGACGGTTCGCCACCCGGCGTCGCCGTAGGTCGATCGGGCGATCCCGGACAGTTGACCTGAGAACAGGATTCCGGTGCCGATGCCCGAACCCATGAGGCCGACGACGAGACCTCTGCGTTCGGGGGGTAGGGCGTCGGTGGCGATGATTGGCGCGGGGATCCAGATGCAGGCACCACCAAAACCGGACAGGAATTGACCGATCACGAGAACGCCGGCGCCCGGTGCGAACGCGCTCAACAAAAGACCGGCCGTGCTGCACACGAACCCGGTCCGCATCACCGTCAGCAACCGAACCCGGGCGGTTACGTATGCGACAACCAAGGTCCCGACCAGGTAGGCGCCGACATTGGTCGTGCCGATCAGCCCAGCAACGCTGTTCGAGACACCGAGATCGTCACGAATCGCCGGTAACAGTAAGCCAAAGGTAAAGCGGCCGAACGCTTGAGCTACCGCCGCTGATAGCGCAACGACAACAACCGCCCACCAACCGCTCAAACTACGTCGTCTGTGCTCCACCCCGGAATACGTTGGCGTACCGTAGCCGAGCCCAGCCGCCGCCACCTTATTATTATGTCCGGTACTGGTGCGTTCGATTACGTGGGCCTGGCCCCCAAAAGGATCGACCGCCCCTTGGTGGGTGTCAGCCGATGTCGCCCGTTGCTAGTACAGGTCGGTGCAGTTCAGGACCGACTGAGGCGCCGGCGAGACGACGTCCGACGCCAGCACCCCAACGCTTGGGTGGGGCTCTTCGTCCGTCGGCCAAATCGATCCGAGTGGCGCGACCACGCCGAGGCGGCGTCGTCCGATCGAGTCGGCGAGTGTCGCCGTCTCGACCCGGTCGTATGCCAAGCGACTGGCCAGACCGGTTGCCGATCGAACGAGCAGACACCGATTGGTGAGCGACATCCCGAGGTGGCTGGCGACTTGAGTGACTACAGGTTCCGGAAGGAGGCTGGCGACGACCACCACCTCGCTCTGGTCAAGATCGATTTCTGCCGCATCATCGGCGATGACCTCGATCGCATCGGATCGCACCGCTCCAAAACGGGCCAGCTCGTAAATGAGGTGGGTGGCGAGATCGGCGGTCACGGGGTCGACCTCGACCAATCGCACACTGGCGCCGGTCATCACATGAGCGAGAAGCCCGGTCAGCGGGAGTGCGCCCGCTCCGCAGAAGGTCAAAGACCTCCAGCCCGAAATGGCGCGCAGTTCGGCGTCGACGAGCGATTGGTAGTTCTCGACATAGGGAAACGGTCGAAGTAGATCGATGAGGTAGTCGACCGTAGAGCGGCGCCGTGCGTCCGGGTCTGAACGAGCTAGGCGCTCGATAATTCGTCGAGCGTAGAACTGCTCCATCAGCGTCTCAGCCTCGCCGGCCGCACTGCGGATTGTGGCCGCTCGTTTGGTCAGTTCGGGGTCTGTATCGATGCGGTGACAGGTGGCGGCCACCACCGCCCGGTGGAAGACGCCTCGATTGGATGTTGCGGGGGAGTGTTCAGACGAAGCAGCAGATCGCTTGGGTCGTGAACGGGTTGCACCGTCGCCAAAGTCCAGAGTGATGGTCTGAACGAGCCGGCCCAACAGTTCGTTGACGGTTGGGCCAGGCGAGAGCGCAGTTTGGGAGCCGCGCCTGTGGCGCAGGAGACGTTCGGCTAGTCCTTCGTAGAGCGATCGTGTCGATGGTGTGGCGGCCGCGACACCAGGAGAACCAAGCGTCGTTCCGATGATCTGCGCTGCGGTGGTGTCAGCTCGATCCGCTAGGGCGTGCCGTTGGTCCAGGGGAGTTCGGCGAAACTTACGTGTGATATGATCACCTCTTATCTAGGGCAAAGCCGTCGCTGCGGTGCTGCCGGACAGCAGGATCAAAGGAATCGCGGCATGGCATACGAACCGACCGAGTACCATCCGGCCTTCGAGGAATACAGCGAGACCATTTTTGAACTCGAAGAAGACGGCATCGCGGTCATCCAAGCTCGGATAGCTGAGCGGTTGGATGTGTCGCGGCCAGCGGTTTCGGAAATGATAAAACGGATGGGCAACGAAGGACTGGTCAAGGTGGCCGACGACGCCACCATCGGCCTGACCTCCGCCGGCCGCTCGCTCGCTCGCACCGTCGTTCGCCGTCATCGCATTGCCGAACGGTTCCTTACCGACATTCTGGGGCTCGGGTGGGCTGAGGCCCATCACGAAGCTGGCAAATGGGAGCATGTGATTTCGTCGATCGTCGAAGAAGCCATGATGCGGCTGCTCGACGATCCGACGACTTGCCCACACGGGAACCCGATTCCGGGTACTAGCTACAGTCGCCCGGCTTCGGCCCAGGCGCTTGCCGAACTTTCGGCCGATGACCGGTTCACCGTTGAGCGGATCCCCGAGGAACTCGAATTCGCCGAAGGGCAGCTCGACTACCTCGAAGAAGCGGGCTTGATGCCCGGGCGGAGCGGAACGGTCTTGGCGATTGGTCCCGACAAGACGGCAACGCTTTCCATCAATGGAAACCCGGTTGGTATCAGCGGATTTGCTGCAAGGCGAATCGTGGTGCGAGACGTCGTTACGAACTGAAACACACCGCGACGATGTTGCGAATTCGGTGAACAGCGAGCAACTCTGACCAGGCATCGGTTGATCGGCGAGTGGCATAGTCGATGTATTGGTAGTGCCCACGAGCTTCGTGGGCACTACCAAACGCACGTCGGGGAGAGACCGACGGGATCTATTCGAGTTCGCCGATGTCTTCCGGTGAGATCGCCAGTTCATCCCACGCTGGCTGCAACGCGGCGCTCACCTCGGAACCGAACCCATTGGCTCCCGGTTCGTTCTCTAAGGCGAATATGGCGTTCACCGCTGCAGCATCGGCCCCAGCGGGTTCAACCAACGCCTCGATGACCCGCCAGAAGGCCAAGCCTTCGGCCTGGTGCTCTTTGGCTGCGTCTGCGTTGTCCTCACCGAGATCGGTCTCGATCAGGGAGGCATACCGAATGGCGGCCTGGGAGTAGGTGATCACCACATTGCGGACAACCTCGTCCGCAGCAGCGCTAGCCCCCTCACCGTCTTCTGCCAGGAGGGCATCCCGGCCGGCGATCATGGAGTCCAAGATGGCCTCGTTTGCGAGAGCTGTTTCACCGTCGCCGAGGGTCCCGAAGTTTTCGGCTCGCTTGTCGGCGGTGGCGTACGGAGCACACCCCGGCTCGCTGCCATGGTAGAACGCCCATCCTTCGTCCCAATTGTGTACCGCCCCTTCGGCGACGTCGAAATCGCCGTCGGCGGCCTTGTCCAACGCCGACCGTAGTTCGTGGACCACCCAGGCCACCATGATCTGGTTTTGCATGCCCTTCTCCACGGCCTGGGCCCGGACGGACTCTGCTTGGCCGTCGAACATGCCGCTGCCAGCAAGGGCGTCACTGACGAAGTCGTCCAAGGGGGTCGGCACGCCGTAGTAGACGTCGAGGCCGTGGTTCCGGTCGTCACGGGCGGCGAATCCGCCGATCGAACGGATAGTCCCGTCGCTGTTGACCGAGTTCACCCCATCTCGGTACACAGCTTCGACGGCGGGGAAGTCGCCGGCGTCTAACAGGTCACCGATACCGCAGAGGTCGGCGACTACCAACCGGTGGGAGTCAACATTGGAGGCGTATTCGTAGCCGCCGTCTTCCGACGTCGCATCGTCCGGTGCGTCGGTAGCGCCATCGTCAGCAGGGGCCGACGCCGATCCGGAACCGCTGCCAGACGCGGAGCCAGACTCACCGCTTGATGCCGAGCCCGATGCGCTCTCGGCGGTGGAATCATCCCCGCCTACGTCGTTTACTCCGGCTCCGTCATCGGTTCCGCACGCGGCACCAAGTAGCGCCAGCGCGGTACAGGTGGCCACTATCGATTTCCGAACCCGGGGAACGGCTGGCTTCTTCGTTGTCATCTGGTGTCTCCTCGACTCAGGGAACGATAGTAAGCATGCCTATCAGTGAATAACAACTAGGCTGGTTGATGATTGTTGCCATATGTGTCTCGGTCGGCGTTCAGCTCGCGGTAGACGGCGGGGATGACGTTGCGGAGATATGAGCCGAGTTTGATAAAGCTCTCTCCTTCGGTCCGGAAGTGATAGCTGATGGCTACCTCGTGATAGCGGTAGCCCTTTGCCAGAAGGTCGAGCGTCAACACCTGGGCGTAGTTGAAGTCATGGATTACCTCGGCGTGTGCCGCCGCCCGCGGAGAGAAAGCTCGGTACCCGGACTGACCATCGGAAATGCGGCGACGGGCAACGGCCGAAAGTAGCTTGGTGAGCGTGATATTGCCCAGTCTCCGATGGGGCCTCATGTGGTCGATCCGTCCTAGAAATCGGCTTCCGACCACATAGTCGGCTTCTTGATCGAGAATTGGGCCGACGAGGTTCACCAGTTCCTCCGGGGGGTACTCGCCATCGGCATCGCAAAATGCGATCGCCGCCGCGCCGCGGGAAACCCCCTCGGCCAGGCCGATACGAACCGCGGCGCCCAACCCTTGGTTTCGGTCGAGCGACATCACGTCGGCTCCAGCGGCTCGGGCCCGATCCGCCGTACGATCGGTAGAGCCGTCGTCGATGACGAGGACGTCGACCGGTCGGCCGAGTACCTTCTCCGGTACCCGTCGTAGGCAGGACGTGATCGATGCTTCCTCATTGAAGGCGGGCATGAACAACAGGACTGGACCGTCCTCGACGTTCTGAATGATCGGCTCGGGCGACCGCTTGGGTACCGCTGCCAAGCGAAGCCGACCCAACAGCCCGGGGGTGGGAGCGATGAGGGCGATGCCCCCGGCGACTAGCGAGTACGCCGTCTTGAGGGCATGGGCTCCGAGAGCGGCGACGAGGGCCGCGTCGGCGTCGTAGCCGAGCGACACGTATGCCGCCACCGCTGCTGCTTCGTAGGTCCCAAAACCGCCGGGGGCGATAGCTGCGACCTGGGCGGCCACGGCCACCGTAGTGACGAGCACCGCTTGAGTCCCGGTGATTTCAAGCCCAGCCCAACGTGCAGCCTGCCAGACGACGACCGCCTCGGCCCCCCAGGCCGCGATCGACAACGCAAACGCCACCGGACCCGGAAGCCGAACGTCGCCTCGTCTCTTGGCTACCGATGCCAACCACCGCCACCCATAGACGGCGACAACCGCGATCGCTGCGACCACGAGCCAACCGAACGGGCCGACCAATTGAACAAACGCCGACGGTGCTACCACGATCCCCAAACCGATGACGGCGAGGATGTCGGCTGCTCGGAGGGTGACAACCGATGCGGTTGCGGTGTCAACCGCGATGCCGGCCCGTTTGGTGATGCTGAGCACTCGCAACGGCTCACCGAGTCGGAAGGGTAGGACGTGGTTTGCTCCCAAGGTGACGTGGATGGCGCTGAGAGCGTGGCCGAACGGGAGTCGGGGAACGACCAATCGCCAAGCAATGGCCCGAAGGGCGAATGCCGCGGCGAAAGAGGCGACAGCGATGGCCACCCACTCCGGTTCTTGTTGGGCTTGCGACGCCGCCCGCCCCAAAGCATCGACGTCAACGGTGCCGACGATGAAGACCACGGCGGCCACGGTTGCGACGGTGGCCATCAAACGGGCGGGACGACCGGTGAGGGCCGAGCGAACCTTCGATACTACGTTCACCAACGAAACCCTATCGGGTTAGGTGACCTTTACGAAAAGCCGGGACAGACGATAGCCTCGTACCGATGCACGGCATAACAAAGCTTCCTCTTGGCGTTGGAACACCGCTGCTGGCCCTGGCGTTGGTCGCGGCGGCGTGTGGGGGTGGCACCACAGACCGCACCCTCGATGGGACGGCGGCCCAGATATATGACGGCCAATGCGCCAGTAGCGCTGATAGGTCGGTCACCATCTATTCGGGTAGAACGGAGAATCTCATCGAGCCCGTTCTCGAGGCCTTCGCCTGTGAGACCGGGATCGAGGTTGACGTCCGCTGGGGGGCATCGACCGACCTTGCGTTGCTGCTGGCCGAAGAGGGGGAACGGTCCCGGGCCGACGTCTTCCTTTCCCGTTCCCCTGGTCCGGTCGGCTTCCTGGAGAGTGAGGGGCTACTCGGATCCGTCGACGCCGGAGTGCTTGAGCTCGTCGATGAACAGAATCGGTCAGACACCGGGAGCTGGGTTGGATTCTCGGGACGGAAGCGTGTGCTCGTCTACAACGTTGACGACGTTTCGACCGACGACCTTCCCGAGTCGGTCTTCGACCTGACCGATGAGCAGTATCGAGGTCAAGTCGCCATTCCCGCGACCAACGGGTCGTTCGTCGACTGGTTCACGGTGTTCCGAGATCAGGCCGGCACCGATGTCGCCTCGCAATGGCTGGACGAGATGGTGGCAAACGACGCTCGTTTCTACCCGAACAACCGAGCCATCGTCGAGGCCGCGGGTCGAGGTGAAATCCAACTGGGATTGGTGAACCACTACTACAACTTCCAGGAATCGACCGCTGTCGGCGACGAGCACCGGGCCGAAAACCACGACCTTGCTGACGGGGACATCGGTTCACTTCTCATTATCACCGCGGCGAGCGTGCTCGATACCAGCGAGAATCAGAGCGAAGCTAACGAATTGATCTCGTATCTGCTGTCGGCCCCGGTCCAGCGGTACTTCAGCGAAGAGACCTTTGAGTATCCGTTGGCGGCAGGGGTTGAACCGGCCGAGATCCTTCCGCCCCTTACCGCCTTGGAAATCGGTTCGGTCGACTTTGATGCACTCGGAGGCGGTTTCGAGGAGACGACGGCCATCATCGAGGCCAGCGGTATTCTGAACCAGTGATCCCTCGGGTGGCCCGTCCTGTCTCGTGGCCACTTCGGCTGCTCGGCGTGCTGGCCACGCTCGCATTCGCCTTCCCCGGGGCCTATCTCGTCTGGCGGAACTTCACCGAGGGCGCCGATCCGGCGGGCCTTCTCCTGTCTCGAAACACCTTGGGTCCGCTGGCCAGGACGCTACAACTCGCCGCCCTCGTTTCCGTCTCCGCAATGCTGGTGGGTACGTCACTCGCCTGGCTTACCACGAGAACCGACGCACCGTTTGCCCGCTTCTGGCGGGTGGTTTTGCCGCTCCCGCTAGTGTTCCCGACCTTCATTGGGGCCGCAGCGCTCATCCGTACCTTCAACCCTGGCGGGATGGCCGATGATGTGCTTTCCGGGCTGGGCGTGGATCGAACGCCGGAGCTTCGCGGTTTGGTCGGCGCCTGGTTCGTTCTGTCGTTGTTCACCTACCCCTACGTCTATCTGCCAGTTGCCGCCGCCTTCCGGCAGCTCTCGGGTTCGCTCGAGGACAGTGCTCGGGTGCTCGGCGACGGAACGTGGCGAATATTCGTCAGGATCTGCTTGCCGCAGGTTGCGTCGGCCATCGCCGCCGGCACCTTGCTCGTCTTCCTCTACACCGTCAGTGACTTCGGGGCGGTTGAGCTCCTTCGCTATGACACATTGACTCGCGCCATCAACACCAATCAGTTGGCAAACCCTCCTGTGGCGTTGGCTCTCAGCCTCATCCTGCTGGTGCTGGCGGCGGTGGTGGTGACCGTTGAGCGCGCCGCCTCACGTCGACTACCGGAGATCGGCCGACACCGGGCTTCGGTCACGGTGACCTACCCCCTCGGTCGGTGGCGTTGGCCGGTGACCGGGCTGCTGGCGTTGGCTGCCGTTGCCGGGGTTGGCGGTCCGATGATCGCGTTGGTCGATTGGTCGGTGGAAGGGTTGAATCGGGTGGCGACCGGCGGGCGGGCGTTGACCATCGATGGGGGAGACGTGATCGAAGCGACCGTAGGGACCTTGCAGGTCAGTGTCTTGGCTGCCGTGGCCGCGGTCTTGGCGGTACTACCCGTGGCGTTCTTGGTCGGCCGACATGGGTCGCGTACCGGTAGCGTGGCCAACGCGGTCATCGTCAGTGCCTTCGCCATCCCCGGGCTACTCATCGCCCTGTCGCTTCGCTTCTGGACCGCGCAATCGTCGGTGGCCTTCGAGTTGCTTAGCGACACGATGGGATTGCTCATCTTCGCTTACGTGGTGAGATTCGGTTCGCTGGCCATGGGGGTCACCCTCGTCGCCGTTCGCTCCGTTCCCGCCCGGGTGGGGGATGCTGCCGCAACGCTGGGGGCCGGTGGACTCCGTCGGCTTGTGACCGTCGACCTCCCCTTGATGGCGCCCGGTCTCGCCGCTGCCGCCGGCCTGGTGTTGCTATCGGTAATGAAGGAGCTACCCATCAGCTTGTTCGTTTCCCCACTTGGATACTCAAATCTGGCAACCCGTATCTTCTCATCGTTTCAAGATGCCTTCGTAGCCGAGGCGGGGCTTCTGGCCGTCGTCCTCGTGGTGTTGTCGTTTCTGTTGTCATGGTTTCTAGTCATCCGGCGAGCCGAGCATCTTTGACCCGGTTGATGGCGGCCGTCGCGGCGATCACCTTTGGCGTGGCCGTGCTGGCCCTCGATGCACGGGCCACCTATGGCGCCCGGGTGACCGCCGATGAACCTCAGTACCTGCTGACCTCGCTCAGCTTGGCCGAGGACGTCGACCTCGATATCTCCGACGAGATTGCCACTGAACGGTTCCGCCGGTTTCACGAGGTGTCGCTCAATCCTCAGACGATCGATCTCAACGGATCTGGTCAGAGGATCAGCCCCCACGATCCGCTCTTGCCGCTGCTGTTGGCGCCGGCTATGGGCGTCGGCGGTTGGGTGGGTGCCAAGCTCACCCTCGCCGCCTTGGCCGCGATGACCGCGGCGGCGACGACCTGGTTGGCGGTACGACGATTTGGTGTGTCCAAGGCCACCGCCGGCATGGTGTGTACCGCGCTCTTTGTTGCGCCGCCGTTGACCAGCTATGCCACCCAGGTGTACCCGGAGATGCCGGCCGCGTTAGCTGTCGTCGTCGGCGTCGCAGCGGTGACTGGGCGGCGCTCGCCGCTGGCACAGGCGGTGGCTGTGGTGGCGGTGCTGGTGTTGCCGTGGCTGGCGATCAAGTATGTGCCGATAGCGATTGTCCTGGCCGCTGGGTTGCTGCTCCCGATGCTCAGCGCCGGCGACCAGAAACTCCGAGCCCTCGGTGTTACCACCGTGCTGGGCCTGGCCGGACTGACGTATCTCCTGATCCACCAGCGGGTTTGGGGTGGTTGGACCGTCTACGCTTCCGGCGACCATTTCGTGGACGGAGAGTTTCAGGTTGTCGGGCGAGATCCCGACTACGTCGGTCGGTCACGCCGTCTTGTTGGCTTGCTCTTTGATCGTCGATTCGGGCTTGTGGCTTGGGCCCCGGTCTACTTGGGTTTGGTGCCGGCCATCACGATGGCGGTCCGGCGTCGGATGCCGGGATGGCGGGTGGCGGTCGGGGTGATCGGCGTGGGATGGGCCGTGGCCACCTGGGTAGCGCTCACGATGCACGGGTGGTGGTGGCCAGGCCGTCAAGTCGTGGTCGTGCTCCCGGTCGGTGTTGCGATGATGGCTGCCGCAGTCGACGGTCGACCCCGACTTCTGTCCGGGTTGTTGACCGCATCGTTACTTGGAACTGCATCGTGGCTCTGGTTGGCATTCGAGGCGTCGACCGGCCGGCGGACCCTCATCGTCGACTTTCAAGACACAACGTTTCCCTGGTATCAGGTTTGGTCCCGCGCGTTGCCAGACCACTCGACCTTCGGGGTCGGCGACGTGTTACTCACCGGTGCGTGGACGGCAGCGACGATCGGGTTGTCTGTGCTGGCTTGGCGTTCGGCGCGGGACTATCCGTTGATAAGTGCTGGTTCGGTCGACGATTCGGCGATGGCCAACGGCGATTGAGGCGATCGCTGATGCCAGGCCCACTGGCGAGCGAGCCCGTCGGTCATGGTCGTCGCCGGGTGCCAGTTCAACGTTTGTTTGGCCGGGCCGAGGTCGGCCGATGTTAGCTGTGGATCGCCGGGAGCCCGAGATAGCTGCCGAAGCCGTGGGTTTCGGCCGGTGATCGATGCGATTTCGGTGATCACGTCGTTTAACGATGCGGTGCATCCGCCGCCTATGTCGAATACTGAACCGGCAACGGTTTGGTCGGTTGACGTTCCGGCGGCGATGGTGGCGTCGACGACGTCTGCGACGTAGGTGAACTCGCGTTGTTGGCGTCCGTCGCCTCGTTTCTCGAAGCGAGTTCCGGCCGGTTTGGCGGCGTGGAACAACCGGTGCATCGCCATGTCTGGACGCTGGCGGGGCCCGAACACCGTAAAGTACCGAAGTCGCACGACGTCGAGGCCGCGCTCGCCATAGACCAGGGCCAGTTGCTCCGCCGCGGCCTTCGAGACCCCGTAGGGGCTTATGGGGTTGAGCGCCAACCGTTGGCCGAGCCGATGTGAATCGAGCGAACCCATGAGGTCGCCACTGGCGCCGTCGCCGTATACCGACGAGCTGGAGGCCAGCACGACCCGGCCCACCGAAGCGGCGTGAGCCGCCTCGAAGACGCGTTGGGTAACGGCGACGTTGGCGTCGCACGTCTGTTGGAAGCCATCACCCCACGAGTCTTGAACTCCGGGGCGTCCTGCGAGGTGGTAGACGACGTCGGCGTCAGCCACGGTACGGGTCAGATGGGTGCGATTCAGGTCGATGGTTTCCAGGGTGAACTTCGGGTTTCGCATGGCCATCGCCAGGTTCTCTCGCTTTGTTGCCGGGTCGTACCACGGGTCGAGATTGTCGACGCCGACCACCGTCGCCCCACCGCTGAGCAGGCGGTCGACCAGATGCGAGCCGATGAATCCGGCCGCTCCGGTGACGACGACCCGCTGCGGTCGTTGGTTGAGATTTCCGATCATCGAGAAGCTCATTAAGGCCACCTCCTATAGAGCGTCATGCTAGCCATCTGACGAGTACGTCTGTCCTGAGCCGCCTGTGGCGGCTGACGAGTAGGGTTTTGTCTTAACCAACCCTAATATTTGACACTAACAATAGCGAACTATTGGTCTGTGGAATAGCTAAGACTTGACCGGTGACCAGCAAACGAGGAGAGACAAACCATGGGTACCAAGGGTGGTCGGCGGCGACTCGGGGCTAGGGCAGCAGTCGTAGTGGCCGTGTTGGCGCTACTCGCAACGGCGTGCGGTGGCGACGATGGGGTAGACGTCAACTCCGTCGAGGAATCGGATGCCTCAAGTTCGGCCAGTGGTTCTGAGTCCGGTTCCGCCAGCGGTTCCGAGGCTGACGCAGCCGCCGAAGACGACACCGCAACTGACGAAGAGGGCGACGTCGAGGAGGAGAGCGGTTCGGCATCGGGTATCTCCGAGGAAGAGGTTGCCCAGACAACCGAGAATCCGCTCATTCAAGATGCTGTTGATGGATACCGCGTCTACGTCCAAGAACAGATCTCCGATATGCAGGCCGAAACAAAGGTGTTTGCCGACGCCGTACGTGACGGCGATATCGAGGCCACCAAAGCGGCCTATCCGGTGTCTCGACGGCCGTGGGAACGAATTGAACCAATCGCCGGGTTGATCGAAGACATCGATGGGGCGGTCGATGCTCGCGAAGATGACTTCGACGGACCGGAAGACCCGAACTTCACCGGTTGGCACAAGATCGAGTGGTACACCTGGGATCAGGGAGACCTGACCGAGGCCGGACCGTTCGCCGACCAGCTCGAAGCAGACCTCCAAACACTTGCCGATACTGCCGAAACCCTCGATCTAGCGCCAGGCGTCTTGACCGTCGGCGCCCAAGAGCTCATCGAGGAGGTAGCGGCCCCCGACGGGAAACTCTCTGGCGAGGAAGATCGTTACTCCGGCACCGACCTGTACGACTTCAAGGCGAACGTCGAAGGTTCCGAGGCGCTCGTCGACTTGCTGGCGCCAGTGCTGGAAGAAGCCGATCCAGAATTACTTACGGCTGTCGAGTCGAGCTTTGACGAATTGAACGGACAGCTAGAAGTATTCGGCTCCTTTGAAGCTGGCTATGTCCACTACGACGAGGTCACCGAGGACCAGCGCGGTGAGCTGGCGGCGACCCTTGGCGGGTTGGCCGAGTCGCTCTCCCTGTTGAACGGAGCACTCGGCCTCGAATAGCACGTCTCGAATAGCACGTCTCGAATAGGACAACGTGGAGGAAACGATGATATCCGAGTCGCGACGCCGGTTCATGAAGTCAGCCGGGGCGCTCGTGGCCGGCGGTGCAGTGGTTGGGTGTACCGCCGACTCCGGATCTGAGGCGATACCAGATCCGGAGTCCGATGTTGTCGCCGGCTCCGGGCCACCGAACTTCCCCTTTCGCGGCAATCACCAGGCCGGGGTGACCGCTCCGGCCGCGTCGTCTGGATTGGTCGCTGGCCTTGATGTTCGAGCCGCCAGCAGCGAAGAGCTTGCCGACGTGCTCGGCACACTTGGGCAGTCGATTGAACAACTGGTAAGCGGTGAGCCTTACGAGGATCGTGACGGTGGTTTTCCTCCGCTGGACACCGGAATCCTCGGGACTCCGCCGGTAGGAACGGGCACATCGGTTGTCGTTGGCTACGGAGCGTCACTCTTCGACGACCGGTTTGGCCTGGCCGGTCAGAAGCCGGCCGAGTTACTGGAGATGCCGAAGTTCGCAAACGACTTCCTCGTTCAGCCCGAAAGGAGTCACGGCGATCTTTCCATCACCATCAGCTCCGACAGTGGTGAGGCTACCGTTCACGCCTTCCGCCAGATCATGCGAGAAACGCGCGGTGCCCTCGTCCCCCGTTGGATGAAGGAAGGGTTCAACCAACTCGTGCCGGAGCAGACCCACGGCCGTGCTCCGGCTCGGAATCTGCTGGGATTCAAGGACGGGACCTCAAACCTCGATACCGACGACGACGAGACGATGGCGGCGTCGGTTTGGGTCGGGCCCGACGATGATCAGTCACAATGGACTACCGGCGGGACCTACCAAGCGGTGCGGGTCATCCGGATGATGGTCGAATTCTGGGATCGCACTCGGCTGAACGAACAGGAAGGCCTCATCGGGCGTCATCGAGCCAGCGGGGCCCCGCTGGGTCTAGATGATGAGACCGATGAGCCGGTCTTCGAGGACCTTGAATCGCATATCGCCAGGGCCAACCCGCGAAGCTCTGGAAGCGAGAAGAACCTGATTCTTCGGCGTGGGTTCAACTACGCCAGTGGATTTGATGCCAATGATCAGCTTGATCAGGGGCTCATCTTCGTCAGCTATCAGCGAAGCCTGGAAGATGGATTCATCGCCGTGCAGCGCCGTCTGGATGGCGAGGCTCTCGAGGAATACGTCAGGCCGCTCGGAGGAGGGTTCTTTTTCGTGCCGCCCCCGCCGGCCGACGGCGCTGCGTTGGGGGAACCGTTGTTCAGCTGACCCCGCCGGTTGCGGCCCAGCGCTGAGTCGTCGGCCGTTAGACGTGGGTGGCTATTGGCCGGCGAGTTCTCGGGCGTGTTGCAGTAATTCGATGACCGCTGCCTGGGCTTGGTCCGCAGCGTCCAGCGGTGTTGGGAATGGCACCCTGGCGAGGCGGGACGACTGGTTGACGGTCGTTTGCAGGGTTACCCCATACCGATCGATGCCGACCATAGCGGCCGACTCAGCATCGGGCAGATCGGCCAGTACCTGTGCGTAGAGCAGGTTGGCCTCGGAGTGGTCGGCGTTCATATGTTCGACGATGCCATCGGCCGAATCGACGATTGGATCGACGGACGCCTCGTCGTAGGCGGGTGCTCCCACCCAGCTCATGTGTCCGAAGCCGCCGACGTAGCGGCAGCGTTCGACGGTGAGTCGCCAGAAAGAGAAGTCGGTGAAATCGACGTAATAAGAGGCATAGGGATGACGTTCCAGATAGATGGAACGAACATCGACGGGATCATCGATCACGGTCAGTTGACCGACGAGGGTGCAACGGGCCTGGCTGAGCGGGTCGGCCTGGTCGACGGTAGACGCGCTGACCATCAGGCTTGCTCGGCTGTCCTGTTTGGCATTGACGGTATGTTCTGCCATGTCGGAGATCAACATCACAGGGGCGCCGTCGGCGTCGGCGGCGTATGACACCAGGCTGCCATATGGGTAGCCGCCTTCAGCCAAGGTCGACAACGTGGCGCGATGCTGCTGGGCGAGCAAGGTGCGAGCCAATTCAGCGTCGGAGGGAAACGATGACGGATCGCCGGCGATCGGGGGCCCAGCTTCACCGCCACCGTGCTCGTTTGGTCGATCGTCGTCATGGCCCGAGAGGTCGTCCGTGGGCTCGCTCGTCTCAGTCACTCGGTTGACTCCTCTGGTCGATGACCATCTCGCCGGTCCATTGCGCTCCACAGTCTACGAGTTGCGGTCGCCCCATCCCGACTACGATCTGCATTCGGTACGCGTCTCGGCCGGTCGCCGATGCCGTGGAGTCACTGGAGTATTGGAGCGATGAGTCACCCAAAGATGTTCGACGATGCAGACCCGGTGCTGGCCAAGCTTCGTGCTATCTGTTTGGCCCTTCCGGGGGCCGATGTAAAAGTGTCACACGGCCGACCATCGTTTTTTACGAAGAAGATTTTCGCCGGGTACGGCGCCGTCGTAAAAGGCGATCATGACCGTGATCGCTACCGCCAATCGCTGGTGTTTCTTCCCCATGTCGATGAAGCGCCGGCCTTCGAACAGGACGACCGATTTTTTACCCCGGCGTACTGGGGGCCGTACGGGTGGATCGGCCTCGACCTTGGTGGCGTCGTCGACTGGCAGGAGGTGTCCGAACTGGTCGAGGATTCCTACCGCGCTACCGCAGCAAAACGGTTGATCGCCGAACTCGACCGCCGGTAAGCCAGCTCGGCCAACTTCCGACCGGTGTGGTCAGGCGATCGTGTAGTCGCGGAGCAGTTTGTTTAGCTCGATCACATGGAACTCTTCGGCGGCGATTTGGGTTCTGGCGTACTCCTCGATGTAGACCGACTTTCCTTCAGACAACTTGAGGAGGTCGCGGTAGAGATCGAGGGCTCTCCGCTCATGGGCGATCGACTCGTGGAGGATTTTCTCCAGCGAGTGGTCGTGCGACTCCTCGATGGGGGCGATGCCTTGGTCGGGGTGGCCGCCGAGGCCGGTCAAGAGTTCGCCCGCCTGCTGCGCGTGGTCGAGCGACTCTGCCGCTTGGGCCCTCATGAAGTCGACCAGAGGTAGCCGATTCGGTCCAGTGATGACGAGGCCGTAGTGGGTGTATCGCACCACCCCGGAAAGTTCGGCCTTCACGATGTTGTTCAGTACGGGAACGACCTGTTCACTGTCGACGATCGAATTCACGTTGTCCTCCGGCTAGGGCTTGGTTCAACCTATCGCCTGGTCGATTCCGAATACACGATCCGAGCTCAACATCGATTCCGCGTGTACCACCGGGAGGCCAGGCGAGGCCGACGATGTCTGTCTGGTCGCCATGGTGTTCGTTTCGACGTTCGGTCGTCTCAGCTCACTCCGAGGGCATCGGCGATGACCGTCAGGTCGCCTTGGAAACCGTGGTAGGTGTGGTGCGGACGGAATCCCATGGCCACGTTGATGTCGAGCATCCACGGGTTTGACTCGGCGTTGATGGTTTCGACTACCTCAAGCTCAGGATGGGCCGCTCGGACTTGTTGATAGTTGGCGGCTTTGAGCCAGCGGCCGAGTCGATGGCCTCGATGGTCGGCCAGTACTGCCGTATCGTGCTGGCGGGCGAGCTGTGGTCGGTCTTCGTGCACGAAAATTTCACTCATACCGGCGGCATGGCAGCGCTCATCGATCGCCAGCGATCGGTAGATGCGGTACCCGCCGGCAATTTTCAGCTCATCTATTTGTTGTCGGGTCTCCACGTCGCGGATGTAGGGGTTGTAGTCGAGGTCATCGAGGGGTGCATCCTTCATAGCTGCGCCGGCCAGCGACCATTGCTCGGCCAGATCGGTTGGGCTGTGTCCCTCCCAGCACTCGATTCGGTATCCGGTGGCGGTGGAACTGGCCGAATCGATCCACGTCTCGAGCAGTTGATCGTCTACGTCGGCAACCGTTGCTCGGGAGCAGCGTTCTTCGTTTCGTTTCGTCATGCCGACCTTGTGGCAGAATGACACCGCGGCGTCATAGCTCACCGAGGTTGACGGGAATGCCAGCAGCGACGTTTGGTCGAGCTCGATGAGGTCTGGCACCGCAGCGCGTAACAGCCCGGTGGCGATGCCTTGGCCTCGGAATTTTGGCCGAACCATGGTCTCGATCTCGGCGACCTGCAGCTCGTCGGTGGGATCCGAGACGGTGGCAGACACAACGATGCCGGCCGGGACTCCGTCGACCGAGGCCAGGTAGTTTCGGGCGGTTCGGTCCGGTCCAACGTCAAAGATCCAGGTCGACACCTCTCGGGGAGGCATCGGTGGATCGCTTGGATCGAGTTCGGTCAGGACCTCCTGACAGACCGAAACGAGTCCATCCAACCCGGCGCCGTCGTCCCTCTGTTCGATGCGGCGAATCTCGACTTGGCCCATCACACCATTCGACCGCGTGCTCGGTGTTGTGTCGAACGAATTTCCTCGGTGCTTCGACGCTCGCCGACGACATCACCATCGCCCATTTATCAACAAGCAGAAGTAATTGACAATCGATGCAGTTAACGCTACGTTCGCCTCTGTGCGAAACCCTGCCGAGTTAACCGACTCATTTCGCCAACGAGGGCTACGGATCACCCCGCAGCGGGTGGCGGTCTTTGAGGCCCTGCAGGGTAGCACCGGCCATCCGACCGCGGAGACTATCTATCGGATGGTTTCGGCGGACATGCCATCGATCTCGCTTCGAACGGTGTACCAGACGCTGAACGATCTCACCGAGATGGGGGAGATAAAGAGTTTGGATCTGGGGGTCGAGGCAACCCGCTTCGATCCCAACATCGACGACCATCACCACCTTGTCTGCGACGAGTGTGGTCTTATCGCCGATGTGTACCTCGACGTCTCTGGCCTAGATCTTGATGACCTTGACGGGTTCACCCCGGCCAAGACCAGGGTCTTCGTGTCGGGTCGGTGTCGAGACTGCACAACGGCCAAGGTTGATGGCATTGCCGGATGACGTAACGAAGTTCAAGTAAACCGTGAGCCGTGCACGGGCAATAGGCAGACACGGCAAATCGATCACGTATATCGAACAAACCACTCACACCGACCCGATCACTCACAAGGAGCGACGATGACAGAGGCGAACGCCACCTCAGATGGCGACAGCGCAGCCCAGTGCCCCGTCTTGCACGGATCCCACGGCCGCGGAATTGCAGCAAACCAACGTTGGTGGCCAGATCAGCTGCACCTGGGAATGCTTCACCAGCACAGCCAACCTTCGAACCCGCTCGGCGAAGATTTCGACTATGCCGAGGCGTTTAACAGTCTCGACCTTGCCGCCGTCAAAGCCGACCTCACCGCGTTGATGACCGACTCGCAAGAGTGGTGGCCCGCCGACTACGGCCACTATGGTCCGCTCTTTATTCGGATGGCCTGGCACTCTGCTGGCACCTACCGAATCGAAGATGGCCGCGGTGGCGCAGGCACGGGCAGTCATCGCTTTGCACCACTTAATAGCTGGCCCGACAACGGCAATCTCGACAAGGCCCGTCACCTGCTGCTGCCGATCAAGCAGAAGTACGGTCAGAAACTCTCGTGGGCCGACCTCATGATCCTCACCGGAAACGTGGCGCTTGAATCCATGGGATTCGACACCTTCGGTTTCGCCGGTGGTCGGATCGATGTGTGGGCACCGGAGGACGACATCTACTGGGGTCCCGAGACCGGATGGCTCGATGATGAGCGATACAGCGGTGATCGTGAGCTAGCCAACCCACTCGGCGCCGTACAGATGGGCTTGATTTACGTCAACCCCGAAGGACCGAACGGGAACCCCGACCCGCTTGCGTCAGCCCGCGATATTCGCGAGACCTTCGCCAGAATGGCAATGAACGACGAGGAGACCGTGGCCCTAGTCGCCGGCGGTCACACCTTCGGCAAAGCCCATGGTGCCGGCGACCCCGACCTCGTCGGTGCTGAGCCCGAGGGAGCTCCCATCGAGCACCAAGGCCTCGGTTGGAAGAACGACCACGAGTCCGGAGTTGGGTACCACACCACGACGAGCGGGATTGAAGGGGCATGGACCCCAACCCCGATTACCTGGGACAACACCTACTTCGACACCCTCTTTGGTTATGAGTGGGAGCTGACCCACAGCCCGGCTGGGGCTCAACAGTGGACGGCAACGAACCCTGAAGCTCAGGGAATCGTGCCCGACGCCCACGACGAGTCGAAGACCCACGCTCCGATGATGACGACGGCCGACATGGCCTTGCGGATGGATCCGATCTACGAGCCGATCTCTCGCCGGTTCCACGAGAACCCCGAAGAGTTCGCCGATGCGTTCGCCCGGGCCTGGTTCAAACTGACCCACCGCGATATGGGCCCCATCGCCCGATACCTCGGTCCCGAGGTCCCCGACGAGGAACTCATCTGGCAAGATCCGGTTCCGGCGGTTGAAGGTGAACTGATCGACGACGCTGATATCGCAACGCTCAAGGCCAAGGTCCTCGAGACCGGTCTCAGCGTCTCGGCCCTGGTCGGCACCGCTTGGGCGTCGGCATCGACGTTCCGGGGAAGCGATATGCGGGGCGGAGCAAACGGCGCCCGCATTCGACTGGCCCCGATGAACGACTGGGAGGTCAACAATCCGGCCGAGTTGCGCCAGGTGCTCGACACACTGGAAGGTGTCCGGGCCGAATTCAACGCCTCGGGCAAGACCGTGTCGCTTGCCGATTTGATCGTGCTCGGTGGCTGCGCTGCGGTCGAGGCTGCGGCAAAAGCCGGTGGCCAAGAGGTGACCGTACCGTTCACCCCAGGACGGACCGACGCCTCGCAGGAGCAGACAGACGCAGATTCGTTTGCCGTACTGGAGCCGACAGCCGATGGGTTCCGGAACTACCTCGGCAAGGGACACGTCGTGCCGGCCGAGCATCTATTGGTCGATCGGGCCCAGCTCCTGACGCTCAGCGCACCGGAGATGACGGTACTGGTCGGCGGTCTCAGAGTTCTCGGCGCCAACGCCGGCGGCTCGACCCACGGTGTGTTCACCGACCGGGTCGGCACGCTCAGCACCGATTTCTTCGTCAACTTGCTCAGCCTTGGCACGCAATGGTCAGCGACAAGCGATGGGGACGACATCTTCGAAGGTACGGATCGTTCTACCGGCGAAGTTCGCTGGACCGGTACTCGAAATGACCTCGTCTTTGGATCGAATTCTCAGCTGAAGGCCATCGCCGAGGTGTACGGATCATCGGACTCCGACGAGAAGTTCGTCACCGACTTCGTAGCGGCATGGGACAAGGTCATGAACCTCGACCGGTTCGACCTGGCCTGATAGTGATCGGCGGGGTTGGTTGGTTTGATGTCAGAACCAATCGACCCCGCCTTCATTTCGTCCACCTGTTCTACTAGCTGGCGGGATTTGGGCCAGCCTGGAAGTTCTGATCGACCTGATCGGGCGACAGGGCCACGCCGTACACGGCGACCAGATGTATTGAGCCGAGCCATGGACGATCGAGGGTGGCCTCGTTGCCGACCATGAGTACTTGGTCGGCGTCCCAACTCGATAGGTCACCGCCGGACGTGCCGGTCGCTGCCGGTTGGCCGTCGACATAGAGACGGGTTTCGCCATCGGCGGCACGGGTGAGTGTCACGTGGGTTAGCTGATCAGCCACAACAGACCCTGCTGGTGAGTCGAGGCCGGGGAGCCCGTTCTCCGACGTTTCCGTCGATCGGACCCGTGAGGTCCAACGATCGCCCGGGTCGCCGTCGGAACCACCTTGGGCCAAGGTGACGTTTCTGGCTGCGGTGTCGGTGGAGAGGGTGACGATCCGCGCCGGTCCGCTTTGGCTTGTGTTGGCTGGTGTCACCCATGCTTCCACGGTCACCTGGTTTGAGGCCGAGACCTGATCGACGATGCCGACCGATGGTCCATCGGCGCGGAGAAGGGTGGGCGAATCGATTCGCAGTGCGCCATCGGCCCAGGTCACGGCGTTTGGGTCGGTGATGGTTAGCGCCGGGCCGGAGTCGACGGAGTTGGCCGCTGAGGCGCCGGCTCCATCGTCGAATGAAAACAGGGTGACCAAACCCTCCGTTACCCGGCCGACGGCCGGTGCCGGCGCTTCCGGTGGCGAGTCGACGGTGAGCGAGACGGTCGTCGTCGCCGGTTGGGCTGCGGTGGGATGACTGGCCACGATCACGATCTCGTGTTGGCCAACGTCGGACTCTTGCGGGGCGACGGCGATGGTGCCCGCCCCGGATCCGCTTTCGGTCAACGTGGCAAAGCTCGGTCCGTCGCCGTCGATGGCCAAAACGAGATCATCGGACGTAGCCCCCGATGCCGCTACCGCTACCTCGGTTGTCTCTCCGGCGGTGATCGTGATCGGTTCGATGGCTTCGATCGTGAGGTCGGTCGACACGCCGCTTACCGAAACGGTGGCCATCCACGTATCGCTCCAGCCGGTGCCATCGGTCACCGTTACCGAGAACGAGTCTTGGGCCGAGTCGCCGGGAGCTATGTCGTCAAAGGCACCGGCCGGTTCATACCGGAAGGTGCCGTTGGGCTGTACGGTGACGTTCGCCCCTGATGCCAGCTCTACAACCGTGCCAAGACCGTCGACCGACCCCTCGACCTCCGACACCACGAGCGGGCTATCGCTACCAGCGAGGTCGGCATCGGCCACCACGTTGCCATCGAGAGCGGAGGCGGCCTCGGTTTGAAAGGTATTTGGACCGCTGACCGGGGACGCCGGCTCGACCACGGCGGTGGTCGGCGGCGGCTCGTCCTGAGGTATGGGATCGGGGCCCGACGTGACGGCGACCGCGATGACAGCGGCCGCCGCAACGGCAGCTACGGTGCCGCCAACGGCGACGGCCTGGGTCGATGGGCCCTGGGTAGCCGTCGACGCTGAGCCGGCTCCCGCGGCCAGTTCGGCCCCGGCTGCGACGGCGGCCTCGTGATGTAACACGTTTGCCGCTCCATGCCCGAGGGAGCTAGCGGCCTCGTGGCGAAGCGCAGTGACCGCTACTTGGCTACCGATCTGCTCGCTGGCGGCCACCATGGCCGCACTGGCCGGAGCGGCCATCGAAGCGGCGGCGACTCGTCGTTTGCGTGCGCTCTCGCTTTCTTCGGCCACGAACTCCTCGTCGGCGACGTCGGTGGGATGGTGGGTGGTCATAGTTTCTCCGTTCTCCACCTGGAGAGAGAGTGCGCTGGCATGCCAATCGACAGGGTCGGGTGTGGGAGTGGCGGATTGCACGCTGTCGATGGAGTGGTCGCCGAGGTGGAGGGTCGCATCGCTGCACCGACAACCTTACAGTGACGAAGGTGAGCAAGCCCGGGCAGATCTGGGGAAAAGCCCTAGTCGACCCTTGCGGAGCACAGCATGTCGGGAACTAACATTGGAATCGACGATCTCGCTGACGCCGAACTGATCGGTGAAGGTGGATTCGCGTCTGTATACGCCGCGACCGACCGTCGCCTCCACCGCCGAGTAGCGGTGAAGGTGATGCGCAAGAATCTCACCGCCTCAGCGCAGCGGAAGTTCGCCCGCGAATGTGTCGTCATGGGTCGGCTCTCGAAGCATCCAAACGTCGCCACCGTGTATTCTTCGGGCTATACCGACGACGGGTTGCCCTATCTCGTAATGGAACTCCTTGCCGGCGGCAGCCTCGCCGAGGCGGTGAAGCGGTCCGGTCCGCTGCCGTGGCGGGATGCCGTCCGCTATCTCATCCCGGTGGCCGAGGCGCTCGATGCGGCCCACCGAGCCGGCATTGTCCACCGTGACGTAAAGCCAGACAATATTTTGCTCGATGACGGTGTGCCTCACCTGACCGACTTCGGCATCGCCGATCTCCAATGGGTTGATGCCAACACCACCAGTGAGGTCGTTGCCAGCTGGCATCACAGCCCACCGGAGACGTTCGAAGATGAGCGTGACGAGCGGTCTGATCTGTACTCCTTAGCGTCGACCCTTTTCACCTTGATCGTTGGCCACGGTCCGTTCTACGACCCTGACCACCGAACGATCTTGTCGTTGATTCATCGGGTTGCCAGCGACCCGCCGCCGGAACTGCCGACAGAGCTCGGCCCGCCGCAGCTCAACCGGTTCATCGCCTGGGCGATGGCCAAAAACCCCGATCATCGACCGCAGACCGCGGTGGAGGTGGCGGACGAACTTCGCCAACTGGCCGATCTCAGCGAGGTCGACGTCGACCCGACCAAGATTTCCCGCCCTCAAGAACACTCAGCCGATGCCGCTGGACGGGACGTCGCGGTCCGGGCCGAAGACGGCGCCGGCAGCCGGCAGCCTCAACCGAGCGGTGGTCATCGGTCGAGGATGCCGGTTGTGGTGGCCTTGTCGGTGTTAGCCGTCGTTGGCGCCGTGCTGGTTGTCGGTGCCATGGCCTACTTTGGACGTTCGCCAACCGAAGACGTGTCCGCTCCTCCTGCAGCGCCGGTCACCGGCGCTGAACCGGCGACTCCCGTGGGTGAAGCAAACAATCCGTATCCTCTCGGGCAGAGCGTCAACCTCTTCTACGATGATGCCACCAGCGCCTCCGAGCGACAGTGGAGGATCGAGATTCTCGATTCGCTCGCCGATGACACCGGTGCGACAGCAATCGTTCCGCCGGAGGCCAACCTCCGGTTGGTGACGGCCAGCCTTCGTGTGACCTACCGCGGTGGGGCCGAGCCCGGTCCGATGTCGCAGATCCAGATTTGGGCCGGCGACGCCGCCGGCCGACGGTTCGAGCCAGTTGCCGATGGGTGCGACGCGACGACGGAGCCGTTCGACGTCGACGCTGAGCTATCGATCGGCGAGGCTGTCGAAGGCGAATTCTGCTGGTGGGTTCCGACCGATGCCCAGGACTCTGTGCTCGTTGCGGTAGCGGCCACGCCGGCCGACGGCCAGCTGTACCTGGCCACCCAATGATCGCTCTTTGTTGAGGGCCCTGGGTCGAGGGCGGTACCACGACTCGGAGCAACGAAGGCGCACTGTGTGGTAGGCCGTCCATACTGGGTTCGTGACAACCCCCGAAGTTGAATCGAGTACGACGCCTCCAGCGGGACAGGTTCCCCTCGACTCTCCAGTTGGACGGACCATCATCGGGGTAACCGTTGCCGGTTCATCTGTCGCCATGCTCACCGCCACGGTGGTCAACGTTGCGCTCCCCACGATCGCGGTCGACCTCAACGTCAGTTCGAGCCAGCAGCAGTGGATCATCAACGCCTACCTGCTGTCGATCGCGTCGCTCATCCTCGTCGGTGGCACGCTCGGCGATCGCTACGGCCGTCTCCGGATCTATAGGGTCGGAGTGGTGTGGTTCGCTGTCGCATCGTTGGCCTGCGCCGCCGCGCCCTCGGTCAACCTTCTGATCGCCGCCCGCTTGCTCCAAGGGGTCGGGGCCGCGCTGTTGACACCCGGTTCTCTGGCCATAATCGAGTCGACGTTACAACCCGACGACCGGGGTCGAGGTGTGGGTCGGTGGTCGGGGCTCAGCGGGGTCGCCGGCGCGATCGGACCCCTGGTCGGCGGCGTCTTGGTCGTCTTTTCGTGGCGATGGGTGTTCCTACTGAACCTTCCGGTCGCCGTCGCCGTTCTGGTTTTTTCGGGGCGGGTTCCCGAATCGTCAGACCCGTCGGCCAAGGGGGTCAAACTCGACGTGGTCGGTGCGGTGTTGACCGCCGTTTCCCTAGGTGCGGCGTCTTACGGCCTCATTCAGGGTCCGGTCGGTGGGTTCGGTTTCATCGACATCGCGGCGATCGCCGTCGCCGTTGCCGCCGTCGCCGGTCTGGCCTGGAATGAACCGCGCCGCGAACACCCGATAGTTCCATTCGACCTGTTCAATAGTCGACCGTTCGCTGTAGCCAACGCGGTTACCTTCCTCGTCTATGGCGGCATGGGTGTGGTCTTCTTTCTGCTTTCGGTTCAGCTCCAAGTTTCGCTTGGTTGGCCGCCGATCGCCGCTGGCGCGGCGTTGCTTCCGGTGACCCTTCTGATGCTGGCCCTGTCTTCGCAAGCTGGAGCGTTGGCCCAACGGGTCGGGCCGAGGTGGCCGCTTACGGTTGGAACCGGTCTGATCGCCGGCGGAATGTTCGTGCTCGCTGGGGTCGAGGCGGGAGACCGGTACCTCACCGGCGTACTTCCGGGTGTTGTCATTTTCGGCATCGGTTTGGTTGGAAGCGTCGCCCCTGTCACCGCCACGGCGCTTGGTGCCGTGCCCGACGATCGTGCTGGCGCCGCCTCCGGCATTAACAACGCAGTGTCGCGAACCGGCCAACTTCTGACGATCGCCGCCGTACCTCCGCTGGTCGGGCTCGGTGGGGACGATCTCAGCGACGCTGTGCGGCTCACCGCCGGGTACGGCGACGCTATGTATGTCGGAGCGGTACTCGTAGCGTTTGGCGCGGTGGTCGCCGCGGTGTTTCTACGATCGGTGCCGGACGAAGGTTCGTCTTCGACCGCCGCACGGTTGGAGCTCGATCACCCCGAGGTGGTGTGTGGCCGTCGATTCCATTGCGGGGTGGAGAGCCCAAATCCGGTAGGGAGCAGGTGAAACTGCGCGTCGTCGGCCCGCGCTAGCGTGGTGCCGATGGCGGCTAGACGGGCTACGAAACGAGGGTGCGATGAGTGACGCAATTGGTTTGGATGAGGTCAAGACGTTCGCTTCCGAACTAAGCCCGTGGGCCCACCTCGCCACCGTGGGCGCAGACAACCAGCCCGATGTCGTACCGGTCCACCCGTGTTGGGAAGGCGAAACTCTGTGGGCCATGCTCGGCATAAACTCGGTCAAGGCCCGCAACGTCGTAGCGAATCCACATGTGGCGTTGCACTGGCAGGTGACCGAGGTCGGCGACGGTGTCGAGTTGTGGGGGTCGGCTGAGGTGTTCGATGACGTCGAGACCAAACGCCGGCTTTGGGATGGCGTGTTCGACTACGATTTGAACGCCTTTGCTCCCGGGGGTCCCGACGACTCGCCGGAAACCGCCTTCCTGGCTATCCACCCAACCCGGGCGCTCGTGCTGAAGCAATACGGCATGGGTGGGATGCTGCGTTGGTCAGCCGAGGGCTGAGGTCCTGCCTCTCGAACCGCTGGCGACCGGATGTACTGCGTCCGGTTCAGCCCGTTCTGGCCGGTATCGAAGAATTGAGCTCCGACTCGGCTACGACGTAGCCTCGCGGCTATGCCATCGCCACTGGATGAGATCCGGGTAGTCGAGATCGCCAGCTTCGCGGCAGCACCGACCGCGGCGGCCATCATGGCCGATCTCGGAGCCGATGTCATAAAGGTTGAGGCCATGGGTGGCGATCCGATCCGTGGGTTGTTGAAGCAGGCCAAGCTCCCCGAAGGCGAATACAACCCGGACCATCCCTTTCAGTTCATCAATAGAGGCAAACGTTCGATCGAGCTCAACCTCGATGATCGGTCGGGGGTAGAGGTTGCTCATCGGCTGGTGGCGGTAGCCGACGTCGTCATACTCAATCTCTTGCCCGGTCGCCGAAAACGATTCCAACTCGACGTTGACACCATTCACGGCATCAAGCCCGATCTCGTCATCGGGTTGTTGACCGGGTATGGCGAGCAAGGCGAGGAGATCGATCGGCCCGGTTACGACGTCACCGCCTTTTTTGCCCGGTCGGGGCTGATTGGCGGCATGATTCCGCCAGACGGGTATCCGCCCCGTCCTCGCCCCGCCCAAGGTGACCACACGGCATCGATAGCGTTGTTCGGTGGGATCATGGCTGGATTGCGGATGCGGGATACGACCGGCGGCGGCCAGGTGGTCGAGACTTCGTTGCTCAGGACGGCGGCTTTTACCATCGCCGCCGACCTTGCGACGGCGGTGATCGATGGCCGGCCAGTTTTGGATCGCCCGAGGGAGCAGGCCCTGTCCCCGATGATCGAGGCCTTCTGCTGCGCTGACCGACGATGGATCCAGTTCACCATGCCGGACCGGGGTGATGCCTGGGTTCGGTTCTGTCGCGCTCTGCAACGTCCCGACCTGATCGATGACGAACGGTACGCCACCGGCCGGCTTCGTCACCGCAACATGTCTCCGCTGATCGAAACCATCGGTGAGATTATCGGAGAGCAACCGTACGACCACTGGGAGCCTCGGCTCGACGATGAACGGTGCATCTGGGCTCCAATACATAACGCAGCCACTGCAGCCACCGACGCACAGGTGAGAGCGGCCGGCGTTTTCGAGCCGATCGATCACCCGGAGGCCGGCCGGTTTGACACCGTCGGCGCACCGTTTCGTTTCCCCGGTAACGACGAGGTTGGGGCCAAAGGGCCAGCGCCGAACCGGGGACAGCATTCGGCCGAGATCTTGTCGGAGTTGTTGGGCTACAGCGACCAAGAGATTGCGGCGCTGGCAACATCAGGTGTGGTTCCCGGCCCCCACGGTTGAGATCAGCGATGGCGTGAAGTGATGAGGTCGGCCCGAGGCCGGATTTGGTGTCTGTCGTGATCATGGTCACCGTGAAGGGTGACCGCAGTCGGCTACGGTCCGTGCCGGGAAACGGTGACGACGGACGATCGCTCCTGAGCACGTGACCACATACACGAGGAGGAGCGTCATGGCGACAGGTACCAGGGATGTTGGTGAGGGGCGCTGGTGGCGGCACGCCGTCGTGTACCAGGTGTATCTGCGTTCGTTCGCCGATGGCACCGGCGATGGCACCGGCGACATCGCTGGCTTGCGTAGTAGGTTGCCCTATCTCAGTCAGCTCGGGGTTGACGCATTGTGGCTCAACCCGTGGTACCCATCGCCTCTGCGCGATGGCGGCTATGACGTGTCCGACTACCGCAACATCGATCCGCGCTTCGGGACTCTCGACGATGCCGATGCTCTGATCGAGGAGGCTCACGACCTTGGGATACGTGTCATCACCGACCTCGTGCCAAACCACACCTCTGATCAGCACGCCTGGTTTCAGGAAGCTCTCGCCGGCGGGCCAGGGCATCCGGCCCGAGATCGGTATTGGTTTCGACCAGGTTCGGGTCCCGATGGCGATGAACCACCGAACGACTGGATGGCGGTATTCGGTGGTTCGGCATGGGAGCGGGTCCCGGACGGAGAGTGGTATCTTCACCTCTTCGACCCCAGTCAACCCGACCTCAACTGGGATCACCCAGAGGTGCGGGACGACTTCGATGGGGTACTCCGGTTTTGGTTGGACCGCGGTGTCGATGGGTTTCGGGTCGATGTGGCCCATGGTCTGGTAAAAGACCCTGAGTTGCCTGAGTTGGGTGAAGTCGGCAAACTTCTCGATGCCAAGTCAGCGGCCGATCATCCGTTCTGGGACCGCGACGGAGTGCACGAGATTATCCGTCGTTGGCGGCGGATAATCGACGACTACGAGGATCGGATGATGGTGGCCGAAGCTTGGGTGCCGGCTCACCGAGTGCCGAAATATCTTCGCCCCGATGAATACCACCAGTCATTCAACTTCGACTTGTTGACCGCCGACTGGGACGCGGCGGCGTTTGCCGACGTGATCGAACGCTCGGTCGTCGCCGCAAACGAGGTTGGGGCCACCTCTACATGGACATTGTCCAACCACGATGTCATGCGCCATGCGACCCGCTACGGGCTGCCGGTCGGAACCGACTGGCGAAAGTGGCCGATCGATGGCCCTCATGAGGAACTCGATGTCGAGCTCGGAACGCAGCGGGCCCGGGCCGCGGCGTTGGTCACCTTGTCGTTGCCCGGCTCGGTGTATCTCTATCAGGGGGAAGAACTCGGGTTGCCGGAGGCGTGGGACCTGCCGACCAGCGTGCTCGAAGATCCGACCTGGGAACGGTCTGCTCACACCGAGAAAGGACGAGACGGGTGCCGGGTGCCGATCCCGTGGACGCCCGAGGGGTCGTCGTTCGGATTTGGAACCGGAACGTCGTGGCTCCCACAACCGGCTCGATTCGGTTCGCTGTCGGTGGCGGCCCAGGCCGACCAGGCCGATTCGACGCTCGAACTGTATAGGCGGGCGGTAGCTCTCCGAGACGAATGGTTCGGTTCGGCCGCGGGGGACGAGTTGTCGATGGTCGATCTCGGTGTCGATGTGTTGGCCTTCCGGCGAGCCGATGCGATGTGCATCGCCAACATGGGCCAAGCGGCGGTCGCCCTTCCGGACGGTCGGGTGGTGTTGGCGTCGGTCCCCGGCGTGGACGGTGAGCTTCCGGCCAACACAGCAGCCTGGATCGCGCTGGGGTGACGGCTCTGGCTGACGGCGTTTCCGGACGGCAGTTCAGCGTGATGAACCTGCCAGCGCGATGAACCTGTCAGCGTGATAATGCACCGCGGCCTCCGTCTGTGAATCGTGCGGCAGTTAGCCGCGTAGGTCCATCGGAGGAATCACCGAGCATGAACTTGTCGAGTAGCGCTAAGAAGACGCTTCGCTTTGCCGTGGCGGGCCTTTTGGTAATGGGCGGCATCGCCACAATGTCGTTGGGTGCCGGCCCAGCTGCCGCCGAGGAGGGTCGTGTATGCAGTGGAACAGTGCTCAACACTTCGTTGGAATTCACCGGTAACCCACACGGCGGTTGGGGTCGACCAAAATTCGTGACGTGCAACAATGGCGACAATTGGCTCGAGTACGTTCCTATTCAGTTCGCGCCCCCCGGGCCATACGGTTCATCTGCCGAGTGTTCCACCGCAACAGTCGCCGGAGGCCTTGATACTCCATACGCCATAAACCACCCAAGCCAAGATGGGGACGCGATTGTATTTATCGAGTTATGTTACGACGGAACTCACAACGTTACGTACGTTTCGACAAATGACGTGGCGGTCGACCCAGCTTGCCCTGGGGCACAAGATTTCTGTACTCCATAACGTTGGTTTAGATACCCCGTTTGATGGATATCGCTATCTATAGGTCGAGCCCCCGGCGAGGAAGGCCAGCGGCTTCATAGCAGCGGTCGATAACGGACATCTGGCGTTCGCCATCCTGGCCGTCGGTGGCCAGGGGTGCGCCATCGGTGACGGCGGCGAGGAAGGCGTCCAGTTGGTACGCGTATGAGGGTCGACGATCGAGCCGCTCAACTGATCTTTCGCCCCCGACCTCAAGCTGGATTTCGTGGCCAAGCTGAGGAGCAAGCGGACCGTCTACGTGTAGGGTGCCGTCGTCTCCCGTCACGGTGAATTCAGCCTGGAGCTCGGTCTGCGGGCGCATGTCGCCAGAGATGGTCGCTTGAATACCGGAAGGAAATCTGAAGTCAGCTGTCAAATAGGTGTCAACGTGCTCCGGGCCGACCTCGGCCGTTGCCGATACCACATCCGGCTCTTCTCCGGTTAAGTGGCGTATCCAGGAGATCGGATAGCAGCCGATGTCCATCGTGACGCCACCACCGGTCGCATAGATCAGCCGAATATTGTCAGGATCAGGTATCGGGACGTGGAACGTCGCATCGATTGTTTGAACCGTACCTAGGGCGCCGCTTTGCACGACGGCTTTGGCCCGCTCGAACACGGGGTGGTAACGGTAATGGAATGCGTCGAGAAGCACCCGATCTGCGTTGTGAGCGGCTGCCGCCATCTCCGCTGCCTCATCGGCGTTCGAGGCCAAAGATTTTTCGCACAACACGTGCTTGCCGGCCTGAAGCGCCGTCATCGTCCACTCATGATGATGCGAGATCGGAAGAGGGATGTAGACGGCGTCTATCTCCGGGTCGTTGACCACGTCAAGGTAGTTGTCGTGAACGACGGGAATGTTGTGCCACCGAGCGAAGCCCTCGGCCCGATCGCGATCGCGTGCAGCGATGCAGTGGACCGCAGCCTGCGGTTCATCGTTGCACGGAGCGAGGAGGGCGCGAGGTGTGATGTTGGCTGTGCCGAGAGTTCCGAACTTGAGCATTGCACCGACCGTAGCCGAACCTTGGCCGGCGGTTGAAACGAACCGGGTTAGCGAGCCCGATCTCCGGTCATCAGGTCGGTGTCATCGTTGGCGATGAGGTCTGCCACGGTGCGCCGGTGGCTGGTATGGAGCGCCAACTGGGATTCGGCTCGGGTGACGCCGGGAATGGCGGTGATGATTTGAAGGACCTCGTGGAGGTGGTCGTTCGATCGGGTCACGATCCGGCACAGCAGATCGCCCATTCCTGTGACGGTATGGATCTCCAGTACTTCTCGAACGGCGGACAATGTCTCGATGATCATGTCGTGGTCGCCCTGAGAAATCTCCAGGGTGCAAAACGCCGTGACCCCCAGGCCGGCCACGGCCGGGTCGATATCGGGCCCGTATCCGGTGATCGCTCCGATGCGTTCCAGGCGGTCGAGACGGCTGTACGCCGTGCCTCTGGCCACGCCGGCCCGTCTGGCAATCTCGGTTAGCGAAGATCGACCAGCGCGCAAGGCGCTAATCAACGCTCGATCGACTTGGTCAAGAACCGACGCCATCTTGTTCAGCCTCCGTCCAAGTGACATGCCGACTATCTGACAAACTGTACAGCGCTTCGAAGTCTTTTGATGAAACTGATCAACGCTCTTGATAGATCTGATCGAAACGCTGAAGATGGACGCATGCGACCAAGCCTCAAGAAAGTAGATCACATCACCTATGCGTGCGCCAAAGGTTCGATCGAGCAGTGGGCGTGGTTCCATATCGAGGTCGAGGGCGGTCGCCTGATCAACCGGATCGACGACGTACGCCCCGGAGATACCGAATCCAGCATGAAGATCTGGTGCATCGACTACGGCGACTTTGGCGTTGCCCTGATCGAGGGCATCGACCGCACCGAGCGGTCGCAGGTCACCAAATTCGTCGAGCGGCATGGGGACCATGCTGTCCAGCACGTGGCCTTCGACACCGGAGATCTTGACGGGTTCGTGCGTCACCTCAAAGCCATGGGGGGAACGCCTCGGGGAGAGGTGCTCGTCCGCAACGACGGGTTCGGCATGCTCAAACAAATGTTCGCCCGGGGGTATGCAGGAGGAGATGCGGCGGAGGCCAGCTTCCCCGAATATGTGCAACGCCCATCAGCCCATGACGCCGAAATCACAGCCGCCACCGGCGCCAAACACACTGCGACCACCGGCGCCAAACACACTGCCGACAGCACCGTGGCGATCACTTTTGCCGAAGAAACAGGCAAAGGGTTTTACGACCAGATCGAAGATGCCGTCGCGGCCGGAGATGAAACACCCTTCTTCGACTTCACAAAGATGCCGAACGACTGGACGGTTCCCGAGCCGCAGCCGCTCAACGGTTGACAGCACTCCATGGCAAGGATCCCTCCGTGGGGTAACCGTTGGCGTAAGTCGACTCGACACCCTGGTGCGCCGCGGTGGTCATCTCAACGGGTAACCAGTCGTCGTCGATGCGGGAGGAACGGCCGGCGTCTGCCGTAATCTCTTTGGTTGTGGAGTCGTCGAGCCGGGCAGCCAGTAGCTACGCCGAACGCGTCAACGTGGTGATGGACTACGTTCGCCAGCATCTCGATCGCAATTTGACGTTGGCCGAGCTGGCGCGTGTCGCCAGCTTCTCGCCGTATCACTTCCACCGGATCTTTAAGGGCCAGACGGGAGAGACGATCGCTTCGTTTACCCGCAGGGCGCGCCTCGAGCGTGCTGTTGCCCTGATGCGAAGTACCCCGACACGCGATCTTGGTTCGGTTGGGGTCGAGGTCGGGTTCGCCACACCGTCTGAGTTCTCTCGGGTCTTTCGATCGGTGTATGGACGAAGTCCCAGTACCTGGGATCGGCGATCACGGCTCGACGGTGCGGTTGATCTGACCGACGAGGTCGCAGCAGAAGAGGCGGGGATCTCTTGGCCCGATGGTTCGGGCCCGAAAGCTCGGTTGATGGCGCGGCCAGCGTGCCGGGTGGCGTACCTACGGGTCCGTGACCCTTGGCAAGACGACCGGCTGACCGAAGGCTACGACCAGCTATTGACGTGGGTTCGACAACGAATGATCGAACCAACCGATCAACAGCTGCTCGGCTTGAGCTGGGAGAGCGGCAAGGTGACTCCACTCGATCTGCTCGTCTACGACCTCGGGATCACAGTGCCGGAAGACGTTACCGCCGAGGGGACGATTGGGGTCCATCATCTTCCGGCCGCGCTGGCAGTCGAAGTGCACTGCACCAGCCTGCGGTCGACGGCCATTGCCTGGGAGTTTCTCTACGGGGAGTGGCTTCCAAAATCTGGATATGAACCGTTGGACCGGCCGGCGGTCAAGTGGTTTCGGCGCGCTCCCGACAGGTTGGACTCGGCGGCCTGGGATGTCGACTGTTCGATTGCGGTTCGCAAAGGCTACGTCTAAGCCGACCGTCGGCTGTTTTTTCAGTCCGCAAGGAATCAACAGTGCAGGGGGAGTAGGTGGTGTTATTCATTACCCATGAGCCAACAACACACTGAAGAAGTCTCGTCGACCAATGCCACCTTGATCCGAAACTACCTCGAGGTCACCACACCGGGAAGCTTGCAACTCGACCGGATTTCGTCGTTCCTCGCCGATGACGTGACCATCGACGATCCCCTGATGTCAATGTCCGGCGCCGACGCATACATCGCCGCCCTGAGCCAGACGCCGACCGATGGCGGCATGCGATCGACCGTGCAGGACGTAGTGGCCGATGGCGATGTCGTCGCCGCCCGAGTGTTGTTCGAGGCCGGCGATCTTCAAGTTCAGTTCGCCCAATGGTTTTGGGTTGAGAATGACGTTATCTCCAAAATCCAGGTGGTCTATGACCCTCGGCCGTTTCTTGAACAATCGGCCTGACGCCGCCCGCTGATTCGGGCGTTCTGGCCAGAACGCGGAGAGCGGTCTCGGGACACGGTCGACCGTGGCGAGGCCGGGCCAGAATACGGGCGTCGTTGCCATGGACAACTAGACTCTCGCCTCATGAAACTGGGGATGAACATCAACTACGTTGGCGATTTCGCCGCATCGGTCGATCGGGTCGTCGAGCTCGAACACGCCGGGCTCGATGTTGTGTGGGTCGCTGAGGCGTACAGCGTCGATGCGGTAAGCCAGCTTGGGTACTTGGCGGCCAAGACCAACCGGGTTGAGATCGGGTCGGGGATTCTCAATGTCTTTTCCCGGTCTGCAGCTGCCATTGGTCAGACCGCAGCCGGGCTCGACATGGTGTCGAATGGCCGATTCATTCTCGGTCTCGGTGCCAGTGGGCCCCAGGTCATCGAAGGGTTCCACGGCATACCGTACGAGAAGCCGATGTCTCGAATCACCGAATACATCGACGTAGTTCGGATGACGCTGCGGCGAGAGCCGCTGGAGTATGAGGGCAAAACGGTCACCATCCCGCTGCCCGAAGGGGAAGGGACGGGGCTCGGTAAACCGCTGAAGCTCATCAATCATCCGGTGCGAAGCGAGATCCCCATCTGGTGGGCGTCTCTGATGCCGCGTTCGGTTCGGGCCACCGCTCGATCGGCCGACGGCTGGCTTCCGGTGTTCTTCGTTCCTGGAGAGTTCCAACGGGTTTGGGGTGAAGACCTTCGGGTCGGTACGGCCGAGCGAGACCCGAACCTCGGTCCTCTCGACATCGGGGCCGGAGCACTGGTTGCCATCGGCGAGCAGTTCATCGGCGATGAGGCGGAACGGGTTCTCGACGTTGGCCGACCGTTCACCGCTTTGTATTGGGGAGGTATGGGCGCCCGGGACAAGAACTTCTATAACACGATCGCCCAGAAGTACGGTTACGAGAAGGAGGCCGCCGAGATCCAAGATCTTTATCTGAGTGGCAACAAGGATGATGCCGCCGCTGCTGTGCCCCGCGACTTCCTCGATCGATCGAGTCTGGTCGGCCCACCCTCGCTGGTGAAGGAACGTCTCGGTATGTGGCGGGAGGCCGGCGTGACCGTTCTTAACGTCAACGTCGCTCCCGGTGAAGATGCGGTCCGAACGCTTGAAAACCTCCGGCAATTGCTCGACGACTGATGAGCGGTGGTCGGCCCACCTTGTGGCTAGCCCGGTCGGTCCTTACCGCCCGTTCTCTGCCTATGGAAGGACGTGGACCGGCGTGCCGTCCGGTATCTCGGCCGGAAGATACTCGGCGATGTGCATGGGAACCCGGACGCAGCCGTGGCTCGCGGGACCGAGCGGGACCGACTCGGATCCATGGAACGCGATGCCGCCGTTAAAATAGAGCGGGTTGTAGAGCCGCCCGATGTCCAGGCTCGATTCACGCCAACCGTTGATTCGTCGTTCGACGTGGAAATCGCCGAGCGGAGTGATCGAACTTCCGCTGTACTCCTCGTTCTCCCATGCGATGCCGCTGCCGGTCGATACGTGGCTGACAAGGGTTGGCGTCTTGGCACCGGGGTCGTAGATCTTGACCAGCTGCTCTGACAGATCGACCTCGACCCAGCGCTGGTCATGATCACGCTCCGGCGTCCCGATCTTGCCATCCGATAGCTGTTGCCATGCATACTCGTCGAGCGGTCCCCAGTTGCCGTCGACGGGAACGCCGGCCAGTTTTTCCAACGCCCACACCGCCTCGACCGTCTTCGTTCCGTATCCGCCGTCGGTCGTTCCTGGGTCGAACGGGCCGCTGGCAAGTCGTTTCTGAAGTGTCTCGACACCGGCGTTGTCGTCGCCGGCGGACAACGACAAGCCGTCATATTCGAAGCTGGCGAGCTCGACGATGGTCTCCTCATCGGCCTCGCCCGATTGGTTGAGCCCGGTCAGCGTTTGGAATGCCCTGACCGATCGCTCGGTGCCGTCGCCGTAGTCACCGTCGGCGGTGCCGGGACCGAATCCGAGCTCGGCGAGGCGTTCCTGCAGAATGAGGACATCGTTCCCATCGTCGCCGGGCCCGACCGCTACCAGTCGGCCGTCGTCGACTGGAGCCAGCGCCTGCTCGTCGTCCGAAGCGTTCGGCGCCGCTTGTTCATCGTCGGGGGCATCGACTTCGTTTGCGCTGTCTTCGGCCGCCCGAGTCAACGAAGTCGGTTCGTCAACGCCGCCGTCGGCCGTTGCATCGTCGCTCGGCTCCTGCTCGGATCGTCCGGGGGTACCTCCACGGGCGTCGTCGCTGGACCCAACCGAGTCGCCGGTCGCCGAGTCCGACGATCCGGTATCGGCGGTAGGCCTATCGGTGGTCGGTGTGGTCGCCGGTACCGCGGTCGTTGCCGAGGTTGCCGACTGGTCAGGGATCGGCGCCGTCTCGAGTTGAGCGCTCGTGCACGCCGCGGCTGGCAGCGTCATCGCAAAAAGCACGGAACAGCAAAAAGCACGGTACATAAGTCGTCTCCGCCCCACGTCGACCCTCCTCGTTGCGCCCTCTAGTGACAAAGACGTGTGAAGGAGGCAAACCGTTCCCTCCGGTATGTGGCAATACCGTTACGGCCTCGACCCAGTCCGACGCTCGACGAGCGTTGTGGTGCCGATGGCCTAGTCGCTTCAATCGCACTACCTCCCATCGGGCACGACTCGGGTGGTGTTGTTTACTGTCACACCTGCGGTGTTGTGAGATGTCGCACCTGCGGTGGCCTATAGGGTGACGGGATGAGCGAGAATCTCCGGACCTTCGTGAAGGCTCTGTACGGTTTTGATGCTGTCGTGTCTCGGGTTCCGGCCACGGCATGGTCGAACGAGTCACCGTGCGAAGGTTGGACCGCGACCGATGTGGTGGCACACAACATCGGGATGAATCACATGATCACCGGGTTCACCAACGCCGTCGATGCCGTCGGCCCTGCCCATGACGCGGTGATCGACGCGCCAACCGCGTGGGGTGAGTCGCTCGATACGGTGTTGGCCGCCATCGATTCGAAAGGGGCGCTCCAGGTGGAAGCCAGCACCCCATGGGGTGACATGCCGGTCGATACGTTTCTCGGCTTTGCCTGGGTCGATCCTCTTACCCACACCTGGGACCTGGCCTGCGCCACCGGGCAGGACGCAGCACTCGATTCATTGTTGTGTGGGCGAGGTCTGGCCCAGTTGGAGCGGGCCGGTGATTCGCTCCGCGGTTCCGGCGCGTTCGGGCCGGCGGTTGAGGTGGCCGACGATGCGTCGGTCGTCGATCGCTTTATCGCCATCACCGGTCGCGACCCGGTCCGCTGAAACGGTGAGCGTAAGTTTTGCTCTGACCGCCCTGGTGCTCGGCATACGGCACGGCATCGATTGGGATCACATCGCGGCCATCGCCGATCTAACCAGCACGGCCGAGAACCGTCGCAAAGGATTCGTTCTTTCGTTGCTCTACGCGGTGGGTCACGGCGTCGTCGTCCTCGTCCTCGGAATGTTGGCCATCTTGCTCGGCGCGGTCATCCCGGAGTGGCTTGAGGAATGGATGGGGTACGTGGTCGGCGGCACGTTGATCGCCCTCGGGCTTTGGATCGTGGTCGACCTCATCCGACGAGGCCGTGACTTTCGGCTGCGAAGCCGGTGGATGCTGATTCTCGATGGAACCTTTGCTGGGTTCAGAGCCGTCCGGTCCAAAAACGGACATCGCGTCGTGGCCCTCGAACATGAACATGAACATGAACATGAGGCTGGTGAAGGTCTGGCCCACGGCGAACACCCGGCTCATGATCACGCCCACATCGACGATGGTGCCGCCGATCCGCTAATCGATACGTCGGACATCGAAGCGATTGCCCCTCAGAGTCGAGCGTCCGGTGAACGGTGGGCAGCTAGCACGGGGATCGCTCGACGAATCCGGACGGCGTTGGCCAGTCACCGCTCGACGTATCGGCACTCGCATCGACATCATCACGAACTCCATCTCCCGTCCGAAAGCACGGCATCGCCAACCGGTCGTTCCGGCAATGCGATGGCGGCCGGTGTTGGCATGCTCCACGGCGTCGGTGTCGAGAGCCCAACCCAGATCGCCATCTTCGTCGCCTCGACATCGTTGGTCGGCGTCCAGGCCGGGATGTTGTTGCTGGTCGCCTGGGTCGCCGGATTGATCGTGGCCAACTCGGTGATCGCCGTTCTGGCCGGGTTTGGCGTGCTCAACGCAGAACGCAACTTCGTGGTCTATGTGGCCGTCGCGTTGTTCGTCGCCGCCGGCAGTGTTGTCATGGGCGTACTGCTCTTGTTGGGCATTGATGCACTTCCCAGCTTGTCGCCCTGATCCGATATGCCGCAGCCCGTGGCTGGTGGGGTCTATAGTCTCGGCCGCAAGTGACTAGGGCTACTAACACAGGGATTTGAAATGGCAAATGACTCACAAGGCAACTTCTGGCTCGGTGCAGCGGCAGGCTTTTTCCTCGGCTGTATCGGCATCGTTCTTTGCTTGGTGCTCGGAGGTTCCGAGACAAAGCGCGGTGCCTGGATCGGCTTCGGAGCGGCCGTCCTTCTCGGTATTTTGTTCGCCGTACTCGGCATCGTTGCCGGGGGAAGCAACTGAACTGAACGTGTGATTACTCGACGCAGCGGGACTGCGGTGGTTTGTTGCTGCCGCAGACCCGCGGCGTGGGGTCATTGCCGCTGGCGGCGTCGAGTCATTGCCGGCTTGTGGTAAGTATCGCATCGGCACGAGCGGTCGCCGCCGCTGCTCGGTCGTCTGCGCCGGTTGCGGCCAGGACATTCGCGTAGCGCCGCCAGGTCGGTTCATGATCGGGCCAACGGCCCGTTCGGGCGGCCAGTAACTGTCTGGCCATTTGGTTGTCGCCGGCCCGCCGTACCATATCGACGATCTCCATCTCGAACAGGTCCCGCTGCGCATGGCTGCCCCCGATCGGGGCCAGCTCGTCACGGAGCGGTAGCACGATGGCCGCGGCCTCGATCTGTCGGCCCGCGGCATCGTGGAGCAGGCCGTGTCCCAATGGGATGGCTATGTCTAGGTCGGCTGTATCGATTGCCGGTTCCCGAGTAAGTCGAGCGGTGCGATGCTCCGTGAGCGACGCCAAATATCGCTCCAGCTCATCGAGGCGGCCGGTCCGGGCCAGAGCAAGGCAACAGTGAACGTCGGTGAAGGTGAGTACGTGATCGCCGGTCCGATCGACAGCATGTTGGCCGAGCTCACCCCAACGGTCGCCGACGTCCACACCGGCCAGTTCCAACCGGGCCAGCAGCGACACTCTGTTTTGGATGTCGAGATAGAAGTCGGTGCTGGACGGGACGATCCGCTCGTCGTAGAGGGCGAGGACTTGGTCGTGTAGCCCAGCTCCGTAGGGAAACAGTGCGGCGTGCCACCAGAGGTGCCCACGAAACGGGTTTTTCGTGGCCCACAGGTCACCGTGGGCGGCCACCGTCAACTCGTCAAAAAACTCGACTCCGGCCTTGTGGTCGCCGAGCATCTCCAACGAATGAGCGACGGCGTGAATAGACCACAGGTCTTCCCGGTTCCGGTCGACGGCCAGCCGTCCGATCCGTCCCGCTTCCTCATAGCGTCCGCATTCGTTGAGGGCGAATGCCTGCATTCCGATCACGTGGTCGAAGCCGGGGGTCGCCTCGTCCCAGAATGGCCGAACGCCATCGACGGTCGAGCGGAGCGCGGTGGCTCGGCCGGTCCAGAACGTTGTGTAATGGTGTAGTTTGAGAGCGAGCAGGTCCAGCGGCTCGTCGGCCAGGATTCGGTCCCACTGTTGTGCGGCACCTCTCAGATCTCCAGCGGCCCAGGCCGTGAGCGCGGTGACGTGGCCTCGCTCCCGCCCGGTCATCGACCGGCCGTTCAACAACGCGGTGGCCATGGCCGACACGCTCCGTTGGGTTCCAGAGGCTTCGACCATCAGCATCATCGCGCCCCGGAGCACCGAGGCCATGACCAGGTCGGGGTGATCGGCCACGACCTGCTTGAGCACGGGCCCAGCGGCCAGCTCGTAATCGAGGAACTGTGACAGCGCGTCATCGTAGGCGGAGGCACCGCCGGGGTCGGCGCCCGTCATCGGCAAATCTCGGATGTCGGTGATCGTCACCCGGCCATCATGGTGGTGTCACCGGACGACGGCAACCGCTCAGCCGATCCGAAAGGGAAGGAGTCGTCGATACATCGCCTCAGCCTCGTCGAGCACCGGGGCGAGGCTCGGTGCGAGCACATCGTCCTTCGCTCGCCATGGGTCCCATCCGGTCGATCGGTGAACTCCGTCGTACCAATACGGGGCCCACACGCCATCCTCCGGTTTCGGGCCGGCCGGCCACGACAGCATCGCGTCATCGAACCTGAGGCTGAGGCGCTCGCAGAGTTCGCTGAGGACGCCTCGAGGGTCTGTCAGTAAGAGCTTCGCGTCGATCACGGTTGGCCGACCGCCGCCGGCGACGACGGCATCGGCCAGTGCGACGAGTTCGACGAAACCGGTGTCGTCGATGGTGGCGTCCGGCAGATTTTTCTGCAGTGACGTCAGCATTTCCCACGGATCGCGAGTCAACAGAACAGTATCAAAACCGTCGAGCACGACACGGTGGTCTAACCCGACGAGATGCTTCGCCATCTGCTTGAAGAAGACGACTTCGCTGTCGTACGAGCCGAACATGACCTCTCGAATGACGGACGCGCCGTCGGGCGATTGGGAGGCCAGAACTTCCGCCGCTCCCGGGTGGTCTCGGCCCGTCTGGTGGAGGTAGTGGGCGTAGAGCGGTTCGTCGACGACCGTTGTGTCGGCCCGTTCCCGCCACGAGTACATCAACGCGGTCGACAGGTTTCGGGGACTTGACCACATATTGATTCGGCGGACTCGATCGCCCATGGGGGTTACCGTGACTGGACCACGTCGGCCGCCACCGCCTGGTGGTATCGATCTCGCAGGTGGATGGTCAAAGGCCCGGCCCCGTTTCCGGTCCCGATGGTTCGGCCATCGACGGACCGCACCGGGGTCAACCCGCCGAACGTCCCGGTCACGAAGGCCTCCGCCGCGGCGTACACGTCGGTGAGGGTGTATGGCTTTTCGGCGATTGGGGTGCCGTCGACCGCGGCCTGTTCAAGAATGACTGCCCGGGTAATCCCTTGAAGGTTGTAGTGGCCGGTCGAGGTCCACAGTTCACCGCGCTTGGTGACGATGAAGAAATTGGTTGCGTTGCAGGTGGCGACCGCTCCGGTCGGGTCGAGCATCAACGCTTCGTCAGCTCCGGCTTCGACGGCCTGAATCAACGCGATGACTTCATGGAGTTTCGAGTGGCAGTTGAGCCGTTGGTCGAGTGTGTCCGGTGGTGGTCGTCGGACCGTGGCGGTGAACAGCGAAATTCCTTGGTCGGTCACTGCGGGGTCGGCTCGTTTGTGTTCAGCGATAATGACGACATTGGGGCCACCGACCACATTCGACGGATGTTGGGATGGCGTTGACTTGTCGCCTCGGGTGACCATCAGCCGGACGTGGACCTGGTCGAACATGTTGTTTGCTTCGACCGTGGACCGTAGCGCCCGCACTAGCTCGGATCTTGGTGGGAGGTCGAGACTGATCGCCTTGGCCCCAGCTTCGAGCCGATCGAGATGTCGGTCGAGGAACACCAACGTCCCGTTGGAGAGTCGGATCCCTTCCCATACCCCATCCCCGACGAGAAAACCACTGTCGAAGACCGAAATTTTGGCCTCGGCCCGGGGAATGAGCTCACCGTTGATGTGGATGAGGATCGTGGCGTTTCGGCCGTCGGGAACGGCAGCGTGGGTGCTGGCAACCATCAGACACCGTCAACTTTGGGGCCGGCGGTGTCGTCCGCGCCATCGAGGATCGAGACGGGGGTGCCGAGAGGCAAGAACTGCACCATCTCCTCTATGGTTGGATTGGCCACCCGAATGCAGCCGTGGCTTACGTCTTGCCCGATGAGCGCTGGCTGATTCGTACCGTGGATTCCTATCACTCCCTCACCTCCGTTGAAGGAGTCTAGGGTCTCGCTGAACCCCGAGAGACCGTAGGCGTACGGTCCATAGACGCTGTCGGGGTCGGTGGAACGCAGAAGTTCGATGAGGTAAAAGTCGCCGATCGGTGTCGGCGTCGCACCGGTCCCAATCGCCACCGTGGTTGTCGAATGAACGCGTCCTCGATGGAAAATCGTCAGCTCGTGGGCCGAGGTGTCAACCGTAATGCGATACGGATTCTGGGTCAGGTCGACGTCGGCCCGCTCCACCCAACCCGTCGTACCATTCGGTCGGACCGGAAGTTGGACCTCCAACCAATCACCGCTGCGTTGGCCGGTAGCCAGGAATACCAGTGGGCCGCCCCGGTCGGTTGGATTGGTGAACGAAGCGACCGGTTGCGCCGCCTCGTCTGGTCTTGTTCTCGGCTCGATGTCGTCGACGGTGGCGTGGGCTACCGTCGTGCTCTCTTCGGTGACGGTCAGCTCCTCGTCGACGATGGAGAAGCCTGTTTTGGCTGCCGATGTTGAGCCGGATCGAGCGGCGGCACGCCCGCGTTGGCCCAGGATTTCCAGGTCAGCCTGGCCCCGAAAGGATGGATTCACGGCGAGTTCAGCGGTGGCATGGGGGTCGTTTGGATCGGTCAGTGTCTGGCCGGGCTGATGGTGAAACGGTCCGACGATGGTGGCAACCACGGCCGTCGCCGCTCCGGTTATTCCCCAGAAGACGAGGGCTGATGACACCAGGAGCTGGCTAGATCGAGCTCCGGGATGTGTCTGACCTTGTGCCGATATCGCCCTACGGCCGTGTTTCGGCCCGGCTCGCATGCCGTGGCGAGACGAGGAAGGAGCCTGTCGCACCTCACGCAAGTTAGTCGCTCAATGCCCTCCTGCCTACAGCTGATGCAATCGGCATCGCTGCGAAACGACCGGTGTCACCGCTCACGAGGGTTCCCCGACGGCCGATATGCCGCTCACGTTCTCGCTTGGGCAGCCGATACCAGGAGAGTGGCTGACAACGGGTATGGATCGAATGCGGTGTTGGTGCCGCGCTATCGGCGGGTTGGGCTCCGAATGAGCTGCTGGCCATGCGAGGTGGCGTGGACCGGACCCGTCGAGTCCGATTGTTGGGTGTGCGGCGGACCAGGCGTTCCCGGCCCGCCGCCGTCTATCTATCCAGACGTCGACTGACCTGAGGCGCTGATTTACTCTGGCGTCGACCGATCCTAGCCGTCGCTCCGACCGCCGATATCGTGCTCGGTCGACGCGGTCGCCGGCACCCAGGGGGCTGGTTCTCGATGGCGAAACGCGGCGATTCCAGCCTGGGCCTCCTCGGATCGAAAGAGCTGACGAGACAGGTCCGTCGTCCAGTCGAATGCCGTTTCGCTGTCCAATTCGTTCACTCGGTACACGAGATCCTTCGCCGCCGCCAGAGCTGCTGGTCCTCCACGGATGATCATGTCGGCGAAGGCGTTCACCTGGTCATCGAGTTCGTCGGCCGGAACAGCCCGATTGATCAGCCCGATCTCCACCGCCCGCCGGGGGGTGAATCGTTCACCGGTCAAGAACAGCTCCGCCGCGTCGGCCTGCCGGATCTTCGGTAGACAGACGACCGATATCACAGCGGGGGCCACACCGAGCCGTACTTCGGTGAAACCGATCTTGGCGTCGTCGCGCATAATCGAGATATCGCAGGCGGCAACGAGTCCAACGCCGCCGCCCATGGCGTGGCCATCGATCCGACCGATGATCGGTTTTGGTGCTGCGCGCATCATTTTGAACACATCGACGAAGGTTCGATGCTCCTGCCCTCCCGGCGTCGATGCCGAATCGGCGACTCCGGGGGTGTCCGACTTGAGGTCTGCGCCGGCGCAGAATGTGTTGCCGGTGTTGGTCAACGAGATGAGCCGCGCTCCGTCGTCGCCGTTCGCTCGTTCGAGCAGTTCCGCCAAACCCTCGACCAGGGCTGCAGACAGCGCGTTCTTGCGCTCCTCCATGTTGAGGGTGATCGTCGCGACGCCGTCTGCGACGTCATAGCGAAGCGACTGCTGGGCGGAGGGGGAATCCGTGGTCGGCATCGGCCCAGCTTGGTTGGGTCCGACCCCGAATGGCAAGCACTTGTTGAGGAACTACGGTTGGCTGCCATGGACCTCACCCCCGAAGAGATCAGGGTGCTGGCTTGCCTGATCGAAAAGTCGCACACAACGCCCGACCAGTATCCGCTGTCGAGCAACGCGCTGCGTGCTGCCTGCAACCAGAAGACCAGCCGTGAACCGGTTGTCGACTATTCGCTTCAGCTGGTCGACAGCACACTCCAGCTGTTGCGAGATGGAGGCTGGGCCCGCAGTGTTCGCAGCACCGGTGACCGGGCGTTCAAGCACAAGCACGTGATCGACGAGAAGCTCGGACTCGATACGCCTGGTCAAGCGGTCTTTGCCGTGCTTGCCCTTCGCGGTGCTCAGTCGGCCGGCGAGCTCCGAACCCGGACCGAACGGTACGTCGAGTTCGCCACCTCTGGCGACGTCGATTCCCTTCTCGACCGGCTGGCTGATCGAGATCCACCGCTGGTCCGCAATATCGGCCGGGGCGCCGGTCAGAGTCACGACCGTTGGGTACAGCTCGTCTGTGAGGAAGAAGCCGAACCTGCTGAGGTCGAGGCCGGCCGCGCTCCGGCCCCGATCACCGGCGATCGGCAACTTCAACCCAACGAGCTGGAACGTCGCGTCGCATCGCTGGAGCGGCGGCTTGCTGCGTTGGAGGCGGAGCTTGGGTTCGACTCCGTCGATCCGGGGGTTCCTGCCGGCGAAGAAGCCTAAGAGAACCGTAAGGACCCCTTGTTGACGGTGCCCGATGGTTGATGCTTATGTTCGTGGTGTCAGTTGTCTTGCGCTTCCAAGGTGGGTTTCTATGCGTATCGATGGCGCTACACGACGTTGGTGGATTGCGGTAGCCGGTGCTCTTGTCGCCGCCGCGCTGCTCACGTTGAGTTCGTCAGCATCATCTGCCGATTTGGCGGACGATGCACTGCCAGACTTCTTCGACGAGGATGCGGGAACCCAGCACTACGGGAGATACTTCATTTGTGGGTCCCGAGAATTGACCGCCGAGGTATACGTCGGCAAGGTCGGAGAGAGCCGGTTTCTCGAAACGGCCTTCGTTTCTGAGGGGCGACGTATTCGTGAATCGACGAACGCCCGAACACTGATCCAAGAGCCATATTCGGTTCAATACGTCACCGACAAGTTCGCGTCGATGAAGACGTCGAGCACGGGCCCATCTGCGCTACCGCTCGATGCTGTCGCCATCCCGTGGGATACCGGCCATCTATCCGTCGTCATCGAGGCAGGGTCCGCCGGTCCCTGTGAGACGTCCATCCCGTTGGGAAATGGGTAGGGCTTCCTCGGGTAGCGAAACCCCTTGACCGGCGATATGACGCCGTCGACATGTACGTTGAGGTGCAGAAACGGCTAGCGTCGAATCGATGACGAGCGGTGCGCGGTCGCTGGGCGGCCGACGGTGCCCGGCGCGTTGCCCTGGCGGGACGATCGGGAAACTGGCCCATGTCGGGCTTGTACTGGCGCTGATTCTTTCCGCCTGTGGCGCCGGTGGGGTCGAAGCCTCCGACTTTTCTGGAACCCGGGATGACGAAGGAAACATCGTGGAGGCAAGCCAGTTGGCTGTCAGCCTTGTTCGCGTCGGGGACTGTTTCGACGGCGATGCCGACAACCGGACCACCGAGCAGGCGCCAGAGGTCTCGCTATTGCAAGCCGTGCCCTGCGCCCAGCCTCACGACAACGAGGTGTATCACGTCGCCGATTTGACCGAGGCGACATTCCCCGGGACCGATGAAATAACACGAGCGGTGTTCGAGGCGTGCCTCGACCGATTCGAGCCGTTCGTCGGCATCACCTACGAACGGTCGGTGTTCGACATCGCATATATGTATCCATCAGAAATGACGTGGGCCGCCGGCGATCGCGGTTTCGCCTGCGCAGTATTTGATGCCACCGGCCAGAAGGCCGAGGGATCGGCCCAAGGTTCCTCTCGCTGACCCCTACATGGACATCCTGAGACCCGGTTGCTGGTGGGCCTGGACAACAACAGACGGTGGCGTTATTTGGGTCCGGACTGGCCTACCATCCGACGTGGATGACTTGTACCGCCCTCATCGTCGCCGGAGGTTCTCGACCGGACCCGTTGGTTGTGGCGGCCCTCCCGACGGTCGATTTTTGTGTCGCCGCCGATGGCGGGGCCGACAATGCCCGACAGGTCGGAATCGCCATCGATGCTGTCGTTGGAGATATGGACTCGATCTCTCACACCGAGTTGGCCATCCTGGAGAACTCCGACGTGGAGATCGCCCGCCACCCTGCGGTAAAAGACCGGACCGACCTTGAGTTGGCGTTTGATCGAGCGTTGGAGGTCCAGCCCGACCGCCTACTGGTAATCGGGTTCGGGGGCGGTCGAGTCGATCACGAGCTGGCCAGCATGGCCCTGTTGGCCTCGCCGGCATTCGGTGATGTACTGGTCGACGGTCTCGTCGGCTCGGCCCGGTTGGCCGTGGTCCGGCGGCCACGCACCATCGAAGGCGTCGTCGGGGAAACCATCTCGCTGATACCGATGCTCGGTCCCGTCGGGGGCGTGACCACTGAGGGATTGGAATTCCCGCTTGAGGGATCGCAACTCGACGCTGCCACAAGTCGCGGTGTGAGCAACCGGTTCGTCGCGCCAACAGCCACGGTGTCGGTGTCGACCGGTGTCGTCCTGGCGGTTCAGCCATACGCCCTCAAGGACCGAGGTATCGGCAGCTTCGGCGGACAGAACGGGCATGGCGTCCACGATTCCGGCATCGGTCATGGCCGGCTCGGTGACGACGGTGGATCGCAAGACTACGAAGGCGGGAAAGATCGGGGCGGTTGATGGCCGATGCCTCGAACGGGGGCTCTCCGAAGCTCCGCCGCACCTGGGGTCAACGGCTCGTGATCGCCACCAATCTGGTGCTGATCGCCGTCAGCCTTGGCGTTGCTGCGCTTCTCGACTACGGCTACGGCCGAGCGGCGGCAATAAACCGAGTGGCTCTCGACCGAAGCCTGACGGCTGTACCTGGCGATCTTGAGCCGGGGGAGCGGGTCCTCAACATCTTGCTGGTCGGTTCCGACAGCTCGGCGACCTTAGATGAGGACGACCCGATTCAAGTTGGCCGTCAGGGCGAGCGATTCGGCGATGTGATCATCATCGCCCATTTGGACGAGCGGTCGGGAGACATTGCCCTGTTGTCGTTGCCCCGAGATCTGTGGGTCACCGTGGCCGGTAACGACCGTCAGTCGAAAATTAATCGCGCCTTCGAAATCGGCGGTCCGGCGGTCCTCATCGAGACGATTGAGGACGAGTTCGATATTCCAATTCATCACTACGTGAACGTCGACTTTGCCGGGTTTCAAGGCCTCGTGTCGGCGGTGGGGTCGGTCGAGGTCTATTTCGAGACGCCAGCGCGGGATTGGAACGTCAACGCCCAACCCGAGCCGCGGAGCCAGACCGGATTCCTCATGGCCGAACCTGGGTGTCAATCGCTCGATCCGGAGCGGGCACTGGCCTACGTCAGGTCCCGCTACTACCAAACCCAAAATGATGCCGGAGAGTGGGTCACCGACCCGACGGCCGACCTCGGCCGAATTCGCCGCCAGCAAGATTTCCTTCGCCGGTTGATTCAGCGAGCGATCGCCATGGGAGCCCGCAACCCGTTCGTGTTGTCGGACTTGATCGATACCGGTCTTGAGAACGTCGCCATCGACCAGCGTCTCACCCCGCAGATTCTGGTCGACGTCGGTGGCACTTACCGCTCGTTCGACCCAGACCAGCTGCAGACCTACAGCTTTCCTGCCGCCGATAGTCGGGTTGGCGAGAGGCAGGTGCTCCAGCCCCTAGACCGTGAGGCGGCGCCGTTGATCAAGCTTTTCCAGGGGGCCCCGTTTGGCGATCCTTCTACGATTGGGGTGCGGGTGGTTTCTCTGCCCGACGATGAACTCGGCCGAAAGAGTTCTGAGGGTGTCGGCAGCCGATCCCGCTCGACGACGAGCCAGGTGTTCGATCCGTCGGCCATACTCCGCCAGGCCGGATTCGATCCTGAGGAGGTTGAGCGATCGGACCTGCCGGACGGGGTGACCGTGCAACATGGCCCAGACGGGCGGCATGCCGCCGAGGCGGTGGCTGAAACCATTCGGGCGGGAGCCGGTGGGGGTGGAGTCGAAATCGAGCAGGTCGGCGGCCTGTCCGGTCGGTCGATCGAGGTGGTGATTGGTAACCAAACGGTTGAGGAGCCCCAAGAGGCCCCGGCGGAGACGCCGGTCCCGGACCGGAATGACCAAACGACGGCTGCGCCAGACGAGACGGTGCCTCTGGCGACCGCTGAACCCGCTCCGGAGGTGGCTGCCCGCCCGTCCGTGCCAGCCGATGGCGCCGCTCAGTGTTCCAACTGAGCCGATTCTCTCGTCGACGGAAACAATTTGACCTGTTCGCTCGGACGGCCGAAGACGATACGGTCGTGGGCGGGAAGGGCACCATTAAGTCTGAGGAGGACGTGTGGCTTCGATTGCAATAATCGGAACTGGCTATGTTGGTCTAACCACTGGAGCTTGTTTCTCACATCTCGGCCACGATGTGGTGTGCGCCGACATTGACGCCGACAAGGTTCGCCGTCTTTCCCAGGGCGAGATACCCATTGTGGAGAAGGGCCTCGACCGGTTGGTCGACGAAGGGCTTCGGTCCGGCAATCTCAGCTTTGTCGTTGGAGCGGCTGAAGCGTCGAAACAGGCCGAGTTTCACTATCTCTGTGTGCCGACCCCCCAAGGGACCGACGGCGCCGCCGATTTGAGTTACCTCGAGGCTGCGGCGGCCGAGATCGGCCCGGTAATTCCCGACGACAGCGTGGTTGTCAACAAGTCGACTGTCCCAGTCGGTTCCACCAGAGTGGTGGCCCGAGTCTTGGGCCGCTCCGATGTTGCGGTTGTGTCCAATCCCGAGTTTCTTCGGGAAGGTACCGCGGTTGCCGACTTCCTCCAGCCCGACCGGGTCGTCATCGGGTCTCAAGACCAAGAAGCAGCGATCCGCGTCGCTGCGCTCTATTCGCGGATAGCGGCCCCCATTATGGTGACCGATCCGGTGTCGGCCGAGACGATCAAGTATGCGTCGAACGCGTTCCTGGCCTCGAAGCTGAGCTTTGTCAACGCGATGGCCACCCTGTGCGAGGCGGTAGGCGCCGACGTGAACGACGTCGTGCTTGGGATGGGTTACGACTCACGTATCGGTCGGGAATTCCTTCGTCCTGGTCCAGGGTGGGGGGGAAGCTGCTTCCCGAAAGACACGAAAGCACTGGCCAAAATCGCCGAGGACGCCGGCTACAACTTCCGATTCCTCGATGAGGTGCTCCTCATCAACGACGAGCAATTCGATCGCACCGCTCAGAAGGTCATCGATTCGGTGGAAAGCAACTTGGTCGATACCCATGTGGCGGCGCTCGGCTTGACCTTCAAGGCCGGAACCGACGACCTCCGGGACTCGCCGGCCATCGAGGTGCTCCAGCGTGTACGCGATGCCGGGATCCAGGTGAAAGCGTTCGACCCTGCAGTCTTGCCCGGCGAGAACCGGTTGGCCACGGTGCAGCCAGGACTCGATATCGAGGTGGTGTCCGACCCGTACGCTGCTGCCGAGGGGGCCGCATCGTTGGTGATACTCACCGAATGGGACGAGTTCTCGTGGCTCGACTTCGACAAACTAGCGGAGATTATGACAGGTAAGAACATCGTTGACGCCCGGAACCTACTCGATCCTACGATTCCCCGGCGGCGCGGTTTCAACTACCGCGGCATCGGTCGCTGATCGATGGCAAGAGTCGTTGTTACCGGCGGAGCAGGATTTCTCGGTTCGCATTTGTGCGACCGCTTACTCGACCGGGGGGACGAGGTGGTGTGCCTCGACAACCTGGTCACCGGATTAAACGCCAACGTCGAACATCGTTTCGGTGAGCCTCGTTTTTCGTTTAGCCGCCAGGATGTGTCGAACCATATTTGGGTCCCCGGTCACGTTGACACGGTGATGCACCTGGCGTCGCCAGCATCGCCGATCGACTTCGAACGGATCCCGATTCAGATCCTCAAAGTGGGCAGCCTCGGAACCCACAATGCGCTCGGCCTGGCCAAGGAGAAGGGGGCGAAGTTCTTCCTCGCCTCGACGAGTGAGGTGTACGGCGACCCGGCGGTCCACCCACAACCCGAGACCTACAACGGAAACGTCAACCCCATCGGCCCCCGAGGGGTATACGACGAGGCCAAACGCTTTGCCGAGGCGATGACGATGGCCTACCACAACCATCACAGCGTCGACGTCAGGATCGTACGTATCTTCAATACATACGGTCCACGTATGCGGCCTGAGGATGGCCGGGTGGTGTCCAATTTCGTTACCCAGGCACTTCTCGGTGAACCTCTTACCATGTACGGCGATGGCTCTCAGTCCCGCAGCTTTTGTTTCGTCGATGATCAGATCGCCGGGCAGCTGTCGCTTCTCGATGGAGAACATAGCGGTCCGATCAACATTGGAAACGACCAAGAATTCACCATGCTTGAGCTGGCCGAAGTAGTGACCAAGGTGACCAACAGTTCGAGTGAGATAACGTTCGCTCCGTTGCCGGTCGACGATCCAACTCGTCGCCGGCCCGACCTCACCGAGGCAAGGACAAAACTGTCGTGGAAACCGATGGTCGATCTCGAAACCGGTATCACTAAAACCGCTGAGTACTTCGCCAAATTGCTTAAGATCTAAACAGACCGTTAGTCGGCGCCGACCGGTGGCATTATCAGGTGGTGAACCCGCAGCTTCTAGCGGTTGTTGAACAGTTCTGGCACCGGCTGCCAGGCGGAACGGGCGTGGCCACCGAGCAGACCCTCGGGCATCTCGCCGACCTCGGGGGGTTCGAGATCACCGGTCTTGCCGCTCGTCACTCAGCACCCCACGACGGAGCTGACGCAGCCCGGCAACGGATGCCGGTCGGGTCGACCTTGCGGTTCCACCGCCTGCCGAGGCCGCTCATGTATGAGAGTTGGCTCCGGTTTGGCTGGTCATCTGTCGATCGGTTTCGCCGTGATGCGAGTGTGCTGTGGGCGTCGAGCATGATCGTGCCCCCGACGGCCGGGCCGGTGGTGGCGACGGTTCACGATCTTGATTTCTTAGACCACACCGAACGGCTCAGCCGGCGAGGCCAAGGGTTCTTTCCCAGAACGTGGACGACAGCGAGAGCCCGGGCTCAGATCTTTGTCTGCCCATCGAAGGTGGTTGCCGCTGATTGTGTTCGTCACGGAGCACAGCCCGACCGAGTCGTCGTCGTTCCTTGGGGTGTTGGCCCGCCGCGTTGTCGGGCAGGGGAGGCGGCCGAGGTCGTTGCCGGTCTCGGGCTTCCGGAACGGTACATCTTGTGGGTCGGGCCGATCGAACCCAGAAAGAACCCACTCGGGGCTGAAGCTGCCCTCGATCGGCTCGGTGCCAACAGGCCCGCCGGCGACCAAATTGACTTGGTCATCGTCGGAGCGAGGAGTGGTCATGACGAGATGGCGGGAGTATTCGATCGGCTCACAAGGCGCGTCCATCGGCTCTCCCCGGTCGACGACCGAACGCTGAGTGCCCTGTACCATCAGGCCTCGGTGTTGTTTTATCCTTCGTTGGCCGAGGGTTTCGGATTGCCTGTGCTCGAAGCGATGGCCCATGGCACGCCGGTGGTTACCTCGTCAACAACGGCGACGGCCGAGGTGGCCGGTGGGGCTGCGCTGGCGGTCGATCCGAGCGATACGGCTCAGTTGGCCGAAGCGTTGGAGGCCGCCCTTCGTGATGGGGAGACCCGGCGCCGGCTCATCGAGAACGGACACGCCAGGGCGGCTCAACTGTCGTGGGACACGACGGCCAAGGGGTACGCCGACGTCTTTCGGTCGGTGTTGTAGGTCATGGCGGCAGCGCGAACGATCGGCATCAATCTGTGTTGGCTGGCACCGGGGATCGTCGGCGGCTCAGAAGAGTACGCGGTCAGGCTTCTTCGTCACGTACACCCGTTGCTGGAAGACGCCACGGTGGACGATCGGCCTCTCCGGCTCCGGCTGTACTGTCGCGCCGGGTTGATTGAGGCCCACCCTGATCTGAAGGATCGGTATCGCCATGTGGTCATGCCATGGCCGGGGCCACCGGTGGCGGCAAGGGTGGCGTTGGAGTCGAGTTGGCTGGCTGCGATCTCCAGGGACGATTCGGTGGTGCATCATCTCGGGGGCACGGTGCCCATCGTTCGCTCTGCTCCGCCGCTGGTAACTATCCATGACCTTCAGCCGCTCGACCTCGCTCACAACTTCACCGCGGTCAAACGCCGCTGGCTTGGGTGGATGCTGCCGTACTCTGTTACCGCAGCCCGCCTTGTGATGGCCCCCAGCCGATTCACCGCCGACCGGCTCCGCGATCGGCTCGACGTTCCCGAAGCCAAGCTGCGGGTGGTGGGCCACGGGTATGAACCGGCCGATGAGGGTGAAGGGTCCGCCGATCACGTCCCGGTCGTGCGACGGCTGATCGGCCGGGATATCGACCGGTTCGTTCTGTATCCCGCTATCGCCTACCGCCACAAGCGGCACCGTGATCTCATCCGCGCTCTTGCCGACGGACGGAGCGAGCTTCGCCATCTCCATATGGTGTTCACCGGGCGTCCTGGCCCGGAACTTCCGGCGGTGATGGCTGAAGCGGAGCGACTTGGGGTATCCGACCGCGTGCACGCAGTCGGCCGAATCCCAGCCGAGGATCTGGCGACGCTGTATCGTTCGGCGGTCGCTCTCGTCTTCCCGTCCGAGTACGAGGGGTTTGGCAATCCGGCTATGGAGGCCATGGCGCTTGGTTGCCCGGTCATTGCGAGCGATGCCGGCGCCCTCCCGGAGGTGGTGGCCGATGCAGGTTTAGTGGTGCCGGTCGGCGACACGGCTGCCATGGCCGATGCGATGGCCAACGTCGTGGACGGTGTTGGCGTTGCCGAGGAGTTGACGCGTCGGGGCAGGAATAGGGTCCTCGCGTTGTCGGCGAAGGCCGGGGCCGAACAGCTACGACGGGCGTACTACGACGCTCTCGGGACTGGCGGCCGGGGGAGTCAAACCACCTGACTCCGGGCGGGCGACGATCGTGTATTGTCTTTCGGCCGAGATCGATCCCGCCACTCCGACGCCACGCTGGGCCATGGTTGTCGAACCACTTGGATACCGCCGCATGAAGCTTCTTTTGTTCTGTCCGCATTTCCGACCCGATCTGCACGCTGCAACCGGGGAGGTGATGACGAAACTGGTCGAGGCGTTAGCCGAACGCGATCACGAGATAAGCGTGGTGACATCTCTGCCTTGGTATCGGGGGCACCAGGTAGCGGAGGAGTGGCGCGGCCGGCCGTGGCGGACTGAGCGAACCGATTGGGGGCGGATCATTCGGGTCTGGCCGTTTCCTACCGAAAAGACAAACATTCGAGCCAGGGCGTTCGGATTTGGCGGATTTACCTCTCTGGCGACGGGTCTCGCCGTCACCCTCGGGCGTCATGATGTTGTGATGGGAATGTCGCCGCCGGTGTTCTTAGGTGACGCAGCGTGGTTGCTGGCTCGTCGTTGGCGGGCACCGTTCGTGTTCAACACCCAAGATATTTTCCCTGATGTCGCCCTCGACCTCGGCGCACTGAGCAGCGGACGGATCGTCGATTTGGCCCGCCGTCACGAACGGTCGCTGTACCGGCGGGCCGATGCGGTGACGGTGCTTTCTGAAGATCAGGCTCGCAACGTCGGCGCCAAAATCGGGGACGATCGGGTTGCCTCGGAGAAGATCCACATCATCCACAACTTCGTCGACACCGACCGTATCCGCCCGACCGAGCGTGAGAACCCATATCGGGAGCGTCATGGGCTCACCGGCAAGACGGTCGTCATGTATTCCGGCAATGTCGGATTGTCCCAGTCGTTCGGCCTGGTCAGGGCGGCGGCCCGTCGACTCGCCGCCAGGAAAGACGTCGTGTTCGTGATCAATGGTGAAGGGGCGGGGCGGGCTGATGTCGATCGTTGGGCCGGTCCGATGGCCAATGTGCGGACGATCGACTTTGGGCCGAGATCGGAAATTTCGGACATCTTGGGAGCGGCAGACATCCACCTGATTTTGCTCCGCGGTGGTCTAGCCCGAAGTAGCACTCCCTCCAAGTTCTACGGCATCATGGCCGCCGGTCGGCCCGTGCTGGCCAGCATCGATGAGGGAAGTGAGGTGGCAAAAGTAGTCAAAGAGGTTGAGGTCGGTCGAGCGGTGCCTCCTGATGACGAGTGGGCGTTCTGTCAGGCGTTACAGGCTCTATTGGCCAATCGAGGAGCTCTGACCACGATGGGCGAGCGCGGTCGACGATTCGCCTGTACTTGGTTGACTCCGGTGGCTCAGGCTAAGGCCTATGAGCGGCTGTTTCACTCGTTGCTCAAATCCTAGGGGACGCGCTCGAGATCGGTCGCATTCAGGTGTCAGCCCGATGTGGTCGATGGGGAGATCACGACCAAAAGGTGGCCGGTTGATTGTCTTGCCGAGCATTTTTGCTAGAACAGCGGTAAGTGCCTCATCGGCTGCGAGAATTGGTGGCGGTTGCACCGTTGCGACCACGAGATCTAAGGATGATAGATGACCAAACCGGTTGCGGTAATAGTGAGCGGCTACTTCAGCCCACTACATATCGGTCACCTCGACATGATCGAGGCGGCGGCTCAACGAGGCGACAAGTTGATCGTTATCGTGAACAACAATGCTCAGCAGATAGCTAAGAAGGGCAAGCTCATTGTCGACGAGAGCGACCGCCTCCGCATCGTGTCTGCATTGCGGGTTGTCGACGAAGCGTTTGTTGCCGTCGACGATGACCGCACGGTGTGCGAATCGCTGCGTTTGATCGCTGAACGCAACTCCGACCATCGTCTGATTTTCGCAAATGGTGGCGACCGGCAATCTGGGTTCGTTCCCGAGGCAGATGTGTGCGCGGCCAACGAGATCGAAATGGTCTTTGACATGGGTGGCACCGAGAAAGCTGACTCCTCAAGCCGGATCAACATGGAACTCGGTGTTGAAACAGAGGCGTCAGCGCTTCCGAGCGCCACTTCCTGAGCACGGGATCGGCTCGTCGGTCGGAGTAGATCGGCGGTGAGGGTACATGGTCACGGCAAACCGTGCGCCACCCATTGGTGAGTCATCGACGACTATCTCGCCGTCGTGGTATTCGACGATGGCCTTGACCAGCGAAAGGCCAAGCCCTGTTCCGCCGCTGTCTCGATCCCGGGCGTGATCTAGCCTGGCAAATCGTTCAAAGATCCGGTCGCGACTTCGGACCGGGATCCCCGTCCCGTCGTCCTCGACCGACAAGACTATGGCCGTCGCCGGTTGCTCTTGTTCGATACTGGACCATCCTCTGGCGAGCGTGGCTGTCTCGAGGGTGACCGAAACCTGGTCGTTGGCGTGACGCATGGCGTTGTCGACCAGGTTTCGGATTAGCCGGCGGAGCTGGGTGGGTGAGCCGCTCATGGCCAGTTCCTGCGGAGCTTGAAACTGCACCAACCCGTCGGCCAGTTCTTCCCGGAGTTCGTGTCGGAGGACCTGTGCCAGCTCGAGTTCTTCTTCGATGCTCGACGTCCGGTTTTCGTCGAGCCGAGATAGTTCGAGCAAATTGCCGATGAGTAGATTCATTCGGTCCGACTCGGCCACGATGTCTTCGGCCAGGCACTCCACCCGGGCGGTTTCCGGCTTCCGTCTGAGCATCTCGGCCGCGGTCCGCACGGTGGAAAGAGGGCTCCGCAACTCGTGTGATGCATCGGCGGAGAACTGGCGTTGTCGTTCTCCGCCCCGTTCTAGCCGTTCGAGCATTCCGTTCATTACCGCTGCCAGGTCAGCCACCTCGTCGCCGGTTTCCGGAACTGGGATTCTCTGATCGAGGTTTGCACTTGAGATCGCTTCGACCCGGTTGGTGATCGACATGACGGGCCTCAACGCTCTTCCGACCAACAGCCACACCGAGAGCCCAAGTATCAGCGTCAACGACGGGACGATGACCATCAACGCAGCCTGAACGGCGGCCACCGATTCTTCGATCTCGGCCAGGGGAGCGGCGCCGACGAGGAACTGAGTGCCCTCGGGGTCAGACAGCGCATGGGTCTCAAATATCATCGAATCGAGCTGCTCTCGAATGGCCAGATCCTCTATCGGCTCCTCCAAGACCGGATCGTACATTTCCACGACTTGCCCAGTCTCAGGTATTAGACCGATGACTACTGGCACGGTGTTGTCGACGTAGACCTGACCGAACGCGATGCCAGCCGGATCCGATGGGTCAACTTCGAAGACCACCCCGTGGCTGTCGTCGACGTCGACGCCGTCATCGACGTCGATTGCCTCCATGGCGATGGCGTTGCTGTCGTCGATTGGACCTGGCGGCTGTTCTATCTCCTCAGCTTGTGCTTCTAGGGCTTGATCGATCGTGGCTTGGGTGGAGGCTAGGAGGTCTTGGCGAACGAGCTGGATCAATACGAGGGAAGCCAGCATCATGGTGATGGCCACCAGAGCGGTGGAGACCAGCGTGATGCGTCCACGAATCGAGCGGAGCAGTCTGACCGTAACGGTCATGTCGAGGCGGGAACGGCTGGCGCGACAAGGCGGTACCCAACCCCACGGATCGTATGTATGAGCGCCGGATCGAACGGCTCGTCGATCTTCTGTCGTAGGTAGCGAACGTAGACATCAACGACGTTCGATGCCGGCTCGTCATCGATTCCCCATACCCGGTCTCGGATGGCTTGGCGGCCGACCGGATCCCCATCGGCTCGCAACAACATTTCGAGGACGCCGTATTCCCTCGGTGTCAACTCGATCTCAACGCCGCTTCGAGACACAACCGATGTGGCCGGATCCATTCGCAGATCACCACAGCTGAGAATGGCTGGTCGTACCGGTGCGCCCCGGCGAGCCAATGCTCGGAGTCTGGCCAGAAGCACAACGAACGAGAATGGTTTGTGCAGAAAATCGTCGGCACCGGTGTCCAAAGCTTCCGCTTCGTCGAACTCGCCGTCCTTGGCCGTCAGCATCAAGATCGGCGTCCAGATTTTGGCTTCCCTGAGCTCGCGGCAGACCTGATACCCACTTTTGCCGGGGAGCATGATGTCCAAGATGATCACGTCGAAGCTGCCCTCGACGGCCCGCCAGAGTCCAGACGGCCCGTCATGCTCGATGTCGACGTGCACCCCTTCGTCACCGAGTCCATCGGCCACGATGCGAGCCAAACGCTCTTCGTCTTCGACTACCAGAACTCTCATAGGTAGTCAGTGTGCATCGGGGACTATTGGAATTTTATGAGAGCCGAGTGTCCTCTCATCGATCCTTCATCGCTCGTCGGTCAGCGTGTGGGCAGCTTCAGAGTGAAGCCCTTGGAGACACAGGAAGACAGAGACATGAATTTGAGAAACAAACTGGCCGTCGTCGGCGTTGGCGGTGCGATGTTCACCGGCGCCGCCTTTGGACTCGCCGGCGTCGCGTCGGCCGACAGTTCGGGAGTTGGAACCGACCGCACCACTGCGTCGAGCGGGTTGGGCCAATCGGTCGATGGGTTGGCGATCGGTAGCACCGTTCACAGCGGACCGGACGGCGACGACTCCGAACCGATCGACGAACTCGAATCGTCCGCTGAAGACGAAGCGGTCTTTGACCGCTATGACCAGTGTCTGGTCGACAACGGCGTCGACGGCTCGTTCTTCGTCGATGTCGGCGGCGCTGATTCGGCCGAGACCTTTGAGATACCAGACATCGATGGCGACGTCGACGCTGCATTCGAGGCCTGCGACCCGATTCTGGAAGACCTAACCGGTGATATGTTCGGTCTCTCCGCTGAGGATGAGGATGTGTTCGAGCGTTATGACGCATGCCTCGTCGAGCATGGTGTTGACATGTCGGTCCTCGTTGACGACGAGGGTGACGAGATAGTCGAAAGCTTTGAGTTCGATGGTGATCTTGTCGCTGCGTTCGAGGCCTGCGACCTGATTCTGGAAGAGGCGCCTGGACAAACCGACCTAGGTGTTGTGATCGAGGATCTGGAGACGTTGCCAGGGGAGCTTGAGGGAATCGAAGTGTGTGATGGCATCGTCGAGCCGATGACCATAGATGGTGGTGAAGTCGAAGGTCTCGACGAGGGCGATTGGGTTCATGCCGAGGGGCTGGAAGGCGAAGCTGGAGCGGCGTCGTAGGTATATCCGTGCGTTGCACGAGGACCGTTTGGCTATCTCAGCAGGCCCGCTGACCTGACCGGTCGGCGGGCCTGCGCCGTAGTCAACAGCTAGCGCGCCATCAGTTGGTTACAGGCTGTATGCCCGGTTCCAACTAAGCACTGCGTTGCCTGCTTCGATCGAGGCAGGAAGATCGACCGTGGCCTCTATCCTCCAGGCATCGATGCCGTCAGGGTCATGCAGGATCTGGGTCGCCACTCCGCTGGCGCGGTCGTAGCTGAACCGTGATGCATGGCGGGCATCTCCGTCGATCATGAGTTGGTCGAACTCATCCCAGTATCCGCTGAGCTGTTCGGCGTCGAACCCGGTGGGGAGTAGGTGGGTTCTCCCGGTCGCCAGCGCATCGACCCATCGGAACAGCTCGTTCCGAACCATGACCCGGAAGGCCCGCTCGTTCTGGGTGATATCGAGTGCTTCGTCAGGACGGATCTCTTCGGGTTGGGCGCTATCTGGTCGGGTCAAGGCATCCCACTCGTCGATGAGGCTGGAGTCGACCTGGCGCACCACAGCACCGAGCCACTCGGTCAGGTCGAGCAGGTCATCGGTCTTGGCATCGGCGGGGATGTTTTGCATGAGCGCTTTGTAGGCGTCTGAGAGATACCGGAGCACTACCCCCTCGGACCGCTTTAGTCCATAGTGGTTCACGAACTCTTTGAACGTCATAGCCCGTTCGTACATGTCCCGTACGATCGACTTCGGTCGGACGTTGTCAGATCCGACCCACGGATGGTGGAGGCGGAACGCATCGAAGCTTTCGTAGAGCCGGTCCTTCTCCGGCTTCGGTGGCTCGACTTCGTCGAGTCGTTCCATCCGCTCGTCGTACTCGACCCCGGCCGCCTTCATTTCGGCCATCAGCTCGGTTTTGGCGTGGTTTACCTGGGCGGCGATGATCACTCCAGGTGATTCGAGCACCGCTTCGATCGTGGTCAGGGCCGAGAGGGCGTAGCCGCCATCGGCGTGTGCTTGCTCTTGATCTTGCTGAGCGGGGTTTTTCGCCAGGTCATTGGCGAGCTGATCGATGGCTTCCACCGCCCAGAGCGAAAGCGGCTGGTGGAGAGCGAACTCGTCTTGAAGGTCGAAGTTGACTCGGATGGTTCGTCCGTCTTCATCTGGCTCATCGAGCTGTTCCAAGACGTCGGAATCCAACAACGATCGGTAGATCGAAATGGCCCGACGAATATGGTTTCGTTGCCGCTTCCTGGTCTCGTGGTTGTCTGTGAGTATTCGCCGAAGATCGGCACACCCATCGCCGGGGCGGTCGAGCATGGTCAAGACCATCTGGTGGCTGACTTGGAAGGATGACGTGAGCGGTTCGGGCTTGCCGTTGACGAGCTTGGTGAACGTGTCTTCGGTCCAATGGGCGTAGCCCCGCTCCGGAGCCTTTTTCTTCACCACCTTCTTTCGTTTACCGCTCTTAGCGCTGGCCTCGGCTTTCTCGGCGGCTCTGAGATTGTCGACCACGTGGTTTGGGGCTTGGATCCACACCGTTCCGGTGTCGTCGAACCCTTTTCGGCCGGCGCGGCCGGCGATTTGAGCAAACTCGCGGTTTGACAGGACGCGCGTCGTCGAGCCGTCGTATTTGCACAGCTGAGTGAACAGCACCGACCGAATGGGCACGTTGACCCCGACCCCGAGCGTGTCTGTTCCACAGATGATCTTTAACAACCCTTGCTGGGCCAGCTTCTCGACGAGAAGCCGATATTTGGGGAGTAGCCCTGCATGGTGGACACCGACGCCTCCCATGATGTAGCGCCGGAGGTCCTTGCCGACGGGGGAGTCGAACCGAAACCCACCAACAGCTTCGCTTACCTTTGACTTTTCTGCCTTGGAGAGTGGGTCGAGCGACAGATAACCCTGGGCGGCCTCGGTCGCTTCCCGTTGGGTGAAGTGAACGAGGTAGATGGGAGAGCGGCCGCTGTCCAACAGTTCGGACACCGATTGGTGGAGCGTTGCGGAGCGGTATTCGAAGTCGAGCGGCACCGGACGCTGATCGGACGAGACGAGAGCGCAATGTCGACCGGTCCGTTCTTCGAGGTCCCGCTCGAAGAATCTGGTATCGCCCAATGTGGCCGACATCAGGAGAAACTGTGCGTGGTTGAGTTGCAGCAGCGGAACCTGCCAAGCCCAGCCTCGTTGCGGATCTGCGTAGTAGTGAAACTCGTCGACGATTACGACATCGACGTCGGTGTCGGCCCCGTCTCGTAGCGCCATGTTGGCCAGGATCTCGGCGGTGCAACAGATGATCGGTGCCCCTGGGTTCACACTGGCATCGCCGGTGATCATGCCGACGCGCTCATCGCCGAAGTCACGGCGGAGGGCGAAGAACTTCTCGGACACCAGCGCCTTGATCGGCGCGGTGTAGATGCTTCTACGGTCCGCGGCCAACGCCGCGTAGTGGGCTGCGGCCGCGACCAACGACTTACCAGACCCCGTCGGGGTGTTGAGAATGACGTGATTCCCATCGAGTAGTTCGAGGATGGCCTCTTCTTGCGCCGGGTACAGGTCGATGCCCTGTTCCGCCGCGAATTCGATGAACCCCATCAGGAGCGCGTCCGGATCGGGGGCGGGAGGAAGATGGGCTACGAGGCCCGGGAGGTCATTGGTCATTGGACTATCAACATGGTCAACGGAACAAGTCCTCGCTCGGCGGGCGCACGACGTCTTCGACGACGGACCCGTCGCCGAACCAGGTCTCGTCACCGCCTCGGATAAGGGCGACCGCGATCCCGGTCGACTTGCCTCGTACGAGCTCGGCTGCGCCGGCAAGCTGGTCGACGATGCAGACCTCGGTGACCTGCAGTTCTCGTCCAACCGCATCCTCGGTACCGCGGAGATCGAGGATCGGCCTGATCCCGGCACAGCCGATGGCGACGTCGGTCAGGCCCCGTCGCCATGGCCGGCCAAAGGTATCGGCCACGATGACGGCAACGTCTCGGTCGCGTCGTCCGCTGATGGCATCGCGGATACGGCGAGCCGACCGGTCGGAGTCTTCCGGGAGGAGGGCGGCGATGTCGGGCTCGACGTTCGATCGGTCGATGCCGGCGCTTGCGCACACGAAACCGTGTTTCGTTTCACTGATGATCAGGTCACCACGCCGACGTACCACTCGCTTCGACTCGGCTATCACCAGGGGCTTGTGGGCCTGCGGGTCATTCGGGTCGACCGAGACGAGCTGGCCTTCGGCCTTCGATACCACCTTTTGACTGACGACGAGGATATCCCTATCGATAAGACCGGCCGAAGATTCGCAAGCGTCGATAATCATCCCTGCGAGGTCGTCACCGGGACGAATCTCGGGCAATCCTGGGATGGGAATAATCTCAATCGGTCGTTCCATGCTGGTCCTCGATTTGGAGGCGGTTCTTTCTGCTCATCTCGATGGAGTGCCTAGCAGGGGACAAACGTCGGGGTCGAACGGGATCCTGGAGGTCACGTCCCTACACTGTGCCTCGTGGCCAAGAAAACCGACACCACTACAACGAAGCGGTCCGAGGTTCAGCGCATCACCACGGTCGACAATCCGGATCAGCGAAGCCCGGTGGCATTCATCGCCATCCTCGGCCTCCTGTTCGCGGCGGGGGTGGCTGCGGTCATCTTCCTTGCCGCCAACCGCACGTCGAACCTTGGTGTAGCGCCAGAGGCGGGCATCGACCATTGGCATAGCGCGTATCTCATCCATAACTGTGGAGAGGATCTGCCAGCCACCGGTCAGTTCGAGAGCCCTGACGGCCTGCATACCCACGGCGATGGCCTGTTGCACATTCACCCGTTCAACCCATCGGCTGCTGGAGCAAACGCCACCTTCGGCAACTACTTGGCTGGCAATGACTCGGTGGTTACCGACGAATCGTTTACGACCGGTATCTCCGATGTCGTGCCAACCACGATGTCCGAAGCGGAGGGCTGTGACGGCGAAGAGGCAACCCTCCAGTTGGCGGTATGGCCCGATGCCTTCGATACCGAAGCTGAGCCGGAGATCATCACGTCGAACATCGCAGACTTCGAGTTCGAAGCCGGTGGCGCGGCGATCACCTTGGCCCTGCTGCCCGAAGGCGAAGAGATCCCGTTTCCACCCGCTGAGCGCCTGGCTGCGCTGACGCAGTCTGGAGCCGGCAGCCCCTTCGAAGACCTCGACGCCGGTGATCCGACTGTCGACGCTGATGCTGAGGGTGATGCCGACGCCGAGGGTGGCGCTGACGCCGACGCCGAGGGTGATGCTGATGCTGACGCCGACGCCGAGGGTGACGCCGACGCCGACGCCGAGGGTGATGCAGATGCTGAGGGGGATGCGGATGCGGATGCGGATGCTGAGGGGGATGCGGATGCGGATGCTGAGGGGGATGCGGATGCGGATGCTGAGGGTGATGCTGACGCCGACGCTGACGCCGACGCCGACGCCGACGCCGAGGGTGATGCAGATGCTGATGCTGATGCTGATGCTGATGCTGACGCCGAGGGTGATGCGGATGCCGATGCTGACGGTGATGCTGATGCCGATGCTGACGGTGATGCTGATGCTGATGCTGATGCTGATGCCGAGGACGGCGACGCAACGGAGTAGCGGCTGGTACGGCGGAGGCCAGCCGGGTCACCCGTCGCAGTTCCTACGGCGCTATGGGTAGTTGGGTAGCGGCCGGAACACCCACGATTGACCGCGGCGGCCCGTCCGCTGTAGTGCGGCTGGCATCGAGTGTGCCAACGCTAAACGGCATGTAACGGTTGGCCTGGCTGCCGATGACTTCGAGTGCGAGCCATGCCGACTATGCCGGGTTGACCAGCAGCAGGTTTGCGCCACGCGCCGCGACCGCGTTCACGGTGAACCCGAACTCAGAGATTCGGGCGACGATGCCAGCCCGTTCCGTATCGACTGCCGGTCTGTCTACCCCGGTTCGTCAGTCGAGTTCATCGGATCACCGACTGGCACGGTGAGCAGGGTTTGGGCCAGTCGTTCGCTTGCCGCGGGGTCGACCATGATGGTGTCGGCGGTGACCGCCTTGACACCGACTGCCTCGATATCGGCTGCTCGGTCCCGGTCCGCCGAATCGATGACGAGCGTGCCGGCGATGGACTGGTACCATTCTGCCACTCCGGCTACCGACGCTTCGCTGCCAAGTTCTCGAAGAAGGCGAGCGGCGGGCCCCTTTAGAGCGTCGCCGGCGACGATGGGAGAGACGGCCACTACTGACGATCGTCGGTCCTTCAGCGCATCCCGTATCCCAGGGATCGCCAGAATTGGGTCGATCGAGACCGCCGGGTTCGATGGGGCCACGATGACCCGCTCGGCGTTGGCGATGGCATCGAGCACCCCGGGTGCGGGGGTTGCGGCGCGGGCGCCTTCGAAGCGAATGCGTGATACCGCAACATCGTGGGATCGGCCGACGAAATACTCCTGGAACGTCAGCTCATCGCCGTCGACGGTAGTCAACTTCGTTCGTAGCGGGTTGTCGGTTGCTGGTAGGACTCGAAAGCCGAGCCCCCACGTCCGAGCAATGTCGCCCGTTACGTCGCTGAGGGCTCGACCTTGTTGTAGCTGATCGGTCCGGTAGAGGTGGGTCCCGAGGTCACGGTCTCCTAAGGCGAACCAGTCCTGGCCCCCGTACCGACCGACCATCTCCATGGCCTGCCATGTCTCTCCCTCCAGGCCCCAACCTCGCTCCTTGCTCACCTGGCCCGAGACCGTGTAGACGACCGTGTCCAAGTCGGGAGAAATATGGAGGCCGTGCATCACCATGTCGTCGCCGGTATTTACCACCGCGATGAGTTGCTCATCGGCCACCACCCTGGTCATGCCAATGAGGAGCCGGGCCGCTCCAACCCCGCCGCACAGCACGACGATCGGGCGATCAGATGTCATGGCTCAGTTTCCCCTCGGCGAGATGGCGGGTGTGGGTGTCACGGTGAATGCCGGCCGGGAAATGGTGTGAGTTGTTACAACATCACCCTGGTTGGCCGGCATGCCCGACCGCCTCAAGATCGGCCTCGACCATCATGGCAACGAGTTCAGAGAAACCGACCATGGGCTTCCACCCGAGTACGCTCTGGGCTCTGGCAGGATCGCCGATAAGTAGGTCGACCTCGGCCGGTCGCATGAACTGCTCGTCTTGCACAACGTATTCCTGCCAATCGAGGCCGACGTGTCCGAATGCCTGCTCGCAAAACTCTTGGACCGAGTGCGTTTCACCGGTGGCGATTACGAAATCCTGCGGCTCGTCCTGTTGGAGCATCAGCCACATCGCCTCTACGTAGTCGCCGGCGAAGCCCCAATCGCGTTGCGGGTCGAGGTCGCCCAGGCGAAGCTCGCTGGCTAGGCCTCGTGCGATCCGAGCCACGGTGTTCGTGATTTTTCGGGTGACGAACTCTAAACCTCGGCGTGGGCTCTCGTGATTGAACAGGATGCCGCTCGTCGCGTGAAGGTTGAAGCTCTCTCGATAATTGACGGTGATCCAATGGCCGTACAGCTTCGCTACGCCGTAGGGGCTTCGTGGGTAGAAGGGTGTCTGCTCATTCTGAGGGACTTCGACAACCTTGCCGAACATTTCTGAGGAGGACGCCTGATAAAAACGGATGTCCCGGTCGACCGAACGCACCGCGTTCAGAATGCGGGTCACGCCAAGGGCTGTCGTTTCGCCGGTAAGGACGGCCTGCTGCCATGAGGTCTGGACGAACGACTGGGCCGCGAGGTTGTATACCTCGTCCGGGCGTTGACGGCGCATGACATCGATCAACGACATTTCGTCAAGGAGATCGCCTTGAACGATCTCGAGGTCGTCTTGGATGTGGGCGATGCGTTCGAAGTTGATGGTGCTGGATCGGCGGACCATGCCGGTGACGTGATACCCCTTCTCCAGCAGAAGTTCGGCAAGATACGAGCCGTCCTGGCCGGTCAAGCCAGTAATCAGGGCTCTCTTGGATTGAGAACTGGTTGGCACAACAGACTCCTAGTCGGCGTGAACCCGCGCCAGTCGGGTCTCACTGAGTTGCCCCCACGGCCCTCGTGGATACAAGCTATCCCGATTGGGGAACGGATGCGTCGATGCGGCGACGGGCGTCGTCCAGCACGTCGGACAGGGTCTGCTTCAGTGGAATGTTCGGTGTCCAGCCAGTGGCAGAGGCCAGTTTGTCGAATGAACCGGCCAAGATTGGCACCTCGACTGGGCGGATCCGCTCAGGGTCCACTTCCAGTTTGATATCGCCCAAACTGAGGGCCAGTAACGATTCGAGCAGTTCACCCATGCTCACCGATTCGCCGGAGCACACGTTGTAGGTGTGGCCCGGCTGGCCGTGGGTGGACAAGAGGCGATATGCCCGAACGACATCGCGGACGTCGGTCAGATCTCGTCGTGGTTCGAGCGTTCCGTGTCGAACCACCCCGCCACCGTTCCGTTCGGCATCGGCGACTTGGCTTGCAAACGCTGGACCGGCGAATTTGGTGCTCTGTCCAGGGCCGAGGTGGTTGAACGGCCGAGCGATAATGGTCTCCAGGCCATGACCTCGCCAATAGTGGAGCGCCGCCGCTTCGGCCGCTTGTTTGCTTGCTCCGTATGGGGAGCGAGGCGCTGCCGGCTGAAGCTCGGAGACCGGTAGCTGGTCGGCGGACACCGTGCCATAGACCTCGGCGCTCGATATGACGACGACCCGACCGACACCGGCCCGGACGGCGGCGTCGAGCACCGCTACGGTGCCGACGGTATTGATCTCGAACGTCAATACGGGCTTTTGCCATGAGCCCCCGACGTCGCTCATGCCTGCCAAGTGATAGACGACGTCTGGTCGGTGGCGGGTCATCGTTTCTGCCCACCCCGATGCATCGCGCAGATCGGGGCCGGAGTTGAGGTCGAGGGCGACCGGTTCGTCGCCGCAATCTGCGAGGTGTTGGGCCAGGTGAGGTCCGACGAAACCGCCGCCACCGGTAATCAAGGCTTTGGTCTGGCGTTCGGTCATCGGGTGATGATAATCGTCCATTTCACCAGACCGTGGATGCAATCAGCGGATGGCTGACGAGGTGGCAGAGCATGTGACTTTTTTGACATCTGGCGCGAGGAGGCGGCTCGTAGGGCGTCATTCCTGTCGAGAAGAAGAAATCGCCCGGCCCAGCGGATGTTCAGTTTCTGTTAAGGAGAGAATGTGGTTGCCATGGTTGGACGTCGAGATCGTGGGACTGTTTTAGGCGTTTGGCTCCCGGTGGCGTGTGTGGCGGCGTGTGTCGCGGCGTTGGTGCCAGTCGCTGGCTTGGCATCAACCGGCGACGCCGGCGGTGGGTTAGCGTCTCCCGTTCGGGAGGCAGCCCGGGCCTATATGGCCAAGGAATACGGCCTGAACGCTGGTGAGGCTGACGAGCTGTCGGCTGTCAAAGCCGCCGCGGGCAACACGGCCGATGCCCTGATCGATGAACTCGGGACCCGAGTGCTGTACGTGGTCATCGATTCCGAGACCGGCCACTTAACCATAACGGTAACCGATGCCCAGGCCGGACGGGTCGTTGAAGCCGCTGGGGCCACAGCTTTGGTGGGTTTGCCGATCCGAGACTTGAACGTTGCGAGAGACCAAGCGGTAGGCATCCTGGCCGGCTACGGGATCGAAGGGTTCACGGTTGCTCCAAACGCCGAGTATGACGGGCTTGTCGTCACCGTCCCGACCACCGTTCCGAGTGATACGTTCCGAGCGGTCGAGGAAGATCTATCCAAGCTCGGGGTCCCGATGAGCATCGAGATCGCTGGCGTCGGTCACCCAGGTCAGTACTGACTCGCTTGTGCGGCGGGGAGTATCTGACCGACTGTTGTTGTGACCCAGCTGCGTCGGGTCCGCCGAGCCGTCACACTCGGCACGGGCCACCAATGCAGCATCGGTGGCGTTGCGGCAGGGATAGTTGCCTCGCCCGGGTTGGTGAATGGCCATGCCTGGTGCTGCTACATCGACCAGGTCGCCCTGGTGTCGTCGATTTGGTCGGTATCGACCGTCAATCCAGTGCGTCTCGGGGGAGAGATCGGAGTACCATTCGGGTCTCGTGAGCGAGATCCAGTCACCCCAGGACCTAACCACCGATCCGATCTCTATACCTCCCAACGCTAGCCCCGACACCGATCCCGCCGGCGATGTTCTGGACGCGCCAGCGGTGGTGGCGGTTATCGTTGCCCTAAACCCGGGCGAGCACTTCGCCGAGACGCTGCAGTCGCTTGGCGATCAGGACTACGAAAACCTGTCTGTGCTCGTTGTCGATGCCGGGAGTGACGAGCCGATCGCCGACCGGGTGGCCGAGGTCTTGCCTCAGGCGTACCTTCACCGCCTGGCCGGAGATCCGGGCTGGAGTGTTGCCGCCAACCAATCGATCGAGTTGGTTTCTGGTTCTCCCTTCTTGCTGTTCTGCCACGACGACGTTGCCCTCGCCCCCGATTGCGTCTCACAGCTGATGGGGGAGTTGTACCGGAGCAATGGTGGAATCGCCGGCCCGAAGCTCGTCCGCTGGAGCGACGATCGGCGGCTGCTCCAGCTGGGGATGGGATCGGATCGATTCGGTGTCATGGTCGACCAGGTCGAGCCAGGCGAGTTCGACCAAGACCAATACGATTCGGTCCGGGACGTCTTTGTCATCCCCGGCGGCGTGCAACTCATCCGGACCGACTTGTTCACCGCGCTCGGGGGGTTCGACCCAACGATCAAGACGATGGGCGAGGATTTGGACCTCTGCTGGCGGGCCCACGCCGCCGGCGCTCGGGCCCTCATCGTGCCGGCAGCAAAGGCTCGGCATCGCGAGTCGATGGCGGAGCGGGTAAGTGCCAGAGAGCGCCGTCGATTGCTGACCAGGCATCGGTTGAGGACGTTGCTGGCCGCATCGGGTCGGCGATCGTACTTCACCGTTGTCCCCTTGGCCTTCCTCCTCATCTTGATCGAGAGTGCCTACTCGTTGCTCGCCGGCCGGCGTGGTCAGTCCCGAGACGTGTTGGCCGCGATCCCGTGGAACCTGACCAGGCTTGACGATCTACGCCGAAAACGCCGTCACCTGAAGCGAATCCGGACCGTCTCCGACGCCGAGCTACGGCAGCTTCAGATTGGAGGCTCGGCCCGCCTCGCCGCCTTTTCTCGCGGCCAGTTCAGTGCCGGTCAAGATCGATTCTCCGGCATGGTCGGCTCGGTGCGGTCCTCGTTCCGGGGGGAAGACGCCGGCAACATTCGCGATGCCACAGTACTCGGAACCCTGATAACGATCCTGCTCGTCTTCGGCAGCAGGCACATGTTGACGCGAGGTGTCGCTCCGGTCGGGCAGATTCCCGATGTGCCAACGTGGGCAACCATGGTCCGCGAGTGGCTCAGCGGCTGGCGGACGGTTGGGACCGGTGGCGCAGGGAGCGCACCGACCGCCCTTCCTCTGCTCGCCATTGGACGCCTAGCGTTCTTTTGGGCACCCGGCCTGTTTGAGACCCTACTCGTGGTTGCCCCGGTCTTTCTTGGCCCGGTCGGCGTCTACCGGCTCGCACGGCCACTGACCAGTGCCAGGGCGGGTGCGGTCGGGGCATTAGTCTACGCCTGCAACCCGATCGTGGTTGCGGCGCTGTCGGCCGCTCGATGGGAGGCTCTCGTCATATGGGCCGCCATGCCTTTTCTCTTCGGCGCCCTGTTTCGGGTAGGTGGGTTCAGTCCCTATGGTTCGATCGGAGGCCCTCGGGGGCCATCGGTGGCCGACCGGACGTTGCCGGTCAGGCTTATCCGATTCGCCTTTTTGGTTGCCTTCGTCACATCGTTTGCGCCGGCCGTGTTGCCGGTAATTGTCGTTGTTGCCCTAACGCTGATCATCACCAGCGTCTTCACCGGCGAGGGGGGTCGCCCCAAGGAATTGGGCGCAGCGGCCGCCGTTGCCGTGATCGGCACCGTAGCCCTCCACGGGCCGTGGGGCTTCGACAGTCTTCAAGGGTTGTCGTGGCGTTGGCTGGTCGGTCCTCGGTCCCCGGAGGCCAGCTACGACTCGATGCTCGAACTTCTGCAGTTCGCTCCTGGTGCCCCGCCGGCGCGATTCATCGCTCTTGGGCTCGTTGTCGCCGCGGCGTTGGCGCTCGTCGTCGCCAAGCGAGAGCTCTTCTACCTGGCGGCACAGGGCTGGTTGGTTGCGGTCGTGTTCTTGGCTCTGGCGTGGGCGGCCCGCCGGGACTGGCTCCCGATGTCGCTACCCACGGCTGAGATCTTGTTAGCTCCGGTGGCTGCCGGTCTTGCGTTGGCGGTGATAGTCGGAGTTCGGACCCTGGAGGAGATGCTACGAGTTGACGACATCCAACCTCGTGCGCTGCGGGTCCAGCGCGGTATAGCAACGGTCGGAGCGTTGTCGCTGACCGCACTGTTCTTCTCCGGTTTACTGTCAGCGTTGAGTGGAACGTGGGAGTTGCCCACACAAAGCTTTTCCGAATCGACAGCCTTCTTGGTCAACCGGCAGTTGGAGCAAGAGGAGCAGGCCACCCCCGGTCGGATCCTTTGGATCGGAGACGCAGGCGTACTACCGCTCGACGCATCCGTCAGCGGCTCCGGTATTAACTATGCCGTGTCCGATGGTGGACGAACCGAGGCCCGTGGTCGGTGGTCGGCCGGCTCGCACGGCTCTACCGATGGAGTCGGTCGCCAGCTAGACCTGGCCCGTTCCGGCGAGGTGGTGCGATTGGGACGGCTATTGGCACCCTATGGCATCGATCATGTCGTCCTGATCAAACAGCTCGCTCCCGCGCCCTATGCGGGCCCTGAAATCGATCCCGGCATGGGAGTTGAGGAGTCGCTGTTCCAACAACTCGACCTCGAGGGTGTGCCGGGAGTCCCGAACCTGCTCGTTTTCCGTAACACGTCCTCGAGCGGCATCGCCCCAGTATTGTCGCCTGGCCAAGAGCTACCGACCGATTCCGACCCAGTCGCCCAGCTCGACATCGACTTGGCCAACAGCGCTGCCCCGGCCGTCAACTATCGGCCAGGTAAGTGGCAGATCATCGTTCCCGATGATGCCGGTGTCTTCGTGGCGGTGCCTCATGATGATCTCCGGGCCACCGGTGCTCGTACCGAGATCGAGGCCGGATTTGACGATCTCACCGTGATTCTTCCTGGCCCTGGCGGCGAGGTGCGCTTGGAGTACGATCCGTTTCCGTGGCGAGAACTTGCCCTGTTCGGCCAGTTCCTGTTGGTAATGGTCGGAGCGATCCTGGCTCAGACCCGGCGAGAAGGTGCACGCTAGTGGCTCAACAGCATGGGTTGCGAGACGTCGGTCGGTGGCCGATCGTGTTTATTCTGCTTGGCTTGGTCGCGGTTGGGCTGGCCTACGATCAGGTCGTTGGTGTGCCCACCGATAGCTCCGCCGCGGCCGGATCCGATGTGGTGATCACTCCGTCTTTGTCAGATCCCCCACGGCTTGATGGCGCGTGGTACTGCCCGATCGGTTCTAGCGAACCGGATGGATTCGCCGACCATATGGTCAATATCTCGAACCTCGGTGACGAACCGGCGATCGCCAACCTCAATATCTTGACGGGAACCGGCCCGGGCCCCGGCCAGCGAATCGAGGTCGCCCCCCGGACCACGCAACGGGTCGCCTTGTCGGACACGCAGGTGGTCGATGTCGCTGGCGCGGTGGTCGAGATCATCGGTGGCCGGGGTGCGGTCGGGCACACCGTGACCACCGCCGAGGGCGTTGCTGAAGGTCCATGCGCCACCCAAGCATCGGACACCTGGTATTTCGCCGCTGGGCGTACGACCAGCGACGCCTCGCAGCTGGTGGCCCTGATGAACCCGTTCCCGCAACCAGCATCGTTCGATGTTGAGTTCCAGGCCGTCGGTCGCAGTCGAGAACCAGGCCCGCTTCAAGGAGCCACGGTGGCGCCTCGTTCGGTCCGCATCATAGACGTTGGCGAATTCGTAGCCAGGGAAGAGAACCTTGCGACGAAGATCACGACCAAACGAGGGGCACTCGTCGTCGAACGATTGCAGCTCCTCGACGGGACGCTTGGTCCCAGTGGTGCCGCCCTCCAGCTCGGTGTGCCCACCCCGTCGCAGAGCTGGATTTTTACCGCTGGTCGGGTGCATGACGCCGGCGACGATTTCCTCACGATCTACAACCCGTTCGATCTGGAGTCTCTCGAAGGCGAAGAGGAGGTGGACGGGGAAGAAGAAGCCAACGCATCCCCGCTGCTCGGTGCGGGACTTGCCACTGCTGCGGCCGCCGCCGTGGTCGATACGCCGAGCACGACGAGCCAAGCCGATGGGGGAGAAGAGGGCCAGACAACCGAGGCGACGGCAGATGCCGAACCGGAGGACTTGGCCGACGATGACCTGGATCGACGTGGGTTCGTCAACGTCGCCATCGAGCTTTGGCCATCGAACCCTTCAGATCTCTCCAATTTCAGTGTGGTGACCATCGAGCGCGAGGTGCGGCCGGGCACCTTTGTCACCATCAACCTTCGCGACCAAGCGGAGCGGTTTGGTTTCCCGCTGCCATACGAACTCGGGGTCAACGTAAGTTCTGTTGAAGGCCTCCCGGTCGTGGCTGAGCGGTGGCAGCTGGCCCAGCGAGCCGACCTCGATGGGGCCGACGAGAGCGCTGATGCCGACGCCGACCCTGATGCTGATGGTGACGCTGATGCCGACGCCGATCCTGATGCCGAAGCCGATCCTGATGCTGAGGGTGAGGCTGATGCCGACGCTGATCCTGATGCTGAGGGTGATCCTGATGCTGAGGGTGACGAAGATGCCGACCCCGATCTTGAACCAGCGGAGACGGTGACCGACTTGCCCCAACCGATCGCTAACGAAGGAATCTCGACCACGCGCGGCAATGAGCGACTGTCGACCCGGTGGGTCATCCCTTGGGTCACCATGAACGATGATTCCACTCTGGTGGCCGTCGCTTCTCTCGAAGAGACGCCAATCGAGGTGCGATCGGTTGTCGAAGGCGAATTTGTGGGACCAATTCGCGCCACGGTTCCCAAAGGGGGACGGGTAATCGTCCCGGTGGCCGCCGCCGAGGGCGGAGCAGCGATTGAGATTACGGCCGATTCTCCGGTCTCGGTCGAGGCAATGGTGGTCATCACCGACGAATCGCTCGACGTGGTCCCTGCGGTGCCGACGGTCGCCGGTTAGGTTCGGGCGATTCCTTGACTCGGCTGGTCGTGTTGATGGCCTTGACCATGGCGGCAGTAGCGATTGCATTGTTGCTTCAGCGCCGCCGCCCCGACGCACCATCGGCGCCGAGCTATCGGGGGCCGGCTCAGCTTGATCGAGCTGATTTTGACAACACCGGTCACGCGTTCTTGATCGTCGTGTTCGCCTCGAACTCCTGTTCAACCTGCCCTGAGGTGTGGAGCATGATCGAACCGTTGGCCTCCGGCCGGGTTACCGTCCAACGCATCGACGTTGAAGATGATCCGTCGCTTCACTCCCGGTACCGAATCGATGGCGTGCCGACGACTGTTGTCGCCGATGAAAACGGCGTGGTAGCTCAGACCTTCTTCGGGCCGATTCGGCCCGAAGATTTGGCTGAGGTGTTAGCTGCACTTGGAATCGATTCGACGAACTAATGATCGTCGTCGACTAGGTGTCGATCGACCTGCTCGATGAGGCCGTGCTCGGTGCTGCTGAGATTTGACCTGGTTCGATCTCCGTGTCTCCTCCGCTCGCATCCGAGGACACAGCGGTACCAGCACCGTTAGACCGGGCGACGGCGATGAGACGGTTGACTTCTTCTCCGCTCAGAGTCTCTCGCTCCAATAGGTTGCGGGCTACCAGGTTGAGAGCGTTTCGGTTGTCGGTCAGAAGCTGCCGGCACCGCTCTTCCTGATCGTTGAGGATTTGTTGTGTTTCTTCGTCGATGAGGCGAGCGAGATCCTCGGAGTACTCCTTGGACTGCATCATGTCATCGCCGAGGAATACCGGGCCGCTGGACCCGAAGGCCATCGGTCCTACCCGTTCTGACATGCCCCATTCGGTTACCATGCGGCGGGCCAATTGGGTTGCCTTCTGAAGATCGTCACCGGCACCGGAGGAGACAACGCCAAAGACCAGGCTTTCGGCGTTCCGGCCGCCAAGCATCATCACGATCATGCTTTCGGCGTGACTCTTTCGAATCGAGTGACGATCCTCCTCGGGGAGGGTCATCGTTACGCCGAGGGCCATGCCGGTAGGGATGATGGTGACCTTGTGGAGCGGGTCGTAGTCGGGAAGCAGCGCGGCGCACAGGGCGTGGCCTGTCTCGTGGTAGGCCGTCATCTCCCGCTCGGCATCGGACATCACGAGCGAATCGCGTTTTACTCCCATGATGACCCTGTCTCGGGCCATGTCGAAGTGCTCGGCCCGGATCTCGTCCTCTCCGCCCCGTACAGCGAACAGAGCGGCCTCGTTAACCAGGTTGGAGAGATCGGCTCCGCTCATTCCAGGTGTGCCGCGGGCAATTACGTTGAGATCGACGTCATCGCCGGTTCGCTTGTGCTTGATGTGGACCTTCAAAATCTCTGTTCGGTCGTCCAGTTCGGGAAGGGGAACGACGACCTGGCGGTCGAAACGCCCTGGCCGGAGAAGCGCCGGATCGAGGATGTCTGGCCGGTTGGTAGCGGCCATCATGACGATGCCCTCGGTCGCTTCGAACCCATCCATCTCGGACAGCATCTGGTTGAGGGTCTGCTCACGCTCGTCGTGACCGCCGCCGAGGCCGGCGCCCCGCTTCCGGCCGATCGAATCGATCTCGTCGATGAAGATGATCGCCCGACCCATCTTTCGTGCTTCGTTGAACAGATCCCGGACCCGGCTGGCGCCAACGCCGACGAACATTTCCATAAAGTCTGAGCCGGTCACGGAAAGGAATGGCACCCCGGCTTCACCGGCGACCGCCCGAGCGATGAGAGTCTTACCGGTCCCGGGTGGACCGACCAGCAATACACCCTTGGGAATGCGGGCACCGATGGCGGAGAACTTGCCTGGGTTCTTGAGAAAATCGACCACCTCGGTGATCTCTTTCTTGACATTGGCGTAGCCGGCAACATCGTCGAAGCTCGTGCCCGGTCGTTCTGAGGAGTACGTCTTGGCCTTACTTCGCCCGATGGACATGATCCCGCCCATCTGGGACTGCTGCCGTCGAGCCATCCACCAGAAGAAGCCGATGATGATCAGGAACGGGAGGAAGAGGGGCAACAAGTTGAGGAAGAAGTTCCCTGTGGGCGTGATCGGCTTGATCGCCACATCGTTTTGATCGAGCAGGGCGAGGTGCTCATCGGGGAAGGGGCTGAGGCCGGTCGTGCGGAACGCTTCCTGGTTCGTTCTCGTCCCGGTGATTCGGGCCGTGGTGTTGTCGTATTCGATCGATTCGATCTTCTTGTCCGCGACTTCGGTTAAGAACTGGGTGTAGGGGATCTCATCGGAGCTATCGGTGCCCAGCGCGTTTGCGGCCGCGAGCAGGGTGATCAGGATGCCGACGACGATCCAAGCAGACCAGCGTGGCCAGCCCCCGTCTGAGCGGCCAGGGATCTTGGGGTTGCGCCCTTGGGGTGATGGTGGCGGCGTTGACCCTTGCTTACTCATGAAATCAGCCTAGATGCCCTTCGTGCAGTTACCGAGCCGGATTGTAGGTCCGTGCCAGGCAGGTTGTCGGTACAGGTGGTGGGAAGCCACAGCAGAACTGGTTCGGCTGCTCGGTAGATGTGATCGTTGTTGAACACAA
>CALIFY010000053.1 GCA_938021675.1 uncultured Acidimicrobiales bacterium
CGACTGGCCACCCACCTGACAACAGCTCCCGATGGTGTTCCCACCCACACCTGATCGATAGTGTCCAACCGAAAGACCGAAGAAGGACATCGTTCCATGACCACCCCGTTCCCCTCAGATCTTGAGATCGCCCGTCACGCCCAGCTGAAGCCGTTGCCCGACATCGCGGCGGCCGCCGGCATCCCAGCCGAGCAACTCGAACCGTTCGGAACCGGCACCGCCAAAGTGGGGCTCGACGCGATCGACGCCATGGCCGACCGGCCCCGAGGCCGGTACGTGGTGGTCTCGGCCATCACCCCGACCCCTCTCGGTGAAGGGAAGACCACGACGACGGTCGGGTTGGGCCAGGCGTTCCAGCACATCGGGTCTTCGGCCACGATCGCCATCCGTCAACCGTCGATGGGGCCGACGTTCGGGATCAAAGGCGGAGCGGCAGGCGGCGGGTACAGCCAGGTTGTCCCCATGGAGTTGTTCAACCTGCACCTCACCGGCGACATGCACGCGGTCACCGCCGCCCACAACCTGTGTTCGGCGATGGTCGACGCCCACCTCTACCATGGCAACGAGTCCGATCTCGACCTTCACAACATCACGTGGCGACGGGTTCTCGATGTGAACGATCGGTCGCTCCGCAACATCGTGGTCGGTATGGGGGGACGCCTCGATGGCATCCCCCGGGAAACCGGTTTCGACATTACGGCCGCATCCGAGGTGATGGCCACGTTGGCTCTCACCACCTCGCTACAAGATCTTCGGGAACGACTTGGCCGGATCGTCGTCGGATATACCAAGGCCGGCGATCCGGTAAGCGCCGAAGAGATCGGGGTGGCCGGATCGATGGCGGTGTTGCTGATGGAGGCGATAAAGCCGAACCTTATGCAGACGTTGGAGAACACCCCGGCCCTTGTCCATACCGGCCCGTTCGGCAACATCGCCACCGGCAACTCATCGATCGTGGCGGACAGGATCGGTATCCGCATGAGCGAGTTCTTACTCACCGAAGCCGGTTTCGGGGCCGACATGGGGGCGGAACGGTTCTTCAATATCAAGTGCCGACATTCGGGGTTAGCTCCCGACGCCGCGGTGCTCGTCGCTACCGTGCGAGGGTTAAAGGCACACTCTGGCAATCACCGGATCGTGGCCGGCCGACCCTTGCCCGAAGCGTTACTGGTCGAGAATCCCGACGAGGTTCACCAGGGTGGCGACAATCTCCGAAAGCAGTTGGAGAACATGCGACTCCACGGCGTGACCCCGGTGGTGGCTATCAACGTGTTCCCTGGCGACCATCGGGGCGACATCGACGCCATCGCCGAGATCGCCAGTGAGTACGGGGCCCGGTGGGCTACGTCGACTCACTTCGCCGACGGTGGCCGAGGAGCAACAGAGCTGGCGACGGCGGTCAAAGAGGCGGCTGAGGAACCGAGCGAGTTCGCGGTTCTCTACCCCGATGATCTTCCGCTCCGGGACAAGATCGCCATCGTGGCCACCAAAGTGTACGGAGCGGACGGCATCGACGTGTCGGCGAAGGCGGCGAAACAGCTCGACCTCTACGAGCGGGCCGGCTTCGGGAACCTTCCGGTCTGCATCGCCAAGACCCACCTGTCGATCTCGTCCGACCCGTCACTGAAGGGGGCCCCGACCGGGTGGACACTTCCGGTACGCGAAGTACGGGCTTCGGTCGGCGCCGGGTTCGTGTACCCGATCTGCGGTGACATGCGAACGATGCCCGGCCTGGGTGCCACACCGGCCGCCAAAGAGATCGATCTCGAATTCGACGAGAGAGGTCGGGCGAAGATCGTCGGCTTGTCGTAGCCGGAGACGAACCGGCAGTAGCGAACTCGCTAGTCCTTCGGCGGAGGCGGAGGTCGAGGCGAGGGCCCGAACGGTGACGGCGCCGGCGGCGAGAACCCCGTCAGGCTGTCGTACGTCTTTCGGTTCCGCACGGTGTGATCGGGCGACCCGTCGGCGTACAACGATAAGAGACCACAGACCTGACATCGGTAGGCGTTGACGTCGAGCCGAGGTTTGCCGAAACGGCGGGCACCACCGAAGACGCCTTTTTGAAGCGGGCCAGGGATCCATCGGATGAAACCCTTGCTGGCCTCGCCGGAATCTTCGAGAAAACCAGCGTCGAGCGCTCCACCACAACCGGGGCAACCGCTCATCGCAGTAGCCGTCGAAGTCGTTGGGTCTCTCGGAATCGTCGTTGGGTCTCTCGGAATTGAAGTGTGCAATTCACGGACCAAGCGTAGATGCTGAGCTTCGGGGAAGGTCGGCGGCTAGCCGTTCGGTCGAGTGCTCAGGTTGCTCCGTCGGGAGACGTCGTGCCGACACCGCGAGGGTGAAACGGGTCAGCCCCTGGCACATAGTTTCGCAGGTTTTGATCCGGGTTCCGGTTGATTAGTGGCCGTTGGTAGAGCCGATGATGCAGGCTCCGAACCTCATGTTCAACCTCGAAGAGACGCTGGCCGGAGCCGGGATCGACGATCCAGTTGAACCGGTACTGGTGTTGATCGGTCTCTTCTACGATCAGGTCACGTTCCACCAACCAGGTGTGAGGGTTGGAAAAGTTGGCCACGTAGATGGCCACATGCTCACCTTCGTATGGCTCGATCTGCCCGGAGGTTTCCCGGAAGCGAAGTACCTGGCCGGGGCCGGCACCGACCGTACAGCACCCGTCATGCACCGACACCGGTGCTCCAATGATCTGTTCGTAGAATCGGCCAATTCCGGGGGGCGAGCCTTCCGGTACGTCATACTCGACGGCTGACAGGCCAAGCGTCATATGGTCGACCGGAGACGACTCCCGGAGACGAAACCGGTTACCCCAGGGACCGCGCACGTCGACAACGTCATCGCGTACCTGAACGTCGAACGACGTGCCGGCCAGGTGTTCGGCCACGGTTTGGAGCCGCGCCCGCAGCGATCGGAGGTCGGGTACGACCAACTCGATCACTCCCCGCACGACCTGAGGTTCACCGGTGGGGAGGTGGAACTGCTGGCGGCCAACGTTGATCCAGGTCAGGTCGGGACCGAGATCGACGTAGGGGTCGCGGGTGAACCCGAGTGCGTGTACGTAGAACGTCATGGCCACCGCCACGTCGGGCACGACGACGTTGACGTGTTCGAGAGCGATGATGTTTCCAACATCGGCGGAGCTTCGATCGTAGATGTGGGCGGTCATGCTGATCTCCTCTTGGCGAAGACGACATACGGTTCGAGCGAGCCTGGGTCGGCCAGTGATCCGGTCGAGGCGGCGTCGCTCAGTCGAATTCCCTGGAGGATCCGTTTGACCGGAATTTCGAGCTTCTTTCCTGACAATGTCCGGGGTACCGTTGGCATGACCACAATCTCGTCCGGGGTGTGGCGGGGCGACAGCTCGGCCCGGAGCGCAGCCACCAGACGCTGCCTCACTTCGTCATCGAGTTCCGCTCCCGTCTTGAGCGTCACGAAAAGCAACAGGCGACCTAAACCTCCGGCCGCGTCCTCAAGGTGGACGACCAGCGAATCATCGATGGCCGGATCGGCTTCGACAACCGAGTAGTAGTCGGCTGTGCCAAGCCGTACCCCACCCCGATTGAGGGTGGCGTCGGAACGGCCGCTGATGACGCAACTCCCATCGTCGGCGATGGTGATCCAGTCGCCATGACGCCAGACGTCGGGAAAGGTCGAGAAGTACGTGTCGTGGTACCGCGACCCATCGTCGCCCCAGAAAGAAACCGGCATCGACGGCGCCGGGCCGGTGATGACCAACTCACCCTGCCGATCCCGAACCGGAACACCGGCGGCATCGTAGGAGTCGACAGACCAGCCGAGCTGGCGGCACGGAATAACACCGGCCACCGTTGGCACCACCGGGGCCGCCCCGACGAACGCGCTACATACGTCGGTGCCGCCGGAGATGCTGGCGATCGGGACCGGGCCGACCTCGGTGGAGATCCACCGGAAGCCGGTGGCCGGCAACGGTGCGCCCGTCGAGCCGAAACCTCGCAAGGCCGAGAGATCGTGGTCGCTTCCCGGCCGAAGACCAGCATCGCGACAGGCCATGATCAGCGGGGCCGAGACACCGGCAAACGTCACCGAAGTGGCTTCCATGAGCGACCACAATTCGTCGAGGTCACGGTGACCGGGGTCCCCGTCGAACAACACGATCGACGCCCCGACGAGCGGGCCGGACACGAGGTAGTTCCACATCATCCAGCCGGTTGTCGAGAACCAGAAGAACCGGTCGCCTGGTCCGAGGTTCATCTGTAAAGCGAGTTGCTTGGCGTGTTCGACGATGATGCCGCCGTGGCCGTGGACGATCGCTTTTGGCAAACCGGTGGTGCCCGAGGAATACAGAATGTACAGCGGGTGTTCGAACCCGACCGGCTCGAAGGTGAGTTCGTCATCGGTCGGCCTGAGCAGGTCGGCCCAACCGATGGCATCGGGGACGGGTTCGGCACCATCGAGGTACGGAACGCTGACGGTACACCGGAGCGAAGGAAGACCGTCTCGAACCGCCTGCACCCGCTCACCGAGGTCGATGTCGCGGAGCCCGTACCGATAGCCGTCGACGGTGAGCAGAACGGTCGGTTCGATCTGTGACCATCGGTCGAGAACGGCGGTGACCCCAAACTCCGGAGCACACGACGACCAAATCGCGCCGATCGATGCGGTGGCCAGGAAGGCCACCACGGTCTCCTCGATGTTCGGCAAGAACGCCGCTACTCGATCGCCGGTTCCGACTCCAAGGCGACGCAATCCGGCCGCTGCGCACCGCACCTGGTGGCGCAACTCGGCCAAGGTGAGCACACGGTCTGGTCGGCTATGCGAGACGCTTATGATCACAGCGTCATCGGGATCGAGACCGTTGCCTCGGAGTAGGTGCTCGGCATAATTGACCGTCGCTCCGGGAAACCACCGCACGGCCGACATGGGTCCGGTGGTCAACACTCGATCGGCGGGGGTGGAAGAGGTGACCTCAAACTCATCCCAGATCGCCTGCCAAAAGGCAGCCCGGTCCTCGACCGACCACCGCCACAGGGCCTCGTAGTCGCCGTGGGCCGCGGGGTGGTGGCGCTGTGCGAACGCCCCGATCCTGGTGGTTTCCCACGCGTTGGCCTGCGGAGTCCACAACGTTTCGGTCATCGCTCAACCCCCTGACAGTTCGCCGAATCGGCCCCTCCGCCGGTGTTGGCATGTCCTTCGATGCCGAGGATAACGCGCTCGGCCTCAGCGATCCGATTCCTGCCCAACCGCTCCAGCAAGATCAGTGTGAGAGGTCGATGAAGACCTTCATGGCCCCACCGATTCTTTTGTCGGCAACTTCGATGGCTCGGGCGAACTCGCTCAACTGAAAACGATCGGTGATGATGTCACCAGCCCGAATCCTCCCATCGTTTATGAAGTCGATCGTGGCCTGCATCTCACCGGCAACCGCCCGACTGCCGACAAGTTCCAACTCGTCGAGTACCAAAGAACCAAGCGCTAGCGAGACGTCCTCGGTCGGGATGCCGACGGTCGAACACCGACCACCTCGAGCCAACATCTTCAGAGCCATCGGAACCGTCTGGGGGGTACCGGCGGCGTCGAGTACGACGTCGACTCCACCGTCGACCATCGACGCGAACAGGTCGAGACCGGATGGGTCGTCGGTGTCGAAAACCTCATGACCGAATTTTTCGACCACGCCCAACCTGGCGCCTCTGGCCCCCACGATGACCCGCGATGCCCCAAGGGCCTTTGCTGCATCGGCGGCCAAGATGCCTACCGGGCCGGCGCCGATGACGGCAACGGTATGTCCAGCCTCTATACCTCCCCGGTTGGCGCAGTGGAGCGCGATCGACGCCGGATCGGTCACTGCGCCAAGGTCGTAGCTCATCCCACCGGGCAGCTTGAAAACGCTTCGAATCGAGTGAACGACGTAGTCGGCGAACGCTCCGGGCTTGGTGTGTCCGTAGTGGCTGTGGATTCGTCCGTTGCCGTAGTTGAGACAGAGGTTGTATTGGCCACCGATGCATTCCTTGCAATGCATACATCCAGCATGTGACGAGCCGGCCACCCGGTCTCCGACCGCCCAGCCGAACTCGTCAGCGCCGTCGCCGAGTTCTACGATTTGTCCAGACCATTCGTGACCGGGGATGAACGGATGATAGGCCGGCCACATGTCGTAGTGGCCTTTGACCATGTGCACGTCGGTGCCACAGATGCCAACTCGTTCGACTCGACAGAGAACCTCGAGCGGTCCCGGTGTCGGCTCCTCGACATCTTCGACATCGAACTCGTTCGGAGCCCGCAGGACGAGTGCTTTCACAGGAATGCCTTCTTTCAGATGATGGCGACTGGATCGAGCATTGATCCGGTCGCACCCTCGACCTTTGTCGGGAGCGCGATGAATAGGAACTCGTGGAGGCCGGCGGCGGCGATCTCCTCGAGGTAGATCGATTCGAACAGGTAGATGCCTTCCTCTATTAGTAGAAGGGTGTGTACCGGCTGGGGGTTGGCCGGTTTGCCCGGGTCGGGCGCAGGCTGCACCTCATAGGTCTCGGTGTCCGATCCGGTGGCAACAACTCCGGCGTTGAGCAACCAGCGGGCGGCCGAGATGTCGGGGCCGGCCGTTCGATGCTTAGCCAGCTCATCGGGATCAGGCCATCGAGAGAGATAGCCGGTCCGGATCAAAACGATATCTCCCTGACGAATCTCGACTCCCTGGTGGGCCACCACCGCCTGAAGCTCATCGGCGGTGACCGGATCGTGGGCGGGGAGTGCGTCGATACCGCGGAAGGCCGGGATGTCCAGAAGAACGCCCCTGGTGATGAAGTGCGGCAGCTTGCTGCCGTCGCCGATTTTGGGGCCGCGGTCGCCGAGGTGATCGTTGGCCGAGATCCCTCCATACCAGTGGTCGTCGTGGCCGATCGTGATATGGGCTAGCGCATCGACGTGGGCGCCGCTGTGAGAGGTACCGGTGGTGACCTCGGCCATGTAGCCGAGGTTGACCTCGTTAACCGGGCCCCACGGCTCCTCACCGTCTCCTCGTAGCCCGCCCGGCGTCCGGTACATCGAAACCTGAAACGGTGGGTGGGAACCGAACAGTGGCATCCCGGTGAAGCGGGGAAGTGCGAGGGAAAAGACCCGGCCCTCAACCGGCATCTGCAGCGCCGCAAGCAGGGCGGCGGGAGCCTGGCGAGCGGCGGGCCCATGATCGGCGTCGGTTGGCATTCGTAGCTCCTTCGGCAGTCCGTTGGTCGGCAGATCGGCGAGGGGGAGAGGGGGCGCGGCCGAAATCGTCCAGCCGCGCCCCTTCAGAAAATGTCATCGAGGTGTGATCGCTGACCTCACCATTCGCACACGTTGGGCAACACCTCGGCGTCGCACTCCGCCCGGGTGGCGATCGAATCGACGATCTCCAGCGAACGGTCGGGATCGAGGATGACCGGCGACCCGGTCGACCCGTCGCTCTCGATTGGTGTGTAGGCCGCGGTTACGTTGTTGACGCCACCTTCGGTGTAGTCACCGTTGCCGGTGATGCCTTCGTAGTCGATGTCTTGACCGTCTCGGAGCAGCGCCAGGCACTCGGCGTATGTGTAGCAAACTTCACCGGGGGCCGATCCGACCTCGTACATCGCCGGCGCCCAAGCGCTTGCGCTGTACGAACCGGCAGCCTCGACCGCGAGAGCGGTGTGGACCATCACGTCATAGGTGGAGAAGTGATAGAGATCCGTCGCCGGACCGAACTCGTCGCCGTAACCGGGCGTCGACTCCCACAAGCCGGAGAAGAACTCCCAGGCCGGACTGGTGTCGTCGTAGGAGAAGGCGGCGAAGCCGATCCCTTCCTGGGTGTCGACCAGGTCGGCCCCCAGCGTTCCGATGAATTCGGGCTGAACCCAGCCGGTTTCACCGATCCATTCGAGGGAGAGGCCCGCTTCGGCCGCCTGTTTTATGAGTGTTCCCGACTCGACCGTTCCAGCTTGGACGATGACCGCGTCTGGTTCAAGGTCGACGATTCGTTCCACTTCGGCCCGGTATGAGGGCTGTTCGGCTGCGGCGTCTATCCGATCGAGCACCTCGATGCCTACCGTTTCGGCCGCCGCCTCGGCCGCATCTGCGGCCAGCTGGAAGCCTTCCACCTGCGTGGCGAAAATGACGACCGTCTTGGCCTCGATGTCTTCGGCGTAGAGAATGCCCGAGGTGCCAAGTCCTTCGTCGAGGCCTTGGGCCCGGAAGATCGGTTCACCCGGTTTCCCACCGAGGTTGCCGGGGATGGCTCCGCCATGGACCGACGGCACGATCGGTGAGTCGTTCTCTTCCCACTGCTCGATCATGAAGTCTCGATACGTGCGATACCCGTGGGCGATGCTGACCACGATCTCGGCATCATGACGTTCCAGGCAGGCCCGTGCCGCTTGCGCCTCGCCGACTGTGCCGAGGTCCTCGGAGAACATTTCCCATGGGCGACCGAGAGGTGGATCTTCGTTGATCACCTGCTCGACCGGAAAGGTCACATCGGCGGTAAGAGATTCTCCGAGAGCACCGAACTCGCCGGTGTAGTACGCCAACTCACAGACGGCGACCGGATCGCCAGAGGCGGCCGTGTCACCATCACCCGAGTCACCATCACCCGAGTCGTCCGGCTCGGTGGATGACTCATCGGAATCACCTTCACCCGAGTCGTCCGACCCGGTGGACGACTCATCGGAGTCACCGTCACCCGCCGCCTCGGTCGAAGAGTCGTCGGCACTACAGGCCGCAGCCATGAATGCCAGAGCCAAGAGGAGGGCGAGCAGCCTTCCCCCCTTCCATTTGTACTTCATGATCGTGTCCTCCCTGTTTTCGCCCCACAACGGGTGCGAATTTCTGCCGGCCCTCCGTCGGAGGGTCAGAGCTTGTAGGCCTCCTTGAGGCGGTCGGTTGTGACATCGGCAGCGGTCATGACCTCGGATCCGAGACCAAGGCTCAGAACCATCACCCGGTCGGCAACTCCGAGAGCCAAGGTGGCGTTCTGTTCGGTCAGCACGATGGTGACCCCCCGCCCACTGTGAATCTCGGCGATTTTCTGAAAAAAGAGTTCGACATAGAGCGGCGAAAGGCCGGCGGTCGGTTCGTCGAGCAACAGCACCGATGGATCCTGCATGAGCGCCCGACCGCAGGCCACCATCCGGGACTCGCCGCCGCTCAGGTCTCCGGCCCGTAGCCCGACCTTGTCCCGCAGATCCGGGAACGTCTCGAAGACCTCCTCTAGGCCCTGTTCCAGTGGTCGTTCACCGATCATCCCGCCGATCGACAGGTTCTCGAAGACGGTCAGGTCGGGGAAGATCGCTGCTTCTTGGGGCACGTACCCGATACCCAACCGTGCCGTCTCCGATGCCGGGTGGGCGGTGACGTCTTTGCCGCCAAGACGAATCGAGCCGTCCGTGACCGGCAACAGGCGGGCGAGTGTCGCCAGCAAGGTGGTCTTGCCGGCCCCGTTGGCGCCGAGAATGGCAAAGACTTCGCTGTCGACGGCAAAATCGAGTCCCTTGAGTACGGGTACGTCTCCGTATCCGCTGTGCAGGCCGTCTACTTCGAGAATCGGTGGTGCCGACGGTTCAGCCATGTCCAGCCCCCAGATACTTCTCGATCACGGTTGCATTGGCCCGGATCGATGCCGGATCGTCCTTCATCAGCACCCGACCCTCAGCCATGAACGTGACCTCGTCGCACAACTCCCAAATGACGTCCAGATCGTGCTCGACGATCACCACCGAGGTGCCGTCGGCGGCCAGCTCGCGAATGACCTCCAGCACCTTGGCTGTTACCTCGTCGGGCAGTCCGGCGGTAGGTTCGTCCAACAACAGGATCGACGGTTTCAACAGCAGGCAGCGCAGGATGTCGAGAAGCTTCTTCTCCCCCGCCGACATGGCGATGGCGGTAGCGTCAGCGAAACCGAAGCGTTCGAGGTAGGACCGAATCTCATCCTCGTTGGCCGACATCAGCGACCGTTCGGCTCCAGGCCGCACAGGGAACTCGTGGCCCGTGGTGGCGACGGCCAACAGCATCGAGTCGAGGATCGTGAGTTGATCGAAGTCGGTGATTACCTGAGTGCTCTTGACGACTCCATGGTGGGCCATCTTGTGGGTCGGCAACGAAGACAACGTCGTCGTCGACCCGTCGGAGCTGTTCAATGTGATCCGACCGGCATCGGGGGAGACCGAATTCATGACCATGCGCATCAACGTGGTCTTGCCCGCACCGTTGGGACCCAGCAGCCCCTCTATCGGTACGTCTCCCAGCACCAGCTCGTCGACGTCGACGACCATGCGCCCGGCGTAGCTCTTCTGGACCTGTTCGACCCGAATCGACGACCGTCGCTGATCACCCATCATGCATCGCCCTTATCAGTTTCGATCGGCGCATCTGGCCGAGAAGACCCTGGGGCCTGAAGAGCAGGACGACGACGAGCAGCGCCCCGAAGACCGCCTCCCGTAGCACCGGAATGGCTTGGGTGAACCACTCTTGAGGCAGCGGAACGTAGAACTGGATGACGATGTCGAACAGGCCAACGGTGAGAAGAACGCCGATGACGGCACCCCAGACCCTTGCCGTGCCGCCGAGGATCAGGCCGGCCAGCGCGGCGAGGGTGATCCCAACGTCGAGGCTGCCGATATCGAGGAAGCGAACCATGACGCCATGCATGGCCCCGAGCAGACCCATTAGGCCGCAGGTGATGGCGAAGAGGGTGAGCTTGGCCCCGGTGGTGTGCTTGCCCATGCTTCGGGCCAACGGTTCGTTCGAGCCGATGGCGATGAGCAATCGGCCGTATGGGGTGCGATGGACCCACCACACGTAGCCCAGGATCAGCCCGACAAGAGCGGTCATGAGCGCCAGCCACAGCAGCTCGTTTGCCTTGGTGGTTCCTAGGTCGTACGGAAAACCAAGTCCGCCGAGCCCGAGGGCGCCGCCGGTCAGTTGATCTTGAGTTGTGGCCAGGATGAGGACGATCGCCGAAAATCCCAAGGTGCCGACGAGGGCGCCGTCGCTATCGAGATCGGCGATCAACCAGGCGACCACCAGCCCGGCAAGCGCCGCGGCCAGCGAGGCGGCCAAGGCGCTGAACAGGAACTGCCACGGCTCACCGAACGGCCAATCGACCTGGACGTAGAGGACGCCGAACGTGTAGAGCCCCAAGCCCCAGAAACCGACGACCCCGAAGTTGGCGATCCTGGTCAGTCCGACCTGGAGATGTAGTAGCAGTCCGAGGCCGACAATTTCGACGACGCCAAAGGTGCCGGAGACGAGGAAGGCATCGAGCCAATCGAGCGACATCAGACCTTCGTCCCCGCGGTGAGTCGGCGACCCCGAACCTTGAGTACGGCCAGGAAGGCAAAGATCAAGACGAGGCTTGAGTAGAGGCCGTCGCCGAATTGGAGGGTCATGGCGGTAAGGGCGATGCCGGTGGCCACGCCGACCCAGACAACACCGAGCAAGTCCCAGATCCCGCCGACGAGAACCACCAAGAGCACGAGGAGCAGTTGGCGCGAACCGAGCAACGGTGAGACCGACGATCCCACTCCGTAGAAGGCGCCGGCGAGACCACCGGCCAGACCGGCGACGAACCAGATCAGCAGGGTGACGGTGAGCGGTCGCACCCCGCTGGCCTGGGCCAAGCCTTCATTGCTGGCCAATGCCCGAATTTGTAGTCCATAGCGGGTTCGCTGGATGAACTGGTAGATCAGGATTGACAGCAACGCCACGCTGGCCAGGGCGAGCAACCGGAACGAGGGAACCCCGACGCCGAGGACCGAGATGGTGTCGGGAGGGGCGATGTCGAAGAACTGGACTTGGTACCCGAAGATGAATTGCAGCCCGTGGCGGAGAAAGATCGACAGCCCGAACGACATGGCGATCATTTCAAGATCTCCGACCCGTCGGCGCTTCGCCACGCGAAAGATCGCCAGGTAGGTTCCGACGCTGAGCAGACCGGCGAGGATCCCGGCCGGGAGAACCACGGCGTAGAACCCCCACCCCAACGACGAGCTGAGCCACACCGCGAAATAGCCGCCCAAGGTGATCGTCTCGGCGTAAGCGACGTTGAGGAGACCGGTCAACCGGTACAGGAGAGCGAAGCCGAGGGCGGCCAGGACCAGCGCGGCGTTTTCGGTGGCACCTATGACGAGGCTTTTGGCCACGAAGTCCGACAGCGAGGCCAACACGACCAGCCCGACCGCGGCGGCGACCAGGATCGACGTTGTCCGACCGGGCCGACGAGGCGACCGCCCCGACGACTCGGCGACGACGTTGTGGTGCCCCGACGTCGTCGGTCCTTCCACGTGCTGCGCCGCGACGTCCCGATCCACCGCCGGTTCGTCGGTGCTCGCCAGTCTTGCTGGACGATCCACCCGTTTCCCCCTTCTGGCCTGACGGGGCAGGCCGCTACCTGCACCATCACCAGTTGTACTCGATAATCGATAATCCTACAAAGCGACGTCGTCCGAGGTCAAGTCTCGCCGCAGACATCGGGCAGCGCGCTGCCCACACCCACGCTCGCCACTAGCGAACTATCCCTGGTTGTGCTCCGCGCCGGCGGTGCGCCTATAGGCGAACCCCGCTAGGCCAGAGGGTGGTCTTCGCCTGACACCGATGGCTCGACAAAGAAAGCCTCACGCACACTCAGCTGGTGATCCCTGGCCCGCTCCGAAGCCAGAACCGGGTCCCGAGCGACGAGCGCGTCGAGTATCCCTTCATGCTGGCGGAGGATTCCTTCGACCTCAACGTTTGGTGAAGTGAGGGTGATGAACGTCCGAGCGAACGGCTCCAACTGCCCAAAAACTCGTTCGACCGCCTGATTGCCCGATGCCCGAGAAATGAGGAGATGGAACTGAGCATCGGCGGCCGTCATGCCTGCATAGTCGCCGTCTTGATGACAGGCGATCATCTGACGATGAGCGCTACGAAGCTCATCGATTCCATCGTCGTCAAACCGCTCTGCCGCCAGCCGGGCGGCCAAGGCGTCGATCTCCGACCGAACCTCGCTCACGTCTCGGAGCTCTTTTGCCGTCGGTTGCCGGACCCGCGCCCCCCGCCGCGATTCGATCTCCACCAGACCGATCGCGGCCAAATCGCGCAGCGCCTCGCGAACAGGCGACTGACTGATATCCAATTCTTTGGCCAGACGGCTCTCAACGATTCGTTCGCCGGGGACGAGATCGCCCCCTACGATGCGGTCCAGGAGGATCCGTTTTATCGACGTCGACAGCGGTTCCGAGCCGATGAGCGATTCACCTACCTCAACCATCACCCGTCTCCTAGATTACTCGCCGACGATCGGTCGGCCCTCAGGACCGTCCTCGCAGATCGAGCCTATCCCGTGCTTGGGATGGAGTAGCCAACCCTCTATGGAGGGCCTCGGCGATGGCCCGCACCCGCTCGACTTGAACCCCGCTGGACTCGGCCAGACGGCCGGGGCCATCCCACAACGAGTCCTCGAGACCAACCCTGGCGTTGCTGCCGACGGCCAAAGCCACCGCCGCACTCCGAATCTGGGCCGCCCCCGCCCCGAGAACCGACCATTCGAACTGATCACCGAAGAGCCGTTCGGCCGTTCGCCGTTGGTGTAGCACGTCTTCGACATCAGCTCCGATACCTCCCAGGAGACCGACAACCGACTGGACGAACAACGGTGGTCGCACCAGGTCCCGGTCGAGAAAGTGGGCCAGGTTATAGAGATGGGAGGTGTCGTAACACTCGAATTCGAACCGAGTGCCCTGGTCGCCGCAGGTCCGCAGTATCCGCTCTATATCTTCGAACGAGTTGCGGAATATCAACGCCTTGTTTCCCAGGTGTTTTCGTTCCCAGTCGTGACGAAGCGACGTGAACCGATCAAGCATGGGATAGAGCCCGAAGTTCATCGTGCCCATATTGAGCGACGCCAATTCAGGGGCCAGTTCCATCGCCGGCCGGATTCGCTCGTCTACCGTCATGTGTGGACTGCCGCCGGTCGTCAGGTTGATGACGACGTCCGACTGCTGACCGATCATGGCCAGCACGTCGCGAAAAAGGCCGACGTCTTGAACGGGATGGCCATCGTCGGGGTCTCGGACGTGGAGGTGCACGATGGCCGCCCCGGCGGCCGCAGCGGCGAGACTCTCGGCTGCGATCTCCTCGGGGGTCACCGGAAGATATGGCGACATCGACGGTGTGTGGATGGCACCGGTCGGGGCACAGGTGATGATTGCGCTGTTCATGGTTTGGAATCTCCGTGTGAGGTTAGGCCGTGCCGGTCGACGAATCGCCGGTCCGGACCACTCCAGGGCCGGGCGTGGCGGTGGCTGGAATGTCGCCGGTGCTCGTGGCGAACGCGGTAAGCCCGAGGTCCCCGTCGGCACCGACGGTCAGGCTGTATCCGTGTAGGAACGGTGGCTCCTTCGAGTAGTCGCCCCAATGGTGATACCGAACGGCTCGCAGAACCGGAGAGTGAGTGATCGCCACCACCGTCCGGCCGATCCAGGCTGGGACGTCGGCCAGGCTCCTGGCAAAACGATCGAGCCGAACGCCGACATCGCGTGCTGTGTCGCCCGGCGGGTTCCCATGTTCGAGCCAGTAGCCGACCCGGTCACCAGCGCGCACGAAGTCGTGGAAGAACACCGAGTTGCCGACGTCGGTCTCGTTGATCTGAGGTGACTGGGCCGCGAGGGCCGGCGCCCCCTCGGCCATGTTGATGCGATGCCCGCCGAGGTACAGGTCGGGGTTCCGAAGGGCAAAGCTCACCACAGGATCGGGAACGATGCCGCCCTCTTCCCGCAATCCGGCAGCGAACGCCCTCGCGGTGTCGATCGTTCGATGCGTCTCACCGCTCAGCAAGCAGGCGATCTCGATTCCTTGGTCAGCAAACCAACGACCGGCGGCCAAAGCCTGAGAAACGCCGAGTTCGGTTAGCGGTACATCACCGCGATGGTTTGCCACTTGGCCGTGTCGTAGCAAAACCACACGGACCCGGTCGACCCGCTCGTTGGTCACTATGCCTGGCTCTGTTTCCACCGTTCGAGGAACAGCCCGAGCACGGCGTCGGCAAACTCATGGTCGTTGATGTTGTTGTCCATCTCGATCAGCTCGATCCCCTCATCCAGGTTCGATCGAATGGCATCGAACAGAGGAGACACGTCGGTGCCGTGCCACTGGCTGCCCTCACTGAAATAGTTGTCGAGGCCACCGAGGGGTAACGCCACCGCCTTGGGGCCGAGGCTGCGGTTCACGTGGTCTGCGATGTATCCACCCAGCTTGTCCAACTCCTCGGCGGTCGCCTGGAGTGACGTGATATTCGGGTTATGGATCAACACGTTCCGCTCGGGCACGTTGTACTCGGCCGGGATGGTGTCCACCGCGCCGAAGTTGAAGCACTCGGCGGCGCCCGGCACAACCACGACCGGTATCTCGTTGCGGGTGGCGGCTTCCATCCGGTCGATGCCCGGATCGAAGATGCCACCGTTCCAGCGATTGATTATCTCCGGCAAGGTGAAGTCGATCAGGCCATCGATGACTCCCTCGTCGATGAGGTGCTCCATGCCCGCCCCTTCGCCGACAGCATGAAAGGTGACCACTTGGAAGCCATCGGCCTCGAGTTGCTCTCGCATTCGCATCACCCCCGGGGTGGTGACGCCGAACATCGAAATGGCGATCAACGGCTCGTTGCCGGTGGCCAGCTGTTTGGTCGTCTCATAATGCATGGCCATGCCGGCGACCGAATGGGCTGCGTTGGCCAGAACGAGACGGGACACGTTGTTCAGGCCGGCGATGTCGGTCACCGCGTTCGCCATATGCATGTCGGAATGGCCGACGTATGGCCGGGTGTTGTTCGACGCCATCGTCGACGCGATCAATTTGGGAAACCCCATCGGTAGGGTCCGAAAGGCACCACTGGTCAGGTCGGTTCCGCCGGTACCACCCATACCGAGCACCGCTTGAATCCGGCCCTCCTCAACCAAACGGCGAAGAACGACCCCCAGCCCCTTACTCATCGCCTCGTTCGCCGAGACCCGACCGCCGGCCCCCTCTACCCCCGACCGGAAGTCGGCAAGATCGATTTCGGCCTCGCTCGCCACCGCGCTGGCGGGGATGTCGGGTTCGAAGTGAGGTTCGCCGAGGACCCCGCAATCGACGACGAATACCTCTACCCCAGCGGCGATGAGCCGCTCTTTGACGTAGGCATACTCCTCACCTTTGGTGTCAAGTGTTCCGGCAAGACACACTGTGCTTTTTGACATCTCTCGGTCTCCTTGTTGAACAGATGGGACAGGAAAATTGGTGGGCGGGCAGCTACTCGGCAGAGCGGGCATCGGCAGCTCGCATCGCGGTCCAGATTCGTTCGGCGGTGATGGGGAGGTCGCGAAGTTGTACGCCTATGGCGTCGGCGACCGCAGCGCCGACCGCACCGGAGGTACAGAGCAACGCCCCTTCGCTTATGCCTTTGCAGCCGTAGGGGCCAGGGCCGTCGTTGTTCTCGATCGAATCGGAGACCATCTCGATGGCCACGTCATTGAACGTCGGAATCCGGTAGTCGAGTGCACCGAGGTTTTGGATCCGTCCGTGATCGTCGAGCAGAACCTGCTCCATGAGCGTGTGACCGAGGCCCATGATGGCGGCCCCTTCGTCTTGGGAGACGACCTGCAACGGATTGAGTTCGGTCCCGACATCGCCCACGGTGACGTGCTTTGTCAGCAACAGCTCGCCGGTGTCGGGATCGATGTCGACCTCGACGGCGGTGCAGTTGAATTCGTAGAACGCGGCGTCGCCGCCGAGCGGATGCCCCTGTACCCCTCGGAGTCGGCACGTGCCTTGGCCGACGAACTCGCCCCGCAGCCCACCGAGGGCCGCTTGGGCCGCTTCCACCAGCGGCATGGCCCCGTCGGGTCCGATCATGACCCCCGGGCTGTCGGTCAGATCGGCCTCGTCGATCCCGGTGGCCTCGGCGTAGAGCCGACGAACTCGAAGCCGGATGTCTCGGCACGCCTCGAGCACCGCGTTGCCCATGAAGACCGTCGATCGGCTGGCCGAGGTCTGGAGATCGAAGGGCACCACGTCGGTGTCGCCGCTGATGATGGTGATACGGCCCAGCTCGACACCGAGCTCCTCGGCCAGGATCTGCTGCCACAGTGTGCGGGCTCCCTGACCCATGTCGGATGTGCCGGCATACACGATGGCGCTGCCGTCGTATAACAGTCGTACGAGACTCTGCGAAAGGCCGGAGGTGGCCCCCGGTTTGATCCCGACGGCGATACCCCGTCCCCGCCCCGGGGTCACCGGTTCGGACCAGTCGATCAGTTCGGCTGCTCGCTCCAGGCTTTCGTGCCAGCGACCATCTGCGGTGGCCTCGTGGTCACCGCAGATAAAGGCTTCGCCGACACCAACCAGATTTCGGCGACGCATCTCTAGCGAGTCGATCCCCAGCTGCCGGCCGCCGGCGTCGAGTTGGGATTCGGTGGCCCAGGAAACCTGAGGGGCGCCGAATCCTCGGAAGGCGCAGCTCGGGGTGGTGTTGGTCAACACCGCCCTGGCGGCAACCCGCACCACGGGTATTCGATACGGCCCGGCGCCGACGTAGCTGCCCTTGGTCATCACCCGGGGAGCAACGTCGGCGTATGCCCCGATCGAGAAGTCAGCCGAGAGCTCATGAAAGGTCAGCTGCCCGTCCTGGGTGAACCCGGTGCGGGCGGCGATACGGCACCCCGAGCGCCGCATCAGCTGGAAGGTTTCCTCCAGTGACAGCACGAGGCGACATGTCCGCTCGGTCTGTATAGCGAGGAACGCAAGCAGCGGCTCATAGCGCGGCGTCTGCTTGCCACCGAATCCGCCACCGGGGTCTGGCGCGACAACTCGGACCTTGCTGAGCGGGAGTTCGGTAAGGTCGGCCACGATGCGTTGCAAGAGGTAGGGGTGTTGCACCGGCGAGTAGACGGCCACGCCACCGTCGTCGGTCGGTGCAGCCACGACACCGCCGGGTTCGATCGGAAAATGGGTGACCATGGGGAAGGTGTAGGTGTTCTCGACGATGAGGTGGGTTCGAGCCTGCTCCGGTTCGAGTTCGCCCCAGGCGTAGTCGGCGGTCTCCAATACGTTGGTGTCGTTCAGTGGGTCTCGGGGCCGTATCGAGGGGTCTTGGACCAGACGGGCGTCGGAGGTCAGCGCATCGGCGAGGTTGTAGACGCCGGGAAGCTCTCGATACTCGATCTCGATAGCGTCGGCCGCGGCGCGTGCCAGGTCAGAGGTTTCGGCCACTACCGCCGCCACCGGTTCCCCGTGGAAGTTCACCGTGCCGCTGGCCAGTACCGGACGGTCCTGGTGCGAAATCCCGAAGCGCGACGCCGATGGTGGAAGATCGGCGGCGGTGACCACGGCGATCACCCCCGGGAGCGCGGTGGCGGGCGAGGTGTCGACGGCCACGATCTCGGCGCAACCGACAGGAATGGTGGCGAAGGCAACCTCGGCGGCACCCGGGAACACGAGGTCGGTGAGGTATGACTGGGCGCCGGTGACCCGCTCGGCCCCTCCCGAGCGGGTCACCGGTCGGCCGATAGCCCGGTACGACTCGGCGCCATGTCCGGACGGGGCTCCCCTTTCGGGCGGGACGGGGTCGGCTGTCATCGGCTGGAGCCTCGTCTCTTGGCGGCCGCCTGGATGGCGGCCACGATGCGCTCGTAGCCGGCGCAGCGGCACAAGTTGCCAGACATCGCCTCTCGGATCTCGGCCGGTTTGGCCGTTGGGTTGGTCTGGAGTAGGGCCTCGGCGGCCATGACCTGGCCGGGGATGCACACACCGCACTGCACCGCCCCGGCGGCCAGGAACTCCTCCTGCAAATCGGTGAGCCCACCGACGGACAGACTCTCGATCGTCCCAACCGAGCAGCCCTCGGCCTCGGCACAAAGCACGAGACAGGAGTTGACGATCCGACCATCGAGAAACACGGTGCAGGCGCCACACTCGCCATCGGCGCAGCACTTCTTGGTGCCGGTCAGGCCAATGTCATCTCGTATGGCATCGAGCAGCGTTCGGTGGGCGGGAACCTCCAAACGGTGCGCTGTCCCATTCACGTCGAGGGTTACCTTCACCGGGGCCAACTCCCGACTGACGTCGCGTTCGCTCACGTCGAGGGTCCTTTCGTTCCGACCGACCGGGCGGCGGCCGAAACGGCCCGCCGGGCCAACACGGCGATCATGGCCTGTCGGTACTCCCGGCCAGACCGTAGATCAGAGATGGGAGTAGCTATCCCGATCAGCTGCTTCACCGCCTGCTCGACGGCGTCGACGTCTTCGAGATCGACCGCGGCGGCCGTCTCGGTCAGCAACGGTGTTGGACCGACGGCGCCTAATCCAAGGGTGATCGACCCTTCGGCCGACACCCCAGCGGCGACGCTGACCGTCGCCAGGTCGACGCCCCGGCGCCGGGTCAGGCGCTCAAAGGCCGAGCGGTAACCATCGGCGGGTCTAGGGAGGTCGACTCGAAGCACGAATTCATCGGGGCCACACGTGGTGAGCCCTGGTCCGACGAAAAACTGAGACAACGGAATCGTGCGTTCTCCGGCGCGGCCGACGATCGTAACCCTGGCACCGTAGATCAGAAGGGCCGGCGCTGTATCGCCTGCCGGCGAGGCATTGCAGATGTTGCCGATGAGGCTGGCCCGGTTGCGGATAGCCAACGAGCCCACCACCCGTGACGCCGCGACAAGGGCCGGGAACATGGCGGCGAGTCGGCTATCGGCCGCCAGGTCGGACATGGTGGCGGTTGGCCCGAACCGGACCGCCGCTTCGGTTACCTCGATCGCTGGGGGGAGATCGGCTACGGCCTTGAGATCGACGAGGACCAGCGGATCGAGCGGACGACGTCGGACCGCGACCAGCAAATCGGTCCCACCGACAAGCAATCGACCGTTGCCCTCAGCATCGGACAGCGTTCGCACTACGTCCTCGACGTTGTCTGGACGCCGGTATTGCGTCACCCTCGCTCCCCTCTCATCCCCCAAGAGCCCGTTGATGGCTCTTCATCGACTATCGACCAGTCAGGTCAGTTAATCGATTATCGGTAATCTACCAACCGCGCTCCCGGTTGGTCAATCCGATCTAGAACGTGATGGCCTTGAAGGCTTCGGTTTGCTGTTTCAGCGCTTGTTCGACGGGGAGCCGTTCCATACTCGAGGCGCCGTAAAACCCGTGAACCCCCTCGGCGTGTCTCAACACAAACGAGGCATCGTCGGGCTGAGCGATCGGCCCGCCGTGGACCAACACGATCACGTCTTCTCTGACCGACCGGGCCGCAGCCGACCAGGCGTCGATCTTGGGGATGGTGTCGTCGAGGGTCAAGGCCGTCTCGGCCCCAATGCTTCCCCCGGCGGTGAGCCCGAGATGACAAACGATGATGTCAGCTCCAGCTTCGGTCATCGCCACAGCATCGTTCTCGCTAAACACGTATGGCGTGGTCAGCATGTCCTGGCGATTGGCTTCGGCGATGCAG
>CALIFY010000054.1 GCA_938021675.1 uncultured Acidimicrobiales bacterium
ATCGTGGCGGAACCGGGTATCCAGCACGCGTGTGTCGTAGACAGCGGCAACGACGGCGCGCTCTACTACGGCAACGGACACGTACTCATCGCGTCCGATACTGCCGACCATGCCCGGGTGGTCATGACCGCCGAACAATTCATGCACGTACTCCGGCACGTGCTGAAGACCATGGACCACGCCGACTACCGCAACCCGAACACCGAAGACCCGTTCGAGCCCCTCACCGTCGACATCATCGCCGACGGCGAAGACTCGGTCATCGAGTACTACAAGCGAGGCGGCCTCACCCCGGCCATCCCCGACAAATACAAATGACACGCCGCCGGTGAGAAGACCATGAACCATGCCCTTCGTTCGCTAAACCACCTCACCAGCCATCATGCATACTGCGGCTTTTTGTTTAAGTTCAGAATCACTGATACATCAAACAAACGTTCTGCGATAGTCGTCAGATGACTGAATCCAACGCCGGAAAACTGACCAACGCCTTTGCCTTAGTCGTCAGGTTCACCCTGAAGCAAGGTCACGAGGAGGAGTTCGACCGTATGATGACTACGACAGTGGAGGAAATCCACCGCAACGAACCGAACACCGTGGCGTACCTCGTCCACCACGTCCAAGACGAACCGTTGACTCGGATCTTCTATGAGTTGTACCGCGATGAGCAGGCGTTCGAGTATCACGAGACAAGTAGCCACATCCTCCGCTTCGCCGAAGAGCGACAGGAGTACGTCGAGAAAGTTGCAGTCGATCGCATGTCCGTGTTTACTCACGCCGGGATCACCAGAGCGGACGACTCCTAGCCAGTCGAGGATTCGTTCTGGCCGGTGATGCGGCTCGGCCCGCGTTCACCTCGACCGCCGGTTGCTTATCGCGCGGTGGTGCTGGTCTCCATGTTCGGCAGCGCGAGCAATCCAATCCCCCCGGCGACGAGCAGGGAAAACACTATTTGGCCGATCCATACCTCCGGAGGCCACACGACCGCATCGTCGAAAAGGTGCTGTATGAGCGTCCACACCGACCAGGTCACGCCGGAGCCGACCATCAGCGATGCGATACTCACCGTCCGTCGAGGTCCGCTGACAAAACGCATCATCACATCGACGGTAAGGCCACCGGTCACGGTGGCCACGGTTGCCGCGGTGACGGTGCTCGACAACGCCACCGCTTCAAAGAATCCAGGGACTCCCCACAACACGGTGAAGGTTCCGAACGGAAGCGGGTCGAATCGCTGTATGAGGAAGAGCGCCGAGACGGTCATGATCACGGTCGCAACGACGATGCCGGCGATCGTTGCCGCAGCCCAGAGATCGTTGTCACCGGTCTTGGGGTCGAACGGAATCGCCAGCACCCAGGCACTGCTCAGCGGGCGAGCAAACGTGGTGAAAAAAGCGGCGAGCAATGCCAGGATCGTCGTGGAACCGATCGCCACCCAGACCGATCCACCGTTGCGGGAGACAACCTGCAAAGGTGCCGCAAGAACGAGAATCAAACCAAAAAGAAGGAGGAGATGGGTTGGCGAAAGCAGTGCGTCAATACCGACTTCCACTCCGAACATCGTATGCCATATGCCATCACCCAAACCGCCCACGGCGAACGAAAGGAGGCCGACGAGTGCCCACCCATACCCGTCGGGAATCCATGAACGAAGTCCGTCGGTACTCCGCCGACGATACATCACATAGCCGATCCATGCGGCGGTGAACGTAAACCCGCTATAGAAGATTCCATGCCATGGTGTGAAGAAGTCTTCGGTCGCGGTATCGATAAGGTTCGAGTGGGCATATCCGTCGATAAACAGCCCGACCGTTAACCAAATACCCCCGAGCAAGGTGACGAGGTTTTCCCCTGTACTAACCGGTAGGCCACGCTCGGTTGTGGCGACACCAAGTGCAATCGTCATGACAAGCCTCCAATTTCACCCTAGCCAACCGGGCTACTTTTGGACATTCGGCTAACGGGCTCCGGCCCGATGGCCACGTACTTGACTCGATGACGGTGCACGAAGAACGGCATCCCGGCTCAGAGAATGCACCGAGTCTTCTTCGCTCTGACGAGTCCGGGCCACCGGATTTTCGAGCAGTCGCCCGGCCGCGCCGACACAGCGGAACGGTTCAGGGGTATTCGTCCTTAGCCGATTTCGCCCGTCTATCGAGACCGTAGACCTACGTCCGGTCGCACCTGCGGCCCTCGCCACCAAGTCGGTGGGCAGGTACCCGATGGCGGCTTGCATGCAAAACTGCTAACGTGACTGCATGCAAAGTACCAGCGTTCGGGTCGATGCTGACACACATAACGAGATCAAGAAGCTGGCCGAGTCTCTGGGAACGACGGTTGGTGACACCGTGGCGATCGCCATTCGCAGGCTCCGACAAGACAGGATCGGTGAGCAGCTAAAGACTCCGCTCACCGCTACCGAAACCCAATGGCTCGATGCTGACCTCGGGTGACATCGTCGATCTCGACCTCGGCACACCGGAAGGACGCGAAGCAGGATTTCGACATCCAGCCGTGATCCTCACGGCACAACGGATTCTGGACGCCGAACCAGCCGTACTCCAAATCGTTCCACTGACCTCGACCAAACGCGGGTTTGCCACCGAGGTGGAGATACCGGCCGACGGAACGAACGGACTCGACCAGGACTCGGCGGCACAGTGCCAGCACATTCGAGCTGTGTCGTCTGCCCGCGTCCTCACAACGAGGGGCAACATAGGGCCGACTCTTGTGACCCAAATACGAGAAACTCTCGCGGTGCTCCTCGACATCCCGACCTGAAGGCGACGGGCCGATTCGCACGGGACAGGTACTGGCCGTGACCGGATTCGCCGCTTTGAATTCATTCGCTGAAGAGTACGTATTTCGATCTTGGTTGTTTGGTTCCGACGCTTCCAACGTTTCCCTTGTATTGATGTCGTCGCTTGCATTCGGGTTCTTGACCTGTTCGTCGCGGGCATACTCATCGCATGACAGACCTCGAGGAGCTGCTGCTATCCACGCCGTTGGGACAAACGACGTTGTTTCGAATACGCGAAGCCGTTGCGTCCGGGCACGACCTTACCTGGACGCTGGTTGAAGCCTGCCTCCACCAGTCGATCGCTTCGGACGTTCATCCGTTTTCGGCCGGCTCCGATGTCAGGCGCGCCCGAGCCGCCGGCCGACAGCAAAAGCATCGAGGACTGGCCGTTCAGATCGCTGACACGTTTCATGAGCAACTGACCGAAACCAATACTGGTAGCGGAACAGTAGTGATCGATCTTGACCCCGCTTCCGCAGGAGATCGGTGTGTACTGTACAATCTGACCAATCCGGATTCTGACTTTCTAACAGCTGTGGAACTAGCCGGAGCCAGCCTTCTGGCCATCGAAGCAATGCCATCCCGCAGGCCAAATTTGACCGTCAGAAATGGTGCTGATCTCGGCAATCTACTTGGAAACGATGATCTTGAGGCCTTAAATGTCCAGCGTTCAGAGTTTTCCGTCGAGGCATTGCTGAGTCTTGGCGGAACCAACCCCAGTTTCGCTCTCTTTGAACCAGCCCTTACTGATGAGTTCGGAGTGACGTGGCAGGGTCTCCTGGCCCTAATGGGAAGGGTACTTCCCTACCTCAACGGCGGTATGACGCTGAGAATGCCCGGCTCAGCCGGTTCGGTGTTTACATTGCCATTCGTCTCCGAGGTGACCTCCGTGCGATGGATCGACGAGGGACCCGAGCATGGAGAAAGAGTTCGACCTGATGACACGGTCATCGATTGCACCGTGGCCGACTTTCTCGCTCGTTGGGGAGTTCCTCTCGAACAACCACTTAGCGTAGATGGTGGAGGCGAAAGCCGTGATACCTAGCGACTTCGCCGGAACGCCACCGAGTTCGAGAGGAGCTGGTTGCTGAAGATTTTCGCCAGGGTGGCCTTAAGTATTTCATGATGGCCCCGGACAGCAAGGCCCAATCAGGCGCGGTGAGCGATCAGGCGACTCGAGAGCATTTCCACGACGGCACGAATTTTGACTAGACCTCGTGGATCACGGTTCTGAGTTAGGGCGCGACGTATCTTCCGTTCTGAGTGTCGAACGAGGCCATCAGTTACCGCCGACGGGGAGGAACACGCTACTGCTGACCGGGGGCGCTCGTTGACCCAGAACGGCAACACCGCCCGGTGGACCCCCGCCTGCCTCACCAGACCCCGTCCAACTCCGAAGAACCGCCAATCCATAGCAGTGCTCTTCATTGCTGCCGACGCCCCATCGGTGCCAGGCAGCGGGAGTGACTTCCGACACTTTTGCGTGACGAGAGTCGCACTTCTCAGCCATGAGAAGAAGCAGAGTTGGCAAACAGAGTTTCTTGGCCGGTCGTATCAGTTCCTCGATTTGGTGAATTCGTAGGAACTTTCAGCCACACAACAAAGGAGACCACGAGCAATGGCGATAGCGGAAGTCAAGGGTTCAGCGCGGACGTTTATCACCCGGTTCATACCTACCGCGATGATTGCAGCCGTCGTACTGGCAGTCGGAGGTCTCTACGTCGGGCTGTCGGACCAACCGGCAGAAGCAAAAAACTGGAATAAGCTGTGTGAAATCAAAAGAAATCAGGGCGATGTCACTACCTACATTAGAATTCCCGCCAGTACGTTTTGCCAGAATTTCTATGATGACCAAGACGGATACTTCGTCCTATTTTGGGCCACCGACAAGGATGTGACCGAGCTCAACACTCAGGTAGAAGCTATCCGATTCGGCGAATTCGGACCTTGCACCGTGCATCACCCCGAAGCCAATGTCACTAGAGTTAAAGAGCAAGATGAGGGAGAAGGAGACCTTCCGTGTCAAATTGACATCGAAAACGAGGACTAAAACCTCGTAGAAGGCGTACAAGAGTAGGACTGCACAACGGACGCGGCGTTCGAGTGAGACCTCACCCGACGAACCCACCAGCTGCTCTCCCCACACCAACCCACGTGATCAAGAACCAACTTGCGACAGCGGCTTCTACGAGGCGTACGTCGTCGCCCCAGTTCACGGCGTCCCCTTCAAGGCGCCGTGAACGCAATCCCACTCGCCAGCCTGCGATTAACCCAAATACTGGGTCCACGCTCCGAGGAGCCACCACCGTCAACCCGTTTCCGAGGTGCGATTGCGGGGTTTGAACGAGACACATTCTTTACCTGACCATCGGAGAGAGGGGATTCGAATCCCCGGAACCCGCAAGGGTTCAACGGTTTTCAAAAGGCAGCGACTCTGGCTCGAATTCCACTTGGCAAGCCAGCTCTCCACCTCCGGAGACCGAAACGGCCCTCATCGGTTGACCGCTGTTGACCGCTGTTGACCGCTGGAGCCTTGCGGCTCACCGGTGGCAGTGGCACCACCATGGCACGAACGAACGAGAGGCTCTGTCTAGGCCGATTGGCACCGCCTCGTCAGCCGACATCGTCCGACCGGTCTCTCTCACCTCCGATCCGAGACGAGCGTCACCGAATCTGCCTCAAGATCAATACGCTGCCTATTGACATGACTGCACTGATCACACTCCTACTCATTCTCGTGATGGTAGGTTTCAACGCACTGTACGTCGCTGCCGAGTTTGCCACCGTGGGGTCTCGACGATCCCGGGTGCAGGAAAGCGCAGAGGCTGGCGGCGGGCGAGCCAAAGGACTGCTGGGAATCCTGCAAGACGCGGAGAAGCTCGACAACTACGTTGCCGCCTGCCAGATCGGGATCACGCTCTCCAGTCTGATCGCCGGCGTCTACGGCCAGGCCCGACTCACCCCGATCTTCGAGCAGTGGCTGGGATCGGCCGGACGAGGGGCGGCGGTTGTCGTCGTCCTCCTACTCATCACCGCGCTTCAGGTGGTGTTGGGTGAGCTGCTGCCCAAGACAGTGGCCCTCCGCTACCCCGAAGCTCTGGCGATGGCGACTCTCCCGGCGATGCGGGTGAGTCAGTGGCTACTGCGGCCACTGGTGGTCATCTTCAACGGTTCGGCGTTCTGGTTGATGAAGCGGATGGGGCTCGACATCGACCACAGCCACAGTCATGTGCATTCGCCCCAGGAGCTGGCCGGGCTGTACCGGGAGAGCGCCGAGGGCGGCCTGATCGACTCGGCCGAGCGGGAGATGTTGGCCGGGGCGTTGCGGGTGTCCACGCGAGTGGTGCGCGAGATCATGACTCCTCGACGGCGGTTGGTCACCATCGAAAAAGACACCCCGCTCCCCGAGGCCCTTCGGGAACTGTCGGCCAGTCCGTACTCCCGGTTCCCGGTCACCGATGGCGGGGAGGAAGTGGTCGGCATCGTCACCCTTCGGGATCTCTTCATTGCTATTGAACACACGGCTATCGAACACACGGCCAACGAGAACACGGCCACGGTGGCCGACGTGACCTCCGTAGCCATGGTGGTAGGCGAGGTGTACGAGGTGAGTCCGCTGCTCAACACGTTCTCCAAGGAGGGCATCCACGCCGCCATCGTGGTCAACGAGTTCGGCACCATCTCCGGTTTGGTAACCCGGGAGGACGCCATCGAGGAGATCTTCGGCGAGTTCAACGACGAGTTCGACGTCGAACCGGACCCGATCACCATCACCGGCGCTCGGGTCTCGATCCGAGGAGATGTGCTGCTGGAGGTACTGAACGAGCGATTCGGCCTGGCCCTGCCCGCTGAAGAGGTCGACACGGCGGGCGGCTACGTGTGGCACCACCTCGGTCGGCTACCGACGGTCGGCGATGAAGTCCCGATCGTCACCGTCGAAGGTCGGACGGCGTTGTTGAGCGACGACGACGCCGAGCTGCCGCCGCCCCATCCGCCGCTGCGGGTCGATTCGGTCGACGGCACGCTGGTGGATCGGGTGAGCTTCGATCTGCCCGACGGGTCCAGCCGGCCGGAGGACGGCCGCCAGCAAGATGGCGGAGCGTCGGGAGGTCGATCATGACCGCTTCTTTCCTGGCGGCCGCCGAACCCGGCGGGTCCGAGATCACCCTGTTCGGCGGCATCATCTTCCCAATCCTCGCCATCATTGCGCTGGTGGCGATCAACGGCGTGTTCGTGGCCGCCGAGTTCGCACTGGTCGGCTCACGCCGAGCCCGTTTTGTCGACCTGGCCGACGGTGGCAACCGGGGCGCCAGGTGGCTGTTGAAGATCTTCGACCGCCCGACCGGCAAGGACAGTTACATCGCCGTCGCCCAGCTCGGCATCACGCTCGCTTCCATCGGTCTGGGTATGTACGGCGAGCCGGCCATCGCCCATCTCATCGAGGACCCGCTCGAAGGTGTGGTGTCGGAGGGAGCGTTGCACACCATCGGGTTCGGTATCGCCCTCGCCATCATCACCTTCCTGCACGTGGTGTTCGGCGAGATGATCCCCAAGGCGCTGGCGTTGCAGTCCCCGGAGGGGACCAGCCTGTCGGTGAACCCGATCATGCGGGTGTTCTCGCTGCTGTTCCGACCGGTCGTGGCGCTGCTCAACTGGATCGCCTTCGGGTTGATGCGGATGCTGCGAATTCCCGAGCCGGACAAGACCCTGTCGTTGTACAGCGCCGACGAGTTGGCCATCGTCACCGAGGAATCGGCGACCGTCGGCGAGCTCCCGAAACTCCAGAGTGAGATCATTCACAACATCTTCGAGCTCGACGACCTCACGGCCGAAGAGATCATGACGTCGCGATCCCACATCGACGCAATCGAGCGGAGGACGACCCGAGCCGAGATCGCGGCCAAGGTGACCGGGGCGACGAGGTCCCGTTACCCGGTCTACGTGGACGACCTCGACAATGTGGTCGGCCTTCTGCATGTGAAGGACTTCGTTCGCGAAAGCCAGGGCGACGATCAACTCGACCTGGGCACGATCGTCCGTCGCTTGCCGACGGTGACCCGCAATACAGCGGCCGATGTGCTGCTCGATCGGTTCAAACGGGAGCGGATTCACGCTGCGCTGGTGGTCGACGAACTGGGCAGCACGATCGGTCTGGTTACGCTGGACGACATCATCTCCGAAGTGATCGACGACCCGGCCGGCGATCACGACCTGCCGGCCATCGAGCACGCCGACGGGTCGATGACGCTCGACGGCGAAACCACGCTGACCGAGCTGGAAGAGGACTTCGGCTTCAACTTCGAGAGCGAAGACGTCACCACCCTGGCCGGGTTGATACTGGCGTCCACCGGCACAATCCCCAACCAGGGTGAAACCGTCGAGGTACAGGGTCACGAGCTGTCAGTGGTCCACGTGGACAATCACAAGATCACCCAGGTTCGGGTCACGCGTGCCGCCGTTCCCGCCCCGGAGCCCGAGGCCCAGGAGCCCGACGCTCCCGCCGACAATCATCACTAATTCTTGAACTGAGTGAGGGGCTCGCTGCCTATGCCCTAGAGCGGCACTCTGACAATCACCCCGGGAACGCCGACCAGAACTGGGCTAGAGCCGTTGTAAGTTTGCAGCATGAACGATTCGGATCCTGACCGTTGAGATTTTCAGGAACGGCTTGCAGGTTCTGCACGAGCAGCATGGGCTACCTGGTTTCGGCAACACCGCTCTGTCGATCGTGCGTGCTGAGCGAACTACAGCAACAGATCGCCCTATGCGTCGCGGCGCTTGACGAAGCCGCAGACTTCGCGTTGGCCGGTGGCGGAGCACTCATCGTTCTTGACGTCGTGGCACGAGAACACACGACCTCGATTACTTCGCCACCGACCCGAGCGAAGTTGACCTCCTTCTACCTGCACTGTCGCAGGCGCTAACCGAAAAGGGTCTGGAAATAACCACCGAACAGTCCGCGCCAGGCTTTGCCCGTCTCATCGTGAGCGACACCAAGGATCAGACCAGGGTGGACCTCGCCGCCGACGCTCGTCTTCTTCCCACCGCCCGCTCCGAGTTCGGCGACATTCTCAGTATCAGAGAACATCGCCGTCGACAAAATACTTGCACTCTTTGGCCGAGCCGAGGCCAGCCACTTCATCGACCCCACTGGCGCTGTAGCCGCTCTTTCCTCTCCACACCCTGTTTCCACTGGCCGCACAGAAGGATCTCGGATTCGACGTGGACATCTTCCGCAAATGGCCAATCGACCGACTCCCCTGGGACGAGTTCGACATCGACGACGAGACCTACAAACAAGTCCTTGCCGGCACCGAAGTCTGGAAGTCACAACCAAACTAGACAAGCAATACAACTCACGAAGGGCCTGTCAGACACGCCAAACTCACCCACCTAGCCGAAGTCGGCGAAGACGTCACCATGAGAACAAGCCAGATCCCGCCACCGCTCATTACGATCCCTCGAACGCTACGTCAACCCCTCCCCCGACGCCATCCGCCAACTCACCAACCGCCACGACCCCAACCTATGCACGTAACACTCAGGGCATCACTATGCGGGAACTTTGCGGGCTGAGCATTCGAGGCAACTAGGCCTTTGCGAACCGGGTGGTTTGGCTGCTCATCTGGGTTCACTGCTGTGACATCTACCAGGGTGTCAGTCCTGGTCATCGAGGGGTGTTTTGTCGATGATGAACTTGTAGTCGAGAAGGTTCTGTCGTCCTTCGTCGTCGGTGACTCTGATACCAACGACGGCATCGCCTTCGGGTGCTTGCCGGTCGGTCTTGACCTCGAACGTGGAACAGAAGCCGTACTCACCCCGTCCGCAGTCTCGCTCAAGGAATTCTGCTTCTACTCCGTCAGTGGTTGAGACGACTTCGTAGCCAAGGTCACGTTCTGCTTCGATAGCGGCGACGGTGCGGACACCGGGCTGAACTCGGGAGGTGTCGCTCAGTCCGACAGATGCAAGTGTTGCGTCGCCTTCCTCCACCGGGTTGCCGCATGCTGCGATGATCACTATGGGTGTTATGGCGAGCCGTAGGCTACTGCGCTTCGAGTACAGCCAAAATTTCGCCTTCATGTTCACGAACGAACTTCTCGTACTCTTCTTCGTAGACAAGGTCATAGAGTTCCTCCGACGATCCAAAATTGTTGAACGGGCACGCGGCATCCGCAGCAGCGACCGATCGTTCTCTCTCCTGGACATCTGCCAGGTTGTCGTTATCACCTGCTTCAGCGAGAGCCGACTCGAACTCCCAAATCGGATCGGTTGGAAACTCGTACTCAAAACCGCGTGAAGACATGCATTCGGACCACTGCGTTTCAGCATCAGCGATCCTCTCATCGGCGAGTACCCGGTCAATCAGCTGGTCCAGCCCATCAGCAAAGTGTTCGGCCACTCGCTCCTTGTCCGACGTCACTTCGTACGCTTCTTGACCAGCCGCGAGGCACCCCGGTCGATCGTCGGTGCCTTGAAGAGATCCTTGCCAGGCTTGCTCTTCGCTAGGAGTCAACGTTGCCAGCAGCTGCTCGTTGGGGTCGGTGTCCATCGCTTCTGCAGTAGCACCGAACGGGACGGTGATTCCGTAGCCATACTGGTCAACCTGGTCGACTGGAACCTGAGTCCACCCGAACTCGATTCTAAGAACGTGATCAGGGTCACGAACGTTGTATCGGTGCCCTTCATCTTTCATGCAAGCTCGGATCATTTCTTCGGATTCGCGGAACTTCTGTCGTTCCAGCTGGTCAATCTCGTTTCGGTTCGATGAGATGGCGTCGAGAGCTTCCTGGTTCACCGGCTGGTCCGAAGAACAGGCTGAGGTTGCAGTTAGGAGTACGACTACGGTCGCAACACCGAATCTGAACAAGCCAGTTCGTTTGGGTTGAGTGGGTATCATCCAGCCCCGAATTCGATCGTAGTTCAAGTCAGATCCGCCAAATAATAATATGACCAATCAGTTGGAGATAGTCTCGCATCACCAATCAGTGATCTGGCGATGCGAGACAACAATCACCCTATGAGCACCACTGATCCCCACCATTCGACATTCTGCGTGTCGGCTGGGTTATTGACGTTCCGGTGGCTCTAGTGATATCCACGTGCCTGATCCGATGTCCCCCTCCTCTGGACGGGGACTCATTGCGCACACTTTTGGTCTGCAGACGACGGTAGAGCACGATTCCGTAGCAATAGGTACGATCCGGCGTCGGGCGAGATGTCGACCAGGTTAACGTCGTCGAGGAGTCGATACTAAACCCGATCGTTGCTTCGACAATGCTCTTGGAAACGCCAAGTGTCCCGGACACGCCCACTGTTCTAGTGCTGCTTTCGCTCACACTTAGAGTGGAGCCAGTCGCTCCCTGTTGGTAGAAGCCCTTGTGGAATCTTGAGAAATTGTTCGTCCCGACCAGAGTCGAGGAACTGTGGGCGTCGGCCGGCACGACTGAGCCGACAACAAAACTCAGAGCGATCAATGGCATGAGCAGGCCAACTTTCGTCATCAACCCTCGCCTCTTCAATCTGGGTGCAACGCCGCCAGAAGTATCCCCTGCGCCATGCATCGAAACTAATCCTCCATGGTTGTATCCGTTACGTGGATCAGGAAGGTAGCAAAAGGCCCTGGGAGAGATCTGGGAGCCGGCGAGGACAGTCGTGGGAAAGGTCTGGGAGGCAGTTGGGGCTTATGCGGGAAGGTTGTGCGAATCAAGGGACAATCTACGGGTGGACCCAAGATCAACGTTGATGCCTGACGCGTTCAGCTCGATAAACCCACCTTCATAGTCTTGCCGTAGCCCCTCAGGCACCCCATAGAGATCCGAGACGAGAACGCCCAGCGGTCCCTCGCCAGCATCGTGACCGATCCAGATCGCGAGGTTAATTGGACCATGAAGTAGTACGGGCCATCCTCCGTGGCAGGTACGAGTGCTCCGCCATTGCCGCCGCTGATCTGCCAGGCACCGTTACGACGTTCGGGTTCGGGTTCGGATAGCCCATCAAGCCGGCTGACGCTCCGACACCGCCGCCGTCGCGCTGGTAAGTCTCCCAGGCCTGACCGGTCATCGACACCGCCGAGTGCTAGGAGTCCAAGGCGAAGATTCGCCCAATCCTCCGACTTCTGGATCCCAATGTCTTGTGTAACACCAAAACCGTGTTGGTACATCGGGGTCAAGGCACAAACAGGATCCCCAACTTCAGCCGTTCAAAGGCCTCCCGGAATGACTGGCTGTAGGCGGCAAGCTCATCGGCCGGACTGGGCTGGTAGGCCCCGCCACCGCTCAACCGGACCGACGATCGTCTGATGGCCGTCCATTTAGCGTTGATCCAACACGAAGGTCTCTTTACAGCGGCGTACCTAAGTTCGGCACCGGCTCAAGTGAGTTGTAGCGGCTCTTCGTTACTGTCGTCCTTGAAGACACGTCCATGCCTATCCTCGCCTGGATTGGCCGGTGGTTCGTAGCCAGTCGGCCATTTGGTTGACCGGCTGTACCAGGCGCCTTGAAGTTTGGCTCCTTCCAAGTTGCAGCCCTCAAGCCTTGCCCGCCGGAGGTCCGCAAAACGCAAGTCGGCGTTTGACATGTCGCTATGTCTCAAGTCGGCACCACACATCGATGCTCGTTGGAGATCAGTTCGAACGAAGCTGCAGCGGTTCAGCTTCGCTTCGAAGCAGCCAGCTGCGGTCATGTCAGCGTGATCGAATACTGCTCGGGTGAACGAGCCTTCGGTCAACCTGGCATCACGGAGATTGCAGTACGAGAAGTCAGACTCGTAACACGTTGCGCCTGAGAGTCTGGCACCTTCCAGATCTTTGGATCGGAGGTAGCTTCGCGACAGGTCGACCCGTGCGAGATCGGAGTTTCTCAGATTCGTTCCTGCGGCGAGTTGGATCTGAAGCTGTCGACGATCCTTTGTCGTTTCGGCGATCGCCTGTCCGTAGTTGAAGAGACCACTCAGAATGCCGCCCACAATGAAGCCGTCGGTAACCGCTGAATTCTCAAGGCCGAGACTGACCGCAAGGAGACCACCACCGACACCGATAACGACGGGAACGATAACCCCAGCCCTTGCAGAGGTACGGACTATTCGATCGAACTTGTGCTTCACCTCAGCAATGGAGCTATGCCGCTCGTCTCTCGGCGGCTCGGTGGCTGCCCGGCGAAGCTGACTTACACCGTGGCTAGTTTCGAGCTGCTCAGCACCCAAGGTCTTCGAATAGCCCATACGATCCTGGATCGGCTGCAATCCATCGGAATCGAGCATCTCAGCGTGTCGAATCGCCCGAGGCAACCGACGTATGGATCGAGTGCGCTGCAAGCGAGCTTATTCCAGGACGAGCGATTCCGATCGAACAACCTCATCGATGACGAACGGGCTCGGCAACGGGCTGAGTTTGGCTCCGAGGAATCCCAAGGCCAAATCGACTAGCTTGATCGAGCATCGGCTCATGGGCGTCTCCAACAAGGAGGCGTCCTCGGTCGTTTTGGACACTCAACCCCTAAGTTGCCCTCCGCCAGTGTTCCCACAGTGTTCCGGGCACTGTATGGGCACTAGGTAGAGGTATCGAAACCCGCTGAAATTGGCGGAGAGAGGGGGATTCGAACCCCCGGAACCCGCAAGGGTTCAACGGTTTTCAAGACCGACGCAATCGTCCACTCTGCCATCTCTCCGCTCTCGATGGTAGCGGACGAGTGGACTGCCTACAGACCTTCCCCTGGTATGCAGTACGCGGCATCTTCCGGCTTGCCGTACGCCTTGTCGGGGTCGGGGCACAACTCCTTGAGCAGGGTCTCGGCCGGGACCTTGTTCGGCCCTTCGTATTGAGGCCGGATCTTGAGGGCCGGTCCGGGGCGTGGATTGTTCCCGTCCGGCCCGCCATCGGTCAGATAGCCACGACCACACCCGCTCGGCGCCGACGAAGAGAAGTTCACGCAGTTCTTCACCCACAGCTCGTTGACCTCCGAATGCCAGCCACCCCACCAGTCACCATGACTCGTGGAGCCGCCGTCGGCCTTGGCCGTACCGAACGCTGTCGGGTCCACATCGGACGACAGAAACCAGTCGGCCGTATTCTCCCCTGCCTCCACTCGATAGTTGACGAAGTACTCCATGTTCGGCAAGGTCCGATTGAACGCACCATCACATCGACTCCCGTACCAATCACCACTCGGCGGCTGAAAATTCTCCCAATCGCCGGGCTCCTCCCCATTCCAACACTGGGGAAATTTGACGTTCATCTCCAGCACGACCCATTTGGTGCTGTCCGCCCCATGCTTCGACCCGTCACACGACGGCATCGTCTGATCGCCGGTGTCGGTCTGGCTGGAAAAGTTGTCGGTGCAGAGAAAAGTCAGCTTGTTTCCACCGACGCCGCCCTCGTCCACCGGCAGTGTGTTGATGTTTTCCGAGGCGATCATCGCCGCCCCCTCGGGGTACACCTCGCTGGCCCCGTTGGCCCGACCCTCCCCCTTGTAATACACCACGACCCGCTCGGGTATCCGTACGTTCCCTTCACCATCGAATAGCGCAGGCACCCAGTACCCGGTCCGATTCAGCTCCTGCCCGTTACACGTACTCGACCCGGAGTCGATCAGCGTCTCATATGTGGTGAACGCATTCACGTGGGTGTTACCGAAGTGCATGTGCAGATGAGATGCCCCCGGTCGGCCGGGAAACACCAACGGGTCGTCGTAGGTGAAGTGCGAGAATTCGCAGCCTGCTCGAAACTGTCCGCCGGCCGGGATCGGGAACGCGTTCTCGGGATTCCCGGCCGGAGTGCCGAGGTAGTCGGTCCGGGGGCCGTAGTGATCCTCAAGTACCAACGACGCCGATGGTGTATCCACATACGGGCTGTCGTCGTGGTTGTCGTTTCGGACCGACGACGCCTGAATCAGCTCCAAATTTGTTTGGTAGTCCAACGACGACGATTGTGACTCCTCACCCTCATCGACTGTTTCAACCGGTGAGTCTTCGGCATCTTCACCACGAGACTCCTGTCCCGCCGCTTCCACCACGATTGCCTCGGCTCCGTCCTCCGTTTCCGTGCTGCTGATCGGTTCCTCCACATCGCCAAGGGTCGGCGCACGTGCGTCGTCTTCGTCTGTGGTGGTGTCGACAAGCGTTGACGGGCTGAGGGCGTTCACGGCAACCCAGACACACAACCCGACCACGGCGGCCGCCACTATCTTGGCCGCCAGGCGAGCCCGTCCCCGGCTCAGGATGTGTTCAAGGGTGCGACGAGAATCAGGCGTCTCATCATCGTCGGGTGTCGCCATCAAACCAAACTCCGACCGATCGCGTTCCGACAGGGGCTTCGGCGGCCTCGTCATCGAACCGTAATACTAGCCTCGATCGTAGGGTCCGTCGAGGGTCAGCGGTCGCCCACGACTGGGTTGTCGTGTGGGCTGCCGGTCGACGCCCGTTTGACCGCCGCGGCGTCGAACGGGAACAACATCTGGCCAACGAAACTCGACGCGAACGCTGCCGGCGAAACTCGCTCCGGTTCCGGAAAGTACTGGTCGTTGATTCCCGTCGGCGGATACGACGTGACGTCGGAGTGCTGCGTTCCGAACAACCGATCCCAGGCAAAGATGTTGGCGTAGTTGGAATTCCAATGCTCGGGCTCGGTCGAATGGTGAACTCGATGCGACTGCGGCGTGACGATCAACCACCGCAGCGGGCCGAGATTGGTGCGGATATTGGCGTGCTGGAACCTGGCCCACCACGCCGGCCCGATGGCGATGATGAAGATGCTCCCCGCTTCAGCGGTCAAAGACGGGAACAAGAAATAGAGCGGCAACAGCAGGAAGAACCCATCGATCAGGGCGTCGATCGGATGGGTGCGATTGGCGGTGAACATGTTCATCCGCGTCTGCGAATGGTGGATCATATGGAACCGCCAGAACAGCGGCACCTTGTGTTTGGTGATATGGGCGGCCCAAACACCGAGATCGTGCAGAGCGATCCCCAGGATCGCCATCAACGGCAACGGCCAGGATCGAGTCGAATCGACGACGAGGAAACTGAGGTTCTCATCGAGGAACGTCTCGATCGGCCCCGACGTCCACACCAGAAAAGAAATGATCACCGGAAGGTGAATCAACATGTACAACGAATCGAAAGCGATGCTCGGGCTGAACCCTCGCTGCTCCGGGCGAGCGGGAAAGAAATGCTCGATGGCGAAGATGACCGGCACCGCAAGGAGGAACTGCAGCGACACGAAAAAGGCGAACGAGTTCCGCATGTTCTCCTGGACCAGCTCACCCAACTGCCCGGGACGACCGGTGGCAACCATCACGGCCAGGAACACGGCGATCCCGCCGACAACCGCCGTATCGAGCAGCACCGACCGAACCCCGCTGAGCACCGGCCTGTTGATCGTCGTCATCTCGTCACCCCGCTGGATCAACCTCTTCGCCGAATTATACCGACCAGCACCGAAAGCCCTGAGCGCAGGGGGTGACACCGCTCACGAGGTTGCGGCAAGAGTCCCGAAGGTCAACAATGCCTCGGCGTGGCTCTGGTGGACGGTGAACTCGTTGAACTGGGCCACATACCCGACGTCGTACCACTGCCACAGATACGGCACGGTGTCCGGAGACGGCGACGCTCCCCCAGGGATGAGCGCGTCATCGATCACCCATCGATCGTCGCCGGCGCCGTCGAGCATGTGATTCCCGTACACCGGCGTACCGGCCCACACCGGCAGGCCACCACTCTTTATGTCGTTTATCTGGGGATGGCGGACCGGTTCGTGCCCAACCCCGGTCAGCATCGACCGATTCATCGGGTTAGCGCCAAGGCTCACCGCCGCCGCCCTGCTAGCCGCGTTTCGATACACCTCGTCGCCCGTCAACAGATAGGCCTTCAACAAACCAGAGGTGTGGGGAGCGCCACCGCTGCCGAGCCCCCAAATCAACGGCACGTTCGGGTTCTCCGGCGACCACCCGTAGGCGGTGCCATCGATGGCGGCGACCGCCTGATCGGCCGAGGCCACGAACCGCTCCTCAAGTTGGTCTCGAATCGCCGAATCGGTCAACGATTCATCGGCCTGCAGATACAGCCAGGCAGCATCGCAGCTGGTGTGGGCATGGCATGACAGCGCCGGGTCCGACGCCGACAGGAAATCCGCCGTCTCGACGAACAGATCGTGCCACTTCTCATCACCGGTGGCGGCCAGCATGGCGACGGCGGCGACGGTCCGCTGATCGGCAACGGTCTTAGCCGGCGTCGGTCCCCCGGCCTCAGGGGCGTCGCCGCTCCCGGCCGACTCACCGTCCCCGGTCGAATCGCTGGCGCCGGCCGATCGGCTACTACCGGAGAGTTGAGATTCGCCCGCTGATTGCAACTCGGCCCACGCCATCGCCCGTTCAGCCGACGCCAGCAACTCGTCCGCTCTGGCTTCGTCGTACGGGCGCAAGGCCAACGAGAATTCGGCGACGACCCCAGCGTAGATGTAGCTGGCAAAAGGGTCCGGTTCGTAGGCGAAAATGGCGAGGTCGTCGACCCAGGACGCGGCGTTTGGCGGAGGATGGGCCGACGCCTCGATGCCTCCGCTGATCGCACCGTCATCGGTTTGCATCCGGCGATACACGTCGATCGACCACAACGCCTCGTCGAGCAGGTCCGGTATCGCGTCGCCACTCTCGGGGATGTTGAGGTTGAGCGTCCCATACACGTCCGGAAACTGGACGACGAGCTGGGCCGCGTTTCGGGCGTACCACAGGTGATTTATGCGCCGGTCCCAGTCGCCGGCGTCCATATGTCCACCCCAAGCTTCGGCCACCGAACGGTCGGTGCCCTGGTCGGCCAACGCCGAGAAATCGGTGTTCACCGTGTCGGTCTGAGCGGCCAGCAACGTGTAGTCCGACGCTAGGACCTCAACCCCGTCATCGGGGTGGTACGGCCGAGGCCGAGCGATCGGCGTGAACGGCGGGCCGAGTTCGATCCCGCTTCGCTGGTGATACATGGCCCGGGCAACCGTGCTGGTCAGGTCTTGCCATACCGCATCATCGACCGAAAAATTGTATGAACAGCCAACCTCATCGACACAGATCCGGTACCGGCCCGGCTCGGTCAACGCCGAAAAATCGAGTTCGATCACCGGAGTGCCGGTCAGGTCACCCTGCTCAAGCTCGTTTCTGGCCGAACGCGGTGAGCCCGTGCCGCTGAGCACAACCTCGCCGGTAACCGCGTCGAACACCTGGAAGGGTGGATTGTCGACCTCGGCCGTCGCCGACTCCCCTATCCCGTCGAACCAGCCGGCCAGGTACCCGACCTTAAGCTCGTCGCCGGGGGCATATCCCACCTGGTTGACCCGAACCGCTGGCGAAATATTCGTGGTCGGGTCGTACTCAAAACGGGCCGAATCGACCTCATCGGTTGGATTGATCTCATAGCTCGCACCGGGCTGGAGCGGCGACGGCAACGTGATCACGATGTCGTGGACTACCTCGAAGACCCGATTGAGGTCGCCATCGAGGCCACCACCGGCGGGACGTGATACATGGCGGATCTCACTCGGCACCACCGCCGAGGCGTATGCAGGATCATCGGACGAGCTAATCGACCATCTCCCACCAACCACCGCGTCGATATCGAGAGGCCGACCGATCAGCCGGTCGGGGCGACGAATGGCATCGGTCCGCTCCGACACCTGCAGCCCATATACCTCACCATCGCGCTCCACTACCTCCATCCCGTTCCGGCTCGACACGTCGTCGCCAGAACTAGGATTTTCTAGGTCATAGGCTTCAAGCGAACCGTGGACCAGCCTCCCCGCTTCAACCCTCACCACGACCTCGGTCGCTGAGAACGGCCGAACCCACGACGCCGAATGGACTGCGTTCTCCGATGAGACGGCGGCCTGATACGTCGGGTCGACCTCGCCCCCCGCCACCGACGTCCGGCTTACCGACCCATCGTCGAGCATGAATCGCACGTACACGGTCTGGAAACCCGTGCCATCGACCGGCACCTCAACCGAGTCGGCCAACGGAACCCATTCAGCGCCGGAGAACGCCGGGTCGGTATCGAGCTGCATCGACTCCGCCCCATCGGGAGCGTCGACACTAACCGACAACGACCGCTCGGCGGCCGGCTCAACGCCGATCACTTCGATCGCGCCGCGCACATCGGATACCGGTAGGTCGACAAAGGCCGGCACATCGGGGCGACGCAGAGGAGCAGCGGCCTCTTCACCAAGCCCGGGCACCACGCTGGAGAAACGATCCCGTTCTCGTATCAGGAGTATGCCGGCGAGCAACATCAGGATGGCAAGCCCGGCGGCAACGCCGCCATAGCGTCGATACATCACAACCGCACTATCTGATGGGCTAGACCCATCTGGCGATCGGCCCATCCCGATAGCTCGGGCGGAGTATGACCTCTGGTCGTCGCATCAACATCATCTTCATCGCCGCCAGCATCGCAACCCAACCACCGAGGAAGACGTCCTCCGATAGCGCCATGACAAAGTTTGACGCCATCACGCTCACCACCCAGATCCCGAGGGCCGGCATCGTTGTCAACACCTGCCAAGCAGCTCGAATCGTCGACACCCAAAGCACCGCCCAGACCACGAATCCGATGACCCCTATCTGGATCAAAATGTCGAGGACGCCGTTGTGGGCGTGGGACGCATTGAACCCAACCTGCCGCCAGATAGCAGCCGTGGTCGGGGTTACCGACTCCACGCTGAACACCCCGGCAAACCCGTGGCCAAACAATGGCCGATTGAGGATGGCCGCCCACGACGCCTCCCAGATTTCGGTTCGACCAGAAAATGTCGTGTCCTTTCCGTAGGCACTGGTGATGGTGGCGATCGATGACAACGTGACACCAACGACCCCTATCGCACCGACCAACGACATCGAGAACAACAGCGTCGAGTTCCGAGCATCTTCCTGACCTTGATAGACCCGAAGCCACAGCCAGGCCACCACGGCAAAGAACCCAGCCGAGATACCGGTTGCCGATGTCGAACCGATCAGCAGCACCCCCATCACCGCCAGCACGCACCACTTAAAAATGCCCGACTTCTGGAACGTGAGGATGGTCGGGATGCCGAGCACGAAAAACGGCGACATGTTGTTTTTGTGGGTGAAGAATCCATGCCACCCGGCGTAATCGTCGCCCGACGGGCCACCACCGACGTGAATCCGGGTCGAAGGAACGAGGATCAGAGCAACGACGGTAACGGCGATACCGGCCCACACCGCCCAGACCATGGCATCAGCAAAATCGCGCATGCCGAGCAGCCCAGCAGCCAAGACGACGGCGATCATCGCCGGAATCAAGCCCCGCAGAGTCAGCACGGTGCTCGTCGGATCGAGCGTCCACAGCACCGACGCCACCGAAATCGAGAAGACTCCGAGGATCGAGAACGACACCGGAAACTGCATGATCACCGATCGAGGGGCGATGGCAAACGCCCCAAGCACTGGCATCACTGCGATCAACCCGATCGACGGCGGAAGGAACAGACCGGCGACCACCCCGAGGGACCACAGCAAGCCGACGACGACCGACAGTTGCGACGCGATGGTGGCCAGCGGTCCGAGTTGGTGACCTTGCGGATCAAACTTCGGACGGCGTCCAACCGGTGCCGCCGACTCGTGAGGCTTGCTGGCCGCGACCATGCCTCAACCATACCGCCTTGGGCTCACACTGAACTTCGGCAAAAGGCCCTGGGGTCGGAGCGGCAAAGGCCCACCGACATCGATACTCGGGGACGAGATTGACTACCGACCCAGAGCGCGACGTGGCACTCTTGGATGTGTGGCCGAGACGTGGATCACCGTTCGTACACCAACGCGCCGGCCGCTTACCGTGTTGCTCGACGGACCGCTGGTGCTCGGCCGCGACTGCGACGGATTGATCCTCGTCGACCAGCAGGTGTCTCGACGCCACACCAGCCTTGAGCCGTTAGATGGCGGGATCCTGGTGACCGACCTCGACAGCTCGAACGGCACCGAGGTAAACGGCAAGGTCATCGAGTCGGCGGTCGTCGCCCGAGCAGGAGACTTGATCGTCGTCGGAACCACCCTTGTCTCGATCAACACCACGGACGGCCCCCATCGGCAGGACCGGCATGATCAACCGACGGTCATGGTCCAAAGTCACGACACCGATCTCCAGCCCTAGGAGACTGCGACCGCGACCGGCGATCGCACACCCACACTCATTGGCAATAGTTGGCAGCAACGACCCGGTGACGCCGCCACTGATACTCTCAGGAGCTGAACATACGCGGAGGGATCATGGTGAAACGTAGAGGAACGTGGTGTGGGTTTTTGCTGGTGTTAGCGTTCGTGGCAACCGCCTGCGGTGACGGAAGCGATGAAACCGAACTCGGTGCCGACGACGGCGGGGGCGGTGACGAGGCGACGGTCAACGCCTGCCCGGCCGATGGGTGCATGATCGGGTTCGCCGACATCGCCACGTCGGGTGACGAGATCGAAGTGACGTGGGAAATAAATTTCGATCCCGACATTGCAAACAATCACATTCACATCTATTGGGATTCTTACACCGCAGCACAGGTCAGCGATGATGCCAGCGACCGCGGCGTCGAACAGGGCGAGTGGGTGCCGACCGATTCAGCGCCGACGTACGTCACCGACGGCGCCGTTTCGACGGCACCCGACGTTCGTGGCGACTCGACAACGCTATGCCTGGTGGCCGCCGATCGCGACCACAACGTGATCGACGAGGCCACACAGGTCTGCGAGGACGTCAGCGAGTTCTTGTCGTAACCCTATGTATCGCTGCCTGAGGCGATGATGACAGGGGACGAAGTAGAGCCGACCAGGATCGGACGGTACGAACTCTCGTCCACCCTTGGAACCGGCGGTTTCGCTACGGTACGGCGCGCCTACGACACCGCGCTCGACGGTGATGTGGCGATCAAAATCCTTCAGCCCCAGTTCGTCGACAACGCCGACATCCGGTACCGGTTCGTTCAGGAAGCCCGGCTCCTTCGACGGGTCGACTCACCTCACCTCGTCCGGGTCTACGACGTCGGAGAACTCGACGATGGTCGGCCGTACTTTGTGATGGAGTTGGCCGAAGGCGGCGTGCTAGGAGATCGGCTGGATCGACGGACGGGGCCACTCGACCGGTCGGTCATCGCCTCGGTGGTCGACGCGCTGGCCGACGGACTCAGCGCCCTCCACGAAGCAAAGATCGTGCACCGAGACGTCAAACCGGAAAACCTGCTCATAGCGGGCAGTCGCCGCTCGAACGACACGCTGATCGGAGGTTCGCTGCTGGCGAATGGCGAACGTTTCGTCATCGGCGACCTCGGGTTGGCCAAGGACCACGACCGGACCTCAGCAGGGCCGACCGTATCGGGCGGCACGCCGTTCTACCGAGCCCCGGAACAGATGACCCCTGGCGCACCGATCACCCCCGCTGCCGACGTGTACGCCGCCAGCGGGTTGCTCTGGTTCCTGCTGACCAGCAGCCATCCTCCCGACACCGCGTCGATTCCAGCCCACCTACCATCGATGCCCACCATCTGGCAGCCAGTGCTCGAACGGGGCATGCATCGAGATCCGGTGCGGCGCCACGGATCGATCGTCGAATGGGCCGACCATGCTCGTGAAGCAATCGACCAAACATCTGAGTCAGGTGTGTCGACCGTCGCCGTCGGCCACGCCTCCGACCTCTGCCCATATAAAGGTATGGCCGCGTACCAGCCGGAGGACGCGGGGTTGTTCTTCGGGCGCGATGACCTGATCGACACTCTGGTGGGCCGACTGCAACATCATTCGGTCATCGTGATCGGCGGTCCGTCCGGTAGCGGGAAGTCGTCTCTGCTCCGGGCGGGCCTGATTCCCCGGCTGGGGCGGGGCGCTATCGCCGGGAGCCAACAGTGGCGGGTTGCGCTGTTCAATCCCGGCAGCGACGCGGTCGGAGAATTGGTCCACCAGCTTCGCCGATTAGGTCCCGACACCGACGCCGGAGGCGGTTCCGGAGGCGATGAAACGCTGCGCCGCGGTGACCTCCCCCACGGTGGGCGGCGATGGCTCGACACCGGGTCCCATACCTTGCTGGCCATCGACCAGTTCGAAGAACTGTTCACACTCAACGACTCCCGGGTTGAACAGGAATTGTTTCTCGAAACCTTGGCCGTGATGACCGAGTCGACCCACAGCAGGATCAAGGTGGCCATAGCCCTTCGGGCCGACTTCTACGGT
>CALIFY010000055.1 GCA_938021675.1 uncultured Acidimicrobiales bacterium
ACGACACCAGCTCCGCTGAGCCAGCCAACTCCAAATCTCTTCTTTCATCATTCCTCATCACAAATGATCCTTCCCGGACCACGACCTCAGGCCGCGGACCGTGTCAGACCACCCCACTTACACAAACCGTGCAACAGTCCCATGAAACTCGCTGCCGTCGTCGTGGTGACCTTCGCGAGTGAGTGCGGCGCTGTGTTGTTTCGGTTATTCAAGGCTGGGGTCGGTGAATTCGATCACGGTCTTGAGTAGATCGGCGAACTGTTCGGGGGTGTGGGTGAGCTGTTGTTTGCGTCGCCAGGCCTGCCAGCGTGGTTGGGCGATGACGGCGTAGCCATCCAGCATCGATGACAGCGATTCGGTCGTGACTTGTCGATGCTCGGCGACTCGTTTGATTGCTTCGTCGAGGATCTTGCGGTCAATGGTTGCGGTGGACAGGGCGGCGATGTCGACGAAGTCTCGCCATCTCGTGTTTGCGGTGCCGCGCTGGAGAGCGGTCACGGTTTTCTCGGCGAGCACGAGTTCGACTGAGTATCCCTTGATTTGCAACGGGGTCGTCCTGAGCAGCCGCGGGAGTTCGACTTGGCGTGGCGCTGGCCACAGCGGGTCGCCGATGTTGATGTCGACGTGGAAGCGGATCTTTGCGGTGGCGAGTGTGCCGCTGATCTTGGACCGAACTCCTGGGTATGCGTCGAGGTCTCGGATGTCTTTGACGCTGGTCTTGGCGGGGTCGAACTCGAGGCCGTCCTCAACGTTGATGGCCAGGATGTCGTTGACGATGTCGCGGATGTTGTCGTGGTCGGCCTGAATCTGGGAGGCGGCGAAGTCGATGTCTCTGGTGGGTCGGCGTTCGGAGTAGGCGGCGAGCAAGACGCCACCCTTCAAAACAAGGTGCTCACTGTGGGCGGATCGTGTGAGCCGGTCGAGGAATCCTTCGAGGGCGTAGAGCTGGTGGAGTTCGTCGGTTGGTCGCTGAGTGTTGGTGGCGAGTCTTCGGAGGTCGAGGTAGGCGGCGCCGCCGGGAGTGGAGCGGTCTGGTCGGTTGGTCACAGGATGGTTTGGAGGGTGGTGCGGATGATGGGGGTGGCGGTGGGGAAGTGCTTGGTCATGGCGAGGAGCTGGCTCGGCTGGTTGCTGGGTTCGCGGAGCCATCGCTTGAGTGCTTGGTGAGCTTGGTCGGTTCCGTAGAGGTGGCGGAGCCGGTAGGCGTCGATGATCGACCGGGCCGGGTTGTAGATGCCAATGCTGAGATCTTTGGTGAGGGTCAAGCTGTCGCGCCCGATGTCGAACGTGGCGCTATCGAAGCGGTGCCAGGTGACCGGTGCGGTGGTCTTTGGCGAGCGGTGTTGGCGGGGGAGGGCAGCGTCAATGCTGGGTGGGATGTCGTCAGTGAGATCGTGGCGGGCGAGCGCTGCGGTGAGGCAGAGCGTTGCTTGCGGGGCGCGGAAAGCAATTTCGGTCAGGTCCGGATCTGCGGTGAAGTCAGGCTTGTTGTAGATGCCGCGTGCCAGACGTCGGATGGCACCTTTGCTACGCAGTTGTGCGAGGGCTCGGTCGGAGAGGCCTGCTGTCATTGCGTCGCTGTGGCTGAACACCTGTGGGAGCTCAGCGAGGTCAGAGTCACGCATGTATGAAAGTGTAGCCATATGTCAGGTACCTGGCTACATATTCCTACGTAGAGGATGTCTTGGTTCGTTGTTGCGGCTGGCCTGCTCGGCTCAATGGTCAGAGCGAGTCCATCCCTACTTCTATCCCTACTTTTCTCCGAAACAGGGGTTTTGGACGGTTTCAACCGAGGAACACGCCACCGGAACTCGTTTGGGCGGGCGCGTCGCAATCCAAACACATGCGGGTGTCCATCTTGATGGACCGGGTGGCCATGACCGAGCAGGTAACGCTGCTCGAAGACACCGACAGCGCGATGGGTGGGTTGCCCGACAGTATCTTGGCCCGCCGGGTTCATCCGCCCAACGGCCAGAAAGTGCGGTTCGAATGTTAGGACGTCACACTTTGGTGTGGTCGGTGGCCGCGGCCCATGCCGCGTAGCCGCCCAATAGATCGGAGACATCCACGAACCCGATCGCCGCCAGATGGCTGGCGGCGATCGACGATCGGAACCCGCCGGCGCAGTACACGATTGTTGGCCGCGATGCGTCGAGCCGTGCCACCTGTTTGTTTAGCTGCGTCAATGGGATAGTCACCGCTCCATCGATGATGCCGGCCTCCGTTTCTCCGGGTTGGCGGACATCTACAAGCTGCAACCCGTCGATGTTGATCGTTGCCCGTCGTAGGGCAGCGACGTCTATCCGGGAGCCTTGGACCACATCGTCGGGGTGGTCGGCCAATGTTTCCAAGGGGTCGGCCAGGAAACCGACAACGTTGTCAAACCCGATTCGGGCCAGCCGATTCTTGGCCTCAAGTTCGGAACCGGATTCGGTCAGCAGGATGATCGGAGCTCCGGGCTGGAGTACACCACCGGCAAATTCGGCGTAGCGTCCGGCCATGCCGATATTGATCGATCCGGCCAGGTGGCCGGTAGCGAACTCTTCCGGACTTCGCGTATCGAGTACCGTCGCTCCTCGACGCTGTCGCAACAGGACGTCGTCCAGCCTGAGTGATGGAGGTGGCGCCATTTCGTCGAGTAGTGGTCGAAGCTGACGGTTGAGCAGTGCGTCGTGGGCGAAATATGCCGGTGGGGCCGTTTGGCCGTCGGTTACCACAGCGATGAAGTCGGCTTTCGACATTGGGGCTAGGGCGTAGTTGGTGGCCCGCTGGTCACCGATCGTCGACCAGGTATCGGTGGAGAGGTTTTTGCCACAGGCCGAACCGGCTCCATGGGCGGGGTAGACCTTGGTGGCGTCGGGCAACACCAGCAACTTCTGGTGCAGTGAGTCGTAGAGCTGTCCCGCCAGTTCTTCGGAGGTGACGCCCGTCGATGACAACAGGTCTGGACGGCCAACGTCGCCGATGAACAAGGTGTCACCGGTCAAGACGCTGTGAGGAATCTCATCTTCAGCCCGCTCATAGACGACGATCGATATCGATTCTGGGGTGTGGCCCGGAGTGTGGCGAATCTCAAGCACAACCTCGCCGAGTTCGATGCGCTCGCCATCGGTGAGTTTGCGCGATTCGAACTCGGTCTTCGCTGCCGATCCGTAGGCAATCGCCGCCCCGGTGGCATCGGCCAGTTCCAGGTGGCCGGAGAGAAAGTCGGCGTGGAAATGGGTCTCGATGACCAATTCGATGGTCAGCCTGTGTTGTGCTGCTGTCGCCAGGTATGGAGCGACATCACGGCGGGGGTCGACGACGACAGCCCGACCGGTCGACCCATCGCCGATGACGTACGAGGCTTGTGACAGGCAGTCGAGGTAGTGCTGCTCAAAGATCATCCTGGCCAGCGCTTTCTTTGATCGAGGGCTAGTCTGCTCGACCCTCTGAACGTACTTGAGATCAATTGTACGGTCATTCATACCATTGCGTCCAGATGGTATCTGCGCCGGGTATTGCGCCGATCCGCTCGATCTGTGATTTTCGACCTTCGAGGACTAGCGTCGATCGGCTCACCGTCGGTGCACGGATCGAGGTCTACTCGGGGAGCAGCCACACCTTTTCTGGCGGGAACCGAACCGTGACCGGCCGACCGCTGGCCAGCGCGTCGAATCGGCGTGGCTCGGTGATGGCATCGAAGGAGCGAGATCCGACCGCCACCTCGAATCGGGCGTACCGGCCGCCGTAGAGGGAAGACCGAACGACGCCGGCCACAGTGTTGACCAGCGGCGTGTCGACATCTCCGCCGGCAGTGGGAATCTCGATACCGACATCTTCTGGGCGAATGGTCAACACCGCTGGCCCCGACGTCGCGGTCTTCGACGGAACGGTGAACGAGCCGATGTCGGTGTGAAAGAGTCCATCGGTCCATGTGCCCGGCAGGAAGTTCGATCCCCCAAAGAACCGAGCGACGGCGGCCGACGCCGGCCGCTCGAAGAATGCCTTTGGCGAATCGACCTGGCGAATCGAGCCATCGAGCAACAAGCCCACCCGGTCGGCAAGAATGACCGCTTCCTCCTGATCATGGGTGACGACAACCGTCGTAATGCCAAGGGCGGAGTGGATTGAATGGATCAACTCTCGCATCTCGTCACGGAGATGGGCATCGAGGTTGCTGAGCGGCTCGTCGAGGAGGAGGACCCGAGGTTCGATGACGAGTGCCCTGGCCAACGCCACCCGTTGCTGTTGTCCGCCCGAGAGTGAGGCCGGTGTCCGCCGGCCGATATCCGGCAGCTGAACGAGTTCGAGCATGTCGGCGACCCGAGACCGTAGTTCAGTCTTCGGGACCCGCCGCATTTTCAATCCGAACCCCACGTTGTCGGCCACCGACAAGTAGGGGAATAGCAGATGGTTTTGGAACACCATGACCGCCTCACGGTCTTCTGGCGCAAGTGCAATGACCGATTGGTTGTCGAACCGGATCTCTCCTGCGGTCGGTGTAAGAAGGCCGGCGATCAGTTTCAGCGTGGTTGTCTTTCCGCAGCCCGATGGACCGAGCAAAGCCGTGAGGCTGCCGGACTCGATGGTGATGTCGAGCTGGTCGATCACCGGAGCGTCGGCGCCGAATCGTTTGACAAGCCCCGCTAGCGTCACTGTGGTCACAGTTTTTGGAGCCCCCCGAGCGCAGCACTATTCCCCGACAAGTGCCGCGAACTCAGCCACAGAGCGACAACGCCGGGGGCGATGTACACCAGGCTGAGCGCACCGGCTATCGCGTTTTCGCCGCTGCGGGCGAAACTGAACAGCAGCAACGGGAGGGTCACGACCTCCCCACCGCCGATCAAGAGCGTGAGCACGTACTGGCTCGACGAAATCAAGAACGTAAACAGTGCCCCCACCGCCACCCCGGGACCGACGGCGGGCAGTGTCACGAATCGTTGAGTGGCGAGCGCGCTCGCGCCGAGCGACCGGGCCTGAAGCTCGTAGTCGGTGTCGAAGTTGGCGAAGACGCCGGAAACGAGCAACGTAAGGTACGGCACGGTCGGAACGAGATGGACAACCGCAACACCGAGTCGAGAGTTGGCGATGCCATACCTAATAAATAGGCCGTGAATGCCAAGCGCCACCGCAACCCCAGGCACCACTATCGGGGCCAGTATCAACAATTCGACGACCCGTTTTCCTGGAAACTCATTGAGCCCGAGTGCTCGCCCGGCTGGTACCCCGATAAGTGTGGCCAAGACGGTCACCAACGAGGCGACTGCGACGGTGTCGGCCGTGGCAGCAGCAAGATTGTTGGCCGGACTGAGAACAGCGACCCAAGCCTCAAGACTCCACACACTCGGCACCACGTCGGGATAGAACCACCGGAACGAAACCGACCAAACCGCAAGCGGCAGGATTGGTAGGGCGAGGGCAATGAGTAGCAGCCCCACCCCGAGGTGACGGAGTGGACGGACCGTCCGTCGTGGACTGCGGTCAGCCACGGGAGTAGTGGCGGGTGAGCGCCAGGTAGGCCGAGATGATGAGGGCGCTCGTGCCGGCGATAACCATAGATATCGCCATCGCTTCTGGTCGAGCGGCCAGATCGACATCGGTGTAACTGCGGTAGGCCAGTACCGGGAGCGTCGTCGGTGCGGTTCGGCCGAGCAGGAATGGCACTTCGAACGCTCCAAAGGTGAAGGCGAACACGATCACCGAGGCCGGGACCAACCCGGGCAGCACCAACGGCATCGTGACATACCGGAATGTTTGCCAACGTCCCGCCCCCAGCGATCTGGCAGCGGACTCGTAGTCCTCGCCGACCGACGCCAGAATTGCCAGCACGACTATTCCGATGAAGGGCGTCTCTTTCCACACGTACTCCACGATGATGCCGATGGCCCACGGGTCAGCGACCAACGCGGGAAAGTCGGCCGGTCGGTCGGTGAGACCGGCACTCCGGGCCAACCTCGACGCCAAACCACCCTGAGATAACAAATACGATATTCCGATGGCGCCAACGGCGTGCGGGACCGTAAGATTAAGTGAAAACATGAAGTAGAAGAGGCGCTGTCTCAAGACAAGAGGGCGGAGCAGTAAGGCAGCTGCTACCGCGAGCACACTGGAGATAGCGGTCGCTGTAAAGGAGATATACGACGTTACAGCCAGGCTTCGAAGGAAGGTTTCGTCGCCGAGTACAGCCCTGTATGCGTCGAGATTCGGCTCGGTGAGACCGATGAGCGGAAAGTAGTTCAGGCTCCTGGCCAGGCCAGCGATGAGTCCGCCAACAAAAAGCATCACGATGACCGTCATCGCCGGCGTCAGCAGCAGCCAAATCCGGAGTCGCTGCAAGGCGTTTTCTGACAGCTTGTTCCTCACGGTCATAGACCCTTTGGGCTACCGCTCCGCCACGTTGGCCGACCAGTCTCGTTCTATCCCCGTCACCCAATCTGCCTGCAGCTCTGGCAAGGCCAGTGGCGCCAACTCCTCAGGGGCTACTACCGACGGGTGCCGCGGAACGGCTTGGAACATGGCTTGCATATCTTCTGGCAAGCGATCGACGTCGAGCACTGTTTGAGGCCCCCAAACGGCTGGGTCGGCTTTTTCCAGCTGCGCCTCGGCCGATAGCAGGTAGTTGGCCACCACCAAAGCCGCCGCCTTGTTCGAGGAGTTGAAGGGGATTGCCGTGAAGTTTAGGTTGGCCATCGTGCCGCTCTGAAGCCCGTACGTCCTCGTCGTCTCGGGAAAAAGGCCGTCGTCTACGGCCAGGCCTACCTCGGCTGGCTCGTAGGTCATGTTCAGCGAGACTTCCGAATTGGCGAAGAGTTGGTCGAGCGCTGGTTTATCGGCTGGATACGTATCGCCGCCCCGCCACAGGCAAGGCTCGACCTCGTTTAGGGTTGCCCAGGTCGCCGCGGCCACCTCCTCATACACCTCGTCATCGAAGGCGCCGAGTAGTACGTCGAGGCCCCCCTCGTCGGCGAACAGGCGGTCCGCCTCGTTGTAGAACACGTGGCGCACGAACACGCTTCCGGTGAAGTCTGGCGGCGCCGGATAGGTGACGGTCCCGGGGTTGGCGCAGGCAAATTCCAGCAGTGCGTCGATATCGGTTGGTGGTGTGGTCAGGGTGGCGCTGTCGTAGATCAACGCGACCTGGGCGCGATTCCAAGGCACCTCACATTGGTCGACGGGAGTGCCGAAATCGAAAAGCACCGCGGGGTCGTCTCGATCAACGAACTCCATGCTGGGAAGCACATCCCAGTAACCGCAGAAGAGGAGACCACCCTGTTTCATCGTTCGAAAATTCTCGCCATTTATCCAGATGAGGTCAACCGAGCCGTCCGATAGTCTGCCGGCTTCTGCCTCGCTCAATACTTGGTTTACCGCGTCGGCGGTATCTGACACACCGACCCGATTGATCGTGATGTCGAACTGTTCGGCCATGTCGTCGGCGACCTCGGTGCTTATGTAGCTGTTGATCTGGTCCGACCCGCCCCAGAGGAACCAGTCGACCGTTCCGCCTTCGGCCTCGGCGACAATCTCGTCCCAGTTCGCACCGGCCAGTTCGCTTTCTTCGAGGTCGACGAGGCCAACCGCATCCGATTCGTTTTGAGAGCTACCTGTGCTGCAGGCGGCCGCTGTCCCAGCGAGTGCGGCCAACACCGCCAGGGAATGGAATAGTCGCTGTCGTCTCGTCATCTGTGTCGACGGTCTCCTGTTGGGAGGTCGAGGTCTAGGGCGGCCAGGGCTCGGATGACCCGCAGACTGGTCTGGTCGGTCAGGTGAAGGTTGGTCAACTCGCCATCGACGGCCACGACGATGCCGCCGATCGCCTCGACAGCGATCGACTCTTCGACCACCGAACCGGGAGCGTTCAGCGCACGCTCCAACATGGTCCGGTCGTAGGCCATAGGTGACTGCGACGAACCAAAACCTTCCCGGCCGACGGTCACCAGGCGGCCGTCGGTGGTGAAGCGTTTGATCGTGTCGACCGCGGCCAGCACCGGGACCACGGCATGGGCGCCGTCCCGTACCGAAGCGACGACACGGTCGACGAGGTTGATCGACGCCAAGGGGTGGGAGGCACTGTGGACCACGACGATCTCGGCCTCGGGGGGAAGTGCGGCGACGCCGGCGGCCAGGGACCCAAGCCGGTCCGGGCCGCCGGCGACGACGGCATCGACCGCTGGCCCATCCCAGTCGGCGGTCGGCGGGAGGACGAGCCCGATCCAGGTACATACCGCGGCGCACGTTGCGATGGTCTGGTCGACGACCCGGATGCCGGGCATCAACTCCACGAACTGTTTCTTGGTGCCGGCCTGTTTGTCGGCGTCGTGTGGCGCCGTAGGAGCCATTCGGGTTCCGGAGCCGGCTGCTAGCACGATGGCTGCGACATCGCTCATGGGAGATGTCTACCAGCACCATCTCGGTGACCATCTCGTACAGATGTATGAACTTTGATCGACTGTATGAACTTTGGTCGACCGTCGTCGATCGAGTCGGTGCCGGTGCGCCAGAGGTCGCCCGATTCAGATCCGGTTCATTTGGCGATGCGAGGTGCGGCCAGAGTAAGTTCTCTCAATGAGACGCAGCTACGGGGGAACACGATGAAGGATCGGCTGGACGAGGTACTGGGCAGCGCTGTCGAACGTGGCGATGTTCCGGGCGTAGTGGCTGTTGCTTTCGACCGAGAAGGCATGACATACGAGGGTGGTTTTGGCGAACGGGTCCTCGGATCAGATGTTGTCATGACTCCCGACACGGTCGGGGCCATCTTTTCCATGACGAAGGCCGTGACCGGTGCGGCCGCGATGTTGGAGGTGGAGCGCGGCAACCTCAGCCTCGATGCGCCAGCGGGGGAGGTCTGCCCCGAACTTGGTGCCGTGCAGGTCTTGGAAGGGTTTGCCGATGACGGGACGCCGTCGTTGCGTCCGCCCGCTACCCCGGTCACGCTCCGTCACCTCTTGACCCACACATCGGGCTTTGTGTACGAGATTTGGAACCCGGAGTACGCCGCATATCTCGAAGCGACCGGCACGCCGAGTGTGTTGAGCCTTGAAAAGGCTTCGCTTCGAGGGCCGATCATGTTCGACCCCGGGACCCGCTGGGAGTACGGCATCGGTATCGATTGGGCCGGCCAGATGGTGGAGGCGGTGTCGGGCGGTTCCCTCGGCCAGTACTTCTCCGAGAATCTCTTCGAGCCGATGGGGATGTCAGACACCGGGTTCGCTCCGACAGAATCGATGCTCGGCCGAATGGCAGGCGCCCACGCCAGAATGCCAGACGGGACACTGGCCCCGATCGATCTGGCCACGCCCGAAAATCCGGAATTCGAGATGGGAGGTGGCGGTTTGCTCGGAACGATGGCCGACTATGCCCGTTTCTGCCGGATGGTGCTGAATGGCGGCGAACTCGACGGTACCCGAGTGATGTCTCAAGAGACGGTAGATGCCATGTGTGCAAACGCTATGGGGCCGTTGCGGGTCGCGCCGTTGATCTCCGGTATGCCCGCGTTCAGCAATGATGCCGAGTTGTTCGCTGGTGAGGAGAAATCATGGGGACTCACCTTCCAGATACACGAGGAGCCCGGCCACACCGGTCGGCCAGCCGGGACTTTGTCGTGGGCTGGGCTAGCGAATAGCTATTTCTGGATCGACCGAACCACCGGTATCGGCGGCGCGTACCTCACCCAGATCCTTCCCTTCGCAGATACCGGTTCTCTCCAGACGTACTATAATTTTGAGAGCGGGGTGTACGACAGCGCAGCCTAAGTTTCCGGCTTAATTCGGCATGTTTTGCCGCGCCCATGGGTTACGTGTGTCTAACGTCACGGTACGGGTGATGACTCATTGCCAGTGAGGGGGGCTACTGTCAGTCGCTGCTCCAACGAGGGCATCGCTCGATGTTCGGGCGAGTGGTACATCCCGTACTGATAGATACTGGGGAGTAGAAAAAACATGACTAAGCGACTTCTATGGCCATTGGCCGCCCTTTTTGCCGCGTCCCTTTTCGCCGCAGCCTGTGGTGAAAGCACCGATGACACCGATACCGGCGTTGTCGATGAAGGCGTTGTTGATGAAGGCGTCGTCGATGAGGGCGTTGTTGATGAAGGCGTCGTCGATGAGGGCGTTGTCGATGAAGGCACCGATCCTGTCGATCCTCCTCCGCCACCAGCTGAGGACGGTGCCGATGACGGTGCCGACGTCGAAGATGACGTGATGGAAGAAGAAGAGACTGAAGAAGGCGTCGAAGGCGAAGAAGACGACGTGATGGAAGAAGAAGAGACTGAAGAAGGCGCCGAAGGCGAAGAAGACGTGATGGAAGAGGAGTCCGAGGAGGACGCCGAGGGTTGATCCCTCCGTCATCGTTTCGGTCACCGACCGAAACGATGACACCATCAGAATATGCATAGCGCTCGGGTCGGACTTCTGTCCGGCCCGAGCCGCGTTTTGGCTCCTGTCTTGGTCTGAGGAGACGGGCGCCGCTGACGATCTGTTGTTGTACGGCGCCTCTTTCGGCCAGTGATGCCCAGCCGATACTGGCTGGGCGACTTCTACCCCCATGTCGTCGCTTGATGTGAGACACTGTTCACACCGAGGAGCTTGAGTAGCCGACGAAAGGAACGACGATGCGGGTGGCCGACATACTCGATCGCAAAGGGACCAAAACCGTTACCGTGACCCGGACCGAGACGGTACGGCGCGTGGTTGACATACTCCGAGAAAACAGGTTTGGCGCCCTCGTCGTCAGCCCGGACGGCCAGCAGATACAAGGAATCGTCTCCGAGCGGGATGTGGTTCGCGCCCTCGGAGTTGAGGTCGATCTGCTCGATCGGCCGGTGTCGGAAATAATGACCGAAACGGTGGTGACCTGTGCCCCGGAAGATCGTATCGATCAGTTGATGACGATGATGACCGAGAACCGAATCCGACACCTTCCGGTCGATATCGACGGCGTCCTCTCCGGCTTGGTCAGCATCGGCGACGTGGTCAAGTACCGGGTAACGGAGCTTGAGAACGAGACTCGACAGATGCAGGAGTACATCCACCACGGTCGTTGACACAATCGGCACTCCCGATCGAGCGCGGCGATGGTCCACCCCTGGTTAGCCTATTGCCACCGTGATGACCAACTACGACCTCGACCTCTCGTCTCTTGATGTTCGTGAACCGCCAGGAGCAGCGGTGAGCGAGCGGGGTAACGTAGGGGCGTCGTCAGTCGAATGGGTGGGTTTGGTCGACCGGCTTGAGGTGGAAGGCGAGGAGGCGTCGTGAGGCGTTCGATGACCAGGATCGCCGACTACGAGTTTCTGGAAGAACTGGGCGAAGGGAACTACGGGGTATTTTGGCGGGCCCGCCCGCCAGCTCGGCTTGGATTGACCGCCCCGTACGTTGCGGTGAAGGTGCTTCACCACCGAAGCCATCAGCAAGGGTACGACCGGATGGCAAACGAGCTTCGTGTCTACCACGCAGCGGCGTCACCCCACTTGGTCCAAATCTATGACGCCGGGCATGAAGATGGGACCATCTTCTACGCTTCGGAGTTCTCCGAAACAGGCAGCCTGGCGCAGGCGGCAAACAGCCTTACCCGCTCGGTAAAGCTTCGCTGTATCGCTGATATCGCCAGAGGGGCCCACGCACTACACGAGGTTGGACTGGCCCACCGCGATGTGAAGCTCAGCAACATGATGCTGTTCGACGGGACGGCCAAGTTGGGCGACCTCGGTTTGGCCCAGATCCTTAATCCGGGGCAGCAATCGACTGGGATGGGGTCGGTCGGTAGTCTTGCGCACCTCGCACCAGAGACGATTCGGGGCGAAAAAGCCGGCCGGGCCAGCGATGTTTTCGCCCTCGGTGTCTCGCTCCACAGCCTGCTGTGCGGAGCGTCGGTCTTTCCGGGACTCGATGGTCTCAGCCTCCGTGACGCCTTCGTATTTATGCTGCAGCCGACCACGGTCATCCATCCGTCGCTGAGCGAATCCGAGGCCCGCCTCGTCGCTGCCTGTGTCGCCGTCGATTCCGCAGATCGGCCGTCGACGGCCGACGAATTTGCCCGCAAGGTCGAGCTTCTGGCGTCGGCCGTCGAATCGGTTGATGGACAAACGTCGTGACCTCGCCGCTCGATGAGGTGCGTTGTGCGGTGTTGCCGGGCGACGGCATCGTCGGCCGTTGGCCTGGTGGCCTCATCGTGGTCGTCGGTGGCCCCGTGCTTCTCGACCGTTTCTTCGACGGAATCGATGCATCGGGGCTTGAACCGCTCGTCGAACGGGCGAGAACGATCGACTGGGCCGGGAAGGGCGGTGGGTATCTGGCAGTGATCGATCGTATGGACGGGCTTGCGGTCGAAGGTGGTGGGGATTGTGATCTGGTGCTCCGCGACCGGCGGCTGTCGGCGGCCGACGCGCCGGCGGCGGTGGCCGACCCGTCGCTCATCGAAGCGGTGCTCGACCGCAGGCGGACCGTTCCCACCGTCGGCTCAGACCTGCCCGTGGCCCTCGATGGTGCCCTCGGCCTCGAACGTGGGCTAGTCCCGGGAGCCGGTGTGCGTCTGATTTCGACGTGGCGGGCACCGTCGCTGCCAACCCCAGCGATCGCTGAGCCGCCATCGCCTCCGATCGCTCCGCCGACGAAAGCTCACGCCATCGTTACCGAGCAACCATCGCTTCCGGACGGAACGCAGATCGACGCCTCGGTCCGGTCGGCGCGGACGTTCGAGGTGTTTACCATTACCGAGCCGTTGGAGAACGAGCCGGCTCCGCTTCCGATGGTCTCGGAATCGTTTGGGCGGGCCACCGAGGAGCCGGCCGAGCTACGTCAACAGGTAGTGGTTCAGGGCATCATGTGCCCTAACGACCATTTCAACCACCCCCGGTCGCGGATTTGTGTCACCTGCGGCACGTCGACCGACGAGGCCTCGCTCGAGTTGGTTCGCGGATTCCGCCCCATCCTCGGTTACTTGGTTCTCGACGACGGTACCTCCTATCAGTTGAACCAGAACTACATCATCGGGCGGCTAGCCATCGCCGACGAGGGTTTCGTGCCGATCTCACTCGACGACGACGGCATTTCTCGACGTCACGCTCGGATCGAACTGCACGGCTGGGACGTGGCCTTGATCGATGGTGACAGCATGAACGGGACCCGGTACCAGACACCAGACTCCGAACTCTGGTCCGAGGCGACGGCAGGGCGACCGGTCGTACTCCAACCGGGTTCTCGGGTCGACCTCGGTGGTCGACGGACGTTCACCTTCGAAGCGGTGTATCGCATCGACGCTCAGTAACATCGGCCTTCAGTGACACCGGCGCTCAGTGACACCGACGCTCAGTAACATCGGCTTTCAGTAACGGAGCGCTTGTATGATCCGCTGATGGGTGACGCCACTGTCCCGATCGACGTCGATGCGGCACGCGCCGATACACCGTCGTGTCTCGATCGCGCCTATTTCGAGAACTGCGGAGCGTCGTTGCCGCCCAATCAGGTAGTCGAATCGGTGATCGACTACCTGCTGTTGGAAGCTCGCGTCGGCGGATACGCCGCTGCCCAGCAGCGCTCCGCCGATCTTGACCGGGTCTACGGTGCCGGGGCGAAGTTCTTGGGTTGCCAACCGGACGAGGTGGCGTTCACCACCAGTGCTTCGGATGCTTGGTGGCGGGCGTTCCTGTCGGTACCGCTGGTGGCCGGTGATCGGGTGCTCGTCGGGCGGACCGAATACAGCGCCAACGTCATCGGGCTGTTGCAGGCTGCTGATCGGGGCGTCGAGATCGAGATCGTGCCCGACGACGAGCACGGCCAGATCGATCTTGCCAGGCTTGAGGACCGCCTCGATGAGCGGGTCAAGCTCGTTTGTCTGACGACGGTCGCCATGTCCAATGGCCTGGTCAACCCGTCGGCCGACGTCGGGAAGCTGACCAAAGCGGTCGGCGCGGTGTACCTCGTCGATGCGTGCCAGGCCGCAGGCCAAATTTCGCTCGATGTGGACGAGATCGGGTGCGATTTCCTCACCCTGACCGGGCGCAAATTTGTGCGCGGCCCACGGGGGACCGGGATGCTCTACGCCCGCCGTTCGGTGCTTGACGATCTGATCTCTCCGCCGTTTCTCGACGGACGATCCTCGGTATGGACCGAACCAGAGGCGTATAGTCTCGAACCCGGGGCCCGCAGATTTGAGATGTTTGAGGTCTCGTATGGGGCAAAGGTGGGGTTTGCTCGGGCTCTCGATTATGCCCTCGATTTGGGCCTCGATGCCATTGAGTACCGAGTGGTTGGATTAGCCGAACGGCTACGTTCCGGCCTTCGAGCCATCGATGGGATTCGGGTGCTCGACACCGGTCAGCGCCGCTGTGGCATCGTGACGTTTGACGTGGCCGGGTGCTCGGCAAACGAGGTGAAGGCGTACCTGGGCGAGCGATCGGTCGCCATCGGTGCGGTGACACGGTCGATGTCTCAACTCGACCTTGGCGGTCGATCGCTGAGCGAGGTTGTTCGGGCCGGGGTGCACTACTTCAACACCGAAGATGAGGTCGATCGTTTAGTGGCCGAGATGGAGACGCTTCGCCGGACGTGACGCGGTACAACCGTGACCGGCGTCGACTCCCACGCTGGTTGTGACGATCGTTTTTGACGGTGTTTCTTGCGATCAGCATCGGTGCTGTCACGCCACCGAGCGAGCGGCGGTAAGCTGTTGATCGCTTCCGCCGGGGCGTATCCGCCTCTTCTGGAGCTGCGGCCAAGCGATCAGGGAACCCTGCCGCTGGCGTCGGCGGGGCAGGTGATGCCGCGCCGGAGGATGGACCCCACCGACCGAGGACTCTGCCATGGACTACGAATCGGCTGATCTCGCAGCACGAGTAGAAGAGGCCGCCATCTATTCTGTCGCCCTTCGAACCTCGCTGACCGCCGCCCCCATCTTGTCCGATCGGCTCGGCAATCGAATACTGCTTAAGCGGGAAGACCAGCAGCCGTCGTTCTCATTCAAGATTCGAGGTGCGGCGAACAAGATTCTGTCGTTGCCCGACTCGGAGATCGGCAACGGAGTGATTTGCAGCTCGGCCGGGAATCATGCGCAGGGAGTCGCGCTCGCTGCGGCCCGTCGTGGTGTTCCGGCCTATGTCGTCATGCCGATCTCAACCCCAGAGATAAAGGTGCGAGCCGTCGAGTCGTTCGGTGGGAAGGTTGTGCTCCACGGTGAGCACTACGATGACGCCCAGGACTTGGCGACAACGCGCGCCAGGGAAGAGGACCTGTGCTTCGTTCACCCGTTCGACGATCGAGACGTTATCGTTGGTCAGGGGACGATTGGTCGCGAGTTGCTCGATCAAATCGATAGCGGAATCGATGCCCTATTTATCCCTATTGGCGGCGGTGGGTTGGCCGCTGGCGTCGCCACCTATTTGAAGGTTCGTCGGCCGGAGATCGAGATCTATGGGGTTGAACCGGTCGACGCCGCCAGCATGTCGGCCGCCTTCGAGGCCGGTGGCCCGGTCACGCTGGCCCAGATCGGCACGTTCGCCGATGGGGTCGCGGTGAAGCGGGTCGGCGATGAGACATTTCGGTTATGTCGTCAGCATCTCGATGGGATTGTTACCGTCACAACCGACGAGGTGTGTGCCGCTATTCGGGATATTTTCAACGACACCCGAACCGTGGTCGAACCGGCCGGGGCACTGGCGGTTGCCGGCATCCGCCGCTTCGTCGAGGACGATTCGGTGATGGGCCGGACGTTGGTCGCCATCAACTGCGGGGCCAACATGAACTTCAACCGGTTGGGTCACGTGACCGAGCGGACCGCGGTCGGCGATCGAAGAGAGGCCCTGCTGGCGGTCGAGATACCCGAAGTGCGGGGCAGTTTTTTGAACTTTTGCCAAGCGTTGGGGGAGCGCCACGTAACCGAATTCAACTACCGACGGAATCGGACCGACCGGGCTCGGGTGTTCGTTGGAATCGAACTGCGTAACGGTGTCGGTGACCGGCACGCAGTCATCGACCAGCTGCGACGCGAGGGATATCAGGTCAAGGATCTCACCGACAACGAGCTAGCCAAGCTCCACATCCGTCACCTGGCCGGTGGCGCGGTCTCCGATGTTGTCGATGAGCGGGTGTACCGGTTCGAGTTCCCCGAACGACGAGGAGCGTTGCTGACCTTCCTGGGTTCCATCGGTGTGCAGTGGAACATCACCCTGTTTCACTATCGGAACCATGGCTCAGATTACGGGCGGGTGTTGGTGGCGGTCGACGTGCCACCTTCGACCCTCGACCAGTTCCAGCTCCATATCGACGAACTCGGATTCTCGTATTGGGACGAAACCGACAACGACGCATACGACCTGTTCCTCAAGGGGTAGGCAAACGGTCTCGCGCTGTGGCTTGGTCTGAACACGATGATCCTGTCGGTCATCGACCCCTAACATCACGCTTACGTCGTCATGATCGACCGCTGGCATTGTCGACGTTATGAACACCGATCCGGCGACCACTCGTTGCGATAGACGCACCTTCCTCTTTGGCGCGTCAGCCGTCATCCTCAGCGCATGCGGCGGCGCCGCCCCCGACTCAGACGCCGGCTCGACCGACACAGACGCCGGCTCGATCGATTCCGGTGCCGGTACTGACACGACAACCGACTCCAGGACCGACCAATCCAGCGATGTGGAGACCGGCGTCGAGGTGGAAGCACTCTCCCCTTCGACGTTCGAAGGGCTTGCCCTGTGCACGCTGCTCCCGTCGTCGACCCCGGGACCGTTCCCCTCCCGTGAACTCCTCGACCGTCGCGATATTCATGAGGGCTACCCCGGTCATCCACTTCGGCTCGGCATTCGGGTCGTAGATCAGGGTTGCCAACCGGTGCCCGACGCGGTGGTGGATATCTGGCACTCCGACGCCACCGGCGACTACTCGGACTATGTCCGTCGAAATAGCGTCAGCGACGACCGCAAAGATGAAGGTGAAGGCACCACGTTTTGCCGGGGCGCCCAAACCGCCGATGCCGATGGGATCCTCGAGTTCGAAACCATCTATCCCGGGTGGTACGAGGATCGGGCCATCCATATCCACGCCACGGTCCACATCGACGACAACCCGGTGTTCACCACCCAGCTCTATTTCGACGAGGCGTATACCGAAGCCGTCCACACCACCGGTATATATGCCGAGTCAGGTCCCCCCGACACCGGGTGGGACACAGACCACGTCATTGGCGACCCGGCGACGGATGGCACCGGGATCGTGTTGGCCGCAGCGGAGACCCGATCCGGGCCCGGCACGCTGGGCTTGGTGAACCTCGGCATCGACCTGGCCTAGTGGCCCCGGCGGTGGGTGTTCGGAGCCGTCTACAGCCAACCGATGGCCAGGGCACCAAAGGCCACGACCCCGATCACGATTCGGTAGTAACCGAACACCTCGAAGCTTCGGTCCTGCAACCACGAAACCATCCACTTGATCGATGCAAGAGCGGAGAGGAAGGCCACGACGAGGCCGATAGCCGGTGTGAACCAACCGTAGAGGTCGACCAGCTGCCCCCCTTCGGTCAACGCGGTGACGGCGGTAGCGGCGCCGAGGGTGACCAAGCCGAGCAGGAACGCAAACTCGACAGCGGCCCGGAGTGATAGGCCGACGAGTACCGCGGCAACGATGGTGATCAGGCTCCGGCTGACCCCCGGCCACAAGGCGATCGACTGGGCGATTCCGATAATGACGGCATGGCGGGCAGTGATATCGCCCAGGTCGAGCCCGCCTCGTTCCATCACCCCACTGCGGGTTAAGGCCAAGATGGCGAGCCCGCCCACCAACCATGCGGCGGCGATCGGTCCGATCCCGAACAGTCGATCTCGCACCACCCCGATGAGGGCGAGACCGATGATGGCCGTCGGGATAAAGGCCACGATGACGCCGAACAAGACGCGCCGGCCCTCTTCGCTACGCCCCAGCAGCCCATCGATCATTTGCCGCACCCGCTGACGGTAGAGCACGAACACCGCCAAAATGGCGCCGGACTGGATACAGATGGCGTAGGTCTCGAGCGCGGTTTCTGCCTGCTCGGTCTGACCGAGGCCGAGAATCTTGTTGGTGACGAGCAAGTGACCGGTTGAGCTGACCGGAAGGTACTCGGTTAGCCCTTCGACCAGACCGAGGACGATGGCCGCCCACACCGACAGTTCGGCGCTTGGGGCAGCAAGATCGGTCGACCCGTCGCCGGTGATGGCGTCCGTTCCTGCTGCCAGCACCGCATCGGCCCAACCGGTGATGGCGAGTGCCGCCAGCACGGCCAAGACGAGCAATTGGCGAGTATGTCGATGACCGGCGAACCGGTGCGGGATGGAGAGGCCGCGAGAGCGAATCATGACCGGTCAACCTAGGGAATCGACGTGGGTTTTTGGCGCGTTGGCGGTGAGGTTGTGGCGAGGTTGTCGCCAAGTCTGTCGGCTAGCGCGCTCAGTGTGATCCTTCTTGGCCCTAGGTCAACACCAAGCGTGGTCATCGGCGGCCCGAAGGTCTACAACGCCTCAGGGGTGATAAGCCGGATGCGGCCACGTCGGAGTTCGAGCACGCCGTCGTCTTGGAGTGCGGTGAGCACACCGTTCGTGGTCGGTCGGGTAGTTCCGGCCAGGGCCGCCACCGTGGCCTGGGTCAGTGGGATCTCTTCCCCGAAGAGGGAGCCAAGTTCGGCGAGTCGCCGCCGGACTCGTTCCTCCGCCGGTCGGTGACGGGCCTCGAGGACCAGGTCGTTTAGTTCCCGAATCCGGCCATCGAGCAGCCCGACAAGCAGCTGATCGAGTGCCGGTTGGGTTCTGCGGAGCTCCCCGAAGGCGGCGCGGCTGAGGATTCGAACCGTTGTCGGGGTCAGGGCTCGTGCCGTTGCCCCACGGGCATCGTCGCCAAGCAGCGCTTGTTCGCCGACGATCGAGTCCGGTCCGAGCACGGCTACCGCGACGGTGTCGCCTTGTTCGGTTACCCGTTCGACCAAAATGTGCCCGTCTTCGATGACATACAGCGCATCGCCGGGTTCGCCTTCCCAAAACAGCACCTCATTGGTGGGAACCACCCGGGGCCTCATGATCTGGTCGAGGTGAATTCTGGCCCCATCGTCAAGCCGATCCAGTAGTGCAGCCCACATGAGGCAGAAACCTAGCTGCCCGGGACCAGAATCCGACCCGCCGAAGACGGTCCGGCGTCAAGAGACGATCCCAGTCGATATCGAGACTCCGGAAGTAGAGATTGAACAGTCGGCCACTACGTTGGGTCGCTATGAGTGAGAGCGCCCCCACCGACGCGGTCGACGCCATGTTCGCCATCGACCCCCATATCGACGCCGTTACGGAATTGGTTCGACGGGTCGGTGCTCTGTCGCTGCGCTGGTATCGGCGCGTCGAACGTATCGAGAACAAGGACGCTGACCGTCTCGGCGGGGGCTTCGACCCGGTAACCGAAGCTGATCGAGCGGTTGAAACTGCCCTTCGGGCCGGTCTCGAAGAACGGTTTCCCGATCACGCCGTCTACGGCGAGGAGTTCGGTACGACGGGGAACGGGCCGGTTCGCTGGACCATCGATCCGATCGACGGCACGCGCTCATTCATCACCGGCCACCCGATGTGGGGAACCCTGCTGGGGTGCCAAATCGAGGGACGTCCGGTGGCCGGCTGGCTGTACGTGCCGACCCTGGACGAAACCTACGTCGGTCGGGTCGGCCAGGGGACGAGTGGCTCGTCGTCCGCCGTGTTCCACAGCCCCGAAGGCACCGAGAACCTCGCGGTGTCGACGACCAGCGAGCTTGAACACGCCATCGTCGCCTGTACCCACCCATCGATGTTTGCACCAGGGCCCGAAGCGGACGGTTTTGGCCGCCTGGCCGACGCGGTGAAGATGGTTCGCTACGGAGGCGATTGTGTCAATTACGGCCTGCTCGCCGCCGGACTTATCGACCTGGTAGTAGAGAACGGGCTCGCTCCTTACGACATCATTCCCCTCATCCCCATCGTCGAGGCGGCCGGTGGAATGGTGACCGACCTCGAAGGTAACCCTCCGCTCGACGGTGGTTGGGCGGTGGCTGCTGCGTCACCGGCGCTCCACGAAGCAGCGTTGGCCATGCTTCGCTAGGTCCGAACCGGTTGATCCGGCTTACCCGTCGAGGCCCCGCAGGCCGGACCAGGCGAGGTCGATGATGTCGTCGACCAGTTCGTCCTGGGTGTAGGCCAGGTCGCGGCCACTCGTTCCGGCGTAGCGCATCATGGACTCGGCAAGCCCGATAACGCCATGAGCCAGGACCTGACGGCGTTGATCGTCGATCGTTGGTACGTCGATCAGGGCGCCGATGGCCTGGGCCAATGATCGCTCGACGGACCGAGTGATGGCCGCCCACTCTTCGTCCTGACGGTTAGCGCTGTTGAAGAGGAGCTGGAAGCCGTCGATGTCTTCTGCGACGAACTTGGCGTAGGCCCGAATCCCGGCCTCGGCCCGACCCCGCGGCGACGTTGCGGCCGATGCAGCCCCGACCACCGTCGATTGCAGGCGATCGCCGATGTCTTCGAGCACCGTCCGGTACAACGCACGCTTTGAGCTGAAGTGTTGGTAGAGGACCGGCTTGGTAACGCCGGCCGACTCGGCGATATCGGCCATCGTCGTCTCATGAAATCCTCGGCCGGCGAGAACCGAGCGCGCCACTGCGAGCAGCTGGCGACGCCGCTCCGGACCTGGTAGACGCCCTTTCACCATGAGTCCTCACGATCTGCTCGGTTGGCGGCCTTCACCGCGTAGTGGATGACCATTGCTGGAGCTAGCACGACTGAACCGAGTATGAGACATAGCGTAATCGTCGTGGCGAAGAACCCGGTGAACTCGGTAAGCAAGGCGGTAAAGAACAGCACGGTGGCCCCGACGAACAACCCCATCCCCACGCGAAGCGCTATCGACGTTTGGCGGGAGATCCTGGCTCGTTTGACCAGCACCGGGTCAGATGACGGAGTCATGGCTTCCAGCCTGCCTCTTCGAGGAGCCGTTCCACCTTCTGGGCCATCTGAGTTTCCGAGAGGTGGTCTTCCACTATCCGTCGGTTGTGGCTCACGTCGCCCGCCGAGGGATCGGTGAGGGCCCGAGCGATGTCGTCGTGGTCGTCGACGTCGAGCCAGCGAAACCCGAGCTGTCGAAGCTCGTCGGCCACCGGGTAGCGTCCGACGACCACCGGCCGGCCGTGGATCGCCGCCTCGATGGGGGGATTCCCGAAACCTTCCCAGGTGGAGGGAAAGACGATGAGATCGCTGGCGGCGTAGAGGTCGGACATCGTCAACGTGTCGCCGTCGATCGGGGTTCGTAGTACCGAGCACTGGGCCGTGGCCACGATGCGGTCAAGCTCGTCGACGTAACCTTCCTCTGCGGGGCCCGGCAGCCAATAGATCCCGCCGACCCGTTCGGTGATGTTCACCGCCTCCGGGATGTTCTTCCGTTCGATGGCTCTGACCGGATGGGCTACGAGCCGATCGTGCGACGACAGACCGAGACGTTGTCGGGTCTCCAGCCGGCGGCCGGGGGGCGGATCGAGGTCGAACCCGTTGTAGATCGTTGTTGCGGTCAGGCCGCGCTCGGCAAACTGACGTTCGGTCAATCGGTTGATGGTCACGTGGCGCCAGCACCGGTCGTCGGCCGGTAGCTCGGTGACGTTGGCGAACCGCGTTCGTTGCCACGGGGGGTCGTGGTGGTGAAGCACCGCCGGTCGGTCGGCCAAAATCTCAGCGAGTACCCGGCTGGCCGGCAGGTTCAGAGGAATGGACAACACGTTCTCCACCAGCACGAGATCGGCCGAGGCCAGAGCGGACGCCAGCTTGTCGCTCTGCGGTGGCGGTTGATGATCGATGCCTAGTCCGTCGACGAGGTGGTCGACCGGACCATCGCCGGCCACGGTGTAGGTCGACCAGCCAATGGATTCGAGTGCCCGTTGCCACGAGGCCGAGACTACGGAGACGCCGTCGGTAAAACCGAGCCGGAATGACACGATGGCGCAACTGCCCACGGCCGACCAATCTAACGGAATTCAGGCGTGCACCATCGGGGGTCGTGTCGGTTGCTCTTACTGGTCGACGAACCGTCCTCGACCTACTGGCCGCTACGAGCCAGCCGACTCGGAGATGGCGGTACGATCCTGTCGGTGAATGCCGAAGGGTTACGCTCAAGTGTGTTGACCATGCTTGAAGCCGCATGGCGGGAGCCGGGCTATTGCGTCCCGAACCAAGCGGTGTACCCCCATCAGTGGTTATGGGACTCCTGTTTCCACTCGCTGATCTGGTTGCAGCTCGGCTCCGAACGGGCCCGCACCGAGATCGAGACCTCGTTAGCCCATCAGGGCTCGGACGGGTTCGTTCCTCACATGACCTACTGGACCGATGGAGCGGCCGCTGGATTGTGGGGCCGTGAGCGGACGTCCTCGATCACCCAGCCCCCGATGTATGGCCACGCCATCGCTCAGCTCCTCCGGGGCGGCATGGGGGTGCAGGCCGACACGGTGGCCCGGGCGGTAGCGGGGATCAAGCACCTTCTCGAGGACCGACCACGGACCGAGGCCGGGCTCGTCCCCCTCTTCCATCCGTGGGAGAGCGGCTGCGACGATAGTCCCCGTTGGGATGATTGGCTTCCAGATCTGGGTGTGACGAACGACGCGAAAGGCGCCCGCCGATCTGCATGGAGAGAGACCAAATCTGAGATGGTGGCGGCTTTGGAGCACTCGACCACCGGAGCGGCGGTCGGGAGTCGGCGGTTCATCGTCGGCTCGATCGGCTTCAACGCCCTCGTGGCGTGGAACGCACGAGAGCTCCTCGACGTCGTTCCTGCCGAGGCATCGACGCTACGGCCCGCGGTCGAAGAACTGGCATCGACCGTGGCCGGGCGTTGGGAACCGACCCGCAACACGTGGGTTGATGATGGGCCGGAGTCCGGCCGTTCCCGCACGCTCGATGCCATGTTGGCAACACTGGTCGATCCACGAGCAGAGGCGTTCGAGGAACTACTCGATCCGGCCGCCTTCGGCGCACCGTATGGGCCACGAGGCGTTCATCGGGCTGAGCCGACCTATGAACCGGATGTGTACTGGCGGGGGCCGGCATGGCCGCAGTTGACCTACCTGATGTGGGTCGCCGCTCGCCGGGCGAAGCGGGACGACGACGCGCAGCAGCTGTCTACGGCGCTACGAACCGGTGCGGTAACGTCGACGTTGGCCGAATTTTGGAACCCCGAGAGCGGGAGTGGCCGTGGCGCCGTACCGCAGAGCTGGGCCGGTCTGGCCCTGGTGGTGTGAGCGGCGGAGCCAGTTGATCATGGGCCGGTCCACAGCGGCGGCCGCCGGGGATCGTGGTCTTGCTCAGACGGCGGGAATGAACTTGTCGAGGTTGGTGAAGCAGGTGAACAGGGCCAGCGCGACCGGGGGGAAGGCGATGGCGTACGCCGGCCATCTGCGCCACCACCGACCCACGATCCATCCGACCAAGGCGATCGCCGCGGTGATGGCGGCCCAAATGGCGGTTGGTCCGGCGTATGCCGGTTGCCAGCCGAGCGAGCGAGCGACGCTTGAATCGCCGGTCGTGCCGGCCGGTCCGGGGACCGCCCCGTCGAGGTCGGTGTCGACCGCCAACTCCTGTCCGCCGTCTTCGGTCGCGTTCGGCTCGGTGTCGTCCACGGCGGCGAGTTCCTGCCCCTGGTCCGCGGTGGCATCGGGTGGCTCGGTGTTCGGTGCGTTACCAGGCTCACCGGTGTCTTCGGTGGCCAATTCGGCACCTTCGGAATCGGTCGGTTGGAGCTCCGATGGTGTCAAGCTCGCCGGTGCTGGCTCACCGACCAGCGTGGCGGTCACGATGATCCGTTGTGCCGCAGAGTACTTCGGATGGCAGGCGGTCAGGGTCAGGCGATCGTCGCCCTTGTCGGAAATGACCCCAACCTCGCTGGGGTCGACGATGAAGTGCCCAGATTGACCGCCCGACTCGTTCTCGTGACCTTCGACGAGATAGGTGAAGTCACCCTGCAGCGTCTCAACGATGATCTCGTCACCGGGTACCAGCTTGTCGATATCGAAGAACGGGGCACCGTGGGTGGTGCGGTGACCGGCGATGGCCGAGTTGCCGGGTTGACCCGGTAGCGGTGTGTTGCCGTAGTGGCCTGGACCGGCTCGGAGAATATCGCGGGTCGTGCCCTCGACGAACGTCTTGGTCACCCCGATAGCCGGGATGTTGAGCTGGCCGACAGCCATACCGCCGGTAGGAATTTGGTCGCGCCGTAGGGTCACCTCAGTCGAGGCTGGTTCGGCACCGACATCGACGTTTTCGGTCGGAGGGGGAGCGGTGGCCGCCATTTGTGACCGGAACTCGTCGGCAAGCTTGTCCTGTGCTCTCGCCTCGGACAGACCGGTTCCCCACAGTTGGAACGCAGCAAAGAGCAGAATGAGCACGCCGGCGCCGATGAGTATTCTGCCGAGGCCCCCAACGAGGATGGCCGTGGTTCGCGACATCGATGGTGGGTGTCCTTTTACTCGAACTGGCTCGCCCCTGAGCGAGCATCTTCCTATCGGGCCGAACCCCTCGTCCTTGAACGCACGACACGGAGTCGATCGGATCCGTCGGCGATTTGTCCGCGGTGGGCGTATCGTTACCTCTGGTGACCGCTCGGGCAACCCCAGACGCCGGCTCGGAGATCGTTCGCATGGATCGAGCGATCAGCTTGATCGACCAGTTTCCGGCGCTCGCCGGGTTAGATCTGACCATCGAGGCAGGCGAAATCGTGCTCATTCGAGGGGCAAACGGTGCGGGAAAGAGCACGCTGTTGCGGCTCTGCGCTGGTCTCGCTCCGCTCAACGGTGGTGCCGGTCGGGTACTCGGCTATGACCTGTCGAACCGGGATCAACGTCGGCGGCTCCGTCGAGAGGTCGGACTGTTAGCTCATGAGACGTTTCTCTATGACGAATTGACGGTCGAGGAAAATCTGATGTTCTGGGCCAGGGCAAACCGGGTCGATCCATCGTCGGTCGAACCGGTACTCGATCGATTGGCGTTGTCGGGTCGGTTGCGGAACATCAAAGTGGCCAGATTGTCGGCTGGTCAACGCCGGAGGACCTCGTTAGCGGTCATGGTCTGCCGCCGTCCTCGGTTGTGGCTGCTCGACGAGCCCCATGGTGGGCTTGACCAGGCCGGCCGGAACTTTGTTGATGGGCTGGTCAATCATGCCGTGGGGTTCGGGGCGACGGTGCTGATCGCGTCGCACGACATCGACCGTTCGTCGGTGTTGGCCACCCGAACCATCACGTTGGCCGGCGGACAGGTCCAGGCCCACCGAGCCGGCGCCGACCCGGTACTCGACGAGCCGACCGACGATGCCGCCGAGGAGCAACTTCGTGCTCCGTGACGCATTGTTGATGGCCCGCAAAGACCTCCGGATCGAACTGGCCTCGCGTGTTGCGCTCGGCCAGATCTTGCCGTTCGGGGCCCTTGTGCTGATCATGTTCGGATTGGCGATCTCACCGGACCTGTCCGTGCTCGGTGCCGACGAACGATCGGTCTTGGCCCAGGTGTCGCCGGGATTGTTCTGGATGGCGGTGTTGTTTTCGTCGTTGCTTACGCTGGGCCGATCGTTTGCTATCGAGTCGAGCGACGGGAACCTCGATGCCCTCAAGATGGCTGGACTCGACCCAGCCGGCGTATTCCTCGGGAAGGCCGGCGCGGTCATCGTGCAGTTGCTGGTCCTCGAACTATTGCTCGGATTTGGTGCGTTTGTGCTTTACGACGCGCCGCTATCGGATGTCGTGCTGTTGGTCACAGCGCTCATCCTGGCTACGACTGCGGTCACCGTGGCCGGTACGCTGTACGCGGCGTTGGCTTCCGGGTTGAAGGTGCGCGACACGCTCGTCCCGCTCCTCGTGCTCCCGGTGCTGGCACCGGTGCTGCTGGCGGCAACGCTGGCCACCGAAGCCGCAGTCTTTGGATCATCGGAAGACGGCTGGTCTTGGACAATGTTGCTCGGCGTTTTTGCCCTCCTGTATCTGGGGATCGGGATGCTGAGTTTCGGCCCAATCCTGGAGGAATCTTGACAGCTAGCACCGACGACGTCGGCCCAATCGAGCGGGCTGAACCGGGCGGTTCGACGACCGCTCTTTCCCGCGGTGTGGGAACCGGCTCGAAGGGCACCCGCATTCTTGGTGTCGCCTCCCTGGTGGCGTTGGTCGCCATGCTCTCGTTCGGTCTCGTGTTTTCACCGCCGGAAGCGACCCAGGCCGACGCGGTGCGGTTGATGTACGTCCACCTCCCATCGGTTGCCGCCGGTTACACCGCCTTCTTCATCACGCTCGTCGCCAGTGTGATCCACCTCCGTAACGGGTCGGTGTTTTGGGACTTGGTCGCAGGTTCGGCGGCCGAGATCGGGGTGCTGTTCACCGTCACCATGCTGGTCTCCGGTGCGTTGTGGGGAAAACCGACGTGGGGCGTCTACTGGCAGTGGGATCCCCGGATGACCAGCACCGCGGTCATGTTGATGATGTATCTCGGCTACCTTGCGCTGCGCCGTCTCGAACTTCCGCCAGCGGTTCGGTCCCGTCGGGCCGCAGTGCTGGGCATTATCAGCTTCGCCAACGTGATCATCGTTCGCTACTCGGTCAAATGGTGGCGCGGTTTGCACCAGGGCCAGTCGATCGGTGTCGACACCCAGATCGACGGCCTCATCCTGTTTTCGTTGTTCCTCGGACTGGTGAGTTTCATGCTGATCGGTGCGTGGTTGCTCGTCCATCGGTTCCGTGTGGCCTGGCTGCAGCACCAGCTCGATCAGGTCGACCTTGAGCACGCTTTGGCTGAGCGGCGGGCCGAGAACGAGATGATCGGCATGTTCGGGCGGCGAAGCGATGGCGACGTTCAACCAGGAGATCTAGGAGCGAGTACCTGATGCACTGGGGATTCGTCATCGTTGGTTATGCCGTAGTGTTCGGCGCTATCGCGGTATATGCGGCAACGCTCGTGATCGCCGGTCGCTCGCTGAGTCGGAAACTCCCAAACGAACGGAGGCGGTACCTTGACTGAGCTCGATCTGACCCCTCGCCAGCCCGATTCGACATCTCGGCCTCGGTGGCGGAACTGGCTTATCCTCGGAATTCTGGGCCTCGTTGCCGCGTTTGTGCTGTTCCAAGCTCTCACCAGCGCCCGGGTGTTTTTCCGCAATGTCGACGAAGCGGTAGCCCAACGGGCCGAACTTGGTGAGGACATCTTCCGGATGCAGGGCACCGTGGTGGACGAACCGACGACCGGCCCCGATGGCTCGGTGCTCTTCACCGTCAGCTTTGGTGGGGTCGACGCCGACGTTCGCCATGTCGGAGATGAGCCGTCGAGCTTGTTTGGGAAGGGTGAGCCGGTGGTGGCCGAAGGTCACTGGGATGGCGAGGTCTTTGAATCGAATCTGATCACCGTGAAGCACTCGGAGACCTACGTCGAGGAGAACCCTGACCGGGTCGATTACGAGCTCGATGAAGCTATCCCGGAGGCCGGGTGAGGCTGACCGGCGGTCGGCCTGAGGTGATGTCGTGAACGCGATTCTCGGCTTCGGATTCGTGGCGCTCGGGTTGGCGGCCTCGATCTTTGGTGCTGCCGGTGGCGCGTTTGCCCTGTTGTCAGGCCGGTTGTACCTGTTGAAGACCGTTCGGCAGTGGGCGCTGCTCGTCTTGGTCGCCGCCGTGGGGGCGTTCGTCGTGATGGAGGTTGCGTTGTTTCAGCGCGATTACTCCTTGGCCTACGTGTCGAGTGTGGGCAGTGATGAGACGCCGGCGCTGTTTAACTTTGCCGCTATTTGGTCGTCTCTTGAGGGGTCGATCTTGCTGTGGACCCTGGTGTTGGCCTTCTACCTGACGGCGGTTGTCGTCAAGTTCCGGTCGCGTTCCAACGACCCGTTGCTCGGGTGGGCCACCGTCGTCATGCTCGTCGTTTGTTCATTCTTTTTTGCTTTGATGGTTGGCCCGGCAAACCCGTTCCTGACCGTCGATGTTCCGCCGGGGTTCAGCGGGCCAGGGCCGAATCCGTTGTTGCAGAACCACATTCTTATGGCGTTTCACCCGCCGTTCCTCTATGCCGGGTATGTCGGGTTCACGGTGCCGTTCGCCTTTGCCACCGCTGCTCTCATCACCGGCCGTGTTGGCGAGGGCTGGTTGTTGGAGACCCGCCGGTGGACGGTTGCCGCTTGGGGGTTTTTGACCCTCGGCATCGTGCTCGGCGCTTGGTGGAGCTACGAGGTTCTTGGGTGGGGTGGGTATTGGGCGTGGGATCCGGTGGAGAACGCCTCGTTGTTGCCTTGGTTGACCGGCACCGCCTATCTCCATTCGGTCATGGTTCAGGAACGGCGGGGGATGCTTCGGGTGTGGAACCTGTCGCTTCTTTCCGCCACGTTTACGCTGACCATTCTCGGCACGTTCTTGACCCGGTCGGGCGTGGTTGAGTCGGTTCATGCGTTCGCCGACGGGGCGGTTGGGCCCTGGCTGCTGGCCTTTTTTGGGGTGACGTCGGCCACCAGTATCGGTCTGATCGCCTGGCGAGGCGATCAACTTCGTTCTCCGGGCGCCATCGATGCCCCGGTGTCGCGCGAGGCATCGTTTTTGGCGAACAACCTGTTGTTTGGGGCGTTGGCCTTCGTGGTGCTTCTCGGGACGGTGTTTCCGCTCGTCGCCGAGGCCTGGGACGGCACTCGACTGACCATCGGTCGCCCGTATTTCGACTCCCTCGGCCGGCCGCTCGGTCTTGCCCTGTTGTTCTTGATGGCCACCGCGCCGGTGCTGCCGTGGCGGAAGGCGTCGGCCGAGGTGCTTTCGGTCCGCTTGTTTTGGCCGGCCGTTCTGGCGGTGCTGTCCATGGCGGTTGCGCTCTTGCTCGGGGGTCGGGGGGTGTACCCGATCATTACCTTCGGACTTGGCGGATTCGCCGCCGGTGCCGCCATCCGCCAGGTGGTTCTGGCCACCCGCCGCCAAGGCTGGCGAGGTCTGGTCGGACGGACGAACGGGGGGATGATCGTCCATTTGGGTGTGGTTTTGTTGGCGGTGGGTATTGCCGCCAGCGAGTCATACAAGAGCGACCGCACCGTCGCTCTTGGGGTTGGGGAGTCGGCCAGCGTCGAGGGCCATGAGTTCACCTATCTGGAGCCGGGAGCTGATGTCAACGACCGGCGCCTCCGCACCTTTGCTCTCATCGGGATCGATGGAGACGATGTGTATGCACCGGCCGTCACGACGTTTTTCCAGGCCGCCACTCGGCCCGTCCCCACTCCTTCGGTGAAGTCTGGCCTGACCAAAGATCTCTACCTGGTGCTCGATCAGATACCCGACCCCGACGATGACTCGATTCGGTTGCGGGTCATCGTTCGACCGATGGTGATGTGGATGTGGGTCGGCGGAGCTCTGATGGGGCTTGGAACCGTGTTCGCGTTGTTCCCTGGGCGGCGGCGCCGTGGTACCGAACCGGTGTCGGCCCCTATCGCTGTTGACGACGCGGCCATCGAGCTGGCCGACGAGGGGGACGGTCGGCCCGACGATCGATCGGTCACCGATCTGAGCACCGAGTCCGATGTGAGCACCGAGTCAGATATCGAGCCCGAACCAAGTCCGGTTGGTGGCGATGGACACTGAGGTCGAGGCGCTGCCCGTTCGACGAGTGTCGGCCCGGGTCGTCGCGCTCGTGGTCGGTGTGGCCGTGTTGGGGCTGTTCACCTTGTTGGCTTTCGCTCGTCCCCCCGCTCCCGACGACGCGTCCGCTCTCCTCGGTGGTCGAGCGCCTGCGATTCAGGGGGAGACCATCGGCGGCGGCCAGTATGACCTCGACGACCATCGCGGCTCGTGGGTTCTCGTGAACTTTTTTGCCACGTGGTGCGCCGGGTGCGTCAATGAACACCCCGAGCTGGTTGAGCTCGAAGCGTGGGGCCAGACCGAAGGAAACCTCGACCTTGTGGCGGTGGTATTCAACGATGATCCTGAACAGGTCGAAGAGTTCTTTGCGACCCGCGGCGGCGGTTGGCCGGTGTTGAACAACCCCGAGGTTCCGTTCGATTATCGAGTGGCCCAGATACCCGAGACCTTCCTGGTGTCTCCGGCCGGGCAGATCGTGCTCCACATCGAGGGTGAGGTAGCGGCCTCGGAGATCGTCCGCTTGATCGAGTCGGGCAGCGGGTCATGACGTCGTCGAGGCGGCGATTCCTGGCTTGGGTCGGGCTGCTGGTCGCCGCCTTCGGGTTGCTCGTGGTTGCCGCCGTCGATCGGGGAGGGGCGGAGTCTGATTCCGAGCGGGTTCAGCGGCTCGCCGATTCGTACGCTTGCCCGGTGTGCAGCGGGGAAAGTGTTGCGGAGTCCAACGCTGCGGTGGCGGCGACGATTCGCCAGTTTATTTCCGATGAGGTGACGGCAGGATCTGGCGACGCCGCGATCCGAGATCGACTGATCGCCACCTATGGAGTCGAGGTCTTGCTGAACCCGCCGGCGGAGGGCATCACGACCCTGGTGTGGATCTTGCCGGTGATGCTCGTGGTTCTCGGCTCGGTCGGTATCGCCGCCGCGGTGACGCGATCGTCGCCGGAGGGAACCGATCCGTCGGCGGCAGACCGGGATCTGCTCGAAAAAGCCCGGCGGATGGGGCGATGACCGACCGGCTCAGCGATGAGCTGGCCCAGCAGCTCCGTTCGTTGGACGATCTGGACGCCGAACACGCCGCCGGGGACCTGCAGGACGACGACTACCGGAAGCTTCACGATCTCTACACCGTTCGAGTGGCCGACACGGTCCGACGGATCGAACACGCATCGGGGGAGCGGGACGAGCCGGTTCCGGTTCGTTCGACGCGTCGGGTGAACCTTGCCATCGTCGCCGGGATCGCCGTTTTTGCTGTCGCCGCCGGTTGGCTGCTTGCCCGCTCGACCGGCGAACGAGGGGTAGGCGACATTTTGACCGGCTCGATCGATTCGAGCCGGCAGCGAATATTCGACTGTCAGGAACTGGCGGCCGACGATCAGATCGTGGAGTCATTGCAGTGCCTGGATGAGGTGTTGCTCGACGATCCCGATAACGCCGAGGCGTTGACTTACCGAGGGTGGTACCTGGTGTTGACCACATCGTCGGCTGAAGCGGCTGGTGATCAGGATCAGGCGGTCGAACTTCTCGATACCGGTTTGACCTATCTCGATCGAGCGGTTGAGGTCGACCCGGGATTCGTCGACGCTCGGGCGTTTCGGGCCGTGGTCTACGATCGCCGCGGTGATACGAATGCTGTGTGCCAGGAGCTTGCCGAACTTCTCGCCCTCGACCCGCCGCCGTTTTTTGTCGAACAGACGGCCGATCTCACACGCCGCAACGGCTGTGAGGGGTGAATAATGGCTGTAGGCACTGACGGGCACCGGTGGCCGATTCGGTCCTGTACTCAGGTCGGGGTGTCGGGGGTACGGCCGAGGTAGCGGGCGGCCTGGCACCGTTGCTTGTCGAAGTTGAGGACCCAGATCGAGCCAAGCTCGCATCCTCGGCCCGAGACGGTGCCACCGTTTCGAGAGACCCGATCGATCACCTCGGGAATGATGTCGCCGTGCGAGCAGGCGGCCACATCTCGATGGTCGGCCCGCAGTTGGTCGAACAGGGCGAATACCTCGTCGATATTCGAACCTTCCCACAGTTCCTCCCGGTCGTCGACGGAGGTCCCGAGTGCCGCCGCCAGCGGTTCGACCGTTTGCACACAGCGGGTGGCGGGGCTTGACAACACCCGGGTGATCGGGAGCGAACCGAGCACACCGGCCAACTCATCGGCCCGGATCGAGCCGTCGGCCGACAGGGGGCGATAGATGTCGTGCCCGTCATGGCGGCGCTGACCGGCGTGGGCGTGACGGATCAGGTACAGCTGCATGAGACGACCACCATAGAAGATCACCTGGGGGTCACCGCCAGTGCCACCGTGGGAAACTCTCGAAATCTTACGTTGTGGTCGCCTGGTGGGCGTTTGTCGTGCCACCATTCGACGATGAACGACGAGCTGACCCCCGACACGCTCGGGCCCCCATCGGCCAACTACGCCCTGGCGATGCGATCGAACAGTCCAGGCTCGATGCTGCATACGAGCGGCATTGGCCCTGTCCGGCCCGATGGATCCGTGCCCGAACTTCTCGCCGACCAAGCCTCGACGGTGTGGGCGACGATCGAAGCGTTGTTGGTCGAAGCCGACATGGCCATCTCCGACGTGGTGTCGGTTACGACGTATGTGGTCGCCGGCAACGATCTCCAATCGGTCATGGCGACCCGTGACGCCAGCATGGCCGGCCACCGGTGCGCCTCCACATTGGTCATCGTTCCCACCCTGGCGGATTCGTCTTGGAAGCTCGAGGTCGCGGTGGTGGCCGTCGGGCCCTAAGCCGTAGATAGGCTCCACCGCGTGGTACGCCGGTTTTTTCTCATCCTCGTGGCCGTTTGCGGGCTGTTGCTTGCGTTCGCCGGTCCGGCGGGTGCCACGTGGTCGATCGTGGCGATCGACGAGGAGACGGGGGCGGTTGGTGGCGTGATGGCGTCGTGTGTCGACGCCGGCGTGCTCGGCGAGCAGGATGAGGTGTTGGTTCCCCTCGTGCTGCTTCCCGGTGTCGGTGGCGGGGTTTCGCAGGGAACGATCGATGCGACGGCCCCTGCGGCGTTGTCCGAGGCGCTGCTCGACGGATTGGAACCTCAGGCCGCCATCGACGAGCTTCTGGAGGGCGATGAGCTTTCCTCCGTCCGCCAGTATGGAGCTGTGGCGCTCCCCGTCGATGGAAGCCCCGCGGCGGCAGGATTTACCGGAAACGACGTTGGTGATGTCGCCCTGGTTGTTACCGATGGCGCTGCGGTAGCGCAGGGAACCTTGGTGTCGGAGTCCGAAGTGGTGACCACCGCACTGGAAACCTACTCGTCCGGTCGTGACGCCGGGCAGTCGATGGAGGAGGCGCTGGTGTCGGGCCTGTTGGCCGGTTCCGAGCTTGGCGGTGATCGGCGGTGTGGTGATCAGACGGCGTTGTTCGCTCATGTCGCCGTCGTCGAACCGGGGGACGATCCCCGGACACCGCCGTTGCTTCTCACCGTGACGGTCAACGAGAACGACGGTCAGAACCCGGTCTCTCTCCTCGAAGATTCGTTGGCCGATGGCCGGACCGGTTGGATCGATGCCGGTGCCGAGGTCCCGATGCGGGTGGCTCAGATCCAGATTCCTCGGATTGCCGTTGGCCTGGTCGCATTCCTGCTCGCTCTGGCTGCGGTCTTCGTGCTTCGGCGTGGCGTCGGAACTCCCTCGGCCCGCCGCTGAATCCAACCGAGCGAACCACGAAAGCTCGGCAATACGTCGAATACATCGCACATGAGCGACGAAACCTCGTTTGGGTTGTCGTACAGGCAACGCCCGCAGGATGTACGTCCCGGTGTATCCGAAGGGCTGGACCATGGTTCGACTTCCTGTTTAGGAGATTCTATGAAGGTTCCCGGTACCCGGTTGGCCGTCATTTTGGTAGTGGCGGTGTTGACGGCCGCGGCATTGGTCTCGTCGCCGGCATCAGCAACCCGCACGACGCCACGCGACACCGACGTGTTGTGCGTAGCGGATACGCTCGTTAACAGGCTTATCATCGTTATCGGAGAGACCGTCAATTTGGAGTACGGCTGTGGGGCGCTCGTATCCGAAAGCCGATTCGAATACGCTGCAACCTGCGGTGAGCGTCCAGACGCCTGCGATACTTTTGTTGACTCCGGGAGCGAGATCATTACGATCCTCGACTTCAGAGACCTGCCTATTTACACCACCTGGGATAAAGCAGCCGAGGCCCTCCACAGCGATTGCATATTTGCAGCGAGCTTCGTGCGTTC
>CALIFY010000056.1 GCA_938021675.1 uncultured Acidimicrobiales bacterium
GCGGCGACCATGTTGACCGTCTACGCCGCCATCTTGTTACCCCTCAGCCTGATCACCGGCTGGTACGGCATGAACGTCTCGGGGCTGCCGGGGTCCGAACGCTCCTGGGGCTGGATGGCGGTGACCGCCGCCATGGCCCTGTTCGCCATTGGGAGCTGGCTGGTGTTCGCCAAGGCCGGAATGGTGAGAAATCCCCGTTGGGGCGGCCGTCGACTGGTCAGCGGCCTGACAGAGGTGGCTCGGGCTCCGGTCAAGCCGGTCACCATGCTGCGCCGCTCCCGTCGTTCGGCACACGACTGAGCCTTAGGCCACGATGGTTACCGGTGTGCCGAGAGGGACGATCTCGGCCAGTTCGGTTATCAAATCGTTTGGAATTCGCACGCAGCCGTTGCTCCGTTCCTGGCCGATCAGTTCCGGACGGTTGGTGCCGTGAATGGCGATAGCGGGGAGCCCGCCGCCGAAACTGTCCATCGCTTCGGAGAAGCCGGACAACGCCACGATGCGGGGACCGTACGGCCCCGACGTGTCGGCCTTTTCGATGATGTCTCGAACGTAAAATAGGCCAAGAGGGGTCGGGGTTGACGGTGTTCCCGTTACCGCTCTGGTCTGGAGGACGACGTCGTCGCCTTCCCACACCGTGACGGCATGATTGGCGAGGTCGACCACCGCCCGGTGCTCGACCGGGGTGATGGTGACCTGGCTTCGGGGAATCCAGCCCTGTTGACCGTTTGGCTTCAGGGGGAGCGACACCCTGACGTAGTTGTCGGATTCCGGCTGACCGACCAGGCGGTCACCGGTCGGATCGTCATCGGTCACCAAGAAGACCCGAGGGCCACCGAACTGGGTCGGATTGGCGAACCCGATCGGTGACTGGCCGGTGAGCGGGTTGGCCACCGAGGTAATCGCCGACCCGGTCGCCGTCGCCACATAGGAGATCGCTGGAAGGTCGAGGTCGGCATAGTCGGGGAGGCCCATGTCCTGTTCGCCGGTGGCCGGCGAGATCGACCCGGACGTGGTCTCCGTCGAATCTGGATCACCGAAGCCAAGGGTCGGTGGCGGTGGGCCAAGGGTGTCGGCGACTGGCATTCCGGCCACCGACCGCAGCGTCTGGGCGTGCTCGGTCGAAGGGTCGGTAGACGACGCACACCCCGATGCCAACAGGATCGATGCAAGAATGAGCGCGCCGCGGGTCCCGACCATTTCCATCCAATCGGTCGATCGCATCCGCCTCTGTAGGAGATTTCCGGCGGCGGAGCCGAGCGGCTGGTCCGGTCAGTCTCCGATATCGACCACGTCGGCGATGCACTCGGTGTCGCCCCGAGCCACCGACGACGTGACCGCTACTTCCGTCGCCCCATACAGCGAGCTGAGCAGACCCTTGACCATGCCTCGATCGACAGCGCAGATGACCGGATGCTCGATGGCCACGTCGCCGAACGGGCAGTGCCCGGACACGATACGCAATTCGTCGCCGTCCCGTTCAGCGTGAGCAGCGAAGCCGTGGGCCGAAAGCGCGTCGGCCACAACGTGTAGCGCCGAACGAAAGGACCTCTGCGAATCGGTGGTGTCACCCATCTCGGCCGCCATTTGCTTGCCGAACTGCAACCCGACCTCTTCGGCCAGTTCCGCCGCCTCCTCAACCGGGAGCCGTGACAGCGCCTTCCCGAGCAACGTCACCAGTATGTCATCGTGTCCAACGTCGAATTCGAGCGTCAATTCTGGCTCGGTGGCCCGATATACCTTGGCCGGGCGCCCGGCGCTCGCCGACTGGCGGTGGGATACCTCGACGTAGTTTCCGCCCGCCAGTTTGTCCAGATGGTGGCGGGCGACGTTTGCGTGGAGCCCGGTGCTGCCCGCGACGTCGGACGCGGTCAACCCGCCCGGGTGTTCTCTAACCAACAGGTAGATGTTCCGACGGGTTGGATCTCCGAATGCCGACGTTATGGCGTTCACCAAGTTGGCGAACTCCGTCGGATTGAGGGCTCGTTGGGCCACATGGGTAGTGTAGACGTCGCCGCTGAGCGGCTCACCCCGGGTTGGGGTCAACGCCGAGCACGCACGACGAGGAGCACAGGTGACGGTAACTCAGGAGATGGTCACAGAGGCCCTTCGGCCGGTCGAGGACCCAGAGCTGCACCGCAGCATCGTAGAACTCGGCATGGTCAATCGGATCGAGATCGATTTGCCGACGGTGGCGGTAGCGATCGACCTTACGATCGCTGGATGCCCGCTTCGGGCGGAAATCGACCGCCGGGTCACCGACGCCGTCGTGGCCCTCGACGGTGTCGAAGAGGTCACCATCGAGTTTGGAGTGATGACCGACGAGCAGCGCGAGACGCTACGACGAAATCTCCATGGAGACCCGGGGGCGACGGCCGGTCAACAACAGGCCCATGGCCACGCCGAAGGGCGAGCTATCCCGTTTGCCGATCCGGACAATCGCACCAGAGTTATCTTGGTTGCGTCAGGAAAGGGCGGAGTCGGCAAAAGCTCGGTCACCACCAACCTGTCGGTCGCTCTTGCAAACCGGGACAAAGCCGGCGGCGGAGCCAAGAACAGCGTGGCTGTTGTCGATGCCGACGTCTGGGGATTCTCGATACCGCGAATGCTCGGCGTCGACCGCGACCCGGTGATCATCGATGAGATGATCGTTCCGCCGGAGGCGAACGGGGTCCGGTGCATCTCGATGGGCTTTTTCGTCGAGGAGAATCAGCCGGTGATCTGGCGTGGACCGATGCTCCACAAGGCCCTTGAGCAGTTTTTGACCGACGTGTATTGGGATGATCCCGACTTTCTCATCGTCGACCTTCCGCCGGGAACCGGCGATATCGCCCTGTCGTTGGCGCAGTTCCTGCCGAGATCCGAACTGCTCGTCGTCACCACTCCACAGCCCGCCGCGCAAAAGGTGGCCCAACGGGCGGCCTACATGGCCCACAAGGTCCATATCACCGTCTCGGGGGTTATCGAGAACATGAGCTGGTTCACCGGCGATGACGGGAAGCGCTACGAATTGTTCGGGGCCGGCGGCGGCGAAGAGCTGGCCGCCGATCTCGATGTGCCGCTGCTGGCTCGACTTCCACTGGTTCCCGCCCTTCGGGAAGGTGGCGACGTCGGCCACCCGGTGGCGGCCGATCCCGACACCGAGGTCGGAGCGGCGTTCGCCGCGCTGGCCGAACGGATCGACGTCGAACTCGCCCCGAAGAAGCGGTATCGCTCCGAACTGACGATAAACAGCTGACGATAAACAGCGGACAATACACAGCTGACCGGTGTGCTACGGCTTTTTGGACCGGACCGGTTATCGACCGTTCCGAGTGGCTGGATAGGGTCGGGCATACCGCGACGCTGGTACATTGCTGACATGGAAGTCCGGATTGGCATCGCCGAGAGCCCGCAGATCATCGAGTTCGACCTGGAGGACGGCACCGATCGTGATGAGCTGAAGGCATCGATCGACGCCGCCATAGGCGGGAAGATCAAGATTCTCTGGCTGAAAGACCGCAAGGGTAAAGACCTCGGGGTCCCGGCAGAAAAGATTGGGTTTATCGAGCTCGGCACGAGCGACGCGGAGCGTCGCATCGGGTTCGGGGCCTGACGACCGAGAACCAGCGGCGGCCGACCTCAGGGTCGGGTACCCGCCTCCATATTGTGGCTGGCAAAGGCGGCGTCGGTCGGAGCACGGTCGCCGCTGCCCTGGCCGAACGATCGGTCCGTCTGGGCCGGCGGGTCATAGCGATCGACGCGGTCGGCTCCGGTGGTTTGTCAACCGCCTGCGTTGGAGCCGGCATCGACCGACGGTTCGATATCGTCACCCTCACCACCCGCGCCTCGCTGGACGAATACCTTCGCCTCTACCTTCGATTCCCTATTTCGCCATCGCGGCTCAAGCCGTTGGCTCGTTTGTTCGACTACGTGGCGACGGCGGCCCCCGGAGTACGTGAGATACTGGTGATCGGCAAGATCGGTCACGAAGTCCGGTCGGGTGTCTGGGATGATGTCGTGGTCGATGCTCCTGCCACGGGACACGTCGTCGAACTTCTCACGGCGCCCGACGCGCTGGCCACGATGGTCCCGACAGGGCCACTGGCCGAACAGACCGGCTGGCTTCGGGAGATCGTCGCCTCCGAACAGACCGGTGTCGTACTGGTCACCGTGCCGGAAGACTTGGCCCTCACCGAGGCCGAAGAATTGGCGGCTCGGATCGACACCGAGACCACCACCTCGATCTCCACCGTCATCGTCAACCGGATGCCGGCCGCCGTCGACCCGGCGGGAATGGCGATCGCCGACCATCTGGTCGCCACCGACTCGATCCTGGGGCCAACCGCATCGCTGGTTGTCGCCCGCCACCGAGCGGCTGCCGGTCATGCCGAGCGGATGGCCGCCCTCGATGGCGACCCGGTCCGGGTCGAAGAACGGATCTCGAACCCGGTCGGCGCGGTAATCGACGCCCTGTCGGCGGTGGACGGCGTGGAGGGTCGAGCATCGTGACCGGATTTGGGTCGGCTCTGGAATCGGTTGACGACATGTTGGAGCAGGCCGAAGTCATCCTGGTCGCTGGGCCAGGCGGTGTCGGAAAGACCACTGTGACGGCTGCGCTTGGTCTGCGGGCCGCCCGTCGACACGACCGCCGGGTCGTCGTCGTTACCGTCGACCCGGCCCGCCGTTTGGCCGACGCGCTCGGCGTCAGCCGTCTGAGTGAAGAGCCGGTGCTCGTACCGGTCGGGGGTGGCGATGGTCGACTGTGGGTCGTCATGGTCGACATGGCCCGAAGTTGGGACCGGCTCGTCGAGCGCCACGCCCCCGATGACGACACTCGCCAGCGCCTCCTGGCCAACAGTCTGTATCGCACCTTGACCCGGCGGTTCGTTCAAAGCCACGACTACATCGCCCTCGATCACCTCTGCGATTTGACCGACGAGGACCGCTACGACCTGGTCATCGTCGACACGCCCCCGTCGAGCCATGCCATCGACCTGCTCGATGCCCCGTCACGAATGATCGAGTTTTTTCGAAGTCGTCTCTTGCGTTGGTTGACGTCCGGGGCCAGCCTGACCGCCGTCCCGGCTCGGCCGTTTCTGGCCCTCGCCGAGCGTCTACTCGGTGCCGGCTTCCTGGCCGAAATCACCGTCTTCTTTACCCTGTTGGCCAAGCTTCGACCCGCTTTCGTCGACCGGGCTCGGCGGGTTGAAGAACGCCTGAGCGACTCGACTACCACGTTGGCTGTGGTCACGACCTCCGAGAGCGGACCGATGGCCGAAACCGGGCAACTGCTCGACGCGTTGGTGCAGCGACGGCTGACCCCCGGGCTCCTCGTGGTCAACCGGTTTGAGCCGACCCTCGACTTCGCTGATTCCAGCGAACTTCGCTTCCGCCCAAAGCTCGGGTCGGCCGATCTTGCCGCCGCTGGGAGCGGCGGGCTGGCCGCTGGTGTATGGGAGATGCAACGGCGGGCCGAGCAAGCCGGGTCTGGGGAGTTGCCGGCGGCAACGCTGCCCGTCGGTTGCCCGGTGGTGGCCCTTCCGTGGCGGGCCGGCGAACTGGGTGACCTCGATGGCTTAACCCGACTTATCGAAGGCGTGCATGGCTCCGGGGAACGAGCCAACGACGAGCTGCCATCATCACGTCAGGAAGCGACTGAACGGTAGGCTTTGGCATGGTCACCCTCAATGATCTGGCCCGTCAGCACACCCCGTTTGGTGCTGCCGAACGCGCCCATCTGAGGCGCCTCGTCGGCTCCTGGGGACCGTTGTGCGATCTCGGCTTCGCCGACCTGTTGCTGCTCGCCCCGGTCGATGGTCCCGAAGGCGGCAAGCTGGTGACCCTCGGTCAGATCCGTCCTGCGACGGCCCAAACCCTGTATCTCGATGATCAGGTAGGGCAGTTGGTCGGGATGGACAAACGTCCGCTGGTGGCGGCGGTGCTTCAGGCCGGCGAGACGGTCGAGGACTCGATCGATCACCGGGTCCTCGAACGGCGGATTCGGGTAACCGCCATCCCCGTACGGTTCCAGGGCTCGGTCATTGCCGTGGTCACCCGAGAGGTCCGACCGACGCAGGGGCTTTCATCGAGCGAGCTTGAGCGGGCCTACACCGATGTGTTTGTCCGGTTGTCGAGGATGATCGCCGACGGAACGTTCCCGTTTCCGTTCGAGGACGCCGTGACCGAAGAGTCACCGCGGGTCGGCGACGGCGCCCTCGTTTTGGAGTCCAACACCCGGGTCGTCTACTCATCACCGAATGCGGTCTCGGCGTTGCATCGCATCGGATTTCACGGGCGGATCGCTGACCGGCGCCTCGAAGACCTCGGATTCGACGGTGACGTCGTAGACAGTGCCTATCGTCTCCAAGTGCCGGTGATCGAGGAGATCGAGCGAGGTGACAACGTCACCATCCTCAGCCGAATCCTTCCCTTGATCGAAGCCGGCGCGGTGACCGGGGCACTCGTGCTCCTTCGAGACGTGTCCGACCTGCGGCGCCGCGACCGAATGCTGGTCTCGATGGACGCAACGATCAAAGAGATTCACCACCGGGTGAAGAACAACCTCCAGACGGTGTCGTCACTGCTACGACTCCAGGGCCGACGGCTTGAGGTGCCTGAAGCAAAGATGGCGATCGACGAGTCGGTTCGGCGGATCCAATCGATCGCCATGATCCATGAGATGTTGGCCAAGGGCGGCGGCGATGACGTGGCCTTTGGCGACGTGGTCGAACCGTTGATGGCCATGGCCGAATCGTCGTTGGTCTCGGCCGATCAATCGATCAAGTTCCGATTGGTGGGGGAGGGGCCGACGATGTCGGCCAGCACTGCCTCGTCGTTGGCGGTGGTGGTAACCGAGCTGCTGCAGAACGCCATCGAACACGGCTATCCGGCCGGCTCTCCAGGGGGATCGATCACCGTCGAACTCGTGCCGTCATCGACCGAGCTGAGGGTCAGGGTTCACGATGACGGCGTCGGCGTCCCCGAGGGGTTCGATGTCAAAAATTCATCGGGGCTCGGGCTCACCATCATTTCCGCGCTGGTGTCTGGTGAGCTTGGCGGCGAGTTGGAGATTCGCCCGGCTTCGCCGACGCAGCGGGGCACGCTGGCCCAGGTCAAGGTTCAGCTGCTCGACGACAATGAAGGTTGAGGTGGCCGGCGGCCAGCGGTGCTAACTCAACGGCGCCGACTGAGATAGGCACGGCGGAGCACGCGACGATCCTCTTCCGAGGTTGCACCCCATACACCGGAATCTTGGTTGGACGACAATGCGTACTCCAAACATGATTCCTGCGCGGGGCAGCCCATGCACACGAGCTTGGCCGCTTCGATCTGGTCGACGGCTTGGCCGGTGGTGCCGATCGGGAAGAAGAGCTCTGGGCTCGTATCCCGGCAGGCGGCCACGTTTCGCCACGACAGGTCAGGGTCCGGATCAGCGGGACGTTGTGAAACCCGCTTCGCCACTTGTTCGAAGTACTCAAAGTTTGGCGGAGCGATGTAGTCCCGGGAACCTACGACGGTCACGTTTTCCTCCCTCAAAAGCGTGATCGATCTTCAGAATCGGTCAACGACCGTTGGAATCTCGTTCGGTCCTCCTCACCGTTCGAGTTGGGATAGGCAACAGAAATTCGAGGCGCGTTCGAACAGCGCTCACGCCGCCAAAAATGAGACTCTGTTTCGAGTCCCCCACACAAGTACGGGTGAGCGAGGATCGTCTTCCCCTCGGTCAGACTAGACGATTGTTTAGAAGTTCGTAAAGAGTTGTCGAAGAACAATCATGAACTATCTGCACCGCCCCTAATTTTGCCCAACGTTTGCCCGACGGCTGGTTTCGACCAGCAGGCGGTCAAACTCCACCAATCCGTAGCTTCGCTGGTGGCGATTGCCGTTGGTTGGTCGGACCAGGGCCCGCTGAGCGCTGGTCGGCTAGGTTGTTGGAACGATTGGTATCCGACCGACCGGTCACCAATTGGTGAGGTTGGGGATACGGGGGAGACGGCGAAGGGGAATGAGGAACCGACAATGGTGAGGATCGTCGCACATCGGGGGGCTTCCGCCACCCACCCGGAAAACACGCTCGCCGCATTCGCCGCCGCCCGCGAGGCCGGTGCCGATGGCGTCGAACTCGACGTACGCCTATCGAAGGATGAAGTCCTCATCGTCAATCACGACGCCCATCTGGCCGACGGCCGACTGGTACGCGATGTAACCGCAGCGGAAATGCCTCCGTCGGTGCCGACCCTGGCCGAAGCGATCGAGACGGTCGGCGACCTCTGGCTCAACGTAGAGATCAAGAATGTCCCCGATGAGCCCGACTACGACCAAACCCACCGAATCTCGATGGCCGTGGCGGGCCTGGTCGCCGCGTTCTTGGCCACACCCGACGAGGCCGACTCCTCGCCGGCGGACCGGGTAATCGTCTCCTCGTTCAATGTCGACTCGGTCAAACGGATCCGTCAAAACGATGCCGGGATTCCACTTGCCCTACTCGTCTGGGGTCAAGCCGATATCGCCAGCCTCATCGCACGGGCCGCCGGTCATGGGTTCGAAGCCATCCACCCCCAAGACATACTGGTTGATAGAGCCTTCGTCGAGCGTGCTCACGACGCCGGTCTTCAAGTGAACGTTTGGACGGTCGACGACCCGGCGCGGGTCGTCGAGCTCGCCGGGTTCGGGGTTGACGGCATCATCACAAACGACCCGGCCAAGGCGGTGGCCGCT
>CALIFY010000057.1 GCA_938021675.1 uncultured Acidimicrobiales bacterium
CCCGAGATATTCGCCGTCGACTTGAAACGGGAATGGGCGACGACCGAGCAACGTCGCCCCGGTGACGTCGTCGAGTCGGCGGGTCGTTGGCCCATCGGTGAAGCCCGAAGACCGGCGGAGTGCGGTGAGAACAGCCGGCACCATGTGGCGCAGCGATAAAGACGTCAACACCACGATCGAGAGCGGGGTATCGAGGGTTGCGGCCGGAGCGAGGATGAGTGGCCGGCTGCCAAGGTAGGTATACGGATTGCAATTAAGGGTGATGGCCAATTGAGCGTCTTCGACGGTCCGTCCGTCGTCGGTGGTGATCGAGAACCACGGCACCCGTCGATCTACTCGGCGTAGCCAGGTCTCGAACGTGCTGGAGACGAACAGAGGGTGGCCGAGATACCTTTTCAGCGGACCTCGCTGCTCGACCTGACCGACGACGGCGGCGTCGAAGCCGGCCCCGACGTTAAAGAGGAAGGCCCGGTCGTTCGCCATCCCGACCCCGGCCGACACGATCGATTTCGATGCCAGTGCTTCGAGCATGACGGTCGTAGCGGCCAACGGCTCGTTCGGGTAACCCAAGGCGCGGGCAAAGACGTTTGTCGATCCGCCGGGGAGGCCAACCACCGCGGTGTCGGTTCCGAGCAAACCATTGGCCACTTCGTTGATTGTGCCGTCACCGCCAAGGGCGATGACCACCTCGGCCCCAGCCCGCCCCGCACCGTGGGCCAGGCGGATCGCATGTCCGCTCTTGGTCGTCTCGATAACGGTGAGTTCGTGGAGTTCGGCGACCGCCTTCTGGATGACGACGCGGGTCCGGTGAGTCACCGCGGAAGCGAATGGATTGACGATCAACGTAAGCCGCACCGACCCATTCTGCTCTGGATTCGGCCCTGTGTTGTGCCCTGTCGAGTTGATTGACCGGCCGGTCAAGTTTTGGCGTAACATACACGGCATGAACGTCGTTGTGTGCGTGAAGCAAATACCGGATCCGGCCGATCCTGGCGCCCTCGATCCGGAGACCAGAACTCTCAAACGAGAGGTAAAACTGATTCTCGATGAGTCCGACTCCTATGGGGTCGAGATGGCGCTTCAGCTGGTCGACGCCGCCGGCGAAGGCGAGGTCAGCCTCGTATCGATGGCCCCGAACGATGAGCGGTCCGGTCTCGCCACGGCATTGGCGATGGGAGCGTCGTCGGCCACGTTGATCTCGGACCCGTGCCTGGTCGGATCGGACTCGTTGACCACGGCCAAGCTCCTCTCGGCGGCCATCGCGGCCCGAAACCCAGATCTGGTGATCGCCGGATCTGAGAGTTCGGATGGCTATACCGGCACCGTGCCAGAGCAGATTGCTGCCGTACTCGGGTTCCCTTCGGTGACCGCAGCAAAGTCGATCACCGTGAACGGTGAAGGCATCGAGGTCGAGCGTCAGACCGACGCCGGCTACGACGATGTGACCTGCCCCATGCCATGTGTGGTGAGCGTGACCGCTGGCGTGGTCGAGCCTCGATATCCGTCGTTCAAGGGAATCATGGCCGCAAAGTCGAAACCGGTCGATATCAAGACCGCCGCAGACCTTGGATTCGAGCCAGGCTCGGTCGGGTGGGCTGGCGCTGGTCAGGAAATCGTTGACGTTGCCGAATCTCCCCAGCGAGAGGCCGGCGAAATCGTCGAGGACGACGGCGAGGCGTACAACCGCATCGTTTCGTTCCTTGAAGAGCACAAGGTTATTTGAGGAGGGCACGACACTATGACACTGGACAAGATCTGGGTGCTGGCCGAGGTGAGTGACGGGCAGGTGTCCGCCACCACGACAGAACTGCTAACCAAAGCTCGCGACCTGGCCGACACGGTCGAGTGCGTGTACGCCGGAGCCGATGCCGACGTCTACGCCGAAGCCCTCGGAAGTTACGGTTGCGAAACCGTCCACCAGACCGGCGACCTGGCCGGAGCCTTGGTAGGCGTTCCGCTGGCGGCGGCGATCGCCGACGCGGTGGTCTCCGGTGATGGGCCAGACGCACTTCTGGCCGGCACCTCCTATGACGGCCGCGATGTGGCCGGACGGCTATCGGTCGCGCTCGACAAGACCGTCATCACCAACGTCGTCGATATCGAACTCGACGGCGACTCGCTGGTCGGCACCGAACCGATATTTGGTGGCGCAACCGATATCAAGACCAAGTTCACCGACGATGGCCCGTACATCGTCCTCGTTCGACCGAAATCCTTCCCGGCAGACCCGATCGATGGTCCGGCCGCCGACATCGAGGATCTCGACGTTCCCGAAGTGGGCTCCGCTGGCGGTGCGACGGTGACCGAGCGACACGTCGAGGAATCCGTCGGTCCAAAGCTCGACGAGGCGGGTCTCGTCGTGGCCGGTGGACGGGGGCTTGGCGAGGCCGAGAAGTTCGTCATGGTCGAGGACTTGGCTAAGGCGCTCGGTGGGGCCGCTGGTGCATCGAGGGCCATCGTCGACGCCGGCTGGGTTCCGTATTCCTACCAGGTTGGCCAAACCGGCAAGGTGGTCAAACCCGATATATATGTGGCGTGCGGGATCTCGGGAGCCACTCAACACCTGGTCGGGATGAAGGGCTCGAAGCACATCATCGCGATAAACAAGGATTCCGAAGCACCGATCTTCGGCGTCGCCGACCTCGGAATCGTCGGCGACGTCCACAAGGTACTACCACAGCTCATCGAGGCATTGTCCAACCGGTAGTCCCCACCAAGAGCGATCAGGAGTCGATCCACCGATCGACGATGGCCTCGACCTCACCACTGGCCTGCAGGTCGGCGAGTGCGACATTGATCGGCTCTCGCCACACCGAGCCTTGGACCAATCCGAAGGTTTCGAACTCTTCGTAGAACACCTGTCCGGTCGGGGCCACGCCGTAGCGTGGCCCGATCGACTGGATGGCAAACGGATTGGCGACCATCAAGTCGATCTCGCCGTCGGCGACCGCTTCGAACAGCTGCTGCTGAGAGGCGAACTCGCTGGTCGAAACGCCCTGTTCCGCTACGAAGCTGGCGAAGCTGGTACCAGCGACCACACCCACCGGTTGGCCATCGAGATCATCGAGGCCGGTAACCGGGGGTTGGGTGCGTCGCTGCTGCAACACCGCGGTTGCTTGGGACACGAATGCGCCGACGAGGAACAAGCTGAGGATCATGCCGACCAGGGCGACGACTCGCCCCCGACTGGACCGCGGTGCCTTGTCGCCGTAGCCGACGGTGGTGACGGTCACCACCGCCCACCAGAGCCCATCCCACACGCCGAGCAGGTAGGAACTGTGGAAGTCCTCGTTCTCCGGATGTTTCCGCTCGACCAACCAAATGGCGTGAGCCAATAACACCAAGAGAATGATGGCTACGGCCAGAATGCCAAGGACTTCGGTCGAGAATACGGCCAAGAGGATCGAGGTATCACCGATCGAGCGTTCGTGAAAGCCGAGCTGGGGTCCGGAGGTGATCACGGCCGAAGAAAAGTCGTAGCCGGCTTCGCGCTCGGACGTCGGTGCGAGCGGCGCAACCGCCACGTCGGCTCGACCGTCGTCGAGCGCCGGCAGTAGATCACCGAACTCCTCGACCCAAAGGATCTCGTAGTCGACACCGACTTCAGAGGCGACCTCATCCCAAATTTCGGCATAGAAGCCGTCGGCGTCGCCATCATCATCGATCACGAACGGTTGCAGCTCGGTCATGACAACGGTGAGTTCCGTCGCTTCGTCGTCGATCTGTTGGGCCGATGCGGACGAAGTGGCCGTCGCCGCCACTGCAGCCATCGCTATCACGCCCAGTTTGGTGGCGGCCCGCAGCATGGCGATACCGTATCGCTTGTCGAGGAGTCGGGCCACAATGTCGTAGTTCCGTGCGGTTGCGGGGGAGTGTGCTGGTCCGGCCTTTGCTTGCGGTGCGGGTCGGCCGTCTATGATCCGGCTGTGATCGATCGACTGACCAACGAGACCGTCGAGCTGTTGCAAGCCCTTATTCGGAACCGATGTGTCAACGATGGCACTGCCGAATCTGGTTTCGAGGACCGATCGGCCCGCCTGCTCCGCGATGAGCTTGAAGGAACCGGCGTCGATCTCCAGATCTATGAGCCAACTCCAGGCCGGTCGTCGCTCGTCGCCCGCTGGCCCGGCACCGACCCGGATGCGCCAGCCCTCTGTCTCATGGGGCACACCGATGTGGTGCCGGTGTCTCCCGAGGGGTGGCGCCACGATCCGTTCGGTGGCGAACTGATCGACGGTGAAATCTGGGGGCGAGGGGCGGTCGACATGCTGAACCTCACCTCTTCTATGGCAGTCGTTTTTCGCCATCTGGTGACCAGCGGACGGCGCTACCCGGGCGACATCATCTATTTCGCGGTGGCCGATGAGGAGGCGGGCGGTCGCCACGGAGCGGAGGTCCTGATCCGAGATGAATGGGACGTTTTGAACTGCGACTACGTCCTGACCGAGTTCGGCGGCATTCCTCTGTATTCACCGAAGGGTATGTCTCTCTTGGTGACCACCGCCGAGAAGGGGATCGGCTGGCGTCGTCTCACCGTGGGAGGGTCTCCGGGGCACGGGTCGACGCCGTACGGCACCGACAACGCCCTAATTAAGGCCGCTGAAGTAGTCCGCCGGTTGAGCGAGTATCAGCCGAATCCACAACTCGACGAGCTTTGGGGAGCCAGGGTTGGGGCTATGGGACTCGACGACGAGTTGACCAGCAAACTCCTCGACCCCGGCCGGCTCGCCGAGGCGTTGGCCGAACTGCCACCGGAGATCGCCCGCAATGCCCACGCCTGTAGCCACACCACGTTCAGCCCGAACGTCATTCACGGTGGCGTGAAGACCAACGTGATCCCCGATCGGGTCACCATCGAGGTCGATATCCGGACGCTTCCCGGCGAAGAGTCCGACGATGTCGACGCTCATCTGCGGGCCGCTCTCGGGGATCTCGCAGACTCGGTCCAGGCCGACATCATCCAGCAAGACCCGTCGACCGCATCACCGATCGACAATCGGCTCTGGGACACCCTTGTCGCCTCCATCGGCAAGGCCTACCCGAAGGCCAAGGTCGTGCCAAGTATCGTGACCGGCGGAACAGACGCTCGATTCTTTCGCGACCGGGGAGCGGTGGCCTATGGGGCCGGTCTGTTGAGCCCCGCCGTCGATACCAGTGAGTTCTTTCGTCGCTTCCACGGACACGATGAACGGATCGACGTCGAATCGCTACGGCTGACGGTGGCGCTCTGGCTCGACGTCGTCGAACATCTGTGGGATTGAGCTCCGCATGGTTGAAGTGCCGGTGTGAAGTGCCTGTGTGAAGTCACGTAGTGCGGTGTGAAGTGATGACCGAGCCGGCACTTTATGGGGTTTTTATGTCGGATGTCTCCTTGGTGCTGGAGCGGTGGTGTGAAACATGGCACTGCACGAAGCATTACGGACCTGTGTCGGTGTCGTCTCAGGTCTCTGACCTGGGGGAACGGTGGTTCCTGGATGTCAAGTATCGATTTGGACCGAGCGGCATTCTGAGTCAGCGCGTGGGATGCGGCCCGTTAGTGGTCTACGGTGCACTCTTCGGCGCAGGCGGATCGCAACAGGCGGGCGATCCAATACCCATTTGCAGTTTCACAAGTTGTTCTCAGTTTGGAGAGTGCAAATGGCTGATGGCTTCAATTGTCGCGAATGCAACCGGGAGGAGACACCCACAATGAATGGAACAACCACGATCTCGCTTCGGCACAAGCCGCTGTTGCTGCCGGTGATGGCCGCTTTGGCCTTTGCCTTCATGCTTGCCATGGCAGCAGCTGCAAGTGCAGATGCTACGAGTACTACTGCAATGGAAGAAGAAGAGACAACCACGACCGCAGCAGCGGAAGAGGAAGAAACAACCACAACCGCAGCAGAAGACGCTGAGGAAGAAGAGACAACCACCACCGAGGCTGACGCCGACGATGGTGCAGCCCCTGAGGGTGGCGCCGACACCGGTGCCGGTGGCACGAGCTCGAACACCACGCTCATCGCCTCAGCTCTCGCAGTATTTGGTGCGATGGCCCTTGGTGGCGGCTCGATAGCTGCTCGCCGTCGGACAACTCACTAATTCAGACATCGGGACGCGTGGAGAGGCCGGCCATTTCCGGTCGGCCCCTCCACGGCCCGGAGTTGCTCGATGCGACATCACGGTCCTGAGCATCGACGAGGTCGCCCGGTTGCCTTTGCGGCACACCGGCCAGACCAATACGGCCGATATGGCCATGTACCGCGTGCACAACGTCGGCGCCCACAGTGGCCTCGGCCGTTGGTGGCGCTACTACTTCTCGCCTTTCTTGGCGCAGCGATACTCGGCCTTGGGGCTGCGCTCGATCGAGCCGGCTTCTTTTCTTCGACCGACTGGGGTCGTCAATCGGCGGCGGATACCTCGGTCGAGGGGGCGCCCGCAGATGGGGCGTCGGCCCAGGCGGTAACCACCCAACCGCCACCGAATCCGGTAGCGGCCAATCTTCCGCCACAGGTGGCAGACCCGGTACGGGTTCGCGTCCCCGCCATCGGGGTCGACGCTGGCACCGATCCCATGGGAATTCGGTCCGACGGCTCTATCGAGGTGCCGGAAGACTTCGCTCAGACCGGTTGGTGGAAAGATGGCCCAGAACCGGGCGAGATCGGTCCATCCGTCATCCTTGGTCACGTTGACTCTGTCGATGGACCAGCGGTCTTCTTCGACCTTCGAGGCCTGACCGCAGGCGACGAAATTCATGTCGATCGCGCCGATGGCACGACGGTGACCTTCCTGGTCGAGCGAATCGAGCAGCATAGTAAGGACGACTTCCCAACCGAAGCGGTGTACGGCCCGACGACAGACTCGCAGCTCCGATTGGTGACCTGCGGCGGAGTGTTCGATCAAGACGCACGGTCCTACAAAGACAATCTGATCGTCTTCGCATCGCAAAAGGTCTGATCGAGGCCCGAACCTGGGATCGGATCGGTGATGGTGCGCGCGGGAACGACCGTCGGCACCTAACCTGAGGTCGACATGGTCTCGGTTACCACCACCGCTGCGGGAGCGGCTGCGGTGGAGGCGTTGGGGCGCCACCTCGATCGCGCCCGGAACGGCTCTGCTTTGGCTCCTGCAGTCGTCATCTGTAACACGCCGGTGATGGCGGTAGGGCTTCGTCGCGCGTTAGGTGCCCGTTCGGCAGGAATCGCCGGGGTGACCGTAACCACGGTCCGCCGGTTCGCCGAAGACTTGGTTGCTCCGGACCTGCTGGGACACGGTCGGCGGCTCGCTCGTCCCGCCGATCAGCTCGTGGCGATCCGGGCCGAGTTGGCCGAGGCGCCCGGTCGGTTCGATCGAGTTGCCGACCATCGCACCACCGAAGCGAGGTTGGCCTCGTTTCAGAACGAACTCGTCGGTCTGCCCGATGATGTGATCAGCCGCCTGGCTGCCAGCGCGGTCGGACTGTCTGGTGACGCCCTCCGGGTCGCGGCGGCCACCAACGCTCGATTGGGCCACGCCGTCGGAGGCGATGAGTTGATGACGCTGACCCTCGACCGCCTGCAGGCGTGCGGCTCAGGATCGCTTGGGCCGCTCGTCATTTTCTTGCCGGAACCGCTTCGTCCCTTCGACGGTCGGCTCGTTCAAGCGCTCGCTCGCCGCGACGATTGTGAGGTCATCGTCGGGACGTCCGATGTGCCCGAGATCGACGACCGACACTTTCGGCGGCTTGCCGGGTGGAGTATTCAGGTTGATCGGAGCTGCATGGCAGCCACCGAAGATCGATCCGGTCGAGCCACCGTCCTAGAGGTGACCGACCCTGAGGATGAAGTTCGGGCCGCCGTGCGCGATGTGTCGGCCCATGCTGCGGCCGGAGTTCCGCTGCCCAGCATGGCTGTGTTGTACGCCACCACCGATCCCTACGCCGAGCTGGTCGCTGACCAACTTCGAGCCGCGGGGTTGCCGTTCGGGGGCCAAGGACACCGGTCGCTGGCGACATCGCTTGCCGGCCGAACACTGCGTCGCCTTTTGTCGTTGTCGGTTCATGGCCTTGAACGGGGAGCGGTTATCACCTTGGTCAGCTCCGGGCCCATCGACGGGGGTGACGGTCGACCGGCACCGGCCGCGGCATGGAATCGGGTGTCCCGTCAGGCTGGGGTCATCGATGGCGAGCATTGGGTGCCCCGGCTAGCCGAGTTGGCTGGGGCGACAGACGATGTCGAATCGAAAGAGACGACCCAGGCACTATCGGCATTCGTTGAGGAGCTCGCCTCTAACCTTCGGCCACCTGACGGCCGTACGTGGTCCGCCTGGTCGACGTGGGTTCAGAACTTGCTCGATCGGTACCTGCTCGTCGGGTCACCCCGAGCGGATCGACTGCCGGCTGCCGAGTCGTCGTTCAACGGCTCTCCAGCCGGGGAGCGGGCCGGCGAGTTTGTAGGGGAGCGGCCAAGCGATCCGGCGGTGGAATGGCCGAGCGAGGAGGTGGCGGCGCTCAGTCGGATCCAGTCCATGCTCGACGACCTGGGTGGTCTGGATGAGGTTGGAGCCCCGCCCCGCCTCGACACCTTCGAATCTACGGTTGCCCACGAACTCTGGTCGATGACCGTTCCTGGACCTCCCCTCGGGTTTGGTGTTCATGTCGGTCCCGTCGAATCGGTCGCCGGCCTACCGTTCGAGCGGGTCATCGTTCTCGGGTTGACCGAAGGAGTGTTTCCGAGAAGCCCCCGGGAGGATTCGCTCCTCCCAGACCAGCTCCGGGCCGCTGGGGGCGGCATGCTCATGGAGAAGTCGGCGGTTACCGATGTCGACGTTCGATCGGTGGCAATGGCCACTGCAGGATCTCGCCGGCCGGCGTTGTTGCTGACTTCACGAGGAGATCTGCGGAGCAACCGTTCGAGGACTTGGCCTCGGGTCTTGTCATCGCTGGTCGGGTCCCGACAGTCTCTTGACTCCCATTACCGAGGGCTGGTAGACCATGGCCGCCCGGCGAGTGTTGAGGACTTCGGGCTCCGCGCCCTGATCGGTCACGTCGAACATGATGATCCGGTACACACCCACGAACTCGCTCATCTCGATACTGTCTTGGCGACCAATCTGGCCAGGATTCGCAACCGCGCTCGCCCCGAGATGACCCGTCACGTCGGGAGAGTCCCCGCCGGACAAGTGGATCCCGTCGAACGTCTATTGTCTCCCACAGCGCTTGAGACATACGCCGCGTGCCCTCGCAAGTACCTGTTCCAACGGGTGTTGCGCCTTGGTGAGGATGAGCGGCCGGAGCGGATCGATGAGATTACCGCTCGTGACCGAGGGACCCTCGTTCACCGGGTGCTTGAACGGTTCATCGCCGACGCCATCGCTGACGATGCGGTACCTACTCCAGATCAGCCGTGGCCGGTCGAGCGTCGAGCCCATGTATTCGATCTGTTGGCTCGCGAAATCAAGCTCGCTGAGAACCGGGGTGTCACCGGTGGGGCGGTCAAGACGGCGCTCCTTCATCGAAGCTTGATCGATGAGATGCATCGGTTCCTCGATCGAGATGACGAGCTTCGATCGGAGCGTCGGTCAACGCCGGTCGCCGTCGAGTTTTCGTTCGGATTCGAGACCAGTCCGGCGTTGGAAGGTCTTCTGCCCGATCGGCCGATGCATCTTCGTGGTTCGGTCGACAGGGTTGATGTCACCGAAGACGACGGCTTGCTCGTCATCGACTACAAGGGAGGGTCGGATCGCCCGTTTCGTGGGATGGAAGCCAACCCGCTCGACGATGGCCGTCGTCTTCAACTACCGCTGTACGCCCGGGCGGTGGCCGAACGGTTGGCCCGGCACGGCCGACGGACCGGGCTGTACTGGCTTACCAAAATGGACTCCATCAAAGAGATGGTCCTGGACGAAAAACTGGAAGCCGACTTGGAAGACGCGGTTGGGGCCGCCCTCGATGGGATCGGGGGCGGTGTGTTCCCCGGAGTCCCCGGCGACGTCGTTGGCTGGCCACGCCTGAGCTTCGAGAACTGCAAATACTGCGATTTCGATCGCATCTGCCCGACCGACCGGCAGAGCGAATGGGAACGGGTTCGCCACGACGAGGTACTGACACCGATCGATCGTCTCGTTCGGAATATCGATCCAGATCCAGAGCCGGTCTCTCGCCCGCCGTCGAACGCCGGCGATGCGGGCCCGGATGGGGCGAGTCGATGACCGAACTCGTCGATCAATCGCAACGGGACATGGTGACCGGGGCCCTCGATCGAACGTTGTTCGTGGAAGCCGGCGCCGGGAGCGGGAAAACGACCGCGCTGGTCGATCGGATCGTCAACCTCGTCGACGTTGAAGGGGTGCCGGTCGGCCGGATTGCCGCGATCACCTTTACCGAGGCCGCGGCCCGCGAGTTGCGGACGCGCGTCCGCGATGCGCTTGAGGAGCGGAGCGTCGATGCCCTGCGGCCGGCGCTCGGGGCGGCCGCCGCCCAAGTGGAGGCGGCGGCATTCAGCACCGTTCACGGCTTCGCCCTTCGTATCTTGGCCGATCATCCGATCGAAGCTGGCCTACCACCGGGGTTCGGTGTGGTCGACGAGATCTCCAGCACTATCGAATTCGATGAGAGTTGGCGGATATTCACCGGTCGCGTCGGCGACGATATGGCGTTGTTCGATGTGCAGGAACGGGCAGCGGCTCTGCGGGTCGACCTCCGACATTTCGCCGAGGTGGCCCGTCGTTTCGACGACAACTGGGACTTACTCGACCGGGTCGGTAGCCAGCCGCCGGTATTGAGCGACATTTCCTTTGATGACCTGCTGGTCGGTGGAGACGAACTCCGCGATCTTGCCTCGTTGTGTGCCGTCCCAGATGACCGCTATCTCATCGCCTTCGAATCCTTTGTAGACCAGATCACCGAAATCGCCGGTGGCGAGCCCCTCGATCAGATCCAAGCGTTCCTCTCGTTGCGTCCTCCGCCCAGGAATCGGGGTCGTAAGGCGAGCTGGCGCGACCCCGGGCTTGATGAGGTACGAACTCGGGTGGCCGAGTTCCTGGCGGCGATAGACGCCAGGATTGATCAGTACCGCAACGAGGTGATGGAGTTCTTCATCACGCTGGTGGCCGACTTTGTCCGCACCCGGGTCGCCAATCGTCAGAAACAAGGTGAGCTGGCATACCACGACCTACTGGTGCTGGCCCGACGGCTGCTGCGGTCCGATGAGCTGGTACGGCGGACGCTACATCAGCGGTACACCCGCATCCTGCTCGACGAGTTCCAGGACACCGACCCGATCCAAATCGAACTGGCTGTCCTATTGGCGGCGAACGAGCCGGTCGGTTCAACACCGTGGACGGAATTGGCTGAGCGGCTCGAACCGGGCCGGGTCGTAGTGGTCGGCGACCCGAAACAATCGATTTACCGATTCCGTCGAGCCGATGTCGGCGTGTACTCGCAGGCCGAAGCTGCGTTGGTCGACGGCCCGGTACGACTCTCGACCAATTTCCGGTCGGTGCCGGGCATTCTCGAATGGGTAAACGATGTCTTTGGTCGAGTCATCGGCCCCGGTGACCCTGGTCGTCAGCCTCCCTACGGGTCGCTCGCTCCATCCCGCGACCGTGGGCCGGGCCACGTCGCTCCGGTGACCGTCCTCGGCGGGCCGCATGAACGAAGCACAAAGGTCCGACAGATCCGGCAGGCGGAGGCCGGCGACGTTGCCGCCGTCATCTGCCGGGTTATGGAAGAAGGTTGGCTTGTGGAGCGGGATGGCCAATGGCTCCCGGCCAGGCTGAGCGATATCGCCGTGCTCATACCATCCCGCCTGTCCCTACCATCGCTTGAGTCAGCCTTCGCTGCCACCAACCTCCCGTTTCGGCCAGAGACCAACTCGTTGGTCTACGCCACCCAGGAGGTCCGAGATGTGTTGGCCGCGGTCCGGGCCGTGGTCGACCCATCGAACTCGGTCGATGTGGTCGCCGCCCTCCGGTCGGCGTTGTTCGCCATCGGGGACGATGAACTCCTCACCTGGAAATTGACCGGTCACTCGTGGGATTACCGTAACCCCGACGAGATCGACCGGTCTTCAGATGGTTTGGTCGTCCATTCGCAGCCCTCCGATCCAGGTGTTGATCGGTCGGTCGACATCGACGACCGACGAGGCTCAGACACCGAAGACAGCGGCGGGATCGTCGAGGCGTTCGCCGCGCTTCGGCAATGGCACGATGCTCGATGGTGGACGGAGCCAGCGGCATTGATCGATCGGATCGTTCGTGAGCGGCGTCTACGGGAAAGTGCGCTTGCCGAACCTCGTCCACGCGATCGGTGGCGTCGCTACCGATTCTTGGCTGAACAGGCCCGTGAGTTCTCCGAGACCCAAGGCGGCGATCTGCATGACTTCGTCGAGTGGGTGGCGATCCAATCGAGTGACATGGTGAGGGTGACCGAGCCGATCCCGCCGGAACCCGATGACGACGCGGTCAGGGTCCTCACCATTCATGGAGCGAAGGGCCTCGAGTTTCCGGTGGCTGTGTTGGCTGGCGCTCCGACCGCTGAAGGGCGGGCCAAGACCGGACCGAAGGTCATTTTTCCGTCTAACGATCCGGAGTCCCGACCACAGGTCACGCTGGGGGCGGAGCGGCGGACCACCGAGTACGACATTCATGCATCGATGGAGGAGGTGCTCGATTCGTATGAACGGGTCAGGCTCCACTACGTCGCCGCCACTCGGGCTCGCGACCACCTGATCGTCAGCGCCCATCACAAGGAAGGCAAGGCTGAGAGCATCGGCCGGCGGACGTGGGATGCAATCCAGCACCGTCCAGAGCTGTGGAACGAGTTTGAACGGCGGGGCGATGAACACTACGCGGCGGAGCCGCCGACGCAGCTCAGGCTTGCTGGTGGAACGTTTAGCGGCGAACTGGCCGAATGGGAATCGGCCCAGCATCAAATACTTGCTCGGGCCGCTGCCGCCCAGCCTTGGTCGGCGACCCGGCTGGCGAGATGGGCCGACGCCGAGCGATCCCCAATCCAGACCAGCGAGGACAGCCGGGTCGTCGATCGGTTGGACGTTGGACACGATGGGCTCGAAGCCGATGTGCAACAACCGAAACCGTCGGCGTCGGCCGGGGTGGCCATCGGTTTGGCGGTGCACGCGACGCTGCAAGTCATCGACCTGTCAGTTCCAACAGGAACCGAACACCTGTCGGCGTCGGCAGCTGCCCGCTTTGGTGTGCCAGACCTCGCAGTCGACGTTGCGGCTCGTGTCAACGGGGCGCTGTCGTCATCGGCGGTGGAACTCGCTCGTCTCAATCCACACCACCGCGAACTCTATGTCGCCATGCCGACCGGGACCGGTGTCGTCGAGGGTTTCATCGATCTTTGCATCGAGACCGACGATGGCGTTGTCATCGTCGACTACAAAACAGACCATCTGTCGAGTCGATCAGAGGCGATCTTCAAAGCGGCGGAGTATCGAATTCAGGGAGCGACCTACGCCTTGGCGGTGGCCCATATCACCGGACGGCCCGTCGTGGCCTGTCGATTCGTCTTCCTCGGCGTCGACGATGTGGTCGAGGTCGGGATCGAAGACCTCCCGGCCGCCTGTGCCGAGGCTCAGTTACTGTTGGACCGCCACGTGTCGGCCCCGATGGTCCAACGCTGATTGCCGCCGCTACTGGACTACGTGGTCGAGTCGGTTTGACCACACCCTGGGCAGGGGCTCGGCCCAGAGTGGGTCACGTGCCCCGTCCAGCTGGCCCCATCAAAATATCGAAGGTTGTGCAGCAGCCGAGGGTCGGGATACCAGCCGGCGGCGATCCCTGTCGGGTGGTCGGCTGCGTTGCTTGTGGGTTTGGGGTTGTCGATGACGGTCATGAGCTCCATCCACGCTGATGTAGAACGGTGGGCGTCTTCGATATAGAGATCTCGGTCGGCGGTCCGAAATACTTTAGGTTTTGTGACTGTAGCGGCTTGAGCGTCGCACGGCTTGGCGCCGAGCTGATCAGCAGCAGATCTGGGTTAGGCGACCAGTGCGGCGGCTGGCGCATGGGCGGGCAGTGAACCTGCCTCCGAACGTCTCGTCAGTTCGGCCCGGCCTTCAGGACATTGCGACACGAACGGGCACCAGCCACAGAGCACCGTTGGTTGCGGGTCGAAGCTGTCGGTGGTGCAGGCGTCGGTAATCTGATTCCACGTACCGCCGAGCGCGTCGACCGCGTCCGAGATCCGTTGGTCGGTGACTCGGATGTCGAGGATGCGTTGACCGAGATACAACAACCGCGCTCGTTCTGGAAGTTCATCCGTCGAGCCGTAGATGGCTGCGGCGTACAGCATGACCTGTTGGATTTTGTCTTCCCGCCACCGAGCGCCGGGAAGCGTGCCTGATTTGTAGTCGGTAACGACGAGCCGCTCACCGACCCGGTCGACCCGATCGACGATTCCAACGAAGGGTACCGAACCGAGGTCGGTAGAGATTTTCTGTTCGGTCGATACCACCTCGACGCCGGCCGGGTCTTCGATATCCCAGAGACCGGCGATGGCCAGCCAGGCTTGCCATCGGAAGGCCCGGGATGCGGTCTCATCGAGTTCGAGGGCGATGAAATCCTCGTCGAGAGCAAATGCCGGCCACTCCTCTTTCGCCAATGCTTTCGCTCGCTCGACGGTTCGCTCGTCGGCCGACAGCTCGCACAACACTTCGAGCACACGGTGGGCGAAGGAGCCGACGAGTGCAGCTTGCCCCGAAGGGTCTGGTAGCCGGTCGATGTACTTGAACCGCCATCGGCGGGGACACCCATCGAACGCAGAAGCCGAAGACGGCGAAAGGTATGGGGGGAGGTCGGCCATATTCGTTCTCCATCCTGGTCGATGGGTGTGACAGTGGGGTGGATGCCGGGCTGGTCGGCGCTGGTGTTACAGCTTCCTACCGCCGCTACGGCGGGACCGGCTGCCAAGTTTTCGCCCGCCACTGCTTCTGGATCGGCGTCGGGTTGATGCTCCACCTCCACGGCGTAGCACGCCGCCGCCGAGGCCGGCACCAGATGATGTCCGTCGGTTGCTTCCCCCTCCGAGCCCGCCACCGAATCCACCATCGATGCCAGAGAATCCCCCACGACGTCGCTGAGTTCGACGGGACGTGCCACCCAACCCGCCGCCGAGCACAATGTTGGCCAGGATGCCCCCGAGACCGCCTCCGAGCACCCCTCCGAGACCACCACCGGTTTGGGGTCGCTGACCGCGCCGGCGATACGAGCGCCCGGTGCGGGGAGAGGTCACGACCTCACCGTCATCCCGCCGCGGGGTCGGTGCTGAGCGTCGCTCCTCCTCGGCGGCGTTGGCCGCCTCGACCGCCGCCGCAGCCTCGACTTCCTGGGGAGAAGGGGGGATCGGTTGCCCATCGAGCTGGGCCGCTATGGATTGAAACTGCCATTCGGCATGGTCGATACGGTCGTCGAGCTCATCGACTTCTTCCGCCGACTCGGCCCCGTCGATTCGGCGGCTCACCTCTTGGTAGCTTTGCGTCGCCTCTTCGTAGGTTGCGATCAGCTCCGGGTCGTCGTGAACGATCACACGGTCACCGAGCGAGATGACGAGGTCGGCGTTGCTCTTCAACTGTTCCTTAATCTCGGCGCGATCCTCATCGAGATCAAGCTGAGCATGGCGGGACTCCCGTCGACGCCCCCGCCACGCCCGAAACAAGAAGAAACCGCCTCCGAGCCCGGCTATACCGAGCAGAATGGATCCAACCCCAATCCCTCCGCCATCCCCGCTGCTGGCCTCGGTGCCGTCGGGCGTGTTCTCCGTTGGCTCAAGCGAGCCGACGAACGCGTCTAGCCCTCGGGCGATGGCGCCATCTCGGAATCCTTCAAATGCCGCATCGAGCGCCGGGTTGTACTCACTCTCGGAGTAGGTGAACGACGATGCCGCGTAGCCGCCGCTGAGCAACACAAGCACGGTCTGGTAGCGGGCACCGCTGGCGTCCAGTTCCACCAGGAGGGCATCGGCTCGATCGATCGCATCGTCGTCGGACCCGTCTTCGTCGAGCCAAGCGAAGGCGATCCCATTGGCGTTTGCCCGCTCGATCGCATCATCGAGTTCGGGGTCAGTTGGAAATTCAAGAAAACTACCCGATTCGGCCAGAGCGACAGCGCCTCTCGAATCGGCGGCAACGGGGTGTGATGTCGCAGCGACGACGAAGGCGAAGGCGATGAGGGTCGCGACGAGGAACTCGCCCGCTCGGCAACCAACGAGGACCCGATGCCGCGGCCGAACACCGAGGGCGGACGTTATCGAACCGGTGGAAGGGCGGAGGGGGTGCACGGATAGATCCTAGCGACCGATGCCCTGGTCAGCGGCTCGGTCGACAGGGGCGCAATGTTGTCGGCGACGTCATATCGGCGATGGATACACCGGGGTGCGGTTCGTCCCTGTTCGGATCGTTCAGCTCTGGCCTGTTGTATGCCGGCGGAGCCAATCGGTCGTTTCCTGCTTTGCCTCGATCTCGGCGTCGATTCGGTGATAGGCGGTCTTCCACCGACGATGTGCTACCAGGTTTTTGGCGAACGATGCCACATACCGGATGGAGAAGCCAACGACGCCGAGTTCGTGCCATTGCCGGACGTGAACAAGCTCGTGGGCCAGCAGGGTGCTCGTCCCGTCGTGCCGCTGCTCGTCGGCCAACAGAACGTGTCGGCCGAGAGTCATGCCTTTGTAGCCACCGGGGATACGCCGTATGACGTATACCCGGACCCGACCGGCCAGATCACCCCCGAGGACGTCATACGCTTCGAGTTCGACATCGTTCAGTGCTCGACCGGGCATCGCTCACTATCCCTTTCCCCTTGGTGGCGTTGTCGGAGACCGGCTCGGGTGCGACCTTTATGAAGACTAGTCGTCGCCGGCTGATCGCAAGACCGGTCTCGAATCGTTCTACCATCGTCAGAGATGAGATCGACACGCACTCGGTTGACGGCCGGCGCTTTCAGCGTCGTTGCCGTCGCGTACCTGGCCCGCCGATTCCTCCGCCCGCGGTCGGTGTCGACGGCGCCGGTTCATGGCACGCGACTGTTGGCCCGAAACCTCCGTCTGGCCGGACTTGGCGCCCGGGGAGGTGGCCGATTCGCCGCATATCAGGCCCGAAAGGTATTCGCTTCCGCCGAACGCCAGGAGGAGCTCAACACCGAGTTTCAACTGCGGACCGCTGAGGACGTGACCCGAGAACTTGGCAATATGAAGGGCGCCATGATGAAGGTAGGGCAGATGGCCAGCTATCTGGACACCGGTCTGCCCGACCCCGTCCGCCAGACCTTGGCGTCGCTGCAGAGCGACGCACCGCCGATGGCCCCCGAACTGGCGGCCGGCCAGATCGCCGCCGAGCTTGGGGCACCGCCGGAGCAGCTCTTTTCCGAGTGGGACCCGGTCCCTATCGCCGCCGCGTCGATCGGCCAGGTCCATCGGGCCATAACCTCGCAGGGCCAGGCCGTCGCGGTCAAAGTTCAATACCCCGGGGTGGCGGACGCGGTCGCCGCCGACCTCGGTAACGCCAACTGGCTCTTCGGCGGGATGGCGGCGATGTTTCCTGGGGTCGACTCAGGGCCGATCGTCGACGAGATCAAGACCCGGCTACACGAGGAACTCGACTACGAGCTCGAGGCCAGGAATCAGCGGCATTTCCACGACTACTTTCAGGGTCACCCCTACATAACCGTGCCGGCGGTCATCGATGACTACTCGACCCGCCGGGTTCTCACAAGCGAACTGGCGACCGGCCACCGCTTCGACGACGTGGTCGGTTGGAGTAAACGGGAGCGCGACCTGGCGGCCGAGACACTGTTCCGGTTTTCTTTCGGCGCGATCTACCAGCTCCATGCCTTCAATGGCGATCCTCATCCTGGTAACTACCTGTTTAACAAAGGCGGTCGCGTCACCTTCCTCGACTTCGGTCTCGTCAAGCGTTTCGAACCGGCGGAGACGAAACTGTTCGAAGATCTCATCATCGAGATGGTTATCAACGGAGACATTTCGGCTTTTCGACGAATCGTTGAAGACGCAGGGATTCTGGCCCCCGACGCTCCGTTCGAGGACGAGGTCATAGAGGAGTACTTCAGCTACTACTACCGCTACGTGATGAACGACGAGGTGACGGTCATCGATAGTGAGTACGCCGCCGGTGGGGTCTCACAGCTGTTCGACATGAATGGACCATACGGTCCGTTGATGAAGCAGTTGAACGTGCCGCCGGCCTTTGTGGTGGTGCAGCGGATCACGCTCGGGCTGATGGGGCTGTTCGCCCAGCTCAACGCCAGCGCAAACTGGCAGGCCATCGCTCGCGAGCTTTGGCCGTTCGAGTTGGGCCCACCGTCCACCCCGATGGGGGAGGAGATCGCGCAGTGGTATCGGTCCCGGTCGTGACCTAGAACGACCGCCGGCTCCGGGGCACGTTGCCTGGTTCGAAGCTCATCGGCTTGGTCTGGCCGGGAGAGCGCAGTGACCGTCGGGGCAGTCATCGGGCCATGGCCCGTCCGGGCCGACGGAGAGCCGCGGTTGTTGGTGGCGACGTTCGTCGACCAGTTCGCGGATCATGGTGACGAACCGAGGGTCGGTGCCAACCGTCGGAACCCGATCGAGCGTGATGCCGGCCTCCGCCGCGGTTTGGGCCGCCTGTGTGTCGAGATCGAACATGACCTCCATGTGATCGCTCACGAATCCGACGGGTACGAGGGTCACGTCGGTGATGCCCTCGTTGGCCAGCAGGAGGAGATGGTCGTTGATGTCGGGTTCAAGCCACGGCACCGACGGCGGTCCACTCCTGCTCTGAAAAGCGAGGTCGTAGTTGTCTGAACCCGGATTCAGCTGGGCGTGGTCCATGATGAGTGTCGCCGCATCGTGGAGCTGGCTCTCGTAGGAGCAGTTGGCGGCCATGACATCGGGGATGGAATGGGCGGTGAAAACGATCCGATGCTGTGGACCAAGACCGTCGACCGCTCGGTCGCCCAATGTGGCTCGCAGGTTGGCGGCCATAGGTTCGATAAACCCAGGGTGGTTGTAGTACAGCCGCAGTTTGTTCAGGCGGGGAGCATCGGGACCGGCCGCAGCTGCCGCTTCGGTCAGATTCTCTCGGTATTGCCGACAGCCCGAGTATGAACCGAACGCGGAGGTCACGAACACTGCAGCGTGACGGATCCCGTCGGCCGTCATCTCAGCCACGGTGTCGGCGAGGAATGGGGTCCAGTTTCGGTTACCCCAGTAGACGGGTACGTCGTCCCCGGCCGTTGCCAGCTCAGCCTGTAACGCCGAGACGAGAGACCGGCAGTGGTCGTTGATGGGGGAGCGGCCACCGAACAATGCGTATTGTTCGGCTACTTCGACGAGACGTTCCTCTGGCACGTTGCGGCCCTTGGTTACGTTCCGGAGGAATGGTAGGACGTCGTCCGGGTGCTCGGGCCCTCCAAAGGACAGCAACAGGACGGCGTCGATCGGAGCCTCAGTGGAGATCATGCACAAAGTGAAGCAGCGTTCGCCGCCGATGAGTGAGATCAGGCGCTAGTGGCCAACCGACGTTCCTCGCGGCGAGCGTCGTCTCGGGCTTTAATGACAGCTCGTCGGCTCGGCGACCGAGGGGCATGTCCCGCCGCGGCTCGCTGCTCGTCGTTTTCGCAGCCCCAGAAGCCATGTTCCTTGTTGAGCCGAGCGGTCTCGCGACACTTGACCATCACCGGACAAGATATGCAGTACGAGGCGGCGATGGCTTCTCGTTCGACTCGGCGTTCCGGACGCTCGGCAGCCGGGCCAAAAAACACGTGAGTTAGACCCTTGCAGATCCCGTGATCGGCCCAATCATTGTCAGTGTCGGGATGGAGGGCGAACTCGGTGTCCATATCGGCTCCTGATCGTAGTTGGACCGTCAACTACCGTTATCGGCACAGTAGCACGGGATCTGAGCGATCGGTCAAACAATTGAGCTGTGCTTCTGGTCACGTCGATGTCAGTGTTCGAGCGCTGGTTGGTCTACGATTCAGGCGTTTCGAGCCGGAACTCGATGGAGGCGGCTACTCCGTAACGTCGGTTGGCATGTAGTAGTTGGACGGGCTCACCGGCAGTCCGCCGTCGGCCATCATCGTCTCGGTCCATGACACGGTGAGGGGTGCGAAACCGATGCCATCATCACCGTATGTCATGTTCGATTCGTGGTTGAAGCCGAGTTTGTGTCCCGTCTCGTGAGCGAACGTTACGTCGCCCGCCGGTTCTGTCCGTAACTGTTTGCTGAGCACGTAGTCGGCGACGCCCATCGTCGTCCCGCCGCCGAGGCCGGAGACTTTGGTGACGACTCCGCATCGGTACAACTCCTGACCGAACAACTCGGCGAGAACGGCTTCTTTGTCGGCCACCGTCAGCCGGCGTTTTTCATTGTCGGTAAGATCCTCGGCCAGGAACGCAGCCCGGAATCCAGGGTCTGACCAGGTGACGGCATGGTTTATGACAAGAGCCGTAAAAAGGCGTGCTTGCCCGGGGCGAATGTTGGGTTGCCATCGGCTGTTTGGGTCATCATCTGGGTTGAAATCGTGCATGGCTATCGTCCAGTTCACGTGATCGAGTGCCGCCAGCTGGCGAGCAACACCGGAATCGGACGAAAAATCGAATGACACCAAACTCGGATCTATGCCGGCCGAGAACTCCGAAAGATCGACCACATCACCGTTGGTGTCGACCGCCAGACCGTCGTCGCCGAGGAACGGGTACTCGATCTCCACGATGCCGTGAGCCCTGAACGTATCGATTCGGAGTAGATCGATATCGGTTGCCAAGCCCTCAATCGAAAGTTTGATCTGCACGTCGTGAAGGTCGACTGGTGCGAAGTTGGCCAGCTCGATGTGAGTATCGCTTCGTGGTCGGACCCTCACGATCCTTGACATCTCAAAGGTGCGATCCTCCGAGGTCATTACCGACATTGGTTCGTTGTCGGCAAACATGAGATCGACCTGGTCGAAAGAGTGACGCTGGGGTTCCGCGGTGGGTTCGGTTGTCGTGGATGTGGGCGGAACGGTGGTCGACGTGGTAGGTGGAACGGTTGAGGTTGTCGTCGGGGCGCTTGTCTCCGTGGGGGCTGACGTGTCAGGTAGAGCGGTATCGTCGCCCGTGGTCGGGGCCGTCGTGACCTGTACCGATGACGTTGATGCCCGGCCCGTCGTCGTGGGGGTCGTGCTCGGTGGAGGTGGGACGGCGTACGTATCCACGCCGCGCACCTCAAGAGCCTCCGTCGAAGCGAGCGCTTCGGTGGTCGTCGTCAAGCTGCTCGAATCGGTCGCCAGATTGGAGTCAAGCAAGAATGCGTCGTTGCCTTCATCGACCGGTGAACAACTCGCCGCTAGCAAAAAAACACAGCTACCGACCGGCACCAAAAATCGGTTCCGACCGCACCGCCTATGAATCCGCCAATACATGTTCCCACCTAAATGCCCCGCCAGCACCTTAGCGGAGCCGTCAATCCATTGCTTGTCGGGTCGCGTTGGTCGACACCACATCGTTGTTGAGAACCCGATGCGGTGGAATCGGTTCTCCCACCTGCCAGCATCGTGTAGTGCGAGTGATGACCTGGAACATTTGGTGGCGCTTCGGGCCGTGGCAGGAGCGCCAGCCTGCCATTCGAGCTGAACTGGAGCGGGTGAATGCCGACGTCATACTCCTGCAGGAGGTCTTTGCCGTCGATGGCACAGACCAGGCGGCCGAGCTGGCCGATCACCTGGGCCTGTTTCTGGCCCGAACCACCGAGGCCGACGGTTCACCGCAGGAGTTCGGCAACGCGATATTGAGTCGCTACCCAATCGATCGTCACGCCATGATTCGCCTCGCCGCCAACGATGGCTCGCCGTCGCATCGCTCGGCCCTCGTCGCCCACGTAGACGGTCCGGCCGGTAGGCAACCGTTCGCCGTCACCCACCTGGCATGGCAGTACGACGCGTCCGCGTTACGGCAGACCCAGCTTGGTGCCGTCGTCGATTTCATCGCTGAGAACAGTGCAACCGAGCAAGCGGCGGCACCGGCCGTGGTGGCCGGCGACTTTAATGCTGTGCCGGCCTCAGACGAGATTCGCCGGTTGACAGGAGTGGGCGTTCCGTACCGCCCCGGCCTGGTGTTCACCGACTGTTGGGCTGCGGTTGGAGAGGGTCCCGGCTGGACGTGGACTCGCGATAACCCCCACGCAGCCGACGCGCTGTGGCCACGTCGCCGTCTCGACTACGTGTTCGTTGCGTGGCCGCGACCGAAACCGTTTGCCAATCCTCAGCGAGCGGGGCTGGCTGGGGTCGAGCCGATCGACGGAATTTTGCCGTCAGATCACTATGCGGTAGTGGTCGACTTCGATGAGCGGCAGACTTTAGACCATGGTTGAGCCTTTGCATCTAGTTGCCCCTGGGCGGCGAGTACCCACGGATGGGTGGCGAACAACCATGGTTGCTTGGCCACCAGCCGTCGCTTGGCGGATTGGGAGATGACCGACTCCGCACCCGATCCACCCTCTTCAGACCCTCCGCCATCGACACCGCCGGCGCCGACGGCTCCCAGCCCTGGTTGGTACCCCGATCCGTCGGATGGCGTCGGGTACCGGTGGTGGGACGGCAACGTCTGGACCGCGGCGCGAACATCCGAGCTTGGTTCGGAAGGGAACCGGGATCGTTCCACGCTCGGTCCGCTCGGTCCATGGCTTTCTGGATCGTTCCGACTCTGGCTCCGTCGCATCGGGCACATGCTCCCGCTGCTCGTCCTGTTCGTGCTGTGGGTGGGGATAGCGTTCTCGGTCGCGGGCTGGTTTGCGTTACGCGACACGGTCATCAGTATCGACCAGAACTCGGGGGCAGTATCGGTCGACTACGGCGGATCGATGGCCGCTCTTGTCGTCCTGGCGGCGTTGCTGCCCATTTCGGCGGTGTTGTCGTATGTGTTCAAGGCCGGCGTGGCCCGTCAAGCCCTGGTGGCCGAGGCCGAAATTCCAGAGAACTGGCAGGACTCGCTCCAGTGGTTGCGGCCCCGTCTGCGGCGCGTCGTCGGAGCATCGCTCGGTCGGTCGGCCGGCTACTGGGCGCTCGGAGGATTGTTTTGGGTCGCCGTCATTGCGAGCCCGGCGTTCATTCTGCTTTTTCCGTTCGTGGTCCTTGCGGTCCTGTTCCTGTGGTACCGGTTGGCCTTCGTCGGAGTGGTGGCCGCTATCGGGCCGGTCGAGGTTGGTCCGTTCTCCAGTAGCTGGCGGCTTACGTCGACCACCATGCTGCCGTTGTTTGGTCGGCTGGTCTTGCTGGCCATCCTGGCGTTCAACGTGCTGCTCGCCGTCGGCTTTTTGGCCACTCCGCTACTGGCTATCGCCGGCCAGGGAGCGACCCCGGTCGAGCCGACAGCGGAGACCATTCGGCTCAACGACGTATTGGGTCCTTCGTTGGCCGCCTTCGCCCTCGGCACCTTCGTCAACGCTATCGGGATTGGGGCGAATCACGCCCTGGTCACCGTCGGCACCACCTTGCTCTATCGAGACCTTGGAGGATCGGTCGACGAGCCAGAAATCGACGAGTCTGACCGGGTCGAGGAGGGGTCGTCATGACGACCTCCGATCCTCCGATTCATCCCGATCTGGTATCGGAACAGGCAGTACTAGACCGCGCCCACCGGTTCCTAGAAAATATGCAAGACCGGGCCAGAGCGGCCAAGACGATCGGCGATCGGGTGGTACAGGACGAAGACTCGGCCGACGCCCGAGTGGTTCAGTACCACCTCGAGCGGAGACAAGAGTCGCTTCATAGCGGTCATGGTCCACTCTGTTTTGGCCGGATCGACAATGACAGCGGTGAACGTTGGTATGTCGGGCGACGACACGTCGAGGACGACCAGGCCCGGCCTGTTGTCGTCGACTGGCGAGCACCGGTGTCGGCCGCCTTCTACCGGGCGACGGCCGTCGACCCGTGTGGCCTTGAGTTCCGACGTCGTTTCAGCATCGCAGACCAAGAGATCGTCTCGATCTTCGATGAGGACCTGACCGATCCCGACGCCAATCTCGCTTCTGGATTACCGGACCCGTTGCTGGCAGAGTTAGACCGCGCTCGCAGCGGTCAAATGAGCGACATCATTGCCACTATCGCTGCTGAGCAGGATGTCATCATCCGTGCTCCGCTCGACGAACTGCTCGTCGTCCAAGGTGGGCCGGGTACCGGAAAGACGGCGGTTGGACTCCATCGCGCTGCCTTTCTGTTGTTCCAGCACCGCCAGGATCTGAGCGACTCAAAAGTGCTGGTGCTAGGTCCAAACCCACTGTTCCTTCGCTACATCGCCGACGTACTGCCATCGCTCGGTGAGGTGTCGGTTCGCCAGGCCACGGTCGAAGGTTTGTTGGCCGCCAAGTATCGGGTCGCCGGTGTCGATGAGCCAGCTGTTGCCCGGGTGAAAGGCGACCTGCGAATGGCCGCCGTGGTAGACGGCGCCATTCGGAACCGGATCCGCATCCCGGCCGATGGACTTGAGGTGAAATCGGGGTTGGCGGTGGTCCGGTTCCTGGCCGAGGACCTTGAGGCGATGGTCAAGACGGTGTTGTCGCGGCGGCTTCCCATCAACGACGGGCGCGAGGTGCTGCGGAACATGTTGGTGGCCGAAGCGTGGCGACGTCACTCCGGCAGGGCGAGCGTCGATCCTGGCAGCGAACCGATCTTCACCAGCGGGGCCAGAGGCGACAAGTCGTTTCGGAGTACCGTCGACAAGCTGTGGCCGAAACACACCGCTGTCGCAGTGCTCAAGGGGCTGTTCAGCTCGCGAAAACGGTTGGCCGAGGCGTCCGCTGGCATCCTGGACGATGCCGAACGGCAGCTTCTCTACCGCCCGTCTGCAAAGAAGGGTGCCGACGAACCGTGGACGGTGGCCGACCTGGCCATCCTCGACGAGATCGAGACCCGATGTGTCGGCGTCCCGACCACTTACGGGCATGTTGTGGTCGACGAAGCTCAAGATCTGTCGCCGATGGCGTTGCGGTTGGTTGGGCGCCGGGCCGAGCGTGGTTCGATGACCATCCTCGGCGATCTGGCGCAAGCCACCACCCCGATGGCCAGTCGATCGTGGGAGACAGCCATCGAGACGCTGGTTGCTGCCGGCCAGTGGGTTGACGATCCACCGGCGGTTCACGTCACCGAATTGACCGTTGGGTATCGAGTGCCGGCCGCCATCCTCGACGTGGCGAATCGCTTGTTGGCCGAGGCGGCTCCAACGGTTACCCCAGCCCGGTCTGTCCGGCCCGGCGGCGATCCTCCTCTGATCGTGGCTGTTGAGGCCGACGAGCTGGCGGCCACCGTTGTCGCCGAGGTTACGGCGTTGCAGGAACGCACGACAAGCGTGGCCGTGGTGGCGGTCGGGGGCCTTCTCGATCGGTTGGAGCCGGTGTTTACCGAAGCGGAGATCCAGGTTGAGCGGGTCGATGGTTCCAACCGCCGGGGTGGCGGGTTGCCGGGTGCCGATGCGGTCGCCTTGGTCGAGCCAGCTTCGGTGAAAGGGTTGGAGTTTGATGCCGTCGTGGTTGTCGAACCGGCGGCGATCGCCGAGTTAGACGCAGGGTTACGGCATCTCTATGTGTCGTTGACCCGCGCCGTCCAACACCTTGGCATCGTTCACCATCGCCCGTTGCCCGCCGCACTGAGTTAGCCGTCCACGTTTCTCGAGCATCCACCGACGTCCGGTCGAGGTGCGGTCGGCCAAGGTGTCGGCCCGCTACCGTGGCCGGCGTGGAGGAACGAGAGCAGATCGAGCGTTGGTTCGTGCGCCAGGGGCTGCCCCACCTCATCCACGAGTACCGGGCGGCCACCGACGTGTTCACCAGGGCGCTCCCGTTTCTTCTGTTGGTGTTTTTCTTCGATGTCGTCGGCGCGTTTGGCGACCGGTTCACCGGTTGGGCTCAGGCCGGAATCGCGTTGGTGAGCGTGGCGTTGATCTCCGCTGTGGCGTTACTCATCAACGTGATGCTCGGCCGACGTCCGTTGCAGCTACCCGACCGGGTCGGTGCCGCCGAATTGGTGGCGTTCGTCGTAATCCCAGCCATTCCTCCCTTGCTGTTCGGAACCGCCAGGCTTCAGGCGACGATCGGTGTGATCGTGCTCAACATCGTCATCTTGATGCTCGTCTACGTCGTGGTCGGTTACGGGCTTGTACCGACGACGGTATGGGCGCTTGGCCAGACGGTCCGTCACGTCAGCCAGCTTTTCACCTTGATGGCCCGGGCGTTGCCGTTCGTACTCGTGTTCTCGGCCTTCCTCTTTCTGAATGCCGAGTTGTGGCAGGTCGCCAGCGATTTCACCGTCATCGCCTTTTGGGCCACCGTCGGACTGCTCACGCTGGTGGCGGCAAGCTTCGTCGCTCTCCGCATCCCACGCGAAATCTCCGAGATCTCACGATTCGACTCGTGGATCGAGGTGTGCGCCTTGGCCGACGAGGCCCGATCGCCGCTGCCATCGCAGCGCCCGGAGCAAATGTCGGGCGACTATCAGCCTCGACTCTCTCGGGCCGATCGGCTCAACGTTGGGCTGGTGGTGTTGTTCAACCTCGGATTGCAAATACTTCTGGTCTCGACGGCGATCGGCGCCTTTTACGTGGTGTTCGGCTTGTTCGCGGTCAGAGAAGACACGATCGTGGCGTGGACGTCACTTCAAACACTGCCGGATGAGGACGTACTGTTCCGAGGCTCGTTGTTCGGGACCGACGTGGTGCTGAGCGTTCAACTCGTTCGTGTCGTGGGGTTTCTTGCCGCGTTCTCTGCGCTCCAATTCGCCGTCGCCGCTGTCACGGACGCAACGTACCGGAAGGAGTTCTTTGAAGAGGTAACCGGAGAAGTACGCCAGGCGATCGCCGTGCGGGCCATCTATCTCAACCGGCTGGTCAACGAGTAGCACGGCGTGTCGGCCGGTCGGCGCCGACGGGGTTGGGCGTGTCCCAGGATTGGCCCCGTCAGCCTGACTCAGGCGGTGTCGGTTCGATCGGTGCAGCCTGTGCGGTAGATGAACCATCGTCTTCGGTCTCGACGGTCTCCGGCAACGTGAAGCAACCTTCCACGCTGTAGTCGAGCGTCGTTGTGTCACGCTTCCAGAACATCAGCTTGTCGAGCAGACCCATGTCACCAGTGTGGCACGGTGGCCGCCGATCTCGGCCGATCAGATATCGAGCAGTTCCTGGTCGATCAGGCTCGAATTCGACACGATGTACTCTTTTCGGGTTGCGACGTCGCTCCCCATCAGCACGTCGAATAGCTTTGCCGCTCGCTGCGCTTCTTTGCCATCGTCCATGTTCATCCGCTTGAGGATCCGAGTCGCCGGGTTGAGGGTCGTTTCGGCCAGCTCGTCTACGTTCATCTCGCCAAGACCTTTGAACCGTTTCCACTTCTCAAACGGCACGCCAATTCTTTCCGAGATCGTCTCTCTCTCGGCGTCGTCGTAGGCGTACACCGGTTCGCCCTTGTGCTTGGTCGCGAATAGCGGCGGTTGGGCGGCGTACACCATGCCGGCTTCAAGTAGGGGCCGCATGTGATGGTAGATCAGCGTCAACAAAAGACACCGAATGTGGCTGCCGTCGACGTCGGCGTCGCACAGGATAATGATGCGGCCATACCGAGACTGGCCAACGTCGAAGTCGCGCCCGGAACCGGCACCGATGGCCGTAATTAGCGCTTGGGCTTCGGTGTTTTCAATGACTTGTTTCAGGCTCGCCTTACCGGCGTTAACCACCTTGCCTCGGAGGGGGAGCACCGCCATAGTCTCAGCATCTCGACCCTGTTTTGCCGGTCCGGCGGCCGAGTTTCCTTCCACTATCAGCAGCTCTGAATCCGGGCCGTGAATCCGGCAGTCCGCCAGCTTGTCTGGCATTCCGGTCGACGTGAGGTTTGCCGCCTTGCGGCGGGCGTCGAGCTGTTGCTTTGCCGCCACCCGGTTGATCACCGCCTGAGTGATTTTCTCCCTCAGCGCGTTCACCTGGATCTTCTTGCCACCTCCGGCTATCCAATCGGTAAATCCTGATTTTGTTGTCTCGTAGACGAGGTTACGGATCGCTGGTGTACCGAGCTCCTGTTTGGTCTGACCCTTGAATTGGGGCTCAGGGACCGTCACTTTGACGGCGGCGACCAGCCCTTCTTGGATGTCGTTCGGTGTCGCCCGGTCGTCGCCGTGTTTCGCCAGCTTCTTCAGCTTTTTGGCATCGGCGATTAGTTCTTCGTTGGCGACCCGGGACAATGCACGCTCGAACCCAGCGACGTGAGTCCCACCATCGGAGGTAGGGATCGTATTGACGAAACTGACGACGGTGGTGTCGAACCCCTTCACCCATCGAGCGGCAATGTCGATGGTGCATGGTCGAGTTACCGTTGAAACCTTTCCATCGACGGGGACCTTTTCTTCAAAGGTCGCCTCGTCGTGGATGGTTACGATGTCGGTAATGGTTTCGCCGATGGAGAGGTGATCGACGTAGTCGGCGAGGCCTCCGTTTGCCACAAAGGTTTCTGGCTTCGAACCCTTCCCTCGCTTGTCGTGAAAGACGACTTTGAGTCCTGGCACCAAGAAGCAGACTCTGGCGACGTGCTCCCGTATTTGCTCGGACTCGATGTGGGCCTCGGAGTCGAACACATCCAGGTCGGGCCAGAAGCGAACACGGGTGCCCGATCGGTTTTTGGGGATCTTCTTTACCTTGGCAAGTTTGGAGCTTGGTTTGAACTTGCCAGATGACAGGTAATTTCCTGGCTCGCGCTCCAAAAACACGAGGCGCCAAGTAAAACCATCTCGGTCTACTTCGGTCACCAGTTTTGATGACAACGCGTTAACTACCGAGGCGCCGACGCCGTGGAGTCCACCGGACGCGCTGTATGCACCAGACCCGAATTTGCCCCCGGCGTGGAGTTCGGTGAACACGACTTCGAGTGCCGTTCGCCCATCGGGCTTTTTGCCGATCGGGATGCCGCGGCCGTCGTCGGCTACCTCGATGGAACCATCCTTGTGGAGGGTGACGTCGATGGAGGAGGCAAAGCCGCCGGCCGCTTCGTCGACGCCGTTGTCGATGATCTCCCACACCAGATGGTGGAGACCTTCGCTGCCGGTGCCACCGATGTACATACCGGGCCGTTTGCGAACGGCGTCGAGTCCTTCGAGGACCTGGATTTTCGACTGGTCGTAGTCGTTGCTCGAACTCTTTCGAGTCGAAGATCTTTTGGTCGGTTTCTTTTTAGCTGTGCTCACGGCCTTCTTCTCGGTCGCTTTCCTCGCCGTTGCCATCTGTCCTACCAGCGCAACGATCCGACGGCCAGTATGCGTCGTTTGGTTGTGCTGCTTGCGCCATCACGACGGGTCGGTCGGATGGTGAGCGCTTCGAGCGCGTTGTCGGGTTTCGTCGGTGCAGCCGTCTGTCCGACAACACACATGGTGCGGTCTGCTCTGCCGATCCAGGTCAGATCGATTCGCCGCTCATCCTTGAACTTGGTGATCCTGACCCCGCCGGTACCCCGGCCCTTCGTCGGAATCTCATCGACCAACGTGGCCTTTGCCGTGCCCCGGTCGGTGATCGTCACGACGATGGCATCGGTTGCCGCCACGCCGGCGCCTACCACCCGGGCCTTGCCCCGAAGCTTGATGCCCGCCACCCCTTTGGCCGTGGCGCTTTGGATGCTTATCGTCGAGGCCGGGGTTCGTAACGCCTGCGCATCGGAGGTTACGAGGACGACATCTTCCTTCTCGGAGACGGGAACGGCGGCGACGAGGCGGTCACCCTGGCCGAGCTTTATGGCCACGCGGCCCGACCGAAGATCGGCGAGCACCGACCGCTCGACTCGCTTGACTAGCCCGGCGGCCGTAACCAACAGAAGGGGGTCGCCGGACGGGCCAACGATGGTGATCACCGAGTCACCCCGGTCGGCACCGAATACTTCTTCCATAGCCCGACCTCGACTTCGACCGCCGACCTCGGGGATATCGGAGGCGGTGACCCGGAGTAACTTTCCGAGGGCGGTTAGGGCCATCACCGGTTGTTGGAGCGTGGTAACCACCACGTCGGCGATGACGTCGTGACGAGATGGGGTATAGCTCTTTGAGCTTCCCTGCGGCTCGCGGCCAAGCAACCCGGAGGCGCTCCTGCTCACCACGCAGGGGTCGTCGACAATGTCGGCCACGACCTGTTCTTCGAGTTCGGCCAAATCGGGGATCTCATCGCCACCGACGATCTTGGTTCGCCGGTCGTATCCGTACTTTTCGACGATCTCTCCCAACTCGCTGAGAACGATCGTCCGCTGCCGCTGTTCTGAGCCGAGGATTTTCTGGAGACCAGCGATGGTGATCTCCAGTTCAGCTTTCTCGGCCACCAGCTCCTCGTAAGCCAGGGCGGTGAGACGGCGGAGCCGCAAATCGAGCACGTACTCAGCCTGGATTTGGGTCAGCGTGAGCCGTTCCATCAACTTTTCTCTGGCATCGGCATAGTTTGCTGCCGATCGGATGATGGCCACGACTTCATCGATGTTGTCGATGGCGATGAGTAGCCCTTCGACAAGGTGGAGCCGTTCCTCGGCTTTACGGAGCCGGTACTGCGTGCGGCGGATTACGACGTCGAGCCGATGTTCGACGTAGTGCCGGCACAGGTCGTACAACCCGAGGGTGGTGGGCACACCGTCGACCAGTACGACGTTGTTGATACCGAACGTTTCCTCGAGGGGGGTCAGCCTGTAGAGCTTTTCAAGTAAGAGCTCAGGGTTGATTCCGGTCTTGCATTCGATGACCAGCTTTAAACCCGACGTGCGGTCCGACAGGTTCTTTATGTCGGAGATACCTCGGATCTTGTCGGCATTGATGAGGTTCTTGACCTTGCTAATGACGCGCTCGGGACCGACAAGATACGGCAGCTCGGTGATCTCCAACCCTTTCCTTGCCCTCGTGACGTTTACCACCGTGGCCTTGGCGCGGATTCGGATCGTGCCCCGGCCGGACTCGTACGCCTCGCGGATGCCGTCGTCGACGATGATGCCACCGGACGGGAAATCGGGACCCGGGACCTTAGCCATCAGCTCATCGATCGTCGGCTTCGGTCGGCGTTTGGTCATCACCAACTTGATGGCTTCGTAGATCTCGCCCAAGTTGTGCGTCGGCATGTTGGTAGCCATGCCAACCGCGATACCGGAGGTGCCGTTGACCAACAGATTCGGGAGCAGTCCTGGCAGGTATGCCGGCTCGGTGCTCTCGCCGTCATAGGTGGGGCGGAACTCGACCGTTTCTTCTTCGATTTCGGCCAGCAGATCGATAGCCGCCGGGGTGAGCTTGCACTCGGTGTAGCGGTAGGCGGCGGGTGGGTCGTCGAGGCTGCCGAAGTTTCCCTGGGGGTCGATGAGGGTAATCGGTCTTGCGAAATCTTGCCCTAGGCGTACCAGCGTGTCGTAGATGGCGCTATCGCCGTGAGGGTGAAAGTTTGCCATCACATCGCCGACCACATGGGCACATTTGCGGTGTGGTCTGTCTGGGTAGAGCCGCATTTCCCGCATCGAATACAGGATTCGCCGCTGGACCGGTTTGAGACCGTCGCGGACGTCGGGGATGGCCCGGGAGGTAATGACCGACAGTGAATAAGCGAGGAACGACTCGCCGAGCTCCTCATCGACGGGAACGTCGACCACGTCCCGTGCGAAGGGTAGGAGTTCGCCTTGTGTTGCCATCGACCGTCACCTTCTCTTTCGTCTCGCTCGTTCGAATTCGCTCGGCCGGTCTCGTGCCGATGTTCTTCACGTAGTGTGCCGGTTTGGGTCGTCGACCCGGTCCCGCGTTCGTCTGCCGTCACGCCGTTTTGTTGGGTGAACACTCGTTCACTCGGGTTGCTACCGTAGCCGTCACCGGCCGGCGCCAACACAGATCATTGCAAGATCCGGAGTGCAACTGGTGGCAATCACCACGGAACTGGCCGATTGGTGCACAACCGTTACCATGAACCCGCAGAGCGATACATCCCTGATGGTCGAACGTCTCCCGCCGCTTGGTGGACGGGTGCGGCGAGACAAAAGGCGCCCGATTCGGTCTTGTTCAATCCGGATTACTGTCCTAGTCTCTTTTTTGTAGGAGGAAATTAGTGCACGGCCCCGAGGTCGTGGCACCAGATTGTGAGCGAAGCGCTCGCACACTCGGGAGATGCCACCCGTCGAAACCCGAGTTTGTACGATCAGCGATCTGTCACCGAACGACGGCGGGTACGAACGGCATTCGTTTCCCAGGTCATCTGCGTCTCAGAGAGGTGGTCACTGGGTGTTGCGGCGGTATGCCAGCGTGTGCTCGGTGACATGTGGAAACCGCCTCGGTCGGCGACTCACCCGCCGAAGGCGGTTTCTGCGCGCCTATGGCCCTTCCAACTCTGTTGTGCCGTAGTCTTGAGCGGTGCCAACCGCCGAGGAGTTCCGCAAGCGAATGCTCGAAGCGACCGGTGCGGCGCGTTCCGCGGTCCGCTCAGCGGCCGCAGATCGTCGGCTCGACAGTCGAATCCGTGAACTTCCTGGTCCGCTGGCAAACCGCACAAGACCGTTGGACCAGATACAGGCCGACCTCGACCGGCTGGTCGGCCTTGAGACCGTCAAGGAACAGGTCAGAACCCAGATCGCTTTCCTTCAGATCCAAGCCCGCCGTCAAGAGTATGGACTCAACGAGGTGCCCACCAGTCAGCACCTCGTATTCCTCGGGAACCCGGGTACGGGAAAGACGACCGTCGCTCGCCTTCTGGCCGAGATGTATTCATCGATCGGACTGCTCCGTAAGGGGCATCTCGTCGAGGTAGACCGAGCTGGGCTCGTCGGTCAGTACGTCGGACACACGGCGACCAAGACAAACCGTGCCGTGAAGCGGGCCCTCGATGGGGTGCTGTTCATCGATGAAGCGTACGCCCTCTCGCCCGAAGGTATCGGCCGAAATGACTTTGGCGCCGAGGCCATCGAGACGTTATTGAAGCGAATGGAAGACCACCGGGATCGGCTCGTAGTTATCGTGGCCGGCTACCCCCGTTTGATGGAGCGGTTCTTGCAATCGAACCCCGGTCTTCGATCTCGTTTTGCTCGGGAGATCGAATTCCCTGACTACACCGCGGCGGAACTCATCGACATCTTTTTGTCGATGGTCGATGAAGCCGACTATCGCCTCGAAACCGACGGCGACATGGTGGTCTCGGAATTGTTGAAAGACGTTAAACGGGCACCTGGGTTTGGCAATGCCAGGTTTGCTCGAACGCTGTTCGAACAAGCTATCAATCGACAGGCGCTTCGGTTGGCCGGTAACGGTGCCATCGATCATCTCGACCAACAGACGGTGTCGGTTATCGCCTCCGACGATCTTTGTGCAGCGGCCTCTCTATTGGCGAAACAGCAGCACTAGCGGTCGTTCGGATCGAGCCGTCGTAACGCTGACTTAGGTCCGTCGCTGAGCTGCGGCCGAGTTGAGCGACGGCGCACCTGCTCGCTGACGTCCTCCACCCGTGGGGGGAAGGGGAGGGGGCTGGAGGACGCCAACGAGCCAGGGCTCTGACGCCATGGGTCAGCACACCGTGAGGCATGCCGATCCGTGGCGAATGAGAGCACAGGTAGAAAAGCCACCGCCTTAGCCGACGCAGACGCCGGCTAAGGCCGATTGGTGGGCAGGACTTCCCCGGACGTACCGGAGCCGCCCTGTGGTTTCCAACGATTACTTCTCAGAGGGAATGCGAGATCGAATCCGATCCGCCACCGCATCGGCGGTAGCGGATCGGCGACCTCGACCGACGTTACCGCCGGCGGCGACGCCGTTGGGCGTCGATTTTTCGAGCGGACTTCACCACGGTGTTTAACCGTTGACCAAGTTGCTCGTGGCTTAAGGCAGCGTCGAGGTTCAGTTCCGGTGCAAGCGCTTCAAGAATCGCGCTTACGCTGACACCCTGCTCTGCGGCGAATCCATGCCAATGGTCATGAGCGTCATCGCTCACATAGGCATGGAGGGCTTTACGACCATTATCATCAGACATCAAATGGTTACCTTTGTTTCTCAGTGCGGCGGTTTCTGGTGTCACCCGGTTCAAGAACACAATCCTTGGACTACGAGCCGACGTAGTCACCCACGTCGATTCACAGTTGGTTCGGAAGCGGCGGTGCTGCATGCTTTCGTTCCGTGTGACTTCCAGCGCTCAGGACCCTAGCGGTGTCCTGGTTCGATCTCAAGACCCATTGTTGAGCAATATTCTGCAGTCCATCTGCTCGATTGCTTCTCGATGCACAAGGGCGGTCGGGACGGCGACCAAATAGGCAGCGATCAGCCACCAAATTTCCTGCACCTAGCCGGCGTTTAACGGCTGGTAGCAATCAAGTGAGGAGCTACGTCGGCCAACAACCGCTCGACCTCGGCCCGGCGTGGATTGACCATGGCCTGATCACCCACGACGACCGTCGGCACCGTCTCGTTGCCATCGGCGACAGACCGAACCAGCGCTGCCGCGTTCGGATCGTCCCAGATGTTGTGCTTCTCCAACGGAATGTTGGCCTTACCAAGATCCCGTTCGAGCTTCATACAGAACGGGCAACCGGGGCGCCAGTAGAACTCGACCGCGTCGATCTCCTCGGCGTTGCTGGCGCTTGGGTGCGGGTCTTTAGGCGGCTCGCCGTTTCCTGTCATGAACGATTCGAACCGGTCAGCCGGTCGAATTGTTCCCCGGACGCCGGGCTGCGATCCCGCCCCCATACGTCTGGCGGTTCGAGCAGCGGACGAACTTGCGAATCGCTTACCGTGCCGACGACACGACCATCGCTTGCCTGATGGACGACGACGAGCAACGAATCGTTGCCGCTCTGGCGTTGGAGTACATCGTCGATCGACTCGTTGGTCCAGGCCCGCCCCACGTTGGCCGTTGGACGCATCAAGTCGATCACGCGGGTCCAGCTCTTGGCCGGAGGATCGAGCGTGGAGTGATCGGCGGGGACGACATAGCCGATCGGTTCTGCCGACCACCGGACGACGGGAAACGCCACACCGAGACCGTCAGGGCCGGCCAGGGTGTCGAGCTGGTCGAGGGTGTAGCTATCGGGGATTGGCTGCGGATCTCGAACCATCACGTCTGACGGGGAACTTCGCTGCAACCGCCGTCGGATGGTGGCAGCGCCGATCTCCTGCTTCGCGCCGTTGAACAGGAACGCCCCAACCACGAGGGTGGCGGTACCGGTCCACCGTCCGCTGAGCAACTGGAGGAGTCCGGCGACCAGAAGCACCAGTCCGAGTACGACTCCGACTCGACCCGAAATGACCCGAGCCAATTCTGCGTCGTTGAGTCGCCGCCACAGCGCGGCGGTAAGCACTCGACCGCCGTCGAGGGGCGCGGCCGGCACCAGGTTAAGAACGGCGAGGACCAGGTTGACAACCGCTAACCAGGCGACGGCACCGATGACGAGGGGAGGCAACGTCGAGAGCCTGGCGGCCAGCATGGCCGCCCCGGTGAGCGTGGCGCCGATGGCAAGGTTGACGGCCGGTCCGGCGGCGGCGATCCAGAACTCGGCTCGAGGAGTCGGAGCTTGCCTGGCCAGTTTGGCATGGCCACCCAACAGCGACAGCGTGATGCTGATGACGCCAACGCCATGCCTGCGGGCGGTCGTTGCGTGGCCTAGCTCGTGGGCGAGAACCGAAAGGAGAAAGATCGTCACCGCAATGCTGGCGATCACCAGCCGGGAACCGAGGGTGGCATCCGGGTCGACCCGAGGAAAGCCTTGGATCGCCAGTGTGGCGATGAACAGTGTGGCCAAGACGGCGAGGCCGACTTCGACCGACACCGGGGTGCCGGCGATCCGGCCGATGCGCATGCTGCGGTTCACGGTGTTCCCAGCGGCACGTTGCTACCGGGAGCCGGTTCTTCAGGTTGACGGCCGGGGTCGGGGTGGTTGACGTTCACCCCCTCCATCATCGTCGATTCCGTTACGTATTGGCTAACACCATGAAGAGCAGCAGGGTGGCTAACAACCCGACGAACAGCCATTCGACTCGGTATCGAGTGCCGCGCTCCTCGATCAAGAACGCTTCGGCCGCCACCGATCGACGTTCGATCTCCTTGAGTTTGCGCTCCATGGCCAAGAGCCTGAGTTGCTTGCCCGCGGTGATGCGACGACTGCTGTTCAGCTCCGATTCCAGGTCGCCGTATCGGTCCTGAAGCTCGCGGAATACGGTCTCGGTCTCGGTGAGTTGTGCCTCGAGGTCGGCAACGTCGACGGCCGGAGAGGCATCACCGTCTCGTATCGGGTCGACGATTTTTGCGTCCGTCTCCGCATCTTCCGACGCCTCATCGGTATCCGGGGTATCCAACCTGGATCGGAGTTTTCGAAGTGTTCCCGGCAGTTCCGGGCGTATCGGAGCGAGCAGTCGTTCGATGGCAAGTACGGACCGCTTCAACTCGTCGATGTCTTCGGGCAGTGAGAAATGAGCCCAGGTATTCCGAGTCTCGATGAGTTGTTCGATGAGACCGCGCAGATCTGCCCCGAAGGTATCGGCAAACACCGGCCCCCAAAATCGCCGTAACACGAGCAGCTGGAACAACGGATCGACGGCTCCGTGCTCGGCCGGACGGCCTAGACGGTTTGCCGCTGCTTCGGCCCACGACGGCTCGTCGGCGAAGTAGTCCGCCATCCGCTCGTCGATAAACGGACCGAGGCCGTCGGCGAGTAGCTCGAAGGCCTCAGCCATGAGGGCGTGACGGCTCACGGCGATGCTGGGCGTGCTCCCGATAGGCATCGTCGTTCCCATCGGCGGTAGTGGGTCTGGTCTGAGGGCCAGCTTGAACGTTTTGTCTCCCCGATGGGTGATCGGGTTCCATCGCAGGTCCGTCCGCGGTTAGAGGGCATGAGGCCCTCATGTTTTGACCGGTTTTGCCGTAGGAGAGCCGTGAAGGCACAGCGAGGTTTCGCGCTGCCGGCCATCGTGTTGCTGGCCGGTTGTATCGTTGCCGTCAGCTGGATTATCGGTCTCGACTATCTCTACGTGCTGTCGCCGACGGAGATCGTCCAGCTGATGACCACCGGCGCGCTCGGCGCGGTCGGCGCGTCGTTGGCGTCGCTCGTGCTTTTGCTGGTATCGAACCCTGATCAAAAGCGGCTCGATCAGGTTGAACACGACGCCAAACACGATGCGCTGACCGGACTCACCAATCGGGGTGAACTTTTCCGGATTTTGGACCAATCGCTGGTGAGTGCCCGCAACGAAAACATGGTTCTCGGGGTGCTCTTTCTCGACCTTGACCGGTTCAAGGCGGTCAACGACTCGATGGGTCATGAGGTCGGCGATGAACTCCTTCGCATCGTCGCTGTCCGGCTGAAATCGGCGGTGCGTAACACCGATGTGGTGGCCCGTTTTGGTGGAGACGAATTTGTTGTGCTCTGCCGGGATCTACTTTCTCCAGACTCAGTCGTCGCTACGGCTCGGCAGATACTCAAACATTTCAAGGACCCGGTTGCCCTCAACGGTAAAGACCACCACATCTCGACCAGCATTGGCATCGCCATCGCGAGCCCCAACGAAACCCTCCCTGGTGATGTGCTGGTCAGCGGTGCAGATGCGGCGATGTACCGGGCAAAGCAAACGAAGTCTGGGTACTCGGTGTTCGACAAAGAGGCGCAGCGGGTACGGGTGATGAATCGCCTCGACGTCGAGCGAGAACTACTCCAAGCACTCGATCGAAATCAGTTCGTTGTCCACTATCAACCGATCGTCGACGTCTTTGCCGAGTCCCTCTATGGATTCGAGGCCCTCTTGCGGTGGAACCACCCGAAGCGAGGGATGCTGGGGCCCGGTGAGTTCCTTCATGTCGCTGAAGACGTTGGTCTCATGTCCCGCATCGGTGAGCTGGTTTTACGTGAGGCCTGTGCCCAAATGGGAGTGTGGAATCACATCTCGGCCGGAGCAAAATCGATCCGAATGGGAGTGAATGTTGCCGAACAACAATTGACCGACGGCCGGCTTCCAAATCACCTGGCCGAGATTTTGAGTTGGGCTGGGCTCGATCCCGGTCAGCTCGTATTGGAGATCACCGAGGACGTTATCGTCGATCACCTCGACGGGATGAATATCCTCAATCAACTTCGAGACCTCGGCGTAGGGCTTGCTATCGATGACTTCGGGACCGGGCAGTCGTCGCTTAGCTACATCAAACAGTTCGACATGGTTTCGGTGCTCAAGATCGATAGAGGGTTCGTTCGCGACATGCGAGAGGCCAACGCCGATCGAGCCATCGTGGAAGCGGTGGTGGCCATGGCCTCGGCCCTCGGCCTGCGTGTGGTCGCCGAGGGGGTGGAGTATGAGGACCAGATCGAACAGCTCAAGCAGCTCGGAGTAGGCCTCATGCAGGGATTCTTGTTCGAGGTTCCGGTCACTCCCGACAGGATCGACCCACAGATTTGGTTCCCGTCTCGCCGGCCGGATGCCGGTGGTCAGGCGTTGGTTTCCCCGATCCGTCGTCGAGGAACCAGGACTCGGGATCGTCGCAAGGGATGAAGCCGATGTGTTAGTCGGCCGGTGGGGGAGCGACGAAGTCGATGAGTTCTTCAACCGCGCCGATAAGCGACGGTTCGAGGTCGCGGTACGACGAGACCCGGGCCAAGATGGTGCCCCAAAGTTCGCCGGTACTGCCACCGAAGCCGAGTTCGGCCCGGATCCCTTCTTTCCAATCGGTGCCCTTCGGGATCGTGGGCCAGGCTTGGATTCCGATCACCGAGGGGCGGACGGCCTGCCAGATGTCGACGTATTCGTGACCGCGGATCATGACGCTGTCCGCTGCCGGCCCACCGGAGGAAGCGTCTAGGGCCGCTTCGGCGATGCGAGATTCCTTGGTGTGGGTGATCAGGTGATCCAACAAGATGCCGAGCCGGCGGTCTGGTGTTGGAGCGAACTCGGTTATGACGGCTCGAAGATCGTCGGCGCCGTGAAGAGGCTCGACTACCACCCCTTCGGCCCGAAGGTCGTCGCCCCAGATCTTTTCGACGAGTTCGGCGTCGTGAAGACCCTCGACCAGGATCCGGCTGGCAACCGCTACCCGAGCCCCCCGTTGCTCTGGACCGATCGAGCCAGATGCGGTGATCGCCGGCGCTGAGGGCGCTGCTGGCGCTGGGCGCACCAACGTCACCGTGTTGCCACCTACCGAGAATGCGCCATCGGAGACTGGAAGTACGTGCTCTCGGCCGTCCCCGGCCCGAATGGTTACCTGTTGGCCGGAGAACTTGACGATGGCGCCGACGTAGCCGCTCGTTCGGTGGCGGACGACGAGACCTTTCGTCGCCGGTTGCTTCGGTAGCTGCGGGCGTTTGCGCCGCTTACCGCTTCCATCGATCGGTCCGCTCAGTATTCCCGTCACCGGTCGGAGGATAGTGGGATGGTTCGAGGTCTGGAGTGATGTCGATCGGCGGAGGGTTCGCTAGTCGAAATTGGATGGTTCTGGGGCTCCGAGCACCCTGGCGAACCGGCGGGCCATGAGTTCGTAGCCGAGGTCGTTTGGATGGAATCGGTCGGCGGCGAGCCGTTCACGTGGTGAGGCCCCCGATTCCCCCCATGGTTCGACGATGGTCACGCCCCGTCCGCCGACAGCATCCCGGATAGCGCGGTTGACCAGTCTGGCTCGTAGCGAACCGCCGGCGACCGTGCCGATAACCATCGGAGTCGGCAGCTCGGCGATCAGCGTTCGAAGGCGTCGCCGTGGGCCTCCGGTATCACCGGACCAGACCACGTCATTGGTGCCGACACAACACAGGGTCAGTTCGCCGGCCAGTTGGGTAGCGATCGGGAGCTGGCGTTCGACCGCGTCTTCGGTCCGCGCACCGGACTGACCCAAGTTGATGACGCGCCACGTCGCGCTATCCCGTTTGCTAAGTGCTGCCCGAAGCAGGCTGACGTAGCCGAGATCGGGCGACGATGCCCCGATGCCGATCGCCGTCGAGTCGCCGACGACGACGAGCAGCGGTCCGTCGTCGGCCATCGCCTGTTCGTTTCGTTCGTTCCACCAGGCGGTATACGGCTCGACCTGAGCCGACACCCGACGGACCCCGGACAGGACGAGCCCCAGGGCACGAAGCCCCAATCCCGGGGGTTTCGACTCGAGCGGTGGCACTTCGATGTTCACGTTGCCTAGTTTGCCTCCCGTCTGAGACGGTGCCTCGACCCGGAGGCCGAACCTTTCGGTCTGTCCCGCTAGATTGACTGCCGAATGATTCTGGTTGATGCCATCGGTTGCACCATGACCCGACCCGATCGAGCGCTGTTTGAATCGGTGTCGGTCACGATCTCCTCCGGTGACCGGATCGGGGTGATCGGTATCAACGGGACCGGCAAGTCGACGTTGCTTCGCGTGTTGGCCGGCACGGCTGAACCTGAGGCCGGTGAGCTTCGGTTTGGGCGTGGGGTGACGACATCGTTCCTCGACCAGGAAGCGGCGTTGCCCGACGGTGAGGTGTTGGCCGCGGTCGCCGCCGCGGCTGGCGACGGCGTCGATCGGTGGGAGGTCGAAGCGGTCTTACAACGACTCGGCATGGGCGGTCATCTCGATCGACGAACCGATGCGCTTTCCGGTGGGGAGGCCAAGCGGGTGGCTTTGGCTCGGGCCTTGGTCACCCCGGCTGACCTGCTCATTCTCGACGAACCGACCAACCACCTCGATCTCGATTCGATCGAATGGCTGGAGGACCGCTTGGCCGGCCACCGGGGTGGAATCATCCTGGTGACGCACGACCGGCATCTGCTGGATCGGTTGACTACCCGGATGGTGGAACTCGACCGTGGCCGGGCGTACGTCCACGAAAGCGGGTACGCCGGCTACCTTGAGGCCCGTCGAGATCGAGAGGCAGCGGCGGAAACCGCCGAGATGGTGCGACGAAATTTGGCCAGGGCCGAGTTGGCTTGGCTCCGACGTGGCGCCCCCGCCCGAACATCGAAACCCAAGGCCCGCCTCGACGCAGCCCGAACGATCGTGGAAAGCCGGCCCGATGCGCCAGCGCGCCCGGCCGAGCTCCATCTAGAATTTCCCACCCCCCGCCTCGGCGATGTGGTGGTCGAGCTGGAAGACGTCGACCTGTCGGCCCCCGATGGTCGATCGTTGTGCCGTGGGTTGGAGCTGCGGCTCGACAACCGGGAACGGTTGGGGATCGTGGGGCCGAACGGCGCAGGAAAGACGACCTTGCTCGACGCTATCGCCGGACGCCGGCAGCCTGAGAGCGGGTCGGTAAAACAGGGTTCGACCGTGGCGCTCGGCTACTACGACCAGTTAGGAGCCTCCCTCGATCCGAATGCCCGCGCTCGGGAGGTGGTGGCGGGACCTCACCGCAAGCCGGACTGGACTGACGCCCGGCTGTTGGAGGCGTTCTGGTTCGACACCGACGCTCAATGGGCCCAGGTCCATACGTTGTCGGGCGGCGAGCGACGTCGGTTGCAGCTGTTGCGGGTTCTCGCCGATCGGCCGAACGTCTTGTTGCTCGATGAGCCGACGAACGATCTAGACCTTGAAACGCTCCGAGCCCTCGAAGACTTCTTAGAAGACTGGCCCGGCGCGCTCGTGGTGGTTAGCCACGATCGGGCGTTCCTCGAACGGGTTGTCACCGACGCCTTGATCATGGACGGTCGTGGCGATGCTCGGCGGTGGCCGGGCGGCTTTCGCCAATGGGATGCGCAACGGGACCGCCGGGGCGGAAAGCGCGATGTGCTGGAAACGGGGATCCCCGCCGATACCGCCGGTGACCTCGATGCGGAACCCAAGTCCCATGCCGCGGCCAGGCCGCCCTCCGCCGGGCGAGAGACGTCGAAGTCGAGCAGCCGATCTGGGAGGTCGACGAGCACACTCGGTCACCTGATACGAGAGCTCGAAAAGTCGATGGTCAGGCTTGAGACGAACAAGAAACGGCTGGAGGTCGAGCTACAGGACGCGAGCGAACAGCAGGACTACGAAGCGTTGGCGTCGACTGGCGAGGCGTTGGCCGAAGTAAGTGCTCAGCTTCTGGCCGCTGAGGACGAATGGATGACCTTGGCCGCCGAGCGCGAAGATCGATCGTGAGCTTGAGGAAGCATCGGCTACCGTCACCGGTGCGATGAACCAAAGCAACGGTGACAATTTGATCCGCCACGAGGACGAACTTCGGCGGCTCGATGGTGTCAAGTGGAACAGGTTTCCCAGCGACGTGTTACCAGCGTGGGTTGCCGACATGGATTTGGCACCACCGTCGTTCGCTGTCGAGGCCGTGAGGAACCTGGTCGACCGTGGCGATTTCGGGTATAACCGTCGAGCGATCGGTCTTCTGCCGGAGGCATTCTCCGAGTGGCAGCAGCGCTACCACGGCTGGAGGCCAGCGGTCGACGAGACGCTCCTGTTCAACGACGTGTTGCACGCCATCCAAGTGTGCGTGTGGCTCCACAGCAGGCCGGGCGACGGGGTCGTGGTGCTTACGCCCATCTATCCGCCGTTTCGATCGTCGATAGCCGAATCGGGTCGGCGTCTGGTCGACGTGGCGCTTGAGCCGGAGGGGTGGCGGCTAGATCCAGAGCGGTTGGCCGATGCCATCGACGACACGACGTCGGTGCTTCTGCTGTGCACGCCTCACAATCCGACCGGACGGGTATTTGACGACGAGGAACGACAGGCGATCGGCCGGGTCGTGGTCGACAACGACCTGATGTTGATCAGCGATGAGGTTTGGGGAGACGTAACCCACCCCGGGTCGGTCCATGTGCCGATGGCCACCGTCGATCCTGCCGTGGCTTCCCGGACGGTCACTATCTCGTCGGCCAGCAAAGCGTTCAACCTGGCCGGGCTGCGTTGCGCCCTCGCCCATATCGGATCGGCATCTTTGGCCGATCGGTTCGCCGCGTTGCCAAGCCACTTTCTCGGCGAGGTGAATAGCCTTGGCGCTGAGGCCTCACTCGCTTGTTGGACCGAGGGGCACCGGTGGCTCGAAGACACGCGTCGTTTCTTGACGGACCGTCGTGATCAGTTGAAGGCTCGGGTCGACGCCGAGCTGCCGACCGTCGGGTTCCACCAACCGGAGGCGACCTATCTCGCCTGGCTTGACCTTTCCGCAGCCGGGCTCGGCTCGGATCCGGCCGCCCTGCTGTTAGACCGAGCCCGCATCGCCTTGTCATCCGGTCCGGATTTCGGGGAGAACGGCCGCGGATTCGCCCGGTTGAACATGGCGACGTCACCCCAATTGCTCGATCGGTTGGTCGATCGACTCGTTTCGGTGTTGGCCGAACCGAGCCGATAGCGACCTCGGCGGTCGCCCCCCATGTTGGGTTTGCCTTCCCATCGACGTATTCCTGGGCCAAAATGGCTTCCTTGAGTCGCTCGATGCTCCTCCAGCGCGTTCGAACCGATGCCGGCGAGCAGCGGCAGACCTCTCTGCGTTCGATCGCTGGACTGGGGTTCGGTGCAGCCGTGTTGGTAGTCGTCGGTGGCGCGTTGGCTGGCGCCGCCGAGCCTGGCGACCCGTGGAGGTTGTGGTCGGTTCCAACGATCCCGGTCCGTCGGTCCGCCTCGATTGTTCCCGCCCTGTTCGCGTACTACGGCGGGTTGATCATTCTGGTCAGAGCATGGCTGTTGCTGCGGCGTCATCACCTCACCAACGGGATTACGGTCTCGGCGTTGGCGTTGGTGGTGTTCATGTGGGCCGCGCCGCTTCTGGTTGGCCCGCCGCTCGGCAGCCGCGACGTCTACGCATACGCGGCCCAGGGTCGGATGGCGGAACAGGGTTTCGATGTGTATGAGGCAGGGCCGGCCGAGCTCGGTGCCGACGACCCGGTGTTGGCTCCTGTCGACCCGTTGTATCGAGAATCCCCAGTCGTGTACGGGCCGGTCTTCGTATCGTTGTCGTCGATCGTGGCCGCAGTGGTCGGGGAACATGTCGGGGCGGCTGTTCTCGCCTTCCGGTTTCTTGCCGTTGTGGGGCTGTTGGTTGCGGCGGTGGCCGTGTACGACTTGGCCCGGTCACTGGGTCGCGACCCGGTCGATGCGCTGGTTCTTGCCGTGGCCAATCCTCTCGTGCTTTTTCATCTCGTTTCTGGTGCTCACAACGAAGCGATCATGCTTAGTTTCCTCGTTGGAGGGGTGGCGATCGCGCAACGACCCCGTCTGCTCCACGTTGGAATCGCGTTGTGCGCCTTTGCCGCCGCGATCAAGTTGCCGGCCATTTTGGCGGTCGCTTTTCTGGGGTGGCCGTGGGCGGTGCAAGCCAGTAGTTGGCCGAGGCGATGTGGCCGTGTTGCTCTGGTGGGTGCCGAAGCGCTCGGTGTCGTCGCTGCCGCTGGTCGGTTGACCGGTTGGGGCTGGGGATGGGTCGACGCACTCACGAACTCCGAACCGGTCAATGCGTACCTCAGCATCACCCGCCTCGTCGGTGGTGGACTTTCGTTGGTGACCGGTTTCGACGTCGATCGCGTCTTGACCGCGGCCCGTTTCACCGGCGTGCTGCTGGCTGCGGGGATTACCTGTTTGCTATTGCTTCGTCGACATGGGAGCTGGCCAACCGCGTTGGCTTGGAGCCTTCTGCTCTGGGCGGTGCTACATCCCACCACTCAACCGTGGTATCTCACGTGGGGGTTGATGTTGTTGGCGGCCACGTCGGCCGGTAAACGCAACCGGGGTCTTGTCGCCGGTTGCGCGGCCGCCAGCTTCGTTGTGCTTCCGATCGGGCCGCAACTCGGACTCATCGTGATGGACGACACGCGGGTCGTTACGTTGGTGTCCGCCGCGTTCTTGTTGTGTCTGTTGACGTTCAGCCCGGCCCGCGGCCGTCAATCGCTTCACCGTGCGGACCTCGATCCGGACCTGGTAAGCATCGTGGTCCCGACTCGCCATGAGGCGGCGAACATCTACCCGTTCGTCGATGGTGTTGAGAAGTTGGCAGAAAACGATCCGGTCCTCGCCGGGCGGCGGATTGAGGTCCTGTTCGTCGATGACAGCGATGATGAGACCGCAGACGTGATCGCTGAGGTTGCGGCGGCGCCGTTGAACGATCGTGTGTCGGTCCGGCTCGCTCACCGGTCGACGTCGGAGCGTTGGGGTGGCTTGGGTGGCGCGGTCGTCGATGGGTTCAGTCTCGCTGGCGGTTCGGTGGCGGTGATCATGGACGGCGATCTCCAGCATCCGGCCGACAAGATCCCGGGGCTGGTCGCCGGAGTCGATGGCGGGGCGGGGTTGGCGTTGGCCAGCCGTCGAGTCGTTGGTGGCTCCGATGGTGATGGGCTGACGCCAAACCGGCGTCGGCTTTCCGTTGGGGCGGCTGGATTGGCGAGGCGTCTGTTTCCTGGCCAGGTCGGTCCGGTCTGCGATCCGCTGTCGGGCTTCTTCGCGGTGCGGCTCGGCGTGCTTGATCTGAACCGGCTCCAACCGGACGGGTTCAAGATTCTCATCGAGTTGTTGGTGACCCACCCGGACCTACGGGTGGCGGAGACGCCGTTCCGGTTTGCCGGTCGAACCCAGGGGGTGTCTAAGGCGTCGACGAGCGAAGGGGCCCGTTTTATCGGTCACCTCATCGATCTACGACTCCGGACGTCGGGGATTTGGGCAGGCGCTCCGGTGCCTCAGCGGGTTTTTTCCTCAATCGTCGCCCGCAGCTGACGGGGATTGCCACCAAGATCAGGTTTCGGATTACGAGTAGGGCCGCTGGGATTGGTTCGGCAAGGTTTGGTGGACCGAAGACGGCGAGTGTCGCTCCGGTCAGTACAGCAGCGGTGGCGACGAGCACCACCGTTGGGTCGGTGGCCGGTCTGCCACGGCCGGCGACGGCGGCGAAGGGAATGAGCCACAAAACGAACTGTGGCGACAGAAGCGGTGCGGTGACGAGCAGGGCCGCGGTGGCACCGAGGGTGACAACGGCCAGCCGATCGAGGTCGGCCTCGGGTTGGTCCGAACCGTGGACGGCGGAACGACGACGGTTCGAGGCCGCGAGCGAAGCCAAGGCCAGGGTGATCGTCACCGCGATGATCCGCCCCAGTAACACGAGCTGTTGATTGACGGTTCCGATTCGGAAGGCGTTGAGTTCGAAGCGCGGTTCAGCGTCGCTGAAGAGGGCGAGGACCGACCCGGGCAGGCTCTCGATATGCCACCCGGTCGTTCCCCGAAGGGAGCCGACTTGATCGATCGGGTCGAATCCGGTGTCGGCCCACACCAACCAGGTCAGGCCGAGTATCGCGGTGGAGGCGACAGCTGTAGCGGCCGCCAGCCGGCGTCCGATTCCCATCGCTCCGGCAACCACAAGCGCGGGCCACACTTTGATCATCGTGCCGACGGCTACCAGTAGGCCGAAACCGGCCGATCGAAGCCACGGCCTCGCTTGGTTGTGGCCGATGTGTTCGGCCGCCCGGTGGCGTTGGTGGTGTTCGGTCAGCACCAGGGCACTGCTTATCGCTGCTGCTGAGACGATCGTGTCGAGCCGAAGGAACCCCATCGGTAGGAGCGGTAGGCCGAGGATGAGGTAGCGCTGGGCGGTGGCGGTATCCAACCTTCTCCAGAGCATGATGGCCACCGATAGGTCAACTACTAGCGACACACCCACCAACGCCCGATTGGTGTCGACGACGTTGCCTCCGGCCAGGAGTTCGAGCACGACTACCGAGCCGGGCGGATACTCGACGGGGTGCTCGGCCCATGGTTTTCGGTCGTCGTCGACGATTTCTTGGAACCGTTCGGCGTCCCAGCCGCGCAACTCGTCGGGGTCATCGGTCCACGGGCCGACGAATAAAACGACCGCCACTGCCAATCGAGCCGCTATGGCGACGGTCGTGACCGCGATCGGCCAACGTCGAGCACCCATGTCGTCAAACGATCCTAGCCAGACGAGCGTTGCTCTGTGACGGTGATTGCCCGCACCGAGTGGCGGCGAGCCTCGGAGGCAATCGACCATGGTTTTACGGGGTCGACGGCCGAGTGGGTATCCTAAGGAGCTATGAGTTCTGCGGAGTCCAGCATCGTCGACCCGGATGCCAACGGCGAAGCCTCGGGTGAGCCGCCGGTTGATGGCGAAGCCTCGGGTGAGCCGCCGGTTGATGGCGAAGCCTCGGGTGAGCCGCCGGTTGATTCGGCCGAGATCGATTTTGAACGCGCTCCGTTGAGGGTGTCGGAGGATGCGTTGGCCACCGTTCTCGATGTGCGCGCCGCTGAGGATGATCCAGCTGCTACCGCTCTTCGTGTGGCGATTACCGGTTCGAACATGACCGAGTTCACCTACGCACTCGATTTGGTACCGATAGCCGAAGCGGCGGCCGACGACCTCGTCTACAAACAAGGTAGCCACGACGAACTTTCGGTGATCGTGCCGGCCGCTTCTATGCCTCAGATGCGGGGCGCATCGCTGGATGTGCCAAGCAATAGCGCGGCCGGTGGACTGGTCATCCGAAACCCGAACACCCCCGACCCGTTGGCCGGGCTCGACATCGATCTGTCTGGCGAGCTGCCTCAGAAGGTGCAGGCGGTTCTCGATCAGGCCATCAACCCTGCCTTGGCGTCTCATGGGGGTTTTGCCACCCTGGTAAACATCGATGAGACGGTGGCCTATGTGACGATGGGCGGTGGGTGTCAGGGGTGCGCCGCCAGCGCGATGACGCTGCGTGATGGCATTAAGACGATGTTGATGGACGCTCTTCCTGAGATCACCGATGTCATCGACGCGACCGACCATTCAGCTGGCGAAAATCCCTTCTATTCGTAGGTTTGCAGTCGGCTTCGGGTGCGTTCATTGCCATATGGTGTGGAGGGTTTCGGCGGCAGCGTCGGTCTCCCAGTAGGTTGTGGTGGTGGATGCGCTCGACGCTGGTCGTCACCTCGCTGATCGCCATGAGCTGCGGTCCAAGGTTGATACTGATCGATCGTTGTTCGATTACGCAGAGTTGAGTTTTCCCGGTGATTGGACGCTGCGTTCGTCATTGTGTCGGCTGGCTCAACCGGAACCGGTGCGGGTCAGTGCGATTCTTGAGCTGATGCGTCGACTGGATCTCCCGTTGCATCATCTCCGGCGGGCCGTTGAGCGTTACCCGGTGGAGTGCGATAGGGCCATAGACGGTGCGGAGCCTGGTGCCCCACCCGGCCGGCCCTATGTCGACGGCCGGGCTGTCGATTTGGCCCGGTTGGTAGCCGGCGGTGCTGATGCCGCTGCGCTGGTCAGGGGATATGAGCAGCGGTGCCCGTTGGATCAGGAGGAACGGCTTGCCGTTCCTTTGCTGGCTATCGCCGTGGAGATTGAGCAGTTGGCCGAAACGTTGACCGGTTGGGCCCTTGTCGGCCCGGCCGATCCTCCGGTCGGAGCTATCGACCAGGTGTGTCTGTCGGTGGCTGGCGGCCTCGATCGTCTCGGTGTGCCGTCGGAGGTTGCCCGGCCTGGTCGATCGGGCCGGAGCTGAGTCCTGGGTGACTGTTGTCGTTTGTTATGGGTTTTGGGTGGCGATGGCTTGGATTTCGGCGACGGTGACGGGGCGGGTTGAGTTTGTGGTGATGTCGGGGAGTGGGCCTCCGCAGGCGGAGTTGGAGCAGGTGTAGGCGGTGGTCCAGGTGGTGGTGAGTTCGATTTGGTGTTCGGTTATGGCTGATGATTGTTTGAATATGGTGGTGCAGTTGGAGGGTTGGGCGTCGTCTCCTCCGATTCCGAATTGGTATGGGGTCATGTCGGCGCCGGTGCAGGTTTGGGTGTCTTCTCCTCCTGACCAGGTGGCTAGTGCCGGGGTGGCGGTGGTGGTGACGGTGAATCCGGGGATGGATGCGATCGCTGAGACTGGTGTGTTCCATGCGGTTTCGTCGACCCAGAGGAAGGTGGGGAGTTGGGTGATGAGGGGGATGTCGTCGTCGCCGTCTGGCGAAGTGATTGGGTTGAACGCGACGACGGGGGTTCGGGCGTAGGCGTCTTGGATCATGTCTGCGATGATCGCTGCTGGTGGGGTTCCACCGTCGGGGTAGAAGGTGTAGGCGCCGATGCCGGCTGGCCCGCAGAACACGACCTGGTAGTCGACATCAAAGATCGATCCGTCGTTTATCGCAGCATCGCCGCTTCCCCCGGTGGCGAGTGGTTCCCCAGCTGGTAGCAGTTCGAATGTGCAGCCATCAAGAAACGACGGCCCGGTCGAGATCGCAGTAGTGGTTGGCCCATCAACTCCTGCCGGGAACGTACGCTCAGCGCTGGATTCAACCGCGTCGGGACGGGTGCCCGCGTTGCCGCACACGAAACACCCATCGTTGGGGTCAGGCACAGACTCCGCGGCGAGTGGACTTGCGGTTTGAATACCGGCAAGGGCGAGGATGACCGTAACCACAACGAGGCGCAGCAAGGTGGAGATCATGTTGCGGCGATCTCGCATTCGGTGGGGGTGTCTTCTAGAAGGCTTGAGTACCACTCTGTGACCTTCCAGCCATCATCGGTGAGCACGACTAGGAACTCGCTGGTGGTGAGATAGGTCGGATCCTCTGTTCCCACTACTTCTTGAGTCTCGTTGTCGATGAACTCGACGTCTGATCCGATGCAGGCGTCGAGGGCTCCTTCACCTGCTTCAAGGTCTACTTCGATTCCGGTGACCTCTATTTGTTGGCCTCCTCGACTTCTCGCAATGCGCCCTTGGGATTCGATCTCGTCGGCGTATTCGATGGCGCGTTGCCGGGCAAGACCGGTGAGGTATTCAACGCGAATTCCCTCCTGACCTTGAGAGCTGTCATATGGCTCCAGGTACCATTCGGTGACGAGTTGTTCGATCTCGGCTTCGGCCTTGTCCTGCTCGGAGAGGGCGGTGGTGGTTGGGGCTGTGGTTGTTGTGGTGGTTTCGACCATTGTGCTGGTCGTTGATGTGCTGGGCGAGGCTGCGGTTTCGTCGGTGGGGTCGCTGGAACAAGCCCCGAGGACCAGAACACTAAAAGCCGCGACTGCTACGAATATGTGTTTTCCCGCCACCATGGTCTAAATGATAGGCCGTCGAAATGCCCACAAAACGGTGGACAGATGTTTATCACTGTCGGTGGTGGTCTCGAAGTCGTGATGTAAGGCCCAGGCTTGTGAAAAATGTCATTCTTTTGGTTCTTTGACCGGACATTCAGTATTGGGTCGGGAATAGTGCGCGTACTTTACACTCCGTCACGAATGCAAGGGTGTGGATTTCATTGTTCGGTGAATTCGCATTCGACCGGATCGCCCGTGGCCCGGCTCGGGTACCACTCGTCAATCTTCCAGCCGTCGTCGGTCAGCTCAACCAGGAACTCTCCGGTGCTGAGGCTGTTCGGATCATCTGAACTCAACACTTCTTCGGTCTCGATGACAACAACCTCGCTATCTGATCCGTTGCACACGTCGACGGCGCCGGTACTGGCTTCGAGGTCTACTTCAACACCGATGACCTCTATTCGCTCACCCCCACCACTCCGTACAAGCTCTCCTCTAGACGTCAACTCATCAACAAGTTCGATGATTCGCTGCCGGAGAAGACCGGTCAGATTCTCAGTACGGTTCCCGCCCACGCCGTTCGAAGTATCAAATGGTTGCAGGTACCAGTCGGTGACGAGTTCTTCGATATCGGCTTCGGCCTTTTCTTCCTCGGGCACTGTGGTGGTCGTCTCGGGGCTGTGGCTGATGTGGCACTGGGCGAGGCGGCGGTTCGGATCGCTCGAACAGGCTCCGAGCATCAACGTGCTACAACCGACTGCTACCACTATGCGTGTTCCCGCCGCCATGGCCTAAATGGTAGGCCGGCGAATCACCCACAAAATGGTCTATGAATGTGAATCGTCGTCGGCAACGGTCAGATGGTGAAATCGGTGGTAGTTCGACGTTCATGATCGGTCAATGGTTGTGGCCTTCATGATATTGCTTGTCTGGTTGACTTGAAGTTTGGACTTGAGTTGTCGCTAGCCTGTTCCATCTTTTCGGGAATGTGAGCGTACGCCTGGTGTGGCAGAGCCAGCTCTCGTGTGGGGAGTCAGACAGCGTGATCCGGCCTCGTGAGCAGTGGGGGCGACCGCGGCAGGGGTGAACGAGCCTGACGAACCGTCCGAGCCCGTGGGCAGCCGTTTAGCACTTCGGCTTGAGTCGCGCTACGTCTACGCCGTATTCTTAACAGTGTCTCCACGCCTGGGCCGTCAGGGG
>CALIFY010000058.1 GCA_938021675.1 uncultured Acidimicrobiales bacterium
TAAGGTGGTTGATGGCAGCCGCGCTCTTGGGCGATCTCATCTGAAGAGAATCGATGAGGAGATGGGGTATGGATCTCGATGGCATCGGCGTGTTCGTTGGTGTTGATATGGCCAAGGGCGTGCATTACGCCCAGGCCATCAAGTGACAGGGGCACAAAGCCCTACCCACCGTGTCGAGCGATCAGCCCCGAACACTACACAGGACCTACCAAGAAGGTAAGGGGAACCAACTTGGCGATGGTATGGCAGAGACCCGGTGGTGATGTGTGCCCACCTTTGCTGTGGACGGCAGCGATAGCTGTCCTGGAGGACGTTTCCAAGGCAGGCGCCGCCATCTCTCCGGACATTGACGTGATCTTGGCCAGAGGCCCAGCCATCCGCGAAGCCATCCAGCATCGAGCGACGCCAACTTCAATATCATCGTGGCCGCCGTCCCCCGCACTGCCTGATCAGCTTGGTCGGCGTCATTGCAGACTGCGCGGAGTAGCCGAAGGACAGCCGGCGAACGGCCGGCATCCACATCGACCTGTTCGACAAACCGTCATTGCCCCGGCCGATGTTCCGTGGTCGGCTACGTCGAGCCGAATCTCAATATCGTCATGAAGGACACCCGAGCGCGAGGATAGCTCACCCCACCGCCAGCTCTGTCGAAAGCCCATCTTCGCAAGACTCGGTCGTTGGCTATAGTCCGCCCATGACTCTGGTATGGGAGCAGGTCGTGGTCGCTACCCGGGACCCTGTCGCTCTGGGCCGTTGGTGGAGCAGCGCGCTCCGATGGGTGATCGTGAATGACGATCCGACGGAGTTCGAGATTCGGTCGACGCCGGATCGGTTGCCGGGGATCCTGTTCCTGCCGATCGACGAAACCAAGCAAGCGAAAAATCGTCTCCACATCGATCTGCGTCCTGATGACCAGAGCGCAGAGGTCGCACGGCTAATCGAGTTGGGAGCGTCACGAGTTGACGTTGGGCAAGGCGACGTCGCATGGGTGGTCCTAGCTGATCCTGAGGGCAACGAGTTCTGCGTCCTCGGACCAGAGGCAAGTACTGACGTAACCGGACCCTGAGCGCGGGAGCGCCGAACTGACGGCCGCCATGACACGAAATGCCTGGTTGCAGTGCTCACGACCGAGTTTCGGGCTCCCTCATTGCACGCAAGTGGGCGGAACGCGAGTCATCCAACGTGTGGGATTGTCCTGTGTGGGATCGTCCAATGCTACGAAACCGAATTTGGCGTAGAGGTCGTGGGCGTCAACAGTTGCGAGGATCTGCCGGCTGATCGACGAGATCGGGATGGTCGCCGTTGCTTTCGTACGCGCCCATGACGAGGTAGCTGTGTTCGATTGAGCGTTCGACCGTTGCTCGTGGCCGTCCTTGTGCCCAGTACGCTGTCTCGGAGAGATAGCGGTGGATCAGATCGTGGTCGAGCCTCGCCTTGTTCGAACTCAGATGGTATGACTCGTGTGACTGTTCGTGAAGCGATGCAGGCATGAGATCCTCTCGTTGCACTCAATGGTGGGTGAGTCGGATCTGGGTATCGAGCAGATCGGGTCGTCTCGCCGCGACGGGGTCAGCGGCGCGTGGACTGCCCCCGGCCCGTTACCAGCAACGCCCGCCCGATGATCGGCGCGAACCAGTAGCTCAGCCCTTAAACGAACCCGCCCAGCCCAAAGAGCAACCCGCCAATCAACCCAAAGAGCAACCAGAAGAGCAGCCCTACGAGCAGCCCGAAGAACAGCCCAGAGCCCGGCCCATTGACCAGCCTGGCGCCAAGCCCGAAGAACAACCCGAAGAACAGCCCGGCAACCAACCCGGCGACCAACCCGAAAAATCAGCCCATCGTCCAGATCGACACCGAAGCGGTCGCTTCGTTCGGAGGCGAGCCACGCCGAGGCACCTCGGGGCTTTGCTACTGGCCCCCATTCGGTAGCACTGATCCAAGTCGCAAGAGCGGGGAACTCGCTCTCGAAGCTGCCGCCCACAATCGATCCGATCCGGCCTACCACCAACATTCCACCGATTTTTACGCTAGGGACCAGTGCGCTCATGTCGGGCTCCACGACGACACCCGACCCAATTTCCGCGGCTTGCGGACAGCGGATACGTCGGCTGATGACCGCGAACCTGCGTGGCCAACTCGTGACGGTGATACTCCCGAGCCGTTTTGTCAAATGACCTGGTATGTCGCTGTCGCCCGATGTCGCCGGCCCTTCAGCACACCGGTCGTGGTTCCCGAGCGGCTTTCTGGACGCCCCGATGGCCGGTCCAGTGCCTCGGCTGCCGCTCCTCGGTGTCCGGCGAGGCGTTCGCGTCATTCGTCAGCGACCGAATCGGATTGGATCATGATCAGGTTGCCGCAGGTGTCATCGAAGACAGCGATCATATGGTCCTCGTATTCTGTCGGCGGTTGCGTGAACGTCACTCCGCGCGCTGTAAGACGCTCGAATTCAGCCTCGACGTTGTCGACACCGAACTGAGCTAGCGGGATTCCGTCCTCGACGAGTGCGTCTCGGTACGGTTTCACCGCTGGATGACCTACCGGTTCTAGGAGCAACTCAGGACCGTCAGGAGCGCTCGGTGAGACGACGGTGATCCATGCGTGTTCGCCGACCGGTACGTTGTGCTTCACCTGGAAGCCGAGCACATCGGTGTAGAACGCAAGGGCTGCCTCCTGATCGTCGACGAAAACACCGGTGATAGTGATCCTCATTGGTTGCCTTTCTCGACGATGGGCCATCGTCGGATGATCGCAGCGAGCGGTTCGCTGTCGAAGTAGTGGAACTTGGACCGACCGCGGCGCTCGGTTGTGATGAGGCCGGCGGACTCGAGTACTGCAAGGTGTTGGGAGATCGCTTGTCGGGTCGAGCCGACGCCATGTTTCCCCGCCATCAGTGAGCAGATCTCGAACAGGGTCTTGCCGTCACTAACAGCGAGTTCGTCAAGGATGAGACGTCGGGTTTCGTCGTCGAGGGCCCTGAACACGTCGGCCACGCCGAAACTATATGCAAGTTCCTACTTGCATGTCAAGAAGCGAGCGAACCGGGTTGGCGTCTACTGGTCGATTGTCGGCAATCGCAATCCGGCCTCCGCCGGCGCTGCGACGATTCGACCTCGGGCCACGAACAAGACTGCGGCACGACTGTGAGCAAAGCACTAGGAAGCGCGACACTCCTGCAATTCGTCATCGTGGAGCAAACACGGCAACACCGTTCGAGACCGCGGCATCTGCCAGACGGCCGTCGTATGTGATCAACCTCTCGAGGTCGTCACCAAGGTCGAGTGCTGCAGCGAGATGAATCACATCGAGCGACCGCAACTCGGACGGGTCAAGCCCGCCAGCAGTCTCAAACACCGCCGGTGTGACGTTGACCAGAATGATTGCATCCAACCTCACGCGCTCGCAGCGCTCGGCCTGGCACTGCCCTGCGAACGGCCCGCATCAATTCGGTCCGAGCCAAGTCGCACGCGACCAATTCTCGACCAGACTCCTCCAACTAAGCGCGGACTGCTGCCGTCTCCGACTCGGCAACCTTCGTCTTCGCCAATGCGGACGTATCAACGTAGAAGGCCACCTCAATACCGCTCGTCCCCTCGCATCTCCAGCAGCGCACTCGACAGATCAGGCCGACGCTCAGGGATGGGCAAATCAATCAACCTGCAACGGGCAGGCCGAGCATGATGTTGACCGATCTCAGCCCGTCGAGCAGCAGCCAACACTGCGGCGGGCCCACTGATTCGTAATCCTCGATCTTGCTCCAGGCGGCCGGTGATGGTGGTCGCCTGACCGTACTTGGGGTGGGAAGCCGGAGGTCAGTCCCTTCCGTGCCTGCGAGTGCGCCGAAGTGCCAGCCCATCTTCTGCTCCGTCCTATCGTCAACACCCCAAACCCCAGGAGATGATGACCTAGCAATGGCCAACGCTACCGCTATGACCGAACCTGAACCTTGGTAGCCCAGGCCGAACTCTGGCTCATGGAAACCCCCAACCAGAAGCAACGTCTCGTGCTAGTCGTTTCGCGAGATGAAGTCATTCCCGTACTCAACAACGTCATCGTCGCCCCCGTGACCGGCACCATCCGGACCATCCCCACCTGCATCCCGGTCGGAGCCGACGAAGGGATCGATCACGACAGCGTCGTCACCTTTGACAGCCTCGCTTCCGTGCCGAAATCCGTGCTCACAAGGCGACTCGGCCAGCTCGGCGTGGGTGGCCGTGAAAAGATCTGCTCGGCCCTAGATGCTACGGCCAACTGCTGAACCCGACCGCTTCCAACCGATGGCGAAGAAACGCATCGGGTCAATCAATCACTGGAAACTCCACCTAGGACCAATAGCGACGATCCAACCAGCTACCGACCGTCCACCCCGCATGCCCACACCGAGAAAGCAAGACAAGGTCCCACCCTCGCAAGTGAAACCGTGTGCATACACAACCTTCATCGTGCATGCACACAGTTTCCAGCTTGACATTCAGCCCCACAAACGGTTCCGAGTTGCCTAAGTAATTTGAGACTGAATCAGGATACAGCCGCCTGCTTACTACAGCTAAAGGCGACATTGGCGATACCTTCAACCTGAACACCATTGTGGGCAGTTATGGTACCGTGCCATATCTTTATGGTATCCATAACCATATCTTCTGGGCAGCCGTCCTTAGATACGTTTGGACGAAATGTATCTCCTCTATCATCGCCAAGCCAGTGCAGTGAGTTATTGATGGAACACATTGCGGCTATCTCGTCAGGTGCACCAACTTGCTTAGTGCGGGCGTTTATTCTGAGGCCTCTGATAATGGAGTTAGCGTTTTCCTCAGCACTTCGACAGTCGACCCAATCGATATTGTCGTGGTTGACACCAGTGCCTTTCCAGGCCGACCAAGTTTCACCCCCAGCACACCTGACGGTCAGCTTGTCAAGGAAGTAACCGTCGTTATCGGAATCGGTGGCGAGTCCTGTAATGCCATTCGCACAGTAGAAGTCTGCATAGGTTAGATCGTCGGATACACCAGCTCCAAGATTGTCACTGAAATAGTGAGTTCCTGTTGTGGTTCCGGCTTCGGCCGCATTGCTCAAACCAGGCACCGGGACAAGGGCCGCCCCAACGACCACTATCGCTATTAGGGATCCGGTCAAGCATGTTCTCAATTTTGGTCTTTTCATTGAAATCTTTCTTGTCTCGACGATACAAAGTGGCATTGATTCTCAAGTGTTGCGGCCGTGTTGGCGCCTCATTGAATCACCAGTCTCCAGCGGTGGCTAAATGAACAGATTTGGAAACCTATTAGCTAATCTTTCCTTGTTGATAGCCATACCGGTCACAACCTTCCTGAGCAGTTCACCTATACCCAAAGTTGGCGCAACCCAAACCGGAGGGTGCGACCCAATGATCGGGAACTGGGTGGGAACTGGTCGTCTTGGAGATCGACGGCCAGCCGAAACGGAGTTGGGGATGTCGTAGAAAAACCTGACCCGCAGGCGAGCGACCGAAATTCGCCTACGGCGCACCACACCATCCCAAATTTGGACCGCCGACGAGATCCGTGCTGCCGGCGAACAGCTAAACGGTGTCGTGGCCATCCACACCTGCGGCAGAACTCTGGAGTCCAGTACGTGTCGGAGCGGCGAGTTCAACCCAAAACACACGCGTCGCCTGGGGCACCAATCTGTTGGCAGAGTAGCCGATTCCCCTGTCGGCAACGTGGTCTTTGACCAGGCCTGCGGGATCGGCTCCACAGGCCGCCATTCGAATACGGTTAGCGACGGAGGGCGCTCCACAACGAGCTGTCGGCCGTCAGCGCTCGGACTCGGGTCGCAGTCGGCGGTGACCCATCTGCTCGAGCGCGCCCACGTGATCACCGATCTGACGCAAGGCCTTCATCATGGAGGTCGCCGTTCGAGGACCCAGCATGGCGGTGATGTCAGCCTGGATGTCAGCCCGAGCATCCCGACCGGCTTCGACGGCGCGCCAGCCGAGGTCGGACAAATCGACCAGCTTGGCCCGACCATCGTTCGGGTCCATCCGCCTATCGACCAGGCCCCGCAGCTCAAGATCAGCCACCTGCTTCGACGCGGCCTGCTGGGAAACACCCAACCGGCTAGCAAGTTCGGTGACCGACATCGCTCCGAGCACGAGATGCTGGAACATATACCCGTCACTGAACCTGACCGCATCGCCGGCTTCGGATCGAACGAGCGCCAAAACCCGATCCCCGAAAGCTGCCCCGCACGCCTGGACGAGCAGCACCAGATCGTCAGCCAACTCGTCCGAGACTGCCCCACTATCCATTCATGCAGCATACACAACCAACGTTGTGCAACTCGGGAAGCACAACTAACGTTGTGTATGTGTCGACCGTTCCGCGCCCCTACGTAGAGGTGACCGACCTCGCCCGTCCTGTGATCGAAAGAATCATCTGGTGCACCGTCACCACGGTCTCACCAGACGGAGCGCCGCGATCAAGACTCATGCATCCGGTCTGGTTCTGGGACGGCGACGCGCCTTACGCGCTCGTGACGACACGCCCAACCCCGCTGAAGGTCCGACACCTTGAGGCACGTTCGGGCGTCAGTTGCTTCTACTGGGATCCGTGCCACGACACCGTCGCGGTGGACGCCATGACATCCTGGCTCGAGCCCAGCGAACGCAAGGACGCATGGCGACAGATCGCCGACGTCGAACCACCCGTCGGATTCAACCCGGCGATCATCTGGCCCGAAGGACCCGAATCAGACGACTGTGCGTTCCTTCGATTCGACGCACACCGCATCGTGGCCACCCCAGCAGGCAAGCCCGGCTTGCGATGGACTCAATTGAAACCAAGATCCACAGAGACGGCCCGCCCTCCTGGCCAGGCATGAGTTGTGGAACAACGTTCTCCGTTTCAATTTTCTCTAGTCGTCTAGTCCATATCAATACCCAGTTGTATCGGTACTGAAACTTTCGAGTTCCACGGATCACCCTTCGATGGACCAACAACAAGCGTGGAAACACACGTATCGAGAAGAAGGCATGGACGGGTTTTGGGTCGACCCAGATCAGAGCTGTCCCCAGCGAAATCAAACCAGCCCGCCCACCCGACTAAATCGGCAGAAAGGCAGCGGATTGCGATTGGCCTACCACCGACACTCCCCCGAGGGATACCGACCGCAACCAACGCGCCTGTCGGCACCTTCAAGGCAGAATCAGATGTGGTCATCGTGCGTATTCCTTCTCAGCCGTGTGGTTACTTCTGAAAATCGCACGATGACCACCACCCCTCAGGCGACAACCCCGACCGACACCACTACGTGAGACTCACCCAGACTGAGTTCGTCAGCGACGGCTCCTACCACCAGCAGCATGCCAAGATTGTCGGATGGAAACCTGGGAATACTTGACCACCACGCTAGTCGCCGACATCGACCGTACACCTGTCCCACTAAGCGACGACATTCCGACGGGCCAGTACCCGAAGTACTCGGTCTTTAGCTTGGTTACCCAGCTCAATGAGTTCGGCGGTCGAGGCTGGGAACTCATCTCGCTCGAACCGGTCCAGGAAGGCGGCAATGGCGATCTCCGGGTATGCGACGCCTCGTCGGGCCATTGGACCTACACCTACCTGGCGGCTTTCAAACGACGAACCACCGCCGATTAACCAACACCAACGGCACCCACCAGATACGGGCTATCTGCACCACGCCAACCGAACAGCGGCTGGAAACCGGTCCTAAACACACTCACCGTTCACTACGGTGACCGAATTACCAACCACATCTGACAAACAACAAACCGCCACCCCGTTTACACGCGCCATCCGAGTGTCATCGTGTTGCCTGCCGGGCCCTCGGCCAGAGGGCTACGATCCGGTCTTGCGCTCGGTGTTGACTCAACTCGTTTATTGGCCTTGTGCCTGTTGTCAAACGTGTCGCGTCAAGTGTGGGTCCGGCAGGTCTCAATCCATTCGCGAGAGGGCCGAACGAGTGCAGAAATTCTGGGAAACGATAGGACGTCGGACTCAGATCAGTCGCAGTCAACGCAAACACTCGGAATGACCGAGTCCGGCAAGTTTGATCAAACTCCGCCAAGGCAGGCCATCGCTCCTCAGACCTGGTGCGACAACGCGAACGCTCCCGATGACGAGTTTGAGCGCACCGAATACGTCACCTCGGCCTCTCGGAACACGCCTGCACCCAACTTCAGTGGCCAGAGCATCGAGTGGTTGGTCGAAGGGCTGGATCTGATCGTTGATCCGGCTGAGCCAGGTCTGCGCATGCGCGAGACCGGCCGAGCCGATGGAGTAGACACGGCGTGACTCGTCCATCGGCTCGGGATCGCCGGATGTTGATGGCGGGGTTCTTGGTGACGGTCTCTTCGATCAGGCAGTATTGAAGGCGGGTCCTTGGGACGGACGGTCTCGGCCGGTAGCAGGTTGGTCGTGCGATCTTGGGCTATGACGGCCTCCCGACAGGTCCAACCTCCTGTGGATACGGGGTCAACCGAGCTCACGTTGTTCCTCCTGAGACGTTGATGACTTGGCCGGTGATGCCCGATGCGGCGGTGGAACACAGGAACGTGACTGCCGCTGCGACTTCTTGTGGCGTGACGAGACGCCCGATCGGGGTGTGATCGACGACGTCACGGACCGCTGTTGGGGGAATGTTGCCGACCCGATCGGTGGCAGTGAGTCCCGGGGCAACGACGTTGACCGTGGCGTGCTGCGGACCGACTTCCCAGGCGAGGCTGCGAGCGACTCCGTGCATCGATGCCTTGATGGCGCCGTACACGACTGATCCGGCCATGCCATCGAGAGCGATATTCGACGAGAGCAACACGACTCGACCATCTGGATGACTCACAATTGACGGAAGCAAAGTGTTCAGAAGCTCGAAGGTTCCGTTCACGTTGCTCGCTGTCGCTGGTCGCCACTGCCCTGCCGGCTGGTCGACGAACAGCGGTGATCCGGTGGGAGCCCGATTGGGCCACACCACAGCGTTGTGAACAACGCCGCCGACTGTGCATTCAATCGAAGCGGCCGCGTCGAGGAGCCGCTCGGCCGACCCTGGCTCGCCGAGGTCGAACTGCACAGCGATGGCATGCGTCGGCGCATTCAGCGAGTTGAGCGAGTCGGCAAGATCGGCCGCTCGCTCCGCGTTGTCCCGGTACGTGATGATGACCGGCCAGCCTGCGCCCGCCAGACCGGTGCTGATTGCTGCGCCGATGCCACTGGCTCCGCCACTCACGACTACCGCTCGGCGATCTTCACTATGCGTCATCTGCTTCTCCGATCTTGTTCAGCAACGACAGAAGCGTGCGTTGTTCTTCGGGGGACAGCGCGGCCAACAGCCGCTCATCGACCTCAGCCCATGCGTGCTCGATCTCCGGGAGCAGTCCTCGGCCAGCCGACGTCAGAGCGACCCGCACGACACGACCGTCGGGGCCATCGGGGCCTTTCTTGACGAAACCTGCAGCGATGAGGCGCTTGATCGCACGCGCCACCGTTGGCTGGGCCACCCCGAGCGACTCGACCAACTCGGACTGCGTCGGAGAGCCTTCACCTATGGCGGCGATGAGCAATTCTTGGCCAGGACGCAGACCCAGCTCCACGAGGAGCGGATGCAAGATCCCACGAAAGCGTCTGTAGGCCCGAAGTACTGGAACCGATCTCGCAGTCTCAATCATGGAGATATATATATCCGGCTATACACTTCGACGCAACGTCTACCCAGTGCACCGAAATCAGCCCGCACGAATTTATGGCAGGTTCAAGCAGGGTCCGGGATCCTCATCAACCAATATGGGCCAGCAGCCTGACCAAGCCGCCAAACCAACCCCAGTTTGAACGGGCCCACAGCGGCTAGATAGACCGCCACAACCAGCCGAAATCAGACCGGATGAATATTCGGCACCCTCCACTCTTACAGCACCTCGGAGACCTGACCCCGAAGGGCTTAGGCCGAAGCGACCGGACTCGCCCCCGCCAGCATCACTGCGATCGCTGACCGCGTCGAGGCCAAACAGTTGCCGCCGACCAGACGGCACCTGCGTCCGGGAGGTGCCACCCAAGTCCAAAGCCGCATTTGACGTTGCCGTCGACGTTGCTGTCCATCATGTGAACGAGCAGGTCACCGATCTTCAGCGACGACCGAGAAGACCTCCTCGGCCAGGCGAAGGTCGCCGAGTTCCGAGCTTACGGACATCGCTCCATCTGGGTTGACTCTGTGTCCAAGGTGATACCCATGGAAGGAGGAGACAAATCGCCACCCACACCCGATGCTGGTCGGTCGTGGGCGCAGCGAGCAGATGGTAGGAAACGGTCCGGGCTCAGTCGACCGTGAGCTCACCCATCTCAGACCAGCCATCCTGGTCGACCTGGGTGTTGAAGATGCGTGGTGTCTCCGCCAGGGCCTGGGGCATCCCCTCCATCGCCTTGCGGAAGTGATCGGAGTTGACATGGGGCTCAGCCCCGTCGTCCTCGAACGCCTCGACCAAGACAAACTCGGTGGGGTCGTCGACGCTGCGGGACCACTCGAACCAGAGATTCTTCGGCTCGGCCCGGGTCGCAGCGGTGAAGTCTTCGACCAGGTCGAGCCACCGGTCGGACCAGTCGGGTTTGGTCTTGAACTTGACACAGATGAAGATCACGTCGGTTCCTCTCGACATCGATGTTAACCGTTCGATGAGCCTACGCTAGGTCCGGCCGAGCATGCAGCTCACCACCTCGACAGTCGCCGTTACCTTCCTCTCGCGTGTATCTGAGTATCCGCTCTGGGCTGGTGGAGGCGATCTAACCGGGTGGCTGAGGCGCGATGGCCGTGCCGTGAGTATGGCTTGGCCGGTTGATGGATTCCGGTCCAGCGTTAGGGCAGGTGGTCCGACGTGGCCCAATTGCCAGTGGCCCATCGTTTGCACCTTTCGAGTGACTAGTCCGTCGGACTGTCGTGCCCGCAGGCTCGCGAACTGACCATGCAGTACCTCCATTAGAGGAACGTCTCCGCCGCCATCAACCTTGCCCGGACAAAGGAGTGCCGCTCAGTCTTGTCGTCCCCCCCCAACCCCGGTCATCGGCTCCCGTTGATCGCAGGTATCCAACTTCATATTTGCGCATTCATCGCATATTGCGCATTCATCGCAACTCGGTAATAATATCTGTGTTGGGGGACCGGCAGATAGGAATGCTTAGCGGCGCCGGGCTGGGAAAATGCGAACGATATGGCCGTGTTCCCGAACACCGATGAGCGGATCAGGAGGGCTGCATGGACGAGACCACGAGCGCTGACGGTCACGAGACCCAGCCGGTCTTCCAGCTGATCTACCGTAGTCAGAGCCGCATCCCATCCGATCAGCGCAGGGTTGAGCTGGGCGACGTGTTCACGACGGCGCGGCGCAACAACAAGCGCCTAGGTGTCACCGGGGCGCTGATGGTGTCCGACGACTTGTTCGTGCAGACGCTCGAAGGCGATGAACCCGTCGTGCGCGACCTATATGAGAGGATCGCCACGGATGCGCGACACGAGCGGCTCGTACTCCTCAAGGAGGAGTACGTCGGGGAGCGCACGTTCGGTCGCTGGGCAATGGCGAAGGTGTCAGAGGACGGTGGTTCGGACATCCGGCTCCTAAGTAACGCGACGAAGGGCGTCATCGTTGCCGTGCCGGGAGCGGACCCGAGCATCACCGCCGAGCAGGAGGCGGTTCTTTCCTCCATGCGGGAATGGCTGGCCACAGAAGCCTGACTAGTGGTGCGTCATTGAACTAGCAAGGGCGGGTTGTGGTGGCAGCATGCCTGTAATGGTTGCTCCGACGACCGCGGAACGTTTCAGGTCGACCCGGAAACGTTCCGCAAGTGAGTGAAACGGTTCCAGGCCGAGGGCGAAGCAGGCCTTCAAGACCGGTCATCGCTGCTTCACCGGTCACCGAACCGCACCCGGATCGTGTTCTCCGAGATCCACCCCGACGAGACGCCCGGCACCGCGGTCGGGTTCGGCACCGTGCCCTGAACTGGTTCGCCACCCACAGCACCGGAGTCTGCCACCGCAGCGCTACTGGCGGCACTACAACAAGGCCGCCCGGGATCAAAGTGAAGAAGACACGACCGTCGAGGGTTTGCGCCACTGGGCACGACGCGCCGTCCGGGGCTCGCCGATTACTGATCCTCCTTCTCGCCAACACCGATCGTCACGTAGCGCTCGCGCAACATCCCTCGACAGATACCGCCGTTGGCCTCCAAGCTGATCCGGGTCAGTCTGGCCCGACCGAGATGATCTGATACGGAATCGACCTCGATTGGATCTCCGGTGACCGGATCGACGAGCAATGGGTCGTCGTCGTCAGCCGGCAGGCCAAGGTCGGAGCGACGCGCCCGCAGACGATCGCGATCGGCCTTGTCTGGCACGTCACCGAGGCGCAACGCCACGATTTCCTCAGAGGTGCGGCCGTTTGTCAGCGGCCGGCCGACCCGGTCGGCGCCGGCGAGCACCGCCTTACGCAAGAACTCCTGACGTAGATCGTCGAGTTCGCCAGCCGCCAACGCTCCGAACGTCTCGCCGAAACCGGCTCTCGCCGCCACACCGGCGTTGATCTCCTCGGACGCGAAGTGGTCGTCGAGCAGTACCTCGGTGTGGCGAACGCCGGGTACGCCGCTCACCGCGTCGTAGGAGTCGGCGACCATCAGGAAGGCAAAATTGGCCGCGCAAAAGAACGTCGGAAGCCGAAGTCTGACGGTCACTTCCCCTTCCGGGGAAATCTCGCATTCAGACACGAAGCCGAGTTCGGTAAGCGGTTCGTCAAGTTCGGGGTCGCGCACTGTCGCCAGAGCTGCAAGCACATCGTCGCGAAGCATGGTTCGTCGCCGGACCCGGTGGCTAGGCCGAAGCCGAGGTTTCCGACTCGGCCAGGCGCAGCTCTGGCGGGACCTCGATGTCGTACAGCCGTGCCGCGTTGAGGCCGAGGATCTTCTTCTTGCCGTCCACGCCGAGGCGGGGGTAGTCGCTGAACTCCGCGTCATCTGGAAAGTCCCAATCCACGAAGCCCTCGATCTGCCACTTGGGTTCCCAGATGGCGTAGTCGCTTCCGAACGTCATCTTGTCCTCGCCGACCCAGAACAGCAGCTCACCCATCACCTTGGCGAAGAACCGCGGACGGGCATGCATCAACCCACCCACGACGACGGCGAGACCGGCGTACACATTTGGCTCCTGTGTGGCCATGAAGCAGAAGTCCTCGATGCGGGGCAGCCCGACGTGCTCGACGATGAAGTTGAGGTTCGGGAAGTCCGTAGCGGCATGATCGACATCGGACACGTCGAAGGCGTCCTTGTCGAGCGGCCAGATGGTCGGTCCCTTGTGGACGTGCAGGTTCGTTATCCCAAGCTCCTCGCACTTGGCGAGGTAGCGGTAGGCTTCCGGGTCGGTGAGTTTCCACCCCCGCGAATCGCCCTTCCACTCGGCGGTGTAGAGCTTGGCACCCTTCGGCTTCCAGCGCTCGGACCGTGCCTCGAGAGCCTCAAGACCGGCGTCCCCGTCGCGCGGGTCCCAGCTTGTGTTGACGATAAATTTCCCCGGGTGCTTCCCGGCCAGTTGACCGTTCCGCTCGGTCGTGTTGAAGCCTTCGGTATACCACTGCCTCAGGTTCGTGGGCTGGAAGATGCCAACGTCGACGTAGCCGTCCTCGAACAGATCCTTCATTAGATCGTCCTCGGAGTACTTCTGGAAGTGCTCCAATGGCCAGTGCGTCTCGGCGGGCGCCAGACCCATGTAGGCGTGGAAACACTCGATCCACCCCTTGGCGTACTGTTCCTGACCTGGCACCCAATTCGCCGGACTGGCATCCCAGAAATGGATGTGAGAATCGGTGATGAAGTAGGTCTCGCCGTCCTTCGTATACATGCTGCATTTCCCCCTTTGTGACAGTGACGTGCCACTAAACCTTGAGGCGAGAGTAACAGGTCCTGTCGACCAAGAACAATGGGACGGCCTCTGAATTGATGGACGGGGTAGCGCTAATCGCGGTTCTGGTTCACGAACGGCGTCGTGTCATGTCTCGATGGGTAACCGATCTGTGCGATTGTCCCGCAGCTCGGCGTCGACACCGAGCGAAGTTGGTCCCAAAACGGGAATTGCAACTAGACCTACAAGTGTCACATGACGTATATTGCAAGGAAGCTGCTCTTGGGGGATCGGTTTGAAATGTGTAATCAGGGGGAAACGTTCAACCCGTGGAGCGTCGTAAACCTGGTTTTTGAGCACCTGGTCGGCAACGGGCTACACCCGGTACTCGGAGAGACCGGTGACCCGTCGCACGCGGCGACCGATCTCTTGCGTGCGCTTGGCGTGGAGCCTGGCCCCGAGGAGCCTGCCCATACCCGGACCGATGTCAGCGAGGAGCTGGCGGCATTGCGAGTCGCAATGCTCGACGGCCGGCCACAAGACGACGACCACCACGACCTCGCATCCGACGAGGCGACAAACGAGCACAGAACACGAACATAAGAAACATAGCGAGCCATAAAACAGAGCCCCCAAGCGGTGCTTTGGACCATCGAAAAAAGGAAGGTAAGCAATGAGCCGCCAGAGCGTTGCAAGGGCACATCAGAAAATTCAGGAGTTGTCCTGGGACCCCATGTATCACACGCCGTATCAAAAATACGGCACTGACTACACGTTCCAGAAGGCGCAAAAGCGGGACCCTCTCAAGCAGGTCCTGCGGTCGTACTTCCCCATGCAGGAGGACAAAGATCACCGCGTTTACGGCGCATCGGACGGTGCTATCCGCGGCAACATGTTCCGCCAGGTGCAGGAGCGCTGGCTGGAGTGGCAGAAGCTGTTCCTTTCGATCATCCCGCTACCGGAGATCTCGGCAGCCCGGTCGATGCCGATGCTATTCCACACCGTGCCCAACCCTGAGCTACACAACGGCCAGGCGATCCAGATGATCGACGAGGTTCGTCACTCCACGATCCAGCAGAACCTCAAGCGCCTGTATATGAAGAACTACGTCGACCCGGCGGGCTTCAACAGCACGCTGCGCAACTTCCACAACGACTACTGCGGCACGATCGGGCGGCAGTTTGCCGAGGGCTTTATCACTGGCGACGCGATCACCGCCGCCAGCATCTATCTGACGATCGTGGCCGAGACCGCCTTCACCAACACGCTGTTCGTAGCCATGCCGGCGGAGGCCGCCGCCAACGGCGACTACCTGCTGCCCACGGTGTTCCACTCGGTGCAGTCCGACGAATCACGCCATATCAGCAACGGATACGCCACCCTTCTGATGGCGCTGTCGGACGAGGGCAACCACCAGTTGCTCGAACGTGACCTGCGCTATGCATGGTGGAACAACCACCGGGTGGTTGACGCCGCCATCGGCACGTTCATCGAGTACGGCACAAAGGACCGCCGCAAGGACCGCGAGAGCTACGCCGAGATGTGGCGCCGCTGGATCTACGACGACTACTACCGCAGCTACCTCGTGCCGCTCGAGAAGTACGGCCTGGTCATCCCGCACGACCTCATCGAGGAGTCGTGGAACCAGATCTGGAACAAGGGTTACGTCCACGAGGTGGCCCAGTTCTTCGCAACCGGCTGGCTGGCCAACTACTGGCGAATCGATCCGATGACCGACGAGGACTTCGAGTGGTTCGAATACAAGTACCCGGGCTGGTACGACAAGTACGGCAAGTGGTGGGAGGCATACAACAGCCTGTCGATGCCAAACGGGCACCACCCGATCGTGGCCGAGAACGTCGACTACGTGTATCCCCATCGCTGCTGGGTCTGCATGGTGCCCTGCCTGGTCCGTGAGGACATGGTTATGGATGAAGTCGACGGCCAGTGGCGCACGTACTGTCACGAGGCCTGCGCTTGGACCGACAAGGTCGCATTCCGACCGGAGTACGAGGGGCGCGACACACCGAACATGGGTCGGCTCACGGGCATGCGCGAGTGGGAAACGCTGTACCACGGCTGGAACTGGGCGGACGTGATCACCGACATGGGCTTCGTCCGCGACGACGGCAAGACCATGGTGGCGCAGCCGCATCTGGACCTCGATCCCAAGAAAATGTGGACCCTGGATCACATGCGGCGGATGGGCAACCTGCAAAGCCCCAACGTGCTGCTCAACGAGATGTCCGACGACGAGCGCACCGCCTTCGCTGCCGACTACGTCCGCCAAGGGCCCGCCGGACGCCCGGCCCCCACCGACGCCTAGTCTGCCCGATCAAACAAGGGCCGGCTCGGTTTCGGGCCGGCCCTTCCACACCCCGACGTACCTTCGAGAGGCTCATGCCCGAAAACAAGCACGTCGTCCGGTTCGAGCCGGTCGGCATCGAAATCGAGGTCGACGAGAAAGACTCGATCCTGCGTGCCGCGTTCGAGCAGGGCGTCATGCTGGCTCATGGCTGCAAGGAGGGGCAGTGCGCGTCGTGCAAGGCCTTCGTGCTTGAGGGCGATGACATCGAACTCGACAAGTACTCGACGTTCGCGCTGCCTGACTTCGAAAAGGACGACGGCTTCACGCTCCTGTGCCGAGCCCATGCCTTCGAGGACGTGACGATCGAGCTGCTGCACTACGACGAGGAGCTGATCCGATCCGGGCTGCCCGTACAGGCGGCCGTCGCAGAGGTGGTCTCCAATGACCTGGTCACCCACGACATGCGTCATCTTGTCATCCGCCTGATCGAGCCGAACGAGATCAAGTTCTTCCCGGGCCAATACATGGACTTCGCCATCCCCGGCACCGACCAGAGCCGCTCGTTCTCCATGGCCAACAGTTCCTGCCGGGACGGCCAGCTCGAGTTCATCATCAAGATCCTCCCAGGCGGCTTGTTCTCCGGCTTCCTGGACAAGGAGGTTAAAGAAGGCGATCGCCTAGACGTCAACGGGCCGTACGGCGTGTTCACCCTACGCGCAGGCCACGAGAACGATCTGACGTTCATCGGCGGCGGCGCCGGAATGGCACCGATCTTGTCCCTCTTGCGTTCGATGGAAGAGCGCGGGATCAACAGGCGAGCCACCTTTTATTACGGGGCCCGCCGCCGCAGCGATTTGTGCTTCGAAAAGGAACTGCGGGCACTGGAGGAATCGCTAGCAAACTTCCGCTACATCCCAGCGTTGTCGGAGCCCGATGGCGAAGAGTGGGATGGCGAGGTGGGGCTGATCACCGACGTCGTCGCCCGATACGAGTCCGAACTGCGCGGCGCCGACGGCTACATCTGTGGCCCACCCCCGATGGTGGATGCCGCGATTGCCACGCTCATCGGTCTCGGGACGCCCGAAGAGCGGATCTACTACGACAAATTCACCAAGACAGGCGAGGCCGACACGTGAAACTGCGGCGCAACCAACGAGCAATGTAGAAGGGGAATACTGTATGACTGATATAGCCGAACGCAGCGTGCCGAAACTGCAGTTCACCGACGCCGAGGCGGGTGCCAAGGAGTTCCCAGACTCCACGGCACGAAGCTACAACTACTTCAAACCGGCCAAGCGAAAGCAGACCCATTACGAAGACGTCACCGTCGAGGTTCAGCCGGATCCTCGGCACTACCTCAGCCAGGGTTGGATCTACGGATTCGCCGACGGCCAGGTGGGCTATCCGCTGACGTGGACCAAGCTCAAGGCCTGGGGTCAAGACGAGCCAGAGCCCGAGCGAGGCCCAGGATCAGGAGGCTTGCCTAAGAACTTCTCCTGGCCCGCACACGGCTGGCACGAGTTCCGCGATCCCAACGAAGAGTGGGAGATGACGTTTTACCGCTACGGCGCCAACGTCGAACGCCAGATCAACGCCAACATCGATGTGGCCCGCGAGGCCGATGCCTTCGCCCAGTGGAATCCGAACTGGGTCACCTTTGTGGAACGCCACGTCGGGGCCTGGATGCACATCGAGCACATCCTCGGGCTCTACGTTTTTAGCCACGCCAATCGCTCGGGCCCGACCAACATGCACAACACGGCGATGGTTGTCAACGGCATGCACAAGATCCGCTTCGCCCAGGACCTCGCGTTGTACAACCTGACGCTCAGTGAGGAGATCGAATCCTTCGAGGGCTCGGCGCACCTCGAGACGTGGGACTCCGACCCGGCATGGAGGAGCGCCCGCGAGTACGTGGAGGCGCTAACCGCCATCGAGGACGATTGGGGCGAATCGATATTCGCGGCCAACGTCGTATTCGAGCCGCTGGTCGGCGAACTCTTCCGCAGCAACCTCGTACAACAGTCAGCAGCCGGCAACGGCGACTTCGTGACACCGACGGTCATTGGCTGCGGCGAGTATGACTACAGCCGGCGCGACCTGCGCATGACCATCGCGATGTTCGAGCCGCGGGCCAACGACAAGGAGTTCGCGGCCCATAACCAGGAGATCATGCAGGGCTGGCTCTCGAAGTGGGTTCCGCTGGCCCTAGAGGCCGCCCGCGGGCTGCAACCTCTGTGGTCCGAGCCCGATTTCAAGCCGCCGAGGTTCGAGGACGCTCTCGACCGGGCCAAGAGCCGCTTCAGCGGAATCGTGTCCGAACTTGGTTTGCAATTACCTAAGGAGCTAGCCCAGTGAACACCTTCAAAACAGCCGAAAGCCCATTCGAGTCCGATAGCACCGCCTCGAACAAATGCGGTTTCACCCTGATGAACAACCAGGTCGGAGTTCTCATCGCTCAGGTGTTGGAACCTAAGGACAACGTCACCGTCACGCCGCTCCCGTCCATGCTCAGGGTGGACGCGGTGAGACGCATGGACCTCGTCTACTCGGAGATGGACGAAGCCGCCGGAGAGGAGGAGGGTTGGTTCGATGCGGCGGAGTTCGAGGAGAACATGTCGACCCACTACGGGCGCATGATTCACGAGGACGACCGGACCATCATGTTCGCCAACCCGGAGGACGCGGCCGAGTTCATCGACTTCGATCTGAAGGCGACGTAGTACTCGGTAGCCCAGAAGGGTTGGCCTTTCTACGCGCCGCGCCCACACCACACGCAAATGAGAGCCAGCGAGTGTCTTTGCCTGCTCGCGACCCGGTTCGACGTGGGCATGGGTACCGACGCCCAGGCGCACAAGCATCGACCTATAAGGAGCACGTCAATGAAGGCAGTCCGGTTGCACAGCTACCACACCAAACCCCAGATCGATGAGGTCCCGGAACCGACTATCTCCGGACCTCTCGACGTGATCGTGAAGATCGGTGGAGCCGGCGTCTGCCGTACCGACCTTCATATCATCGACGGAGATTGGGCGGACGCTATGACCCCTGATTTGCCGTACACCATCGGTCACGAGAACGCCGGCTGGGTGCACGCGGTCGGCGAGGGTGTGACGAACGTTGCGGTCGGGGACACCGTGATCCTGCATCCGCTTGCCACGTGCGGCCTGTGCCTGGCCTGCCGCCGCGGCAAGGATATGCAGTGCGTCGACGCATACTTTCCCGGTCTGTCAAACAACGACGGAGGCATGGCCGAGTACATGCGCACCAGTGCCAGGTCTTGCGTCAAGCTCAACCCCGACACCAAGCCGCAAGATGTCGCGGCGCTCGCGGACGCGGGCATCACGGCGTACCACGCGGTACGCAAGGCGATCCCCTTGCTCTACCCCGGCACCACCGCCGTTGTACAGGGCGCAGGCGGCCTTGGCCACATCGGAATCCAATGCCTAGCCGCTCTGACCGCCACGCGGATCGTCGTCGTCGACAAGAATCCCGAGGCGCTCACACTGGCCAAGGAGATCGGTGCCGACGAGACCGTCGTCGCCGATGGCAACCACGTCGAGGCGGTCCTGGACCTCACCGACGGCGAGGGGGCGCGGGTGGTTTTCGACTTCGTCGCCGAAGGGGGTGCCGAGAACGACGCCTGGGCGATGACTGCGCCGGACGGCTCGCAGTTTGTGATCGGCTACGGCGGCGAGGTGGTAGCGCCAACGCTCGACTTTGTGGCCGGTGAAAAGAACATCATCGGCAACATCGTCGGCACGTACAGCGACCTCGCCGAGCTGATGGTGCTCGCTCAGGCCGGCAAGGTAACGCTCCATACCCAGACCTACCCCTTGGGCTCGGTACTCGAGGCGCTGGACGAGCTCGACAACGGACAGGTCCGGGGCCGAGCGATCCTCGTCCCGTAGATCATTCTCAGACAACCTACAAACGGAGAGGTACTACACGATGGCGAAGGAACTGCGATTTGGCGAGGAGGCCCGGGCCCTGCTGCTGGCCGGGGTCGACCAGCTCGCCGAAGTTGTGAAGTCCACGCTTGGGCCCAAGGGCCGAAACGTCATTCTGGAGAAGATCAGCGGGTCGCCGGTGGTCACGAACGATGGTGTGACGATCGCACGGGAGATCCATCTCAAAGACCAGTTCGAGGATATGGGCGCTCAACTCGTCAAAGAGGCGGCGATCAAGACCAACGACATCGTAGGCGACGGCACCACTACCGCCACCGTGCTGGCCCAAGCCATCATCCGTCAGGGCATGACGGCCATCGCGGCCGGAGGCAACCCGGTTCTGATTAAGCGCGGCATTGACATCGCCGTGGCTCGTCTGGTCGCACACTTGCAGAAGGTCGCGCACCACGCGGTGACAGAGCACGACTTGGCCCGGGTAGCGGCGATCTCTGCCAACGACGACGACAAGGTGGGCGCGGTGATCGCCCGGGCGCTGAGCACCGTCGGCGACGCCGGCATCGTCACCGTGATGGAGTCCGCACAGCACGGGATGGACGTCGACTTCGTCGAAGGCTTCCAATGGGACAATGGTTATGTCTCGCCGTACATGGTGACCAATCCGGCCAGCCTTGAGGCGATCGTGGATGACCCCTACATCTTGCTCTGCAGCGAGAAGATCACAAACGTGCAACAGCTGATGCCGCTGATCGACCAGGTAATGCGCGATCCCCGACCACTGATCATCGTTGCCGAGAACGTCGAGGGCACGGCGTTGAGCATGCTTGTGCACAACCACGTGAACGGCCTTTTCCGCTGTGTGGCGGTGCGGGCCCCCGGTTTCGGCGACCGTCGGTTGCGCAAGCTTGAGGACATCGCAACGATGACCGATGGCGAGGTGTACAGCAAGCATTCCGGCTTCACGCTGGAGACGATGAAGGTCAACCAGCTCGGCCGGGCCTCCCAGGTTCGGGTCAACGCCGAACGTACGGCGATCATCGGCGGGGCGGGCTCAGCGGACGCCATCGAGTTCCGTTTAGACCAGATGCGTGCCGAGCGTGAGCGAGCGACCTACGGGATAGATGAGGATGTCCTCAACGAACGGATCGGGTCGCTGTCGGGCAAGGTCGCGGTTATCAGCGTCGGCGCCCCGACCAACGCGGAGCTTGCCGAGCTGCAGCACCGAGTAGAGGACGCCCTGTCCGCCACGCGCGCCGCTATGGCGGAAGGCACCGTGGCTGGGGGCGGAGCCGCTCTCCTCCACGCCGAGTCGGCGTTAGCCGATCTCGACGTCAAAGACGACTATGCCGCGGGCGTGGAGATCGTTCGTCGCTCGCTGAGAGAACCAGCGCACCTGATCGCCACCAACGCAGGTCACCCTGGAGAGGACGTGGTCGAGCGGACCGCCCAGCTCGGGGTCGACGAGGGCTTCGATGCGCTCGAGGGCCGCTTCGGGAACATGATCGAGATGGGCATCATCGACCCGCTTCGCGTGACCAGGGCGGCGTTGCAAAACGGTGCTTCGGTCGCCGGCCTGCTGCTCACGACCAACTCTTTGGTCGCCGAGGAGAAGACCCCATGGGGCGGCAGCGCTGCCCTCATGACGGAGTTCGGATCCCTGGATGAGGGCATTCCGCAGCCCTCTCCTGACGCCAGCACACCGCAGTCGCTGGGCCTTGGTCCGTCCATCGGCTGACCCAGGAGGGGTGGAGCGGTTCGGGGTACGTTCCAGTTTGCTACGAATTCTTAGCCATACCTAAACTGAACCTTTATCGACCCCTCAAGATCAACTGAGGACTACCTAAAGATCATCTACCAGATGCTGGCCAAAGCCGAACCGGTGACGACTACGACCATTTCCCACCGCTGTGGCGTCTCGCCACCGTCGGTCTCAGCGATGCTTAAGCGTCTCGAGGAGCGCAATCTGGTTGTTCGAAATCCAGGCCAACAGGTGAAGCTGACGGCAGACGGCGAATCGGTCGCCATCCGGGTGACGCGGCGCCATCGGCTTGTCGAGCTGTTCCTGCACCGGGTCCTCGGATTCGAGTGGCACGAGGTGCACGAGCATGCCGAGGTGCTCGAGCACGTAATGCGCGGACCCCTCGAAGAGCGCATCGACGAGGTTCTCGGGCACCCGACCCACGACCCTCACGGAGATCCTATCCCTCCCGCAGATCTCCACGGTCACGTTGAGCAGTGGCCAAACCCTCTGGAGGAGGCTGCACCTGGTTCTCGCTTTGAAGTGGAACGAGTGGTAGATCGCAATGCTGAGGCCCTGGAGTACTTGGGAACCCTTGGCATCCGCCCTGGGGTGACGTTGAATGTCGGCGAGCGTCTTCCGTTCGGCGGCCCGTTTTCGGTCGAAATCGACGGCAAGCGTCATGTTCTAGGGATGCCGTTGGTTGGGCTGATCTTTGGAAGTCCGATAACACCGTGATGAGAGGGGTGACGCCTGGCGGTGAACGACGGGCCCCGAGCCAGCGATTGACGCGTGGTGCGACAGCACGTGCAACGGCTTCGGTTCGGTTGACACCTCTTCAGGGTGCCTCATACCGCTCGGGCAGCGGTCGTTTTCGACGGATGTAGACGTGAGAAGGGCGCCGTCTATGATCTTCCTCCTGTCTCTGGCCTGGTTGCTCTCGGCGTGTCCATCGGCGGCGTCATCGGCACCGGCCGAGAGCGGGATCGAGATAGTGACCACGATGAGCGTCCTCGCCGACTTCGCCGAACAGGTTGGTGGCGACAAAGTGACGGTGACGACGATCGTGCCGGTCGGTGGTGACCCACACACGTACGAGCCGACGCCATCCGATGCCGTGTTGCTGTCGAATGCCGACATTGTCCTCGACAACGGATTGGGTCTTTCGCCGTGGTTCGAGCCGCTGCGAACCAACGTCACCGGTCGACTGGTGGTCCTGACCGACGGCATCGCCGAGCAGGCGAAGCAGGACTCCGGCAAGCTCGACCCGCACATGTGGATGGTTCCCGACCTTGTCAATCGAGGGTATATAACGGCCATCGAGGCGGTCCTGGTCGAGGCCGACCCGGAGTGGGCCGACGAGTATGAGGCCAACGCCGACAACTACCGCCGAGCGATCGATGACCTCGACGCGTGGATCGACGAGACGGTGGCCACCATCCCGCCGTCGCAACGCAAGATCGTGACCAGCCACGATGCGTATTCGTATTTCGCTGACGCCTACGGGCTTGAGGTGGTCGGGACGATCCTCGGCGTGACCACCGAGGAAGAACCGAGTGCCCAGACGGTCGCTGCCTTGATCGACAACATCCGGTCCGAAGGGGTGCCGGCGGTGTTCTTCGAGACCACCATCAACTCCGCGTTGGCCGAGCGGGTGGCCAAGGACGCCGACGTCGCCCTGGCCGATCCGCTCTACGGCGACTCTGTCGGCGAGCCTGGCAGCGGTGCCGACGACTACATCGGGATGATGGAATCGAACGTCCGCTCCATCGTCGCCGCACTCGGAGGCCAGCTGTGATCCCGGCCTCGGTTGCGAGGCGGCCGTGACATTGTCCGTTCGGGATCTGACGGTGACCTACCGGAACCGCCCGGCGATCCACGGGGTCGAGTTCGAAGCGCCCTCCGGCTCGGTGACCGGCGTGATCGGGCCGAACGGGGCCGGCAAGTCGACAATCCTGAAGGCGGTAATGGGTCTGTTGCGCCCGGATTCTGGCACGATCATGATCGACGGACGACCCTTCGAGGAGATGCGGCGATCCGTGTCGTACCTCCCCCAGCGGCTGGCCCTCGACTGGGACTACCCGGCTCAGGTTCGCGAGGTGGTGGCCATGGGCCGGTACCCTCATCGCCGGTTCGGACGTCGCCCCAGCGCGGCCGATCGTATGGCGGTGTCCGACGCACTTAAGCGGGTCGGCCTGACCGAGTTGGCGACGCGCCAGATCGGCGAGCTCTCCGGCGGTCAGCAGCAGCGAATGCTGCTGGCCCGAGCCCTGGCTCAAGAAGCCTCGACACTGCTGCTCGACGAACCGTTCGTCGGCATAGATGCAGCCACCGTTGCACTGCTGACCGGGTTGCTGATCGATCTCGCGACCGATGGTGCCTGTGTTGTCGTGGTCAATCACGACCTGGCCACGACGTCGACGATGTGCACCTACGCAGTGCTGCTCAACCAGAGGGTCATCACCCAGGGCCCGATCGACGCCGTGCTGACCTCGGATTGGCTCGACCAGACCTACGCCACCCGCTTCGTCGATCTGGAGTCCTCCTCGTGACCCAGCCGACGTTAGCCGTCATCTTCGACCCTCTAGTCCAGTACGGCTTCATGCGAACGGGTCTGGCGGCCGCGGTCACCGTCGGTCTGACGTCGGCGGTGTTGTCGTGCCTGCTGGTCGTACGCCATCAGGCGCTGCTGGGCGACGCCATCAGTCATGCCGTCCTGCTTGGCGTTGCCGTCGGGTATCTGTTCGCCGAATCGGCTGGTGTCTTCTGGGGCGCCCTCGTTGTGGCGGTGCTGTCGGGAATGCTTATCACCTACATCGAGCGCCACTCTCCGGTGAAGTTGGACGCGGCGATGGGGATCATCTTCACCGGCGCGTTCGCCCTCGGGTTGGCGGTGATCTCAATCACGAAACCACGCGGCATCGATCTGATCCACATTCTGTTCGGCAACGTGCTTGGTGTAGCGCTGGAGGACCTGATCCTGACCATGGTCAGCGGCTTCGGCGTGCTGGCCATCGTGATCGTCCGGTTCCGGGCCTTCCACCTGTGGAGCTTCGATCCGTTGATGGCGAAGGCGCTCGGAATGCGGATCGCGCTGCTCGAGTACCTGCTGATCGGGATGCTCTCGGCCACCATTGTCGCGGCGTTGCAGGCCGTGGGCTTGATCCTCGTCATCGCCATGCTGGTCACCCCGGGCGCAACGGCGTTGTTGTTGACCACCCGGCTGCGGACCATGATGTTGGTCGCCGCGCTGATCGGCGTGCTTGCGGCCACTGGCGGACTCTATCTCTCGTTCTACCTCGACGTTGCCTCAGGCCCAGCCATTGTGTTGTTAGCCACTGCGGCCTTCATCCTCGCCTTTCTCTTTGCCCCGCGCCGCGGCGTGGTCGCCCGCGTCGTTCAGCGGCGTCGGCAGGCGCGACGGGTTTTGACCGAGGACCTCTTGAAGACCCTATTCAACGCCGAGGATCCGCACGCCATGATGTCGATGGCTGAGACCGACGGCTGGCTTCTGTCCCGGTCGGCCGGACGGCGGGAGCTGCAGCAGCTACAGCGAGCAGGATTGGTCCAGCTCAACACCGACGGCGGAGCCAGACTCTCGGCCGCCGGTCGAGAGGAGGCATTGAGAATGATCCGCACCCATCGGTTGATCGAGCGCTATGCCTATGATGCTGACGGCATCCCCCTGCCCGAGCTTCACGACATCGCCGAGCGGCTTGAGCACGAGATCGATCCGGTCGGCCTTCGTGACATCGACCGCCTGCTCGGCGAGCCTACGGTCGACCCGCACGGTCATCCGATTCCCCCGGTTGGGGGAGGCCTGCAACGCATCGCCGGTCGCACCCTGTCGGACTGGCCGATCAAAGACGTGGGCCAGGTGGCGATGATCGGCGATGATCGCAAAGACCTGATGGAACGCATGGTCGAGCTCGGCATCCTGCCCGACCGGGCGGTGACGGTCATTCGCCGTTCGGACGACGATCTGATCGTTCGGATAGGCAACCACGACCTGCTGCACGTGTCGAGAGAGCTGGCCGATCGGGTCTACGTTATTCCGGCCTCCGACTCCGCCCAGGCGTGACTTTCAACAGCCGGACCGGGGCCCCAAGATTGCGACTCCGTCCGTTGAGAACTTACTTCAGCGATACAAACCCCCCACGGCCGCCACGCCCAGCCTAACCAGGCCCAAACAGCGACTCCGTGGGGGTTCGACTCGGGTGTCGGAGGGGCGACTTCAACCCCAAGTACACGGCGCCCTTGGGAAGGCCGCCTCTTGGCCAGTTGAGGTTGCCCGATCTAGTCAGTTTCAAAAACTACAACGATCACGCCAACCAAACCGCCATCGGCAGACTACCCGCATCTTGCGTACACAACGTATGTGGTTCCTACGGTAGAGGTCTTTGAGAACCTAGGTATGAATCCCTTGGGGTGGTGGGTTTGCCGTCAGCGACGAACACTCGGCGTTCGCCAGGGTGGATGTCCTCGAACCGTAAACCGTGCACCGCACAACGGCGTAGCCCACGCAGCGGCGTGGTTTGGCGCCGCATGGCCGTCCGCTCTGACAAGCCCAACTCGCCGTCCTCAATACGAATCACATTCCCAGCCACCCGCGGTTGACGCTGAGCGGCGACGACGACCAACACATCGGCACCAACAAAATCCACAGGATCGAACTCGATCGGTGCGCGCTAGCACACCCCGCCACGTGGGTTCACCCGAATTGCACCTTCATCCGTTTCGCAAGAGTCTGCACGAAACCTGGAATCACTAGGTCTCGCCTGAATCGGAAACCCAGAAAAAGGGTTGCCAGCAATGGAACTCTAGCAAAGAGGAGGTGCAGTAGAACCGGCCCAGCCAGTCCTGCGACAAGACCCGACAAAACGTGAACTTCGACTGAATCTAGCCCCTGTCCGAGCAACAATTTCCTCATCGGATATATGAAGAAAAAGTGAAATAGGTAGATCGAATAAGAGTAGCGTCCGAGGCGTCGCAGTACGGGGTTATGAATTCGTGTTCCAATTAGCAATAGGCAAAGCGAGCAACTTAGAAGAAACAAAGGCGACATTCTGGCCGTACCATCCCCCCAAAGCAAAAACCCAACCGTCGCTGAATATATGACAAACAATGTTCGAGTAAGGAGGACGGGGATCTTCCTCAGCCAAGCCTCAAAGAAGCGCACGTACGCCAGGCCTGTTAAGAAAAACGGAAGCAAGTAGAGCGTGTTAGACAAGCTGAACCATGCGATGTAAGTATCACCCTTGGCGAGATATATGTAGGTCAAGACGGCAAAGGAGATGCTAAACGGCATCAGTCTTGTCAGCATCCCGAGCTTGTCTGCGATCGCCACGATCAGAAAAATGATAAAGAGTGCCTCAAGGTACCATAAATGTTCGAAGGGTTTTACGTGAACTAATGATAGAAAGTCGTACGTTACACCTACGAACCTAATCCGCATGAATGCATAGGCCGCTCCCACCGTAAACATTGGCAAGAGAATTCGCCTTGCCTTGCCCTTCAAAAATTTCACTGCGTCAGAATCAAACGGCCGATATGCATAGACGACCCCAGACAAGAAGGTGAACAACGGCATCCTGAGGTAGTAAAGAAGATGCATTGCATTCGCCCAAATTATTCCTGGT
>CALIFY010000059.1 GCA_938021675.1 uncultured Acidimicrobiales bacterium
AGGCCAAATCGACTGTCTTTTGCCGAATTGCGGCGCTGTCACCCACGGTCAAACCGGTGAGCGCAGAGAAACCGATTCATCAAAGGTGAATCAAATCGAGACGATTCCAAGAAGTCGGAAATGTCGGCAACCAACCTGCTACAGACAGTCGCTACTCGGGCATATAGAGTTGCGAGTCATGGATATCAATTCGGATGAAGTCGATCAGATCCGCGCAAGACTCGTGTCGATTTCCGATGAGCTTCGGACCTTAGCCGCAGACGATTTCGCGGCAAAGCACCAGTTGAATGTCGAGGCGGACGAACTTCGTCGACAGTTGGGGCAATTCTCTGACGGCGACTCTGAGATCCAACGCCGTTGGGCCGATCGGTCGGCGCGGAAGGGGTCACACACGACGGACGACTCGGTTGAGGCGGCAAAAGCAGCAATCGTGTCGCCCGGTGAAGGGGGAGGAGAAGGGGGAGGAGGCATGGGCTGCTGATGCGCCTAGCCGAACCCAGTCACTAGTGGAATGTGTTGTCGACCTCGCCGCCGAGTTGGAACTCGAGCCAGAAGGTACCGGATTCGGGAAGGTACAGCGCGTAGAACTGCTCGTTGGTCCAGCCATCAATTCCTGGGATGTCGTAGTCGGTTTTCCAGTTGTCGCCGACGAGCGTGGAGAGTTCGACCATTAGTATTCGGCGGCCTTCGAGGTCGGCTCTGAGGCGCGGGTGAAACGGCTCGGGTTGATCCGGTAGTTCTGTTCCCTCTTTGGCGGCGTCGGAGACGACGTTTATGCCAGCGAAGTAGTAGCGCTTGAAGGTGGGAAGACTGTCGGTCAATTGTTCGAAGCCGTCTACCGTTTCAATACCGGACTCGTTGATCTCGTTTTCGATTTTGGCTTCGAGCGCTTCGATCTCTTCGTCGGTCGGTGGAGGACCTTCGATCGCCGTGACCCCGATCGCCGGCTGGACTCCTTCGGTGGGGACAACCATGCCTTCATATCCCGGACCGGAGACGTACCTCCACTCGGTGCTTTCACTACTGGGGCTTCCGCTGTCAGTTTCGATCATGGCGGTACTCCCCGTGGTTGAGGCCGAGGTCGTCGCGCCACAAGCGGTGGACGATATGAGCAGCAGGAAGATGGTGACAGTGGATCGCATTGGCTAATACTCAGTTCGGGGCTCGATGCCCAGTTCTTCTCGGAAACTGTTTTCGGTTGGGTGGTCTGGAAGGACGACACCGGTGTCGGGCGTGCCATCGTTATCTCGATCGGGTTGGAATTCGAGGCCGACGGCATCGAGTTCACGATTGTTGTCTACGTCGCCTGTCAGGTTGCCGGTTTCCAGGTTGATCTCATCGGATTGGCCGGGTTCCATGGTGCCGTGGAGGTGCTGGTTGGCGTGCACCAACTCGTGGACCAAGGTAACGATCGGTGGGACTTTGCCGGTGGAGGTCCCGTCGCCAACACTGTACTGGCTTACCCTTTGTGGCCTGATCCGAACGACAGAGTCCGAGCCTGGTCCCGGTGAGCCATCTGGCCGCAAAAAGCGATCGTCCCCGTTTGCCGCCCCTGCAGACGAACCTGCAGAGGGTTCGTCCTGCGCCCTGATCGTGATCGTGTTGTCACTGCTGGCAATGTCGTCGAGGATGCCGCGGCCCTCGCCGGTCGAGGCGAGGAGTTCGAGGTCGGCTTGGACTCGGGCCTGGAACTCGGGGGTCCCTTCGATGACGATGTTTTCGGGGATGTCCGCCGGATCGCTGTCGAAGGTCTCGGCCGGTCGCCCGGTGACGGCGCTGTCGTCGGTCACGTATATATTGTCGGCGGCGCCAGCGGAGATCTCGTCTTGGCCTGTTCCGGACAAGACCCTGTCTGCCCCTAGCTGCCCGTCGAGCGTGTCGTCGCCGGCCCCACCGCTTACAGTGTCGGCTCCGTCGCCGCCAGTGATCGTATCGTTCCCGGTTTGGCCTTCCAGGTAGTCGTTACCGTCACCACCGTGGACGGTATCCTGGCCGGCGCCACCGTAGGCGATGTCACGGTCATCGCCGCCTTGGATCGTGTCGTTGCCATCTTGTCCTTCTAGGTAGTCTTCGCCTTCGCCGCCCCGGACGGTGTCGTCGCCGTTACCGCCGAGGATCCAGTCGTCATCGTCGCCGCCCGACAGGGTGTCTTCTCCGGTGCCGCCCTCGATGCGGTCATCGCCGCCTTGGCCCAACACGGTGTCGTCGCCGTCACCGGCGGATATTTCGTCGTCTCCGTCGTTACCAGAGACATGATCGTCACCTCCGCCGGCTTGTATGGTGTCGTCGCCGCTACCGCCATAGACACGGTCGTCACCGACACCGCCGAGGACGGTGTCATCGCCGTCGCCTCCGAGGGCTCGATCGTCGCCAGAGCCGGCGGCGATGAAGTCATCGCCTGATTGTCCGGTGACGGTGTCGTCGCCGGCGTTGCCCCACAGACTGTCGTTACCGTCTCCGCCGCTGATGGTGTCGTCGCCGGCACCGCCGCGGACGGTATCGGTGCCCCTCTCGCCGGATAGGTGATCGTCGCCGGAACCGCCGACCAGTTCATCGTCACCGTCGCCGCCGACAATCACATCGTCACCCCATTGACCGCTCAGATAGTCGTGTCCGAATCCGCCATCCAGGGTGTCGTCGCCACCCCCGCCGACCAGTTCATCGTCGCCGCCGCCACCGGCTAGTTCGTCACGCCCAAACCCTCCGGTGACAATGTCGTTGCCGGCTCCGCCATCGAGGGTGTCGTTCCCTCGCTCACCGTGGAGTGTGTCGATCCCGGCGCCACCGTGGAGTGCGTCGCCACCGTTACCACCAACGATGACATCCTCGCCCTGTCCTCCGATCAGGGTGTCGGCACCGGCACCGCCGGTGATGGTGTCGTCCCCCGCGCCACCGTCAACGGTGACACCGGCTGCGACCGATGGCGCGACGGTGATCGTGTCATCTCCGTCGCCGGTCTCGATTCGAAGATGTTCCGACTGCTGCTCGGTCAACTCGATCTGGTGGCCGTTGACGTCCAATGCCAGGCTGCCGCCGGGCAGCTCAACGACCTTCACCTCGTCGTCGCCGTGATCGACCGACAACGTGAGTTCATCACCCGTATCGGTAGCGGTCACCCCGGCGGCGGTGAACTGACTTCGCTGTGTTTCGTCGAGGATGTCGCCGTGAACGTCGTCGGCGAATACTTCCAGGTCCCACAGGTCTGAGACGAGCGCCGCCACCTCGGCCGACCACAGCACATGCCCCGTGGTGAAACCGCTATTCAGTAGGACGCGGGTTTGAAGGGTCACGACTTCGTCGAGACGTCCCTCTAACTCGGCTCGGAGCAGCGCACTGTCAACGACGAACTCACCAACCGCCACATCATCGAACGAGAACGTGTCGGTCATCGCTTATCCGGTTGGAACGAATCCGGGACCGACCGGAATGGCGACTGGGGCCGGCGAGAGGCCTACGACGTGTGCCGAGTCGTCACCGACAAACAAGTCGAAGAATTTCTCGCCCGCCCCGCGAGATGCGTGTTCTGCGGCAACCGCGTCGGCATGATCTCGCCGGTTCTGCTCATCGGTGGCCCGGGCCCACGCTTCGGCCCAGCTGTTCGCCGCGGAGCGCAAACGTTTTTCGGCTTGGGAGAACGCCTCTGTTTCGTTGCCAGCTCGTCGGCGGAATTCATCGCCGTGAGGGCCAAGCCAGTCGTCGGCCGCGGCAGCCGAAGCTCCGGACCGGTGGCGTTCCATTGAGGGAAGAGCAACCGCTAGCTGCCACAGTTCGCGAGCCAACTCCAACGAACCACTGAAATCGAAATCCACTCGGGCCATTTCTGAATTCCACCTCGTCAGCTCCCGGCAGAACGTACTACCGCAGATCAGACTCAGCAATGGGGACCGGTCCCCATCTCACTCAACTCACAGCGAGCAACCAGTCAGATCAACCGGCAGACACGTCGACGTCTGATCTGCCCTTGAGGGCTCCTTACTAATTTTCAACCCCGTGGATACGGGAATAGTCGATCAACAACGGCCGGGCTGTCGAAAGGTGGACCCACAAATATCAAACTTACCTTAAGTCTGCGATTCCCCCGAGGAGGAACCCCGCCCAGGCAATACAGACGGGATTCCCATCACTCAGCGCCTAATTATTCTCAGAAAACCCTCACACCCTAAATGACCGACTTGTCGACCACACAGCCATCCTTAACGAAAGTAGCCCCCAGGTTGACCGAAAGGACGTATCGAAGACACTCAGTCTCCCATTCGTATTCCCCGGCAGGTGCTGTACCAAAGTCTCCGATGGTTATCACTTTCAAAAGACCAGCTTCACACAACTCGGTAACAATAGGACGGCCGTCTTTCTGCGCACAAGTAAACGAGGCGTTTTGGAAATTTACATAGTCCACGCCATCTTCGCCCTCATCGTCGGTTGTAGGGAACGTCGTCATAATCCGTTGACAACCTTTTTCTCCATACACATAGGAACCCATAAGAATGAACTTAGTTCCTCCTCCGTGGTGGGCCGCACATATTACAGTACTATCAGAAGTATCAGTTGTTCCAGCCGATACACTATTCATGCCTACCGTTAACATCGAAAGAACCATTACAAATACAATACCAAGTCTATATTTCATAGCATGCTTTCTGGTTATTGGGGAGATTGGGAAGATTGAGCCCCGAAGTATGCCCACCAAGCGTCGTTTTACATACAGGAAAGAATCTGGACAGTCGGTACTACTATCCAAATACAAGCGAAACAACACGGGTCTGCCGCAATTAGACTCCCGTGCGACGAAAACGTCACACCGCTGTGTCACCTGTAACAGTTGGCAACCGATCGAGGTTGACAACCTGTTAAGTTCTGACAAATACAGACGTAAGACCCACCCCTCTCACTCTGACCTGTGTTATTGGCCTTTGAAGTTGTTTCTTGATTGACCGCCCGACTCGACGGTTGGCGTGTTAGCTGGCTGTTCAGGGTGGGCACAAATCGATAGGTCGGAGCCAGCAAGACGGCACGGTGGACGTTGTAGCCACCGCTGGTGGCTACCAGGTGTAGCAACGCCCTTGGCTGAAGGGGGGAGCACTGCTTCGTCGAGCGGGTCTGATCGCAGGTCCGCTGACTCCGGACTCGGCTGTGAGAACCGGTGGCCATATTGCGGGCCTAGCCGTCGCCCGCCGGCTTGTCGGCGAGGCTCAGTAGATCTCCATCACGTCGCCACCGGGCGCCGCTGTCTTCCACTCAACGGCCGAGGTGCTCGGGCTGGCGGTTGAAGACCGGATCGATTCCCGGCGCAACGCATCGGTCGATCCACTGCGCTGACCGGCGGTGGCCAGACCTTCGACGATCTCGACGTTTTGAGCAGGGCACCGGTTTGTGTCAGGTGGAATTCTATTGGGCGAGCATGGCGTCTGGTGGGACGCTCAGATCGAATGTGGCATTTCAGTAGCCGTCTGGGGTGCTCCGTGCTGTCGACTCGGCTTCTCGTAGAACCCGCAAAATGTTGCCTTTGGCCACCTTGTCGAGATCGGCACGTGACCACCCTCTGGCGCGGAGCGCCTCGAACAGGCGCGGATACTTGGACACGTCCTCAAGTCCGTTTGGCATCAGTATCGCTCCGTCGAAGTCGCCACCGATTCCCACGTGATCGATGCCTGCCACCTCCCGAACGTGTTCGAAATGGGCCACGACATCATCGACCGTGGCGTGGGGAACGGTCTCGGTCGCTGCCAGTTCGCGGATAATAGCAGCCATGCTCGCAGGGCTCTGCGGATCGCTTCCTCGTTCGGCCAACGTAGATCTCGTCTCTCCAACCCAGGCGGCCACCGACGGCGACACGAAGTCGGCCACGAAAGTAACCATGCACAACCCGCCGTTATCGGCCAAGTTGGCCAAGACGTCGTCGGGAACGTTGCGTGAGACATCGCAGATTGAGCGAGCTGACGAATGGCTGAACATGACCGGCGCTGCGCTTACACGCAGTGCCTGACGCATGACATCATCGGACACGTGAGAGAGGTCGACCAGCATGCCGAGTCGATTCATCTCTCTGACGACATCTTCTCCGAATGGGCTCATGCCGCCGAGCCGGACTTCATCAGTGGCCGAGTCCGCCCATGCAACATTGTGGTTGTGGGTGAGCGTCATGTACCGAACACCAAGGTCGAACATCATCCGCAGAACGCCGAGCGAGTTGTCGATCGAGTGCCCGCCCTCCATGCCGAGCAACGAGGCTATACGGCCGTTGTTTCGGGCATGCTCAACCTCTTCGGAGGTGCGGGCGAATTGGAACGTGTCCCGGTGGCGGTCGACCAATCGTCGAACAAAGTCGATCTGCTCCAGCGTTGCGGTGACCGCGTCGGCTCCGGTCAATGTCGCTGATACGTATACCGACCAGAACTGTCCGGTCACCCCGCCGGCCCGCAGACGTGGTATGTCGGTCTGTAACGCAGGCACGATTTCGGCTAGATCGACCACGTCAAAGTCGTACTGGCAGAGCGTGCGCATCGCCCACGCCAAGTCGTTGTGTCCGTCGATCACGGCGCGACTCTAGGCCAGTTCGACTGCAATCGAGTACAGTAGCCTATTCAATCCCCTTCTTAGGGGGGACCTCTCGTTGACATCTGGGCCTCTTGTTCCGGCCGGACATTGCCTTTTCGCCTCCTCTGAGTTCAACTTGAGGAGATCTGATGTCCAAATCCGAACAACCCAGTCCGAACGCGCAACCGCAACCGCATCGACCGCGGGCGATCGTCTATTGCGAGGCGAACTTCGGAGCGATCGACGGGAAGACCGCGAACGGTCTCGTTCGTAACAGCGAGCGGTACGAGATCACCTCGGTGATCGACAGTCGCCTGGCCGGCCAGGACACCGGCACGGTTCTCGATGGCAAACCGAACGGGATTCCACTTTGTCGTGACCTCGACGAAGCGATCACCCAGGCCACTTTTCCTCCTGAGTTGTTGATCGTAGGTGTGGCTCCGACGAGTGGGCTGCTTTCGCCGTCCGAGCGCGGGGTGCTGCTCGACGCGATGAGTCGTGGCATGGGCATCGTCAACGGACTCCACGAATTCCTGAATGACGATCCAGAGTTCGCGGCGGCCGCCGCTATCAACAATGTCGGGATCAGCGATGTACGTCGACCACGAGCCAAGGTCGACCTGCGGATGTTCAGCGGCCGCATCCTCGATGTGACATGTCCTCGGATAGCGGTCCTCGGCACTGATGGGGCCATCGGCAAACGCACCACGGCAACCATCCTCACAAGAGCGTTGAACGATCGCGGCGTGAAAGCGGTTCTAGTTGGGACCGGCCAGACGAGCCTTATCCAGGGCGCCCGGCACGGGGTAGCGCTCGATGCTATCCCAGCTCAATTCGTCACTGGCGAGCTGGAAGCAGCCGTGGTCGAGGCGTTCGAGACCGATGCTCCGGATGTCATCATCGTCGAAGGCCAAGGTGCGGTCAGCCATCCCACCTATTTGAGCTCCACAGCGGTGTTACGCGGCAGCCTTCCTGCAGGCGTAATCCTTCAGCACGCACCCGCTCGCAAGACGATTAGCGACTTTCCGGCGTTCCCGATGCCGACCCCGGCGAGTGAGATCAACCTCATCGAGACCTTCGCTGACACGAAGGTCATCGGCCTGACAGTCAATCACGAAAACATGACCAATGCCGAAGTAAGCGCCGCCATCGCCATGTACGAACTGGAGATCGGAATCCCCGCGACCGATGCCCTTACACATCCGACCGATCGACTGCTCGACATGGTCTTTGCCGCATTCCCAGACCTCGAGGGGGCAGCTGCGATCGTCGCGACGTAATCGGGGCCGAGGTAACGCTCCGAAAAGCCGGTGGTGGGTCGCGCTGACCGAGCAGGAATCCCACTCATGCGCAGCCCTAGCGCTCGGTCCAACCCTCGGGCAAGAGACACTTCTTCGTCGCTCGAAAAGTCATTGGCCGAGAGCTTGTGCGACCTCCTTGGCGGCTCGGCTGGCCGCGGCGGCAGGATCGGTCGCCCCGGTAATGGCTCGACCGATGACCAGCAGGTCGGCGCCGCCACCCACCGCCGCCCCGGGGGTAGCAACCCGGGCCTGGTCATGGGCTTCGCCACCGTGGAATCTGATTCCTGGAGTTACCAAGAACCGATCCTGAGCTATCGGCCGAACGACATCCAGATCAGGGGCGGCACATACCAGACCTCCGCAGCCTGCCGCCCCAGCCGCCTCGACTCGATCCACCAGGAGTGATTGGGGCGCCTCGGTGTCGCTTGTCAAGATGGTCACCGCGAGGACCATTGGCAAGCCTACGCCCGCCAGCTCTGCCCCATGAGCTAGACCCTCGACGGCCCCTCGCATCATGGGCTCACCGCCCGATGCGTGGACGGTAAGGTACTGAACGCCGAGTTTGCCCAGTTCAACTGCTGCCGACCGAACGGTATTCGGGATGTCGTGCAGCTTCACGTCGAGGAAAATATTGATACCGGTAGCCCGAATCTTGTTCACCGCGGCCGGACCGTGAGCGGAGAATAGCTGAAGTCCAACCTTTGCCACGCCGACGTGTGGGGACACTGCGGCCGCTATCTCGGCAGCTTGGTCGAGGTCTGGTACGTCAAGCGCAACGGCGATTCGAGACCGTGCGGCCTCACGTTCGTGACTCATGGTGAGATCTCCTCTTCTCACTGCAGACACTATTCGCCTTCCGCGCATCATCATCTAGTTTCTTCGCTCGACGTGACGAACGGATGGCTATCAACACCCACTTCGGGTTTGAGGGCTACCGCAGGTTCTACCGCCAACGACGAGTCGACACTGCCGTTTGACGACGGAGCGTCCGACAGACCCCGGCCAACGCTCTCGGAAACTCGTCCCAACAGCCATACCGAGCACCTGGAGCCCGAAAGGAGAGTCGAACTTCCGTCCAATCGCAGCCAACAGCCGGCCCGCAGGCGCTCCTGGGGAGTGAAACCGGAAGCCTCCCCATCCTCCCCAGATTGCTGCAACGCGCTTACCTCACGACCACCGACCTCACCAGCTTTGTCATCAACAGCCTCACCATCGCCGCCCAACGAGTGCTTACTGATCGTCTCACATTCGCCCTAGATGACGAGGCACGCACGGCCTGGGAGGCCATCAACGATCAGGCCCCGCACGACATCCCTGGACTCCGGGCCCTCATGGAGCGACCCTCGCCGTTCCTCGACGAGTGACAGCCAACTACCTAAGACCTCGGCTGCTCGAGCCAGAACACGTTCTCGACCAGTTCGAGTGTCGCTCTGCTGAACAGACCACCTCGTTGAATGTCCATGCCCGCCAGGCGCACGCAACCGGTACAGCGAATGTACTGGTGGTCACCGAGACCGAATCGCAAACCGTGGCCGCCTACTACGCCTGGGCAATGGCCTCCGTCACGGCCGCCGATGCCTCGACTCGTCTCCTGAAACCTCCACCTCGTCCCCGGCTTCGAGGCCTCTCCCACCGACCAACTGCACCTGGAACTACGCAACAAGGACATCCGTCGGTCTTTCGAGACTTGACCCCTGACCCCACGATGAGCGGTGTCGCACCAACCTCCGCTCCCGTTCTCGACGTGTTACGGAATCTTGGGTTTCTTGGGCTTCTCAACAAGTCCCACAAAGAGCCAGCAAGTTTCACTAGAGCCCGCCCCTGCCCGGGCAGTGGCCGAGTAAACCACCAGTCGAAATCCGTCCGCAGAACTGGACCTGAAACACCTCCCCCGGTCGGCGGCATTACGTTTTCAGCGCCGGGGGAGGCGTCTCTACTGGAGCAGCGTGGACATCACACCGGTTGGCTACTACGGGTTATACCGAGCGACCGGAAACGCTGTTATCAGCTCAGCTCCGTTGGCCGTCAACTGGTATGCAAACCTAATTCGGTTCGTCGGACGTTGAAGGCTGTCCCATCCTATGTTCCCACCTGCCATCCACCGGCTGTATTCATCAGGGCAAGTCACGTCAAGCAAGATTTCGCCTCTCCGTCCATCGCGAAGCCAAGGGTCGGTCTGGCAGTCTTCCCAAAGTTGCTCTATGACCGCATGTAGGAACTCATTGCCCGCATCTACATCAATCCCGAAGGTGCCGGCATTCTCCCTCCTAACGCACTGGTCACCCACGTTCGGCATCAGGTGCCTATTTCGAATATGGTTGAGGACATGATCGGGCACTATCCGGTTGAGCCTGTCGCTTGGATGCAGGAGGCTATACGGGGGCGGACTAGAGAATAGACATCCCGAAGGAGGCCGCGCTCCCGTGTCGTTGATTGCCGAAGCCGGCGATGAATAGAAGATAGGAATTGTGGACAACGCTATGAAAGCTGCCGACACAACGGTCAGTCGTTTGCCCTTAGTCTCTGTTGGCATTGGTCGTAACATCTCCTCTGGCCTAGGAAGGCCCTCCTGAATAGGTACGACCGGTTCTAACACTTCGGGTCTGAGAGTCTGATGAGAGACATAAGAGTGTGGGGCGGCCCGCAAGCCACCCCACACACTGGTGATGCCGCCAGAGGCCGCTGAACTGGCCACCTCATTCGAGAGCACCCAGACTTCCTCGACCTTCCCTGGGCACGCCCTTGGTGAAGTGGGACGATTCCCGCCAGGTGAAAATTTGATGTGCTCAAGGACCTACGAGAAGAACATCTGCCAGACCCCTCGCCTTCAGCGTGCCTGAGGTGGCTCGCTTGCTGAGTGTCAGCAGGGCAAGTGCATACACCTACGTGCGTACCGGCGTGATCCGATCGGTCACAATCGGCGGTTGAATCGTGGTACCCCGTCGGGTCCTCGACGAGTTACTCGACGTTGATGTAACGAAGGCCGGCTGAAGCGATGGCCGGCAAGAAGAGAAAAACCCCCGGGATGGGCGAAGTTAAGCCGGGCGTGTGGGAACTAATCGTGGAAGCGGGGAGGGACCCAGTGTCCGGGAAGTACCGGCAGGTCACAAAACGGTTCCACGGCACGTTCCGGGCGGCCAAGACCGACCGCCCAAACCTTTTGGCCGAGGTCAGTCAAGGCCGTCATTCCGGGACGCAACAGCCTCAGTTCGCAAGATCCATGCCACTATTTCCTCGATGATGAGCCAGGCCTGTCGTTGGGGTTGGCGAGACACGAACCCGGCGGTGTGGGCAGACCCCCCTCCGATCGGTGGCACCGTTCCGATCGTCCCCACGCCCGACGAGGTCCGACAGCTCCTCGCTGCGGCCGCAGACCCTCGACGACCAGAGCAGGCCGAGGTCATGTACTTTTCGGCGACCACCGGAGCGCGACCGGGCTAGACCCCCTACATCTTCACGGTCTCATTGACCGGCGACGACCCCTCGGACCCTGACACAATCACACAGTTCTTCAGCCGCATCCGAGATCGGCTCCGCCTCAGCAACGAGATCAAATTCAAGGGCTTCCGCCGATTCATGGACACCTACGGCTAGGAACTCGGTTTCTCACTGGCCCAGGTCTCGATCAGGGCAGGCCATGATCCAGCCGTCCCTTCGAAGCACTACACCGGAAAGGTCGGCTCCGCCGATCGGGCTTTGGCAGACGCCATCGGTCACCTCATTCAGTCCAACGACGAGAGTGAGCAGAACGACCCTGAAGACCGCATCGAAAAAATGATGGGTTCTTGGTTTTCTCCTGGGCTTTGCCCCGATCCCGATGGTGGATCCGCTCTCTCGGGTGCGTTTTCCCCTGGTCAGCGTGTGCAAGCACCTAGAGCCCGAAAGGAGAGTCGAACTCCTGACCTGCGCTGCCGGCCGATCGGAAAAGTTGGTGCCGTGACCTGCAACCGTTGACAAGCAGGTTGCCCGGCGTTCCAAGCCCCGACCGACATACCCATGTGGAGTCCGACACAGTTGGGCGTCGTCACCAGATCAGGGACGTTCATCGACGCCCACCTCATCCAGACGTACTGCCGCTTTGTACGTATGAGTAAGACCTGACTGGGCACTAATCGCCAGTGACCCATGCCACTAAATACCCAAGAGTGAGCTGGCATGCCGTAGTTGGGTTCGGGTAATCCTCTAACCCAAAACTCCATTCTTCGACTGAAGCCAGCCACGAGGGGCGTCGACAGCTCGTCAAAAACAGACACATCAAGATTCGACCCGGCACCCAGTTCATCCAGAACTGTGGAGCATGTTTAACATAGAAGCTCTACGGGTACAGGTCAAGCGCTACCCAGCTAGTCATTTCCGTCAACAACAAGGATTGAATATGAAATCAAATTTGTTGAGAATCGTGCCAGTAGTGGGTGCCCTCCTGCTGTCAGTACTTGCACTCGGCATTGCTCCAGCCTCATCAACAACCACCGGGCAGGATCTCTGTATAAATACATACGATGGCAGCAAGTCTTTAGTAATTGCTGATAAGCAGGTCGTATGTGAGAATCTCACTCGGAACTATGGAGGCATAGCGCTCTCCTACGAGAAGTATGCTGGCTGTCAAGACGACTCACGAATGAGAGACATTTGCTGGAACGTACTAATGGACCTGGAGGAGGATGTCCCTGATGGCACTCAAGTTATCGTCAGGGAATTGTCAGCCGATGATGCATGCCTAAATGAGAACAGTGCCGGCAACCTGTTACTAGTCATCAATGATTGCAAGCGCAACTCTTAGGTCATAGTCAGACAAGTTCCGGACTGAGTTCCTCCGGACCCTGAAAGATGGAATCAGGTGTGGCCATCGTGCGGTATTCCTCTCAGATGTTAGATCGTTTCCGAGAATCGCACGATGGCCACCAACAGCTGACTAGCGCTCGCCCCAAGATCACGGCAACGGGCAGGAGCGGCGGCGACTTAAATCCCTGACCTCCTGCCTACAAAAAGGGAGCGCTAAGACAACCGTCAGCGCTAGAGGCCGCTATGTCTCTGAGATCGTATGCGTCTTGCCGCTGGCCGCCACTGGCCTTCCGCTTGGAGTCTTGGCTGCCTGCGTGTTACCAGTTCACCCAGGAACGCCGATTTCGGTAACAACTTTCGGGCATATCGAGGGCTTCGTGTCCGAGTTGGACAGCTTTGACGGTGTCACCTCGCTCCATGGCCGAGACAGCCATCGATGCTTTGTCGTCCGAGACGCGCATTGGCATGGCATGCAATCCGTCGGGTCATCGACCGCTCCGAATCATTTGCTCGACGTGCATGCCGGCCAGGTCGCAGTCGCCGAGTAGTCGGGTCACTCGGATGATGACTTGGTCGAACTTCGACGGATCGATATTGAAACGGTTTCAGGACTGTCGGGGATCGGAAGATCGTCCTCGATTGCCAAATCATCATCGCCCAAGGTCTCGGCAAACCACGCCGTGACCTAGCGGACCCAGGCAACAACCCGAGGCGACGGCTTGCCGCCGACATGGCGAGACTGCTCGCCATGTCAGATCTTGAAGACGAGGTTTCGTAGTTTCCTCGAAGTTCGGAGCTTCAATCGACGTAGCTCCGGAGCAACCCCTGGAGCGTTCCCTGGTCAGCGAGTGCGAGCACCTGGAGCCCGAAAGGAGAGTCGAACTTCCGTCCAATCGCAGCCAACAGCCGGCCCGCAGGCGCTCCTGGGGAGTGAAACCGGAAGCCTCCCCATCCTCCCCAGATTGCTGCAA
>CALIFY010000060.1 GCA_938021675.1 uncultured Acidimicrobiales bacterium
ACCTCCACCGATCGGGAGCCCTTAGCATCACCCACCATCTTTCTCGAAGTCTTTTTGACTCCGTCACCGGCGAGTCGTCCACCTAGGCCGAGCTATTCAATCGGAATTTTGTGCTCTCCACCCCTATGACACGTCTCACTATTGCCCTTGGCGTCGGACCTTGACGTCAGGAGGCTCCTTATGGCCCAACACTAGTTTCAACCGACTACAGTCATCGTCCAAAGAATGAACAATTTCTACCCGGGAAGTTGGAAAGAATGGACTCCACAAGGCATGCCAGGAGAAGAGCGATCCGCAACGCAGTCACCACAGGGATAAATAGCTTGGCCTTATTCAATCCCCAACGGGCAACTCGACTTACCAACTCCTACTACCGCGCGATGCACAAAAATCTCATCCATCCATGGCTATCCGCACCCATGTTCTTACTGCATGTGCCCAAATCTGCCGGAACAAGCATGGCCTATGCACTGGGAAAACCTGACCCCGGACACCTTCGGGTTGACGAGTACCCGGCCAAAATCCAGGAATGCCTCTCAGGCCGCGATGCCTTGCTGTGCATACGAGAGCCCGTGGACCGTTTCGAGTCCTCATGCTCGTATATGGAAAAATTGCGAGGCGAGGGAAATGATACTTTTGTTCGAACAGCTTCAAAGTACCGGAGTGCGTCGGAACTAGTAAAGGCCATGGATGCTGGATATTGCGCCGACCTGTACTTTCTCCGCTCTGCGTCAAGCATGATCGAAAGTGCAAGCACTCTAGGAATGAAGACGTGGGTAGTTGGATTTGACAAACTTGATACCAACGTGGCGGAAGTTGCTCGGGAGTCAGGACACGACATCTCAGAGATTCCGAAGCTGAATGTGGGTCAAAGATCTCGGGCCAAAATCTTGTGTGGCAAAGAACGGGCGATCCTAAACAAGATGTACGCCGAAGACCACGAACTCTACCAGCGGTCAGTGAGAGAAGGCTTCTTTAGGGTTTGACCTTGACCGCCACCCGGCAGTCGCCACTTCGGGAAACCAGCAAACCTGACACGATGGCCAGCAGACAAAACAAACAGCACAAAGGGCAACCGCAACACCACTCTCCGTCACAACGAAGCGAGTGCGGCTGCAGCCGGTAGGTTGTCGAGATGGTAATTTTGCCCACCCTCTCGGTACGGACGGTGGCGACCACCGTTGCCGCAATCTTTTTGTTTGCGGCTTGCACCAGTACCGACAACGGCGATGACAACGCAAGCGATGACCCGGCGACGCCCGAAGCCTCCGAGCCATCCTACGAACTGATCGAACCAGCCCCCGATCCAACACCGATCGAACCGAGTGCCGACGTGCGTATCGGTACCCTCGATAACGGGCTCACCTACTACGTGAGACGAAACGACCGGCCTGGTCAGAGTTTGGCACTTCGGCTCGTCGTCAACGCCGGCTCTCTCCAACAGGACGTCCCGGACTCTGGCGGCGCCCACTTCCTAGAACACATGCTCTTCAACGGCACCGAACGTTGGCCTGACAACGAAATGGACCGCGTCCTTCAACGGCTGGGCATCGAGCTAGGCCCCGATCTCAATGCATACACCAGCCCTGACGAGACCGTCTATCAGCTCAACGTGTCCGGCATCGACGCCGAGAAAACGAGCACCGCTTTCGATGTACTCCGGCAGTGGGCATCGGCTGCCACCATCACCGAGCAGGCGACCATCGAGGAACGGGGCGTTGTTCGGGAGGAAATTCGGCTTCGAGACGAAGGCCCACAGGGGGCATTAAGCGCCGTTTTCGACGCCGCGTACCACGACGGCACCGCCTATGAGAACCGAGAGCCGGGAGGTCGCGACGAACTCATCCTCGAAACGACCGCCGATCAGCTACGAACATTCTACGACCGGTGGTATCGCCCAGATCTGATGGCGGTGGTCGCGGTTGGCGACCTTCCTCTCGATGAGATGGAGGCGGCCATCGTCGAGCGTTTCTCCGACGTCACCTCTCGGGGCGACGATCGAGAGCGAACCGAGCCCGAGGTGGCGCCGATCGACACGACGTTGACCGATGTCGTCAGCCACCCCGAGCTTTCGTCCTCGTTCGTCTCGGTCGACTATTCCCTGACCGATTGGCGCCAGGCCACGATCGGTGGCGAACGCCTGACGTACATCCAAGATCTCATCGCACTAATGATCCAAAATCGGTTACAGGAATCGGCCGACCGTGGCGATGTGGTGCTGATAGATCCTTCGGTCGGTCGAGTGTCCCTCAACCGATCCCAACCGATCCTCGGGTTTAACGTCGACGGCCCCGATCTGACCGCCGTCGCCGCTCACGTCCTTACCGAAATGAACGCCATCGAGCGGAATGGCTTCACCGAAGACGAACTCGAACGGGTCAAAGCCACGGCGACGTCCGGACTCGATCGGATCCTCGGCGCGGCGACCACCATCGAGGACGCCACCCATGCCAACGCCTACGTCGATCACTACCTTCGCGGATCGGAGATTTCTGACGTTTCCGACACCCACAGCCGATTGACCTCGATCACCGAGGAGCTGACCGCCCAAGAGGCCACCGACCTGTTCCGCTGGGAGCTGTCGAAGGCGGCACCGGTCGTGATCGTCGCAGGACCCGACCCTGAAGCGCTACCGACAACCGACGAGTTGGATGACGTCGTCGCCGCGGCCGCCGCCGACGACGGAGCCGCCGAGGCCACCGACGATGGGCCGGCCATCGAATCACTGATCGCCGCACCCGACCCGGTCGAGCCGGTGGCGGTCAACGAACTTGATGAGTTAGATGCCACCGAGTGGGTCTTCGAAAACGGCGTGACGGTTCGGGCGGTCGAGACGGACATCGTGGCCGGAGAGGCGGTCGTTCGCGCTCGGTCGACCGGCGGATGGAGCACCCTGTCGGCCGAAGACGCCGTGCTCGCCCCGTGGGCCGCGAACGTGGTCGCCGGAAGCGGGGTTGGCGACTACGACCGCTTGACGTTCCGACGCTTCCTGGCCGGGACGAGTGCCAGCCTCAATCCATTCATCGGGGAGACCACCGAAGGGTTCTCTGGGTCTTCTTCGGTGGAAGACATCGAGGTCTTGTTCCAACGGCTCCATCTGGCGATGACCGCTCCCAAAGCGGAAGAGGCGGCATTGGCCGAGATGCTCTCCAGCGCTGCAGACTCGCTTCGGGCTGCGGAGTCGAACCCGAACGCGGCCACGACGGCCGCCCTGGCCGATGTCCTCTTCGATGGTGATGAACGATTTGCTTCGGTCCCACCGGATGGACTCAACGCCCTCACCACCGAAAAGGCGCTCGATCTCTATCGTTCTCGTTTCGGTCCCGTCGACGATCTCGTCGTGGCTTTTGCCGGCGATATCGACACTCAGGTCATCGGCGACCTGTCGGCTCGCTACCTCGGCACCCTGAGCAACGGGCCCGATGATTCGTGGACCGATGTCCGACCACCTGATCTAGAAGAGGTCGTCGAACGCCGACTAGAGGCCGGTACCGGCGAAGCGACCGCCGCAGTCGCCGTCTTGTACCCGTCTCGTTTCGACGTCGATGCCGAGACGCGGGTCCAGTTAGAGGTACTAGGAGCCGTGCTCGATGCTCGCCTCTTCGATGTAGTACGGGAAGAACTCGGCGCCAGCTACGGGGGGTCCGTGCTAACCAACGTTGAGGTGGCACCCCGGGAAGGGGCGACGATCACCCTGTTTGCCAACGGCGACCCGGAGCGGGCCGATGAGATCCTTCAGGTCATGGGCGACGAGTCCGGCAGCCTGGCAGCCGAAGGGCCAACCGATGACGAACTGCAGCGAGCGAAAGCCATCATCGGAACCGACTTCGAGCTGGTAAACAACAACCAGATGGTCGAGATGTTGTTGACCGATCCTGGCGAAGACGCCCTCACAATGGTTCGACGCTCGGCGCTGCTCGCCACGGTGGAAGCGACGGACATCAAAGCCTTGGCCGAAGTGACCTTCCCGACAGACAGTCGGGTTGATGTCATCACGCTCCCCGGTTGAGCACGGGCCGGGGGCCCGGGGTCCGGCGGTTATCGCTGTGGGCGGTCGGCGGGAGAGATCGGGCGCCGAGCCACGATCCCTCTCGCCCGTTCGGCGAGATCCTGAAACGGTTCGACGTCAGCGAAGTACTCGGTCGCTTGGGCGGCGATAATCGGCACCTGAGCAGGAGCCATTTCCAAAACCAACGCTCCGGCCGGTTGGAGCCACTTCGGGCCTTCGGTGAGGAGATGGCGCAGATGGGCGGTTCCATTGTCTCCGGCCACCAACGCCTGGCGAGGTTCCCAGTCGGCTACTTGCGGTTCGAGATCGTCGCCGTCGGCCACGTACGGCGGGTTTGATACCGCCACGTCTAGGCGTCCACGGAGTGCTGGTGGCAGCGCAGCGAACCAGTCCCCCTCGGCCACGGTGACGGTCGAACCGGACCATCCAATCCCAGCGATATTGGCCTGAGCCACCGCCAGCGCGTCGGGCGACGCGTCGGTCAGCCACACCTCTGTTCCTCGGTGTTCGACGGCCAATGAGAGGCCGATGGCTCCAGACCCGGTCCCAAGATCGACCACGGTTGGCGTTGCGACGTCGTCGGCGAGACGGCGGACCTCTTTGAGCGCCCACTCCGCTACGATTTCCGTCTCCGGTCGCGGGATCAGGACGCGCCGATCGACGAACAGTTCAAGGGTACGGAATCCCCAATTGCCAAGAACGTATTGGAGCGGCTCACCGGCCGAGCGTCGCTCGATCATCCCGTCGAAGTAGGCCAGTTGGCGGACGGTCGGTTCCTGGTCGGCGGTGTCGATCCACTGGCCGGCGTCGGTTCCGGTTGCTTGCCGGCCAATCCATTTGGCCTGCGATTCGGACTCTGCAACCCCGGCTTCGGCCAGGCGCCGCTCAGCGTCAACGATCAGCTCCCGCCAGGTCACCATCTCACCCACCCGGTCTTATGAGTCGGTCATCGGGTCGGAGGTCTGAAGCTGCCGGGTGCGTTCATCGTGGACGAGCCCATCGCTCAGATCGTTCATGTCGCCGGCCATCACTTTGTCGAGCTTGTGGAGGGTCAGGCCAATCCGATGGTCGGTGACCCGGTTCTCTTTGAAGTTGTAGGTGCGGATCTTTTCCGATCGCCCGCCGCCGCCGGTCTGCTCGCGTCTGGTGGCCGAGGCATCGGCCTGCCGTTTCTCTTCTTCAAGTTGGAGTAGACGGGATCGAAGGACTTTGAGGGCGCGCTCGCGATTCTGGAGCTGGCTCTTCTCATCCTGCATCGACACGACGAGCCCGGTCGGGAGGTGGGTGACCCTCACCGCAGAATCGGTCGTGTTTACGTGCTGTCCACCGGCGCCCGACGAACGATAGGTATCGAATCGTAGTTCGTTGTGGTCGATTGAGATATCGACCTCTTCGGCTTCGGGCAACACCGTTACCGTCGCCGACGAGGTGTGGACGCGGCCCTGGGATTCTGTTTTCGGTACTCGTTGCACCCGGTGGGGTCCGGCCTCGAACTTCATCCTCGTCCACGCCTGATCGCCCGAGAGTACGAAGGTCACCTCATCGAAACCGCCGAGATCGGTGGCGCTCGAATTCAGCACCTCGAAACCCCATCCGCTTGTAGCGGCGTACGACTTGTACATCTCGAACAGGTCACGAGCGAACAAGTTGGCCTCGTCACCTCCTTCGGCACCTCGAATCTCGACTATCACGTTTCGGCCGTCGTGAGGGTCCTTTGGCAGCAACAAGACCCGAAGTTCGCCTTCGAGTCGTTCGATCTCTTCCTCGGCCGAGTTCACTTCGGAACGAAGCTCCTCGCGCTCGTCGGTGTCGGCTTCGCTCAGTAGCTCCCGGGCGGTTGCAACGTCGTCGTAGCGGTGTTGAAGCTCCCCACCGACCCGAACCAGTTCGCCCAGGGCGGCGTAGCGTTTCGACATCTCCACGAACCGGCGGTTGTCGGCTGCTATCTCCGGGTCGGCCATGCGCGCCTCTAGCTCCCGATACTCCTCGTCGAGGGCACGCAACCGTTCCAACATGACTCCGAGGGTACTGGGCTGTCGACCGCTTCCCGGGCGGCCCTCTTGCCCTCACCTCGGTTGTTCGCCAGCGGTTGACGGTCGAAGATGAGCCGTCGACGCCTTGCCGCTACGCCAGTACCTGCTCGGCGTCGTTCCATGGCAAGTCGATCGACCGAACCTCGCAGCGAGGAACCAACCCGGTCGTGCCGCCATCGGCCAGGACCTGATCTCGCTCGGGGACGACGATCACCAGGTCGGCCTCGGCGTCGAACCGAGCCCGGTAGTCTGCCGCTTCGGGTGCGAGGTCGAGATCGACACCGACGGAGCAGACAACGACCACGCCATCGCCGGCCGCTACGGCCGGTTCGGTTGCGAGGACCGACCGTTTTGGGCGTAGTGGAACGACGGGTTCCAGCCGGTCGAGGCCAACGATGCTGGGGTCATCGAGAATAATTGATCGGAGCCACCGTTGACGGGCCACTCGGCTCAACGGGTGAACTGCGGCACCGGGCCGTCGGTGACGGGCGACCGCAGTGATTGCGTTGCGGAGATTGTCGGTTCCGTCACGATGCCCGTTAACGAATTGCTGAAGTTCACGATCGGCCAAACCGACTCCAACGTCGAGCCGGGGGCCGTCCGGTGCCGCCGCGCTTGCATCGGAAGTCTCGGCTTCCACGACCCGAGCCACTTCTAGCCCGGCAACTTCTCCAACCAGCACCCCGTGATCGTCGACCGGACGGGCGCCCGCTTCGGCCAACACGCTGGCTAGCGCCCAATGAGACTCCGGTAGTACCGGTGGATGTTGGTAGTCGGTCGGGGTGGCCCGCACAAACGCTGACTGGTCGTCCGGTGAAATATCGCTACCGACGACATCGGATTCGTTTTGGGGCTGACCGGTCCAAACGTCGATCGGCACATCGAGCAGCGCGGCCCGTCTGGCCAGGATAGGGGCACTGCTGGGAGCGGCCAAGACGTGTAACCGGTCAAGCCGAGGCCCGATTGCCGACCACGCCCACCGGATCGCCGGACCCAACCCGCGATCGGTGTCGGCCTGGAAGAAGGCCTCGCCGTCTATGACCCGCCCAGGTACTGGTCCGGTGGCTACATCGACCGGGCGTCCGGTCAACGTCAAAACAAACTGATCCAGGGCCCCGCTCACAAGCAGCGAGGTTAGCCTTCAGCCGAATCGTCGGCCGGGGCACCGTCGCCACCGCTGCGACGCCGACCGCCGTACCGGCGTTCGAAACGCTCGACCCGACCTGCGGTGTCGACGATTTTCATCGTGCCGGTGTAGAAGGGATGGCTGGCGGCGCTGATGTCGACCTTTGCCAGCGGGTAGGTGTTGCCGTCTTCCCACTCGATCGACTCTTCAGTTTCGATGGTCGATCGAGTCAGAAACGAGAAATCGGCTGAAGCGTCCATGAAGACCACGGGCCGGTACTTGGGGTGGATGTCAGCTTTCATGTCTTGCTCTCGCTCTCGAACTCGTACGGGCAGCTCTCAAGGCTACCGAGTGGTGTTGGTATTGCCGCCCGGTTGCGTCTCCGCGTGCCCGGCCGTTGGCCCGTCTACCGAGCTCGACCGATCTCGGACAGGAATTCTGCGTTGGTTTTGAAGGTTGCAAGCCGCTCGACCAGCATCTCAACGCCCGACGCTGGGCTTCCGCCTTCGTCGTTCATGCCGGCGATGACCTTTCGGAGTTTCCAGGACGCTTCGACCTCTTTGCGCTCCCGCAACAACTCTTCGTTTCGCGTCGACGAACCTGCGATATCGATGGCCGGAAAGATGCGTCGCTCAGCGAGTCGGCGGTCGAGCCGAAGCTCCATATTGCCGGTCCCCTTGAACTCCTCGAAGATTACTTCGTCCATCTTGGATCCGGTCTCGACAAGAGCGGTGGCCAGAATCGTCAACGAACCGCCCTCTTCGATATTGCGGGCTGATCCAAAAAAGCGCTTCGGCGGATACAGGGCAGCGGCGTCTACGCCACCCGAAAGTAGCCGCCCCGATCCGTTGGCCGACATGTTATGTGCCCGTGCCAATCTCGTGATCCCGTCGACGATAAGGCAGACATCGTCGCCTTGTTCGACCAACCGCTTAGCCCGTTCAATGGTCAGTTCAGCGACCGCTGTGTGTTCCTCCGGTGGACGATCGAACGTCGACGCGATGACCTCGGCGTTCTTGAGGTGACGCCGCATATCGGTCACCTCTTCCGGTCGCTCATCTACCAGTAAGACGATCAGCGACACCTCGGGATTGTTGATCTCGATAGCTCGGGCGATGTTCTTCATGATCGATGTCTTGCCCGCCTTAGGCGGAGACACGATCAGCCCTCGCTGCCCCTTCCCTATCGGCGACACCAGATCAATGATCCGATTCGTCATATTGAGTGGCTCATTCTTTGTTTCAAGAACGAGCCGCTCGTCGGGGAACAATGGGGTGAGCTTGTCGAAACGCGGTCGGCCTCGGGACTCCTCGGCCGGTTTCCCATTCAGGCTGTTCAGCGAATGGAGCGCCGGGTTCTTCTCGTTTCGGTTCGCCGGGCGGGAAAATCCGGTAATTCGATCACCCTTCCGGAGCCCGTATTGGCGAACCTGCTTGACCGAGACGTAGGCATCATCGCGACTTGGCAGCGCGCCGTTCACCCGGAGGAACGCATACCCCTCGTCGCGGAGATCGAGATACCCGGTAACTTCGATCGGCTCTGAAGTTATCGCTGGATTGCCGACATCATCGCGATCGCGCCCTCGGTTTCGGCCACGACGACGAGACCGCCGATTGTTTGGATCGACGTCTTCGTCGCTCTCTTCGCGGTCTCGCTGCCTGTCTCCGGAGGAGCCGGACTTATCGCCGCTGTTCGGCTTGTCACCCTTGGGGGGTTTTGTCGACGACTGCGACCCATTGCCCTTTTTCGAGCCGTTGGCGTTGGTGCCTCGACCGCCACCATCGCCACCGGGGCGACCGCTGGGATTTCCGCCACGAGATCGGGAATCGGACGGCCGACCACCCTCTTCGAGGACTTTGACCTCCCAATCAGCGAGCGGTTCCCCATCGGGACCGCTGGGATGCTTTGCCGATGATCGTTTCGATCGTCGACCCGATGAACCGTCCGATTCAGCAGATGTGACGTCCGGCTTGTCGGGCGCCTCATCGGCCGACACCGCATCCGGTGAACCAGCCGGAGAGGAACCAGCGTCAACCGGACCGGCGTCGGTTTGGTCTCCGCTAGTGATCTCGGCGTCGGCGGAATCAATGTCCGAAGCGTTGTCATCACCGGTCGGGTCTGCTTCTGCAGCGCGGGTGGTCGCACCAGACAATTCGAGGATTTGGTCTATGAGCTCGGCCTTTCGCATCCGGGCGCTTGAGCTGCCGCCCAATGCCGAGACAATGGCCTGCAACTCGCCCTTGTCTTTCTTTTCGAGACCTTCGCGCTCAACGATGAGTTGGTCGCTCACGTGTCAGCTCCTGGAGGAAGAGAGTTAGGAGAACAGTTGATAGAGGAACGCCGCCGGGCGGAAGCCCGCCAAAGCCGACAGGGGCAGACAAGACGACAGCTCATGTGTCGACGCGACGTGTGCCACCCCCACGTTCTCTTCTGATAAGGCTAGCAAGGTTCTCTGACAATTGGACCGACGCCGGCAATGGGTACGGATCAGCGTCGAATTTTCCGGATGGCGGCGGCCACCTCGGCCTGGTCGTTGTCTATCTTGTCGAACCGCTCCGGCAACTCGAACAGGTCGTGAAGGTGGGCCGGCAACTCGGGGTGAAATCCGACCGCCGATTCCACCGCATCGGGAAACTTCGCCGGATCGGCGGTTGCCAACGTGATCATCGGCGTGGCGGCCGGTGACCGCCGGGCCGCCTCAAGACCTACCGCGGTATGCGGATCGACAAGGCACGACGTCGCCGCATACGTACTCGCCACTTCGGCCACGGTCCCCGCATCGTCCAACCGCTCACCGTCGAACTCGTCCAACACCGTCCGATACCAACTATCGGGAACGGTGACCCGCCCAGCCGAGCGCAACTCGACCATCAGCTCGGCAACCGCAGCACTATCTCGACCGGATGCCTCCCACAACAATCGTTCGAAATTGGAAGAGATCTGGATATCCATGCTGGGGCTCAAGGACGGCTCTACCGTGCGCGTCTCAAGGGTGCCGGTCTCAAAAAAGCGGGTTAACACATCATTGCGATTGCTGGCCACCACCAAACGATCGACCGCCAGCCCCATCCGCTTCGCGTACCAGCCGGAGAGCACGTTGCCGAAGTTGCCGGTCGGCACCGAAAAAGAGACCGGTTCACCATTCGGTCGCACGGCACGGGCCGCGGTCACGAAGTAGACGATCTGACACATCACTCGGGCCCAGTTGATCGAGTTGACCGCAGCGAGGCCAACCTCGGCCCGGAACTCTGCGTCGGCAAACGCCCCCTTCACCAGGTCTTGGCAGTCATCGAACGTTCCGGCAACCGCCAGATTGTGAACGTTGGCCGCGGTGACGGTTGTCATCTGTCTCCGCTGGACGGCCGATACCCGGTCGTGAGGATGAAGAATTACCACCTCGATGTTCTCGCGGCCAGCGAGGGCGTTAATAGCCGCCGAACCGGTATCGCCGGAGGTCGCGCCGAGCACCGTTACCCGCTCCTGACGCCTCGCGAGTTCGGCGTCCAGCAGCCGCGCCACCACCTGGAGGGCGATGTCTTTGAAGGCCAGCGTCGGCCCTCGGGTCAGATCGAGTAGATACTGGCCGTCTTCCAGTTCGACGACCGGGCACACATCGGGGTGACCGAAGACACCGTAGGCCTCCTCGACGATTGCTCCGAGCTCGACCTCGTCGAACGACCCGGCGACATAGGGCGCCAGGATGGCGGTCGCCGCCTCGGGGTATGGCATGTCGGCCGTAATTGTTGGCAACGGCGGAATCTCGGTCGGGCAGTAGAGGCCGCCGTCGGTAGCCAAACCGGCGAGCAGCACATCGGCAAAACCAAGTTCGGCAGCGTCGCCGCGCGTCGAGACATAGGTCAGGGGCATGCTAAGAACCGATGACCCGGAGCACGCTGTTGACATCGCAGACGTCGTCAAGACGCCGAAGGTCTACCAAGGTGGCTTGCATGTCGCGCTCAAGAGCGGTGTGGGTAATGAGCGCCACCCTGGCCTGATCGCCGTCCTCGTTGGGCACCGCCTCCTGTTGCTGCATCGTCTTAATCGAGATGTCGTGCGTGGCCAACACACCGGCGACCGCCGACATGACCCCGGGGTTGTCCTCCACGGTCAACCCGATGTAGTAGGCGCTTTCCAGGGCGTCGATAGACCGAATTCGGGCCCGGGGGCCAGAGGGAACCGGATGGAACGTGTGACGCCGTAGGTTCAGCGACGCGTCGACAAGGTCACCGAGTACCGCGCTCGCCGTCGGAAGCCCACCGGCGCCTTGGCCGTAGAACATCAGCTCCCCGCAAGCCTGCCCCTCGACGAACACCGCGTTGAAACTGCCTCGAACCGAAGCGAGCGGATGATCGTTTGGCACCATGGCCGGGTAGACCCGGACACCGATCTCGCTCCCTTCCCCGTCTGCGACATCTTGAAGCTCGGCGATAGCGAGCAGCTTGATCGTGTACGAGAACTGCCGGGCGAACTCGATATCACCCTGGGTGATAGCTCCAATACCCTCGTGGTAGACATCGCCGGCTACGACCTGCGCCCCGAAGGCGATCGAGGCCATGATCGCCGCCTTCGCTCCGGCGTCGAAACCTCCGACGTCGGCGGTCGGGTCGCGTTCGGCATAGCCCAGCCGCTGAGCCTCGGAGAGCGCATCGGCGTAGGACACGCCATCATCGGCCATCCTGGTGAGGATGTAGTTCGTCGTGCCGTTGACGATGCCCATTACCCGTCGGACGTCTTCGCCGAGCAGCGACTCGCGCAACGGCCGAACGATCGGGACCGCGCCGGCTGCTGCCGCCTCGAACAGCAGGTCGACCCCATTGGCCGCCGCCGCCTCATACAGTTCAGCGCCGACGTTTGCCAACAGTTCTTTGTTGGCGGTGATGACCGGCTTTCCGGATTTGAGGGCCGCCAGTATCAGCGATCGAGCGGGTTCGATTCCGCCGATCACCTCGACGATTACGTCGATCGACGGGTCGGTGACCAACGCCTCAGCATCGGTGGTCAACATCGAGTCGTCGAGGTCGAGACCGCGATCCTTGCTGCTGCTACGGACCGCGATGGCTGCCAGTTCGAGCCGCAACCCGGACCCGGCTTCGATGGTCGGGCCTCGCTCGTTGATCAGTCCGACAAGCTTCGTTCCGACGATGCCGCAGCCGAGCAGCCCGACCCGCACCGATTCCGTCTGCTCAGTATTCGATGTTGAACTCACCTCGTGAACTGTATTCGGTCAGGTGGTGGCTCCCCGCCCGTTTTCTCCTCAGCGGTGTCGGCCGACGGAGAATCGCCGACCGGGGCTGCGCTTCCCCCTTCGGCCACGGAGAGCCAGGACGTCGGGCCGATGCCAGCCGCCACAAGATGACGAGAGCCATCAGCGACCCTCCTCCTCCACCTATGACGAGGGCTGGATCGCCGACCACCCAGCCGTAGACGAACCAGACGTTGGCCTCCAATAAGGCGAGCGACCAGGTGGCTGGGGAGATACCACCAACTCGGCTCGACCTGATGGCGGTGATCGCCGCCGGGACAAACTGCACGCCGTAGCTCAGCCCGATGGCCAGACCGGCGGCCCACCAACCGCCGGCTAAAAGAACGACGAGGGGAACGATACCGATGGCCACCCCACCCCGAACCACATCGGTCAACGCGGCGGCGCCGGCCAGCCGCCCAACCTGAGCAGCCATGACCGAATAGAGAGCGAACCCCCCGATCGAGACTGGAACGATGGCCCACAGGCCGCCGTGCAGGGCATACATCGTCCACCACAAATTCAAGATCACCCCGACCCCGATCCCGACGCCGGAGACCCCATCGACCAGCCGCCGACGGTGAAGACGGACGACCTGCGGCACGATCATGCCGACACCGGCCAAGGTGGCCAGCACCACAGCGGCCGAGAGCAAGAACGAAAACACGAGGTGACCTCCTCAACACGCGGACCGACCCGGTAAGGACTTAATGGATTTTAAATCCTTACTTTGGTGGTAATGTTCTAACATGGTTTAGACCATTACCACAACCTCCGATAGGCGATATGGTGGATCTATGCACATGGCATCGGTCACCCAATCGGAGACCCGACTCACCATCGAGACCATGGTCAAGCTGGCTAACGCCCTGGGCAACGGCGACCTCGACACGACCCGAGACACCCTGGTCGATGCTGGATTCAGCGGTGCCGAAGAAGCATCGGCGGCATCGGTCCACCGGGTAACCGAGCGCATGGTGGCCATCCTCCCCCTAATGACAGAGCTCCCAGACCTCGACGTCACCGCCGCCGCTCGCACAATCAATAAGCACCTGACCACGCTCCCGATCTCACCGGCCATCGTCGATCACGGTGGCGTCGGACCTCACCTCCATTGGACACCGGCAGCCGCCACCTTCGACGACCAAGTACTGGCCGACGTGTTGATGTCGTTGGCCCACGAACTCTGCGACAACGGCACAGACCGATTCGGGCGTTGTGCCGCCACCGACTGCGACGACCTCTTCTATGACGGCACCCGCAACCGGTCGAGGCGCTTTTGTGTTAACCCCCGCTGTGCCAGCCGCACCCACACCGCCGACCATCGGGCCAGGCGCCGCGCCAACGACGGCGGATCTTCTCCAAAAAGCGGAACCCCATGACCACCGACCCCGTCGCATCGGCACTCGATTCGGCCGCTCAAGCAAAAACGCAGCTCCTCCACCGTCTCGACGGTCTCTCCGATAACGAATACCAATGGGAACCGGCGCCCGGATGTTGGTCGATCCGCGATATCGACGGAACCTGGGTGGCCGAACTCGACCCGGCTCGCCCCGAACCCGGCCCCATCACCACGATCGCCTGGCGTCTCTGGCACCTGGCCGTCGACTGCATGGACTCCTACTCCGCCCGGATATTGGGTGCATCGGGTTCGGGTTTACCAGATGACCAGTTCGTGGGCACGGCGGCAGAAGCCATCACCGTTCTCGACACATCGATCGATCACTTCGTCTCCGGTATGGCATCGATGGGCGACGATATCTGGCTGGCACTCGGAGCCGATTGGGGGTCGCACGCCGACCGAACAGGCTTCGATTTGCTGCTTCACGCCAACCGGGAACTCATGCATCACGGGGCCGAGATCGCGCTGCTACGAGACCTCTACCGGGCGCTGGCGATCAACCAAGATCGGTGAGCAACAGATCGTCGAACGTCTCGCGGCGCACGACCAGGCGGGCGTCGCCATCGCGGCAGAACACGACCGCGGGGCGAAGAATCTTGTTGTAATTCGACCCCATCGAATGGCCATATGCCCCGGTGACCGGGGTCGCCAGGTAGTCACCGACCACCAGATCCGACGGGACGGCAGCTTCCCGAACAAGAAGATCTCCCGATTCGCAGTGCTTGCCTACGACGCGAACGGTCTTGCCTCTTGGCGCGGCGACCGCCCGCGGCAAAAACGTCTCGTAGCCCGAGCCGTACAGCACCGGTCGAGGGTTATCACTCATTCCGCCGTCGACGGCGACATAGTTCCGGATGCCCGGCAGCTCCTTCATCGTGCCAACCGTGTACACCGTGATTGCCGCCGCGGCGGCAATCGACCGGCCCGGTTCAATTCCGAGTTTCGCCGTCAGCCCGGCGTCTGCTGCAGCCCGGGTGATGATGGCCGACCACTGAGCGATCGTCGGCGCTTCCTCCCCCTCGACGTATGGGACGCCGAGGCCACCACCGACCACCAACTCGGGAAGCTCGAACGGGAGGGCAAACCGGCCAACAGCAGCCACCGCAGCGGCAAAAGAATCGACCCGGAACACCTGTGACCCGATGTGGGCGTGCAGACCGAACAACTCGACCGCGGGCGAGGCCTGAGCCTTTTCGACCGCGGCGGTGGCGGCCCCCGTCGAAACGGTGAACCCAAACTTGGAATCGTCCTGCCCGGTTGCGATGTAGTCGTGAGTCTCCGCCTTGATCCCCGGGGTGATCCGTAACAGGATCGGGGCAACCTGGCCATCGGTTCCGTACAGGGCTTCCAGACGCGATAGCTCATCAAAACTGTCGACCACGATCCGGCCGACACCGAGATCGCGGGCCATTTGTAACTCCGCAACCGACTTGTTGTTCCCGTGGAATACCAACCGGTCGGCAGGCACGCCAGCTTGGAGGCACACATGCAACTCGCCACCGGTGGCCACATCGAGGCCCATCCCCTCCTCGTAAGCCAAGCGGGCCATGGCCCGACACAAGAACGCCTTTGTGGCATAGGTCGCTCCCGAACCGAACGCGGCGACCGCTTCGCGGCAACGGGCCCGAAGGTGGTCCTCGTCATAAATAAACAGTGGCGTGCCAAATTCGGCGGCCAAGGCTAGTACGTCGCACCCGGCTATCGACAGGTGACCATCGTCGCCGACCGCTGAATTGTCGGGAAGAAGGTGCCAGGGAACAGGAGTACCGTCGGTCATCGACGCCAAGCGTACTGAAGGTTCGAGAAATCTCCCTAGACCGAGGTCAGCCGGCCAACCCAGCGGCCGCCTCCGCCGCCGCCCCGTATCGGTCCCGGACCGACCGGTCGTCATCGTTGACCGGGGTCACGATCGATCCGCCGTCCCGCAGCCCCCAACGATCGACGACGTCGTCGATCGAGTCGCCGCCGGCCACAGCCGCCGCTTGGACCGCGGCGCCAGCTGCTGGGGCTTCATCTCCCCCGTCGGACGACCGATCGGGGATGCGAACTGGCCCCTGATAGAGGTCGGCCAACACTTGCCGATACGCCGCCGACCGGGCACCGCCGCCGACCAGGCGCAACTCGGCACCCTCATCGGACCGAACCCCGACCGCAGCCAGCGCATCCACCGCGTCGAGCAGGTTGGCGAGCACGCCTTCGTGGGCGGCCCGGGCAATGTCGGCCCGAGTGGTCGTTGGACGGAGTCCGGTGATCATTCCGGTGGCTGCCGGCAAGTTCGGTGTCCGCTCTCCATCGAAATACGGCACAACCGACACCCCTCCGGCTCCGGGCGCGGCCGACAGCGCAAGCGCGGCGAACTCGTCACGATCAACCCCGAGGGTGGCGGCCACCATGTCGGTGACCTTGGTGGCGTTGAGGGTGCAGGCCAACGGCAAATAGGCGCCGTTGGCATCAGCGAAACCGGCGACCAGTCCGGACGGGTCCTTGGATGGCCGACCGGACACGCCGAACACGGTGCCCGACGTTCCAAGCGACATCGCCACTTCGCCGGCGCGGAGTCCAAGCCCGAGGGCTGCTGCCATGTTGTCACCGGTCCCGGCCCCGATGGTGGTGGTGACCGGCAGACCGAGTTCACGAGCGGCCCCGGCGGTGATCGTGCCGGCGGCTTCGGTCGGGGCCAACACCCGGGGAAGGCAGCCGATGAGGTCGCGGTTTGCACCGGCCGTAGCCAGTAGATCGGACCGGTAGGTGCCGGTCGATGGATCCCACCATCCCGTCCCCGACGCGTCGCCCCGATCGGTCACATGATTCCCGGTCAAACGCCAAGTCAGATAGTCGTGAGGCAACATGATCCGTTGGATCCGAGCCACCGCATCGGGCTCGTGGTCGACCAGCCATGCCAGTTTGGTCACGGTGATCGCCGGCACGGGCACGACCCCACAGGCCTCCGCCCAACCCGTCGCTCCGAGGCGTTCGACCAACCGCTCGGCCTGATGGGCCGACTCGGTATCGTTCCACAGCTTGGCGGGCCGGATGCCTCGGCCATCGCCATCTACGACGACGAGACCATGCTGCTGACCAGAGACGGCGACGGCGACAACGTCGTCACCGAAGGCGGCGAGCTCGGCAAACGCTGTGGTCAAGGCAATCCACCACGAATCAGGATCCTGTTCGGAACGCGGCGGCTCGGTGACGGTATGGGGGGCCCGAGCCGACGCCACCTCTCGCCCATCTTCAAGCCGTCGGAGCACAACCTTTGTCGACTGCGTCGACGAGTCGACTCCGGCGACCAACGCGCCGTTCGGTTCGTTCACCTGTCCTCCAACGCTCGCTTCTGGCCTCCGTCAATCTACGGTTGGCCGTCGAGTGCCTCAAATCGCAGAGTCAACGAACGTTGAGGTTGGGCTCAGCCGGTCGAGCCGAAGGGATGAGCCCTGATGAACTCCTGGTTTGCTGCCACCCAGCGGACGACGCCGCCCCGGCTTAGCCCACCGTTCATCTGATTGAGCCAGTAGTTGAAGCCCCTCTGGTCATAGTTTCTGCCGAGGACGTTCCGATACACAACGGCCAGGAACTGAGCGTTGTTTGGCGATCCGTAGCGGGACCGGAACTCGGCTGACAGGGCGAACTGTTGGGCGATCTCGTCCAGTCCATAGCCCGAATCCCGCAGCTCCAACCAGTAGGCGGCACCGGCGACATCGGGGTCACGATCGAAGAATGCCCGGTAGAGGCGCAGGGTGTCTGCGTGCCGTGCTTCGTACCGGCTGCTGGCGATCAGATTGCTGATAGACGTGTTTTTGGCGAAGGCGTCTGGCGATCCGGCGGGGAGCTGGGCGAATCCCTGGTCATCGCACCGGCGTGAGCCGTTGGTATAGAAGTTCTGTCCCGGTTCCTTTTTGGTGATCTCGCGAGGCGTGAGCGAACCACCGTCGCTCCCGACCCAAATAATGCCGTAGGCCGACTGGCCGAGGCAGAACACGCCGACCCTCATGTAGTCGGCATCGCCGAGCATGATCCGTCGGTGTGGGTCGGAGCCGTTCCAAAGATCGGCGAGAACACCGACATTGCCGCCCTGGCTGGACCATGTGACGGCCAGAATCTCGGCCTCGACCAAAGGCTGATTGCAGCTCGGAGGGACGTGAGCCAACCGTCGGGCATCGGCGTTCTCCGCCACCACACATTCGATGTACGCCTGGTAGCCGTCCCACTCTTCAACCCGAAGCGGAGCCAAGCCATACACATTGGTCCGCAACCGGTTGACCGTCTCGGCCAAGTCAGCTTCGGCACCAGGAGATTCTCGCCTCGGCCCCTCCCAGAAGCGGGTCGCGGCGGAGGCGACCGGAGCAGCGGTGGCCAACGAACCGAGCACCAGCAGGACGGGAAGAAAAACCCGGGCGGCGCGACGCAATACGATCATGATGGTCCATCGGCAGGTCTTGGTGTCTTTCTTGAGTCTTCAGACCTGTTCGCTCCACTCGCCAGGTAAACGACGCAAGATTTAGCCGGTCGTCGAGTAGAAGAAACACCGCCTATGGCCTCATTTCATCGGGAGAATTGAGCCAGACGAGGGTGGGCGTAGGCCAAACGAATCATTGGCGGTCACGGGCGGGAACCGGGCGAGCCCAGCGGTCCATATCGGCCCACGGATCAGGCTGCGCGTCCAGCCGGTCGAATACTCCCCGCAGCGTCACGCTTCGAGGAGTAAGGCGGTCGACGAGAGCTTGGTCGAGTTCATTCCACGTGATCGGTGCGGCTATCGGGCCCCCTTCAATAGCCCGTACCCCGTAGGGGGCGGCGATGGTCGACCCGTAGCTGTTTCGAGCCAGGTCGAGATAGATCCGGTCGCCTCGATCCGCTTTGGCAAACGAGACGGTCAGCTCATTCGGGAAGCGATCGAGCAGTGCGGTCGCCAGGGCACGCCCGAATCGGTGCACGACATCCCATGTTGCGGGCCTCTCGCACTCCGTTGGCTACTCGTCGGAGTCTGGCCATGCCAAACGGGTCTGCTGTGTGGGACGGGTCGGACGGGTCGGCTGTGTCGACTTCAAGTTCCCCGATGGCGCCGACACCGGGATCGGGAGGATCGAGATCCACCACGAATCGGTCGGGGCGATCGAGCCGACCGGCCCGAGCCAAACCGATGTGGGGCGTGATCATGTTTTGTTGAGCGAAGTAGACCAGGGCCGCTGTGTCATGGACGACCGCATGGCGAATGACACCGCCCTTTTTCGTGAGTTCGACCCGGCGGATCCATTCGGGGTAGTGATCAGGGGTGTGCTTCTGAAAGAATCCACTCGACCCGATGCCCTTCGGATAGCGGACTAACGTCAACGGCCGACCGCTCACATGGGGCAGCATCGTGGCCCCGATCCGACCGTAATACCGGGCCAGTTCGCCTTTGGTGATTCCGGAGTCGACGAACAATGCCTTACCGGGGTTGCTGACCTCGATCACCCGGCCGGCACACTCGATCGGCATCCGCTCATCGGCCACGACGCACCGTACCTCAGTCCTACCAGCGTCTTCGAGTTCCCTCGAACCGAGGACGGTACCGCTAGAACATGACGACTCCGAAGTCGCCGGAGTCGCCGGCCCAATAAAGGCGAACGTGGAGACGGTAACGGCGGCCGGCGAAAAGCTTGAGGTCGAACTCTGCGTTTCGGTCGAATCCGCTGTCGTCGTCGCCGGACCGGAACCGCCATTGACCGTCGACGTCTTCGAACAACACCAACACCGTGTCTGCCGGGCCAAAAGTTCGGAACCGATACCGGCGGGTGGCGGTCGGCTCGACCAAGAATTGAGTTTGTTCACCCTCATCCAAGGAGACGGGCTCCGAACGGAACGGTTCAAGCGACCGAATTCGCTTCCCCACCGTCGGATACCACTGTTTGGCCCATCGCTTGTCGGCTGCCGAGAGACCCCCGGCCGGAACCAACGCCTGGCTTCGATACTTTGACGGCACCTGGATAAGTCCGGCATCGAAGGGGTAGTGCATCACCGAATTCGGATCCCACTTCGATCCCGACACCGACGACTCCGGCAGTTTGCGGAGAATGTTATGAAACGTCTTGTCACGGCTCCAGCTGTTCGGCGGTTTCGCCAATTCTCGGTATACGGCATCCTCATCCCAGACGATCCCCGAAAACGGGTTCTGGTGTTCATGGGGCATGCCGAGTGTGTGGCCGATCTCGTGGATGGCGGTATCGAGATCGCCGGTCAGATCCCAACCGAAGTTCATGGTCCGAGCGGTCGTCGGCTCATCGAGGATCCGTCGCCCAAGCCACGACCACGACCCATCGCCATGGACGAATCCGATCCGGATCTCGGCCTCCGATGGTCGGTCAACCTTCTCGAAATCGATGCCTATCCCGATCGCCGACCAGGCCGCAAATGCCTCCTCGACAACCCGCTGCTGGGCCGCTCCACCACCCCACCGAAACCTCCGACGATCCCACTCGAACTCATCGGCCCCGAAGTAGTAGTAACGAAGGGTGGTGCCGCTTACCCATTTCCTGTCGCCATCGACAATGGCTGCCGATCGGCCCGGATGCAGCTCTGGGTCGAGTTGTCTCGGCGGCTGCTCGGGAAGGCCACAGATCGATGCTCCCGCACCGACCGCGGCCCGATCCTGGCCGGATGTACTTTTACTTTGAGCTGCCATCGGTGGTCCCCCAAGACTCGGCGTGACGACGAGAATACGTCGCGATACTGACGCCGGGGTGGGATGGCTGATACAGAAAATCCCGTTTTTCCTACAGCCCCAGACGGCGGCGAAGTTCGGGGGCGTGACGGCGCGACACCGGAACGACCGAGTCGGCACCATCGTTCATCACCAACACAACACCACCCCGATAGTCCGACCTGAGTTCGGCCACCCGATCGAGATTCACCAGGTGAGATCGGTGGACCCGCAGCATCCGAACCGACAGTCGCTCTTCAAGCTCAGCCAACGTGTAGTTGACCAACACCCGCTCGCGTCGGAGCATCAGGTAGCAGTAGCCCCGAGCGGCCGATGCCGCCACCACGTCGGCCTCGTCGACAAACACCGTGCGTTCCCCCCGCTGAATGGGGAGCCGACGATTTGGTTCGACCAGTTCTGCCCGGCGATCTTCCACCATCGGCCGATCGGTTCGCCCCACCCCAATCCGGGCCAAAGCTTGACCTAACCGATCGGCATCGAATGGTTTCAGCAGATAATCGGCGGCCGATAGCTCGAACGCGTCCACCGCGTGGTCCGGATAGGCGGTGGTAAAGACGACCGCTGGTGATCCCGGCCGCGTGACCAGTTCACGAGCCAACGCCAGCCCACCCCGACCCGGCATGCGGATGTCGAGGAACACCACGTCGTAGGCGACGGCTTGGAGGAGCAACTCGGCCTCTTCGGCAGTTGCTGCCGCTCCGACTACCAGTACGCCATCGGCTTGCTCCAGAAGGTACCGAAGCTCGTCGCGGGCCGGTGCTTCGTCATCTACGATCAGGCATCGCAGCGGCGCTATGCCCTCGTCGGTGGTGGTGTCGGTCATCACAGGGGGAGGTCCAGTTCGACTCTGGTGCCTTTGCCGGGGCTCGATCGGATATCGAGCCGGTACCGGGAACCGTAGAGACCGTCGAGCCGATCGTGGATGTTGTGGAGCGCCAGCCCACCGCTGGGCGATCGGTATGTCCCGGCCGCAACCTCTCGGAGAAGGTCGGGTTCCATGCCCAGACCATCGTCGCGAACCTGGATCTTCATCGAACCGGCGAGCGGATCGACCCGGGCCTTCAACGCAACCGTCCCACCGCCGGCTTTTGGGGCCAGCCCGTGTTTCACCGCGTTCTCGACCAACGGCTGGATGGTCAACACCGGAACCTTGGCCGGCAAAATTTGCGGGTCGATGTCGTAGTGCAAGTCAAGCCGGTCGTCGTAGCGGGCCTTCTCCAAACTCAGGTAGGTCCGCACGAAGAAGTACTCGTGGGCGAACTCGGCGAATTGGCTGTCCTGCTGGATGGCATATCGGAAGAAGTCGGCGAGCCGTTGGAGGAGTTGGCGGGTCTCGTCCGGGTCGGTCCGACTTTTACTGGCGATCGTGTTGAGGGTGTTGAACAGAAAGTGCGGGTTGATCTGGGCCCGAAGAGCCTGCAACTTCGCGTCCGCCGCTTGTTGCGCTTTGTTGGTCAGATCCGCCACCTCAAGATGGAGAGAGACCAGGCTGGCCACGCTCTCCAGCTGGGTTACCGACGGGATACGACCATCATCGAACCGTACGACGAGTGAACCGACGACCTCCCCCTCGACGGTCAGCGGCAGCGCGACCTCGGTGTCGTCACCCTGCTCGAAACGGACCGTTCGGCCCAGCTCGAACGCCCGGCGACTCGACTGGCCGAGCGTCTCCGGCAACCGGTCCCGCCCGGCCGACCCGAGCACCTCGGTGGTATCGGTGATCGCTACCGCAGCGCCCCCGGTAATCGGCAGCAGAATGCCCGCCGATCGCGATGCCGTCCGCTCGGTCAGTCCATCACGCAGGTATGGGAGTGTCCGGTTGACGATCGCCAACGGATCGCCGGGGGTCCCGTCCAGGGGAGCGGCCGACAGCCGGCCGAGTTGGCGTGGGCCCCGCATCGCTGATGGATACCCCCAGACGGTCAGCATGGTCGCGACAACACCTATGACCACCGTCGGTGCGGTTTCCAGCGGCGCCGCCGTCACCATTTGCGTCCCGACCCATACCGCGGTCCATACCGCGGCGATAGCGGCCAAGAGCGGCCACGACCCTTTCACCGGTGCTCCCCCAGCGCCCAGATGCCGATCATGGAACTCCGGTGTCCAGCGTGATTCGGGTGAGGCGCTCCGACCGGCGATCGTTGGCCGAGCCATGAAGGCGGACCCATATCCCATCGATTCCGGCGACCGGCGTCGTCAACAGCGACACGACGACGATGACTACCGATACCAGCGGCCCGATAACGATGGTCGGCGTCTGCCACGCGCCAGCTAACCCCAGTCCGGCTAGGCCGGTCACGACAACGCCAACGCTCATCACCGCGCCGAGGACCATGCCGGCGATGACGGCCGTCGCCGTCGTCCGCTTCCACCAGATCCCCAGGACTAAGCATGGCGTCAGGGTGGAACCGGCCAAGGCGAATGCGGCGGTCACCAGAGCGGCGACGACCGAAGGGGTCGAGGCCGACACATCACTCGGGTCGAGGCCGACGGCGACCATCGCCGCGCCAACCGCTACGACCCCGACCGCAACCTGCCCCGCTTTGAGCGCTTGAGCTCTTGTCGCCCGCGGGTTGAGGTATCGCTCGTAGATGTCGTGCCCCCACGATGCGGACGCCGCCAGCAGGAGCCCTCCGATCGTTGACATGATGGCCAGGAGAGCCCCGGTGGTCACCACCGACAACCCGATATCGCCACCATAGAGACGGCCCAGCGATAGCAACGCATGCTCGGGGACTCGAAGGACACCGTCGACCGTCAACTCCGCCAGCCACGGATCGTCGGCCGCTTTGGAGGCGATAATGGAACGGGCGGCGGTCCCGAGCATCACGGCCAAGGTATAGAACAGCCCGACGAACGCCAGAACCCAGACCGTCGTCATCCGGGCCGCCCGCCCGGTCGGGCTGGTAAAGAAGCGATTCATAACGTGTGGCAGACCAGCCGTGCCAGCCATAAGCGTGACGACCAATGCGAAATGACCGATGGCCCCGTAGCGAGCGCCGGGACGACCGAACAACGCCGGCTCGCCGTCGAGCTGGCTGGTGACAACTTCGAGCGACTCCGCCCCGGCGCTGTCGACGACCGGTCTGGTCAGCACCGTCTCGTTGGCGTCTCGCAGCGCGCCAGAATAGGAGAATCCCTGCGACACCATCGCCGCCGCCAACCACACCAGCACGGCGACCAAGACCACGAATTGGATCGCTTGGTTCCAGGTCGTGCCCCGCATCCCCCCGATCACTACCAACAGGGCGGTGAGGACCGTCGACGCCACGATGCCGGTTCCGTACGGGTCGAGGCCGGGCAACGACGCACCGCTGAGGAGCTGCCAGGCCAGTCCCCCGCCGACCGCCTGTGGGATCAGGTAGGCCAGGATGATCAACTCGACGACGAGAACCGCCACGAGGCGGACCGCCTCGGAACCGAACCGTCTCGCCAAAAAGTCTGGGATCGATCGTTCACCGAACCGGCGAAGTGGCGTGGCGATAAAGAGCAGAACCGGGACGAACCCGGCGGCGAACCCCGTGGCGTACCAGGCACCGTCGAGGCCGGCGGCGTAGACCGCGGCCGCCACGCCGAGGAACGAGGCGGCCGAGACGTAATCACCGCAGATGGCACAGGCGTTTGTCAACACACCCATCTGCCGGCCGGCGAGTTGAAAGTCGAGGGCGGTCCGGGTGCCGCGGACTCGTGCCAGCAGCACGACGGCTACCGACAGCCCCAAAGCCACCGCCACCACGCCGAGCTGGGCTGCGTTCACCCTGTCGGCCTCTCCGTCGCTCCCAGTACAGCCTGCTCGACCGACCCATTGTTTGGCACGGCCTGTCGATCGCCGAGGCGAGATCGAAAGATCTTTCGAGCGGTGGGCAGAGAACTCGCACCCATCATCCGGTCATCGACCGCATTGGCCAACGTGGCGGCGGCGAGGCCGATGATCACGAAAAAAATGTAGAGACCGATCGCCATCATCAGAAAGGAGGGACTGAATCCTCCGAGCACACGGTCGGTCGTAGCCCAGCTCGAGGTGACCGTTCCTGCGGCGACCCCCAGCACCCCAAGGAGAAAGAACGTGCAATAGGCGACGGCGATGCGACGCTGACTGCGGAAGGCAGCGTCGACTTCCGCCGACGTATCAGCGTCGTGAAACGAGGCGTACCCTTCGACGGTCAACTCTCCCCTATGGTCACCCGGATCCGCTTGGGCGTCCACAACCAGATAGTAGCAGTCAGCCGGCGGGCGGGCGAGCGAGCGCTGCCGTCGCCCGGGCCGCCATCAGGCCACAGCCAAACACCAGGACAAGCCCGATTCCGGGCGCCCATCCGGTGGTCCCGACACGAAGCACGAGTTTGCCGATCTGCCACAGGGGCAACATGATCGCCGCCGCGCTCATGGCCGCTGCTTGGGCGACGGCCAACGAACGAATCGGCACCAAGCCGGCCCCTACACCGAGCACCCCGGCATAGAACAGGACGAGGCCAGGCCCGGCGAACCCGCGGTACACGCCGATGCCAGTCTCGATCCAGGGGAGGAACGAGCCGATGAGTACCCCGATGGCTAACAGCAACATGAGGCGCTGACGGGGGTGCGACCAGGCCAGGCGACCTGAACGCCTAGCACCGGATGTGGCAGCGGATCGGGATACGTCGATGGCGGCCATGGCCCGACAGTAGATCCGGGCCCCACCGGCAACCAAGCGGGACCGATCGAGCGGCGGGAGGCGGACCTCGAACGGTCGATTTCGACCGCCGAGTGGTGACCGGACACCAGCGACCGTGGGTTACGGCGCGACCGACCACCTGGTAACGACGCTGAACAGACCATTGTCGCCGTCCACCGGATTTCCCTTCCCACCGACCGCCGTCTCTGGCTTTGGTGGAGAAAAACGACAACGCGTTGAAGGGGGAACCGACCTTGAATGAATCGGACCGGAGCGCCTATTGGCACTCGAACCTGCGCCTCATGGCAACACTCCTCACGGTGTGGGCTTTGGTGTCTTTGGTAGCGAGCACTTTGATTGTCGATTGGTTGAATAACGTCAACATCGGAAGCGTGCCGCTTGGATTTTGGATGGGCCAACAGGGCTCCATTATCACATTCGTGATTCTGATCGCCATCTACGTCTGGCGGATGGAGAAGCTCGACAAGGCATTCGGGATCGATGAGGATGCAGAGCTTGCACGCCAGGAGAAATCATGAGCACATTCGGGTGGACCGTATTGTGGGTCTTGATCACCTTCGGGATCTATATCTTTATCGCGTTTCGGAGCCGGGCGAAGAGCACGGGCGACTTCTACGTCGCCGGTGCCGGCGTTCCCGCCATCGCAAACGGTGCGGCGGTTGCCGCCGATTGGATGTCGGCAGCGTCGTTTATCTCGATGGCCGGACTCGTCGCCTTTCAAGGGTATGGGGGCGCGGTATTTCTGATGGGTTGGACCGGGGGCTACGTGTTGTTGGCCCTCTTGCTGGCCCCGTACCTTCGAAAGTTCGGTAAATACACGGTGCCAGACTTCGTCGGAGACCGGTACTCCGATGGTGCCAGAGTCGTGGCCGTCGTCGCCGCCATTTTCGTATCGCTGACCTACGTCGCCGGCCAGATGCGCGGCGTCGGCGTGGTCTTTAGCCGGTTCCTAGAAGTTGAAGTGACGACCGGTGTGCTGATCGGCATGGCGGTCGTGTTGTTCTACGCGGTACTGGGCGGGATGAAAGGCATCACGTGGACCCAGGTAGCGCAGTACTCAGTCTTGATCGTCGCCTACTTGATTCCGGCGGTAGCCATCGCCAATCAGCTGACCGGGAACCCGATTCCTCATCTCAGTTTCGGACAGATCCTGGAACGGTTGGACGGCATTCAGACCGACCTCGGATTCGCCGCATACTCGGACCCGTTTGCCACTCACACGAGAACCAATCTGTTTCTGATCACGGCCACGCTGATGGTCGGTACTGCGGGGCTTCCCCATGTGATCGTCCGGTTCTACACCACCCGTACGGTCAAGGCCGCTCGACGGTCGGCGCTTTTCGCTCTGTTCTTCATCGCCATTCTGTACACGACCGCACCGGCGGTCGGTGTCTTCGCCAAATTCAACGTGATCGACACGGTCGAGGGCGCCCAGTTGAGCGAGCTCGAACAGATCGATTGGGTTGCTGGATGGTCGGAGACCGGCCTGCTGGAAATCGAAGATAAGAACGGCGACGGTGTCATCAACTACACGCCGGACGAAGACACGAACGAGCTGATCACCTTCGACCGGGACATCCTCGTGTTGGCCAACCCCGAGGTGGCCGGTCTACCTACGGCGGTGGTCGGGCTTGTCGCTGCGGGCGGGTTGGCGGCCGCGTTATCGACGGCGTCGGGGCTGTTGCTCGTCATATCGTCCTCGGTGGCTCACGACCTCGTTTACAAGTTGTTCCGGCCCGATGCGACCGAGGCACAACGGTTGCGGTGGGGCCGCATAGCCATGGCGGGGGCGGTGACGGTAGCCGGGTATTTCGGGGTGAACCCTCCTGGTTTCGTCGGTGAAGTGGTCGCCTTGGCCTTCGGGCTTGCTGCGGCGAGTTTCTTCCCGGTACTCGTACTCGGCATCTTCTGGAAACGAGCAAACGCCCCCGGCGCCATCGCCGGCATGGTCGTCGGCCTCGGCACCGCTGCCCCCTACATGTACCTGCTGATTTGGGGTGGAATGGATCCCTGGTTCGGGGTCGACAAAGCCGGTGTCGGCGTCATATCGGCGGTATTCAACGCCATCGCCATCGTCGTCGTGTCGCTCAGGACCGACCCGCCAAGCCAGGAGCTACAAGACCTGGTCGAGAACGTCCGGTACCCGGGCAACGTCTCGGTTGGCTCACAAGGTACGCCTCTAGAGACCGCATAACTCCCTCACCGGCTGAACAGCCCGGTCGTCAACTCGGGAGTTCCGGGATTGATGGCCGGGCTGTGGCGCGCCGAGACCAACGGAGCATGCGGCGGTCACCGGCTGAAGACCAACTGGCTGTCGACCAGCACCAAACCCGCCTTGCTCAGGTTCCGTGCTGAGACACCGGTGACCGCGGTTGCCGCAACCGCCGAGCATCCGACGATCGACGCCGCAGCGATGCGGTGGTCGAGCAATGCGGTCTGGACACCCTGGTTTCGGTAGCTGGGGATGGTCGCTGCGGCACTCAACCAGGCCACGCCGTCGACATGATGAATAGCGCCGCAACCGACGGCTTCGCCATCCTTCGATGCCAAGTACGCTGTCCATCCAGCAACCCGCCGAGCGGCCAGACAGTACTGTTCACCAACGGCGCGGGTTGCCGCGGTGCCGGCCTCGGTCCCTATGGCGAAGACGTCGAGCCACCGTTCGATCTCATCGTCACCGACGACGGTGATCTCCCACTCGCCGGGCATCGCTCGGTTCGCCATCACCGATCGGTCGGTTGCTGTCGTAGACACCGGAGCGGCTCGGAGTTGACGGAACCATCGGGCCCGGTAGCCGGCCTTGGCCAACCGATCGAGCGTGCCCGCATCGGCCAGTGCGCTCAGCTGTACGGCCGCCGGCAGACCAGCGTCGGCGTAGAAGGCGTCGATCTCGTCCAACTGCGACCAGGTGAGCGATGGACCGATACCGATGGCCCGATTGACGTAGCGATCACGGCCGAGGGCCACCAACACACCATCGCCCAGCGTCCGGAACCGAACCGCCGGACCACCGTTGTCTTGCAACGATCTGGCGATGGCGGCAATCGCCATCGCTTCCGAAGAGTGCAACAACGACAATTCGATCCGATCGATCACCTTGATATACGGTAACGACCGGCAGCGTAGGGTAACGACCGGATGGATTCGACCAAGGCTGGGGTGTCCAGTGACGACCACCCCAGCCTCAGTCCCGGTGCGGGAGAGCTATCCGCTACCCAGTGGGCTCTCCCGTACCGACGCCGCCGACCACCCACCCCTTAGGTTGAGTAGTCAGCGCTCGAATTGAAACCGTGGGCGAGATTGTCTGGTGTGGCCTCACTAGGGCTCCCAGATATCGAGGTTGACGGCGACGACACGCCCGGCGTCGTCGAACAAAATGTCGACGGAGAACCAGTCGATGCACGAATCGATTCCGGTCGGGACGACGGCGACATGTCGGACCGATTGGACGGCGGGAAGGGGCATCGGTGGCGCAGCGCAATGGTTGTGAGCTCCGACGGACACATCGACCGTCTCTGCTGCGGCCAGGGCTTCAAGGGCCGAGAACGGCCCGGTCCTCGCTCTAAAAAAGGCATCGGGATCCAACCGCCAGGCCGCCGAGTCGGCGAGTTCAGCCGGTGTCCGAACTACGGCATGGACGCTTCCACCGAGGGTTAGCGACACCTCATCGGAATGCCAAGCCAGTTCCGAGTTGGTAAGGTCGCCAGCCCGTAGCGCATCGACTACCGCCTGCTCGGCCACGGTGACCTCGAGTTCAGCGTCTGTCGTCCCTTCGACGATCAACCGTTCCTCGTCATCGAGCCGACCGGTGATGGTGGTCTCGAGGGTCCCGACGGCGTCGGGGTTATCAATCCCTACAAGGGTGAGCCACCGACCGGGGCAAACCACTCCGCCCGACGGTTGCGTACCGCACAAGATCGATCCGCCATCGAGTCTGGTAAGCCAGCCCCGCACCTCGAACTCTCCCGTCGGCACCATGTCGAGTACTTCGTTGACCGAACGGACCGGATCCGTTTCGCTTCTCGCGTCGACCGCCTCGCCGACCGTGCCGGCGCGCTCGTACACCAGTTCAACGTCTACACCGGACAACACCATGTTGTCGCCCTTACCCTCGAAGGAAATTTCGGTCACCGTGCGAAGCGCATCGAGGTAGCGGCCGTTATCGCCGCACCCGTCGTCGTCTCCATCGATTGGGCCGATCTGGAGCTGTGCCCCGTAGAAGGACACCGTTCCGTCGAAATCGTTGCAGCCATCGCTTCCATAAACGGTGGTGGATCCGACTATGAGCGTCACCGGACCGGGTACCGCCTCGACATCGATTCTCTGTCCGCCAACACCTCCAGAAATAAGGATCCACGACGTCCCATCAACCGGTTCGCCGATATCCAGAACTCGTTCGGCCGCAGAAGACGATCGCTCTTCGTCAGCCGGCTTGGTTTGATCGGTGGATGCCAATTCGGTGGTGATCAGCTCGTCGCTCGGACTCCATCCGCTGGCCCCCACAACGACGGTGAACAAACCAGCAAACGCGGCGACCGCTACGCCGGTGACGACCACCAACCGAAGCCAGCCGTTTGTTGGTGACGACGAAGCGCGAACGGCCGGTGCCCCGTCGGCGGTCGTGACGATGGCCGTGTCAGCTCGAAGGCGATCGAATGCGGCACCGACGAGCTCATCAGGATCCGAAGGCGGCAAAGCGCTCATCGGCCGCCGCCCTCCAGGCGGCGGCGAAGCGTTTGCCGACCCCGGTGAAGATGAACCCGCACGGTGGCCGGTGAGATGTCGAGGACCTCGGCGATATAGGCAACCGATGCGTCCTCCAAGTAGTGCAAGGCAACGGCCGCTCGCTGTTTGCCGGGGAGGGCGGCGACCGCCTCCCACACCTTGTCATCGACAGCGGGCGGGGCAGGGTCGATCGTTGGTTCCGGACGTTGGAGCAGGAACCGTGCCTTGGCTTCCCGGGCCAGACGCCGACGTTGAGACAACGCTCGGTTGATAACGACTCGCCGGAGCCATGCACCCGGTCGGTCGTATCCAACCACCGAACTCCAGTGCTTGTCGAGCTGGGCCAGCGACTCCTGGGCGATGTCTTCGGCGTGGGCCCGACTGCCGCTCACCGCAGCAGCGAGGGCGACCATGGCAGCGTATTCAGCATGAAAGACCGAATCGAAGGTCGGTGCCGCCATCAACGCGGCTCGATCGAAACTGTTAGGTTCGATCGGCTCAGCAGCCACCACATCACCTCCTACCACTTTCGTGCCCGCTACTACAGTCATGCCCAAAAATGCCTTCCTTGAAACCTTTACATCAACACACACGTCGGATAGGGCTCTTGCGTTTACCAAAACCTTGACTCTTCGACTAATCAGCGATCGAAGTGTTGATAGTCCCGGATCGACCGGAACGAACCGCCCCACCGCCAGCCAATATCGGCGAACGAAGTCTGCACGACATCGCCCGGCCGGATCATCGCCGGATGGTAGTTCTGGCGGTCGACGTATTCAGCACCCTTTGGTGGGAGTACCTGCAGGGACGACACGTACGGGTTCTGCATCGGGTTGATATCGACCGCCATCCCGTAGGAGTGGCGAGACCAAGATGTGCCACCGGTGACCGCCCGGCAGTTGAACGCACTGGTGTTGTTTGCCTCCATCGATGCGGCATCGTCGCCGTCGTACACATCGATGGGGCGTATCGACTCCACGGGATAGCGAGCACCGTACAACCGCTCGAACACCGCGGCGATATCGTCGGCAACCGCCGCCCGAACGATCAACGTGCCACGCTGATAGGATCCGGCGAAGTCGACGTAGTCGACCTCCACCGCCCGCAGATCGTCGGGATGTACCGGACATCCAGGCTTCCAGGACCGGGCGACGTCGGCTTCGGATACCGAAGACACGACCGCCCCGTACTTCGGTAGGTCGACCGGCACCGTTCCGGTTCGAGTCTTGTTCTCGGGGGACTCCGACAACAGCAACACCAACTCCGATCGAGGCAGACCGGCGGCCAACTCTCCGACCCAGTACTGGGCGCCCTCGGCGTCGCCCGGCCGGCCGAGCACGTTGCGATAGGTCTGGTCGACAAAGTCCGCATCGGCTTCTGCGTCAAAGCGCCTGGCGAACTCGGCGCTGTTGAGAAACCCATCGGCTACGGCGCGCAACGAAACTCCTTCCACTCTGGCGCTCACCCAGTAGGCGAACCCGGACCCGTCGGGGGATCGGCCGAGAACGGAACGGTACAACCGCTCCACTTCCCCCTCCTCCGGCCTCGATGGCGAGTCAGCTGCCGCGGCCGCTGGTCGGACCGCGGCGGCCAGCGTGACACCGACCATCGCTGCCAACATCAGCGCGCTGCCCAGCAGTCGCCATGCGGCCGGCTTGGCTATCGAAGACACTGCCTGCGATGACGTCGACGGCGAACTGGTCACCGCAACAGACTAGTTTCGACCCCGCCACCGCCGACGGTTCTTGCCCCGCTTAGGCGACGGATAGAAGACGACGGTCACTGTGGTTGCAACGTCGGGCAGCTCCGCCTTCGTCGATCAACACAATGTCGCACAGTCGGGAACCGCTGACAGCGAGCGATCCGACTCCGACTGAAGGACGTCAGGCCGCTTCTGCATCCGATCCGCCGGCGCTCGCCTTCAGGGGTGCCGCGCAGATTTTATTTTGCCGGCCGATCCGGGCTTCAGGCCTGAATCTTAGCGCCAATCTAGACCGCGAGTAAGAGTGAGCAGTATCCACACTGTCCGAAACGCGACGCAGAACCATGTAGGCTCACCACGAGTAGGTATCCACCCGCATCGCGCACCACGTGATGCAGTCGTTAGTACCCGCCAATTTCAATGGTTTGGAGTCAGTAGCCGAGATGCTGCCACCACGATTGTTGTTTCTTGCCGCTCTAACCAGCTCGATAGGCATGGCTGGACTGTTCGTCCTGAGGTTTAGCCCCACTCTGGCCGTAGCCGGAACGATAACCATCATCGCTGCGGCGGCCATTCACGACATGGCCCAGAGCCCGACCCCTATCAAAACCAAGACCAACCAGAACCGCTCCGACTCGACTCGATCAGCGCCAAAGCGAACCTCTCGTCGATAAATTCATCGCCGTGTGACAAATTGCGCAACGCCTCGCACACCCGATGTCGGCGCCAGAGGCACACATCGCTCACGTCGCACCCAACAACCCGTCGAACCCGGCGAGCAGGCGACGTGGTACGCAACAGACAACACCCCCTCCCATCGTTCGAGTTCGCGATCCCGGAACACCATCGGAAGACAAAGCGACGGCTGCCGCAAGCGGTATCGGCAGGTCCAATGTCAATGCGTCAGTCGGCCTCGAAGCGCCGCCATCACCGCAGGGGCAATCTCTGGAGTTGAAGTTCCGAGCGCTAACGAAACGGAAACCGGCCAAGCCGTTCAACGATCTTCGACGCATTCTCGACGAGGAGATGACCGCCAGCCCTACCACGCCGATCTAAACACCAGATCACATCGTGGTTTCAAACACATTAACCACAACCCCTCAACAAGTGAATTTATTACGACGCGACCCGCTGCACATTTAGACAAAAAGTCAATAGAGTCAATGGGTGATCCCCGTACTACTTGCCGCACACCTCGCCGGCATCGTTGGGGCGAGCGTTGCCGGGTACCGCTCAGCACGCGCTGGCTTACTGGTTGCGTCGATACCGCCTGCGATCACCACGATATGGGCTCTCGGGCAGCTAAATAGCGCCCCACAACAGGCGTTTTATGAACTCCATTGGGTTCAAGGACTTGGCTTGTCTCTGAGGTTTAGCGTCGACGAGCTGGCACTACTAATGACAATCCTCGTATCCGGCATTGGGGTCTTAGTATTCTTTTACTCGACCGGTTATTTCGGTTCAACCGCCGGGCCCGATGCACGATTTCCGTCGTCTCTCTTGGCTTTCTCAGGTTCGATGCTGGGATTGGTATGGGCAGACTCGGTCTGGACGCTCTTCATCTTCTGGGAGTTCACATCAATCACTTCGTTTCTTCTCGTCGGTTATAAACACGTTGAAGATTCAGTTCGAATCGCGGCCCGCCGTGCACTTATGATCACCGGGGCAGGCGGCCTTTCGCTGCTCGCTGGTTTGCTGCTACTGGTGAGAGAGAGCAACACAACCATTCTCGACCAAATCAGCCCGGCGACGGGCACGGTCGGCACTGTGGCCGCAGTGCTAGTTCTCATAGGAGCCGCTACCAAGTCAGCTCAGGTCCCTTTTCACGTTTGGCTCCCGGGAGCCATGGCCGCTCCAACCCCGGTAAGCGCGTATCTTCACTCGGCCACCATGGTGAAAGCGGGAGTCTTCCTGATGGCCGTGATGGGTCCGATTTTTGCCAACGCAGCCGTTTGGAAGACGGTCGGCGCCGCGTGTGGTATCGCATCGATGTTGTGGGGTGGAATCGGGGCTCTCCGGCACCGCGACGCAAAGCTGATGTTGGCCTGGGGCACGGTCTCCCAACTCGGGCTGCTGGTCACGCTTTTTGCCATCGGCTCGCCAAAAGCGGTGTTCGCCGGCATTGCCCTCCTCCTCGCTCATGCCCTATTCAAAGCGACACTCTTCCTCGTGGTCGGCGAGATCGACATTCGAACCGGCACACGCGATATCGCCGAACTGGGGGGCCTGTGGCGGGCTATGCCATTGACATGCGCAGTGGCGACAGCGGCTGGGCTGTCGATGGCCGGCGCACCCCCATTACTTGGATTCATGGCCAAAGAGGCGGCTCTCGAAGCCGTGCTCGGATTGGCGGGCGCCGAACAATTGGTATTCTCCTGCGCCGTCATACTTGGGTCAGTTCTCACCGTTGCCTATACGACCCGCTTTCTCATCACCGTCTTCGGGCCGGGCCCAGCGACAGTGGTGTCTCCCCCGAGGCTCGCCATGACTGCACCAGCAGCGGTGCTGTCGATCGCCGGCATTGCCGGATACATCTTCGTAGCGGCTCCAAATCGATTGGTCTCCAACGCTGCGATCGAACTCAATGCCGCTGCCACCTACTCTCTGATCGCTTGGCCGGGCCTCAAGACAGCGTTCGTCGTCTCGCTTGCCATATTGTTGGTCGGCTCACTTCTCGGACTAGCCATATCAAGACAACGAGTGCGGCCAACACCCGGTTCTCAAGGAGCCGATTGGGCCGACGCCGCAATCGACGGAATCCTTACCGTGGCCCCCTCGCTGACCGCACGGATACAACACGGCTCTCTGCCGGTCTACGTCGTAACGATGACAGCGATGGCGGCGTTGGCCACCATCCCGTTCTTGAGCGAGATCCCCTACCTTCAACTCGATCTTTGGAACAGTTTGATCGAGCCGTTTCTCGCCATCGTTATCGTTGGCTCAGCTATTGCCGGCACCTTCGTAGGGTCTCGACTCGGCGCAGCGTTGGCGCTCGGCGCAGTCGGTCTTGGGATGTCGGCACTGTTCGTCTCCTACGGCGCTCCCGACCTTGCGCTCACGCAACTCCTGGTCGAGACCATCATCGTCGTTGCGTTCGTTCTCGGCCTCGGCCGGCTTCGCCAAAGCTTTCCCCCGGTCGACACCACGTGGAAGGCGGCAAGGATCGTGATCGCCGGAGCGGGTGGGATCGGCGTGACCTTGGCCATAGCCGCCGCCTCAACGTCTCCGACTGGCACCCCGCCGCTTGCCGACGTCAGCGAGCAGGCGGTTGAAGAGGGCGGCGGCAAAAACCTGGTCAACGTCATCCTCACCGACCTTCGAGCCCTGGACACACTGGGCGAGGTCGTCGTGCTTGCCACAGTGGCTATTGGCATACTTGCGCTCGCCAGGATCAACCAAACGGAGGTGGCATGACCGCCTCCCGATCGTCCATCGTGCACGTTGGGATTCGAGCCGCCAGCCCCCTCGCAATCACTGTCGGCGTCTATCTCTTTTTTGCCGGACACAGCCAACCTGGCGGAGGTTTTGCCGCTGGACTGGTTCTCGGGGCCGTGATCACCCTCCGTACGGTGACCGGACTTCAGCGTCCGACAAACGCGACCGGGCTCCTCTCCTCCGGCATCGTCATCGTGACCGCCACCGCAGCCGCTCCTCTCATCTGGGGTGGCACATTCTTTGACCAGAGGGTGGTGTCGGTCGAGCTACCGGTTCTCGGCACTGTCAAATCGGGCAGTGCGCTGATTTTCGACGCCGGCGTCACCATCATCGTCATCGGCCTGGTCATTGCCTTACTGGACGGACTGTCTACCTCCGAACCAAGTGCTATTGAGACAGATGCGGAGGGGCGGCCATGAGTATCGCCCTGCTCTTGACGGTCGGCGGTCTTACTACCACGGGGCTGTATCTGATCACGGCCCGTTCCCTCAGCCGGATCATTCTCGGCTTTTCGCTGCTGGGCCACGCCGCAGTTCTGTCACTACTGATCGCTGGAGGTAGCCCACGTGCTGCTCCCATCGCAGGCACTGCGGAGCAGATGTCCAACCCTGTCCCCCAGGCCCTTGCGTTGACGGCCATCGTCATCTCATTCGGTCTCACATTGTTTCTCCTGGCCTTGGCCGGGCGGCAGCAGACGCTTTCTGGCGACGATCTCGTCGAGGACGACCTGGAGGACGGTCGTATCGCCAACGCACAGAGCAGTGAAGAGGACTTGTGAGCACCCTGGTTGCAACAACCGTGATCGCCCCTCTCCTGTGCGCTGCGGGCGGGCTGGCGGTCCGCGGCAACACACCGGCGAGGGATGGCATCACGATCGTTGGTTTGCTCACCGCGGCGGCGTCAGCGGTGGCGTTACTCGTTGACGTTGCCAACAACGGAAGCCGTGTTGTTCGGGTCGGCGACTGGAGTCCCGAACTGGGCATCGTCCTGGTAGCAGACCTTTTTGCCACGTTGGTCTTGCCGGTGGCGCTCATCATTATCGTCGTCGTCGAGATCTTTGCCATCGGACAACGCCGTACCGCGTGGGGTGCCAATCCCGAACTGGCCGGACCGCTGCTCTGCGTGCTGACCGCCGGCGTTTCGCTCGCCTTTCTCACCGGCGACCTTTTCACCCTGTTCGTCGCCTTCGAGATGATTCTCGTCTCAAGTTACGTGCTGCTCACACACCAAGGCCAACGCGACCAGATCAGGTCCGGCATGACCTACGTCGTCATGAATTTGTTGGCCTCTACGCTGTTCCTTTTTGGGTTGGCTTTGATCTACGCCGCCACTGGCACCGTCAATATCGCCCTTGCGTCGGAGAGAATCGCCGAACTTCCCGACGGAGTCCGCCTTGGTATCGGCGCCTGGTTCCTCGTTGTGTTCGGCACCAAGGCCGCGCTGTTTCCGCTGTTTTCGTGGCTGCCCGACTCCTATCCGACCGCCCCTACCACCATCACCGCCGTCTTCGCCGGACTTTTGACCAAGGTCGGTGTGTACGCCATGATTCGATTCCACAACCTGGCGGGTATGGACGAGCTCGGTCCAATCATGCTACTTCTGGCTGCGGCGACCATGATCGTCGGCGCCGTTGGGGCTCTGGCGCAGCGCGACGTGAAACGAATTTTGTCCTTCCATATCGTCAGCCAGATCGGCTACATGTTGATGGGACTAGGGCTCTTCACCGAGGTCGGCACAACGGCAGCGATACTGTTCCTGGTCCACCACATGCCGGTAAAAACCGTGCTCTTTCTAGTCGGTGGACTCATCGAAAACGAGCAGGGCACCAGCACCTTGGCCTACACCGGCGGTCTTGCGACGAAGCGACCATTGATTGCCGCCTTCTTTTCCATCCCCGCCCTCAGCCTTGCCGGCTTGCCTCCGTTTTCCGGATTCGTGGCCAAGTTTGCGGTGATACGTGCCGGTATCGCCGAGGCTTCGTCGATCCCGGTCATGGTCGCTGTAGTCGCTGCCGTTGGAGCAGGGGCGCTAACACTGCTGTCGATGACCAAAATCTGGCTTGGCGTGTTCTGGGGTGAACAGGACCCGACCCCGACCGAACCGGGACGAATTCAGGCGGCGGGCAATCGCCGGGCCATGGTTGTCGCCACCGGTTTGGCCGTCCTCGGAACCGTTGCCATTTCTTTCTCCGCCGGCACGCTCTTCGATCTCAGCCAACGAGCGGCGGCGGAACTCAACGCTCCACGCACCTACATCGAGATGGTCGGCTCATGAGCGATCTCGCCAAGCCGCGCCGGCTGACCACCATCGCCGTCCTCACCATGGTCTGGTGCGGACTGTGGGGCCAAGTTTCGACTGCTAATTTGCTCGCCGGCTTCGCCATCGCTGTCGCCATAACTGCGTCTGGAGTCGGCACCGCGGGCTCGGGCCGAATTCGACCGTGGCTGCTTGTTCGACTCGCCGGAGTCGTTTCTGTCGACCTGGTCAAGTCGACCATCAACGTCGCGACGGAAATCATCACTCCAACCGACAGCACCGACGAGTCCATCATTGCCGTCCAGGTCCCGGCAGCCAGCAGGGACCATCTTCTTCTTCTGGTAATTGCGGTTACCGTCACGCCGGGGACCGCCGTGGTCGATACCGACCCCGAGACGGGAACCCTCTACCTCCATCTTCTTCACGCCAAGCGGCAGGCCGAAACCGTCGACCATGTTCACCAGCTGGCAGAGTTGGCGTGCGCGGCGCTGCCAACAAACGACAGGGCTATCTCTTGATCGTTGCCATCTGTTGCTTCGCCTTCGCCGGGTTGTGTTCCACCATCCGCCTGCTCAGAGGACCAGGGCTCGCCGACCGCATCATGGCGCTCGATGTCACCCTGATCTGTCTGATGGGCGCCATCGCAGTTGATGCTGCCCGACGCGATGACACTACCAACCTGGTCTTGCTTATCGTGCTGGCCATCGTCGGCTTCACTGCTACGGTTGCCGCCAGTAAGTTCATCGAGCAGCACCATGAACCGGCCGGTCATTCCAGTCCAGGCCGGAGCGGCTCATGACCGCTGTGGCTTCGGCGCTGATGATCATGGGTGGGGTACTTGCCGTCCTCGCCGGCATTGGCGTACTCCGGTTCTCCACGACCTCTGCTCGTCTGCACGCCGCCGGCAAGGCGAGCCCGATCGCCTTCCTTGTTGCCGCGATCGGAGCGGGCATTGAGCTGGGACCGGCGGGCTCAGCTGCGCTTCTCATCGCCAGCGCAGCCATGATCCTGACGCTCCCGGTCGGTGTACACCTGCTGTTTCGAGCCGTGCACCGCACCTCGGACAATAGCCATCTGGTTGTCGACCAGCTCCAACCATCCGCTCCGACAGAATCCGAGAAACCGAACGACAACGGCGCTCCCGACGCCAGCGCTGCCCCGCCCGCTTCCGAATAACACAGACGGCTCGTGGCGGTCCCGACCCTGGCAAGCTGACCGACGGGCAACCTCAGCACCGATCGCTAGCCTCTGGAGCAGATCGGGCCGGCATCGGCGACGCGAAGAACCGGATAGCCTCACCGCAGACGCTTGACGAAAAGCGTACAACTACCCCCACAGTGAATTCGCCACAGGCAGGTATGGTGACGGCAATGGGCAGCCTTAGATACAAGCGGGTCGTAATCAAACTCAGTGGCCAGGCCTTTGCTGGCGGCGGACTCATCGGCGTTGAGGCTAAAGCACTGAACTACATCGCTGACGAGTTGATCGCGGCAACAGAACTCGGTGTCGAGGTGGCGGTCGTTCTCGGCGGCGGCAACTTCTTCCGGGGAAACCAGGCCCCGGAATGGCAGATCGATCAGGCCGAGGCCGACAATGTCGGCATGCTCGGCACCGTCATGAACGGCATTCTCCTTCGTGGCGTGCTCGTGCGCAAAGGTGTGGGCGACACTCGACTAACCACCGCCTTACCCCTCCCCTCCATGGCCGAGCCGTTTATCCGGCTAAAGGCCTTGAAGCAGCTCAAGGAGAAGAAGATCGTTCTTCTCTCGTGCGGGATCGGTCAGCCGTATGTCACCACCGACTATCCGGCGGTACAACGGGCGGTCGAGCTGAATGCCGACGCCATCCTGTTGGCCAAGAACGGCGTCGATGGGATCTACGACGACGATCCTCGAACCACCGAGAACGCTCGTCGCTACGAGTCGTTGTCGTATCGCGATGTTCTTGAGGCTGATCTGCGGGTTATGGATCAGTCGGCAATCGTGCTGGCCCGCGATCACGAACTCCCGCTTCACGTGTTCAGCTTCGAGGAGCGAGGCGCCATCGCCGGGGTGTGTTCAGGCGAGGATCGTGGCACGCTCGTCTCGGCTAAAGCGACCATCCAACAGGACCCGGCGAGCTGACGTCCCGGGGTTACGCTCCGGGTACCACCCGCCGGTTAGCTCAACCAGCCAAGAACGGTCCATATCAGGGCCACCAAAAATGGGACACCGAACGCCACGGCTACGAGCACTCGTGCCCGCCGGCGAGCTTGTGGGGACCCGTTGGCCGCCGCGCCGGCTAGGGCTTGAGCCCCAGCAATTTCTGGGAGGGCGAACCGGTAGTCGGCTGGCGTGTTGCTGTCGTGCCCACCGAACAGCCCCGAATCGGCTTCCTTCCTACTCTCGTATTCGAGATCGAAGTCGTCGGACACTGTGGGTCACACCCTTTCCCCTCGCCTTCGCCGAGTCTAGCTCAGACGACGATTGGCGAAGATGCAGGGCACGGCCCCAGGCACCGTCGGCGACTAGATATCCCGGAACGGTGGCAGATGGGCCAGTATCGCCTGTACTAACTACTCAGGAATCCGACCGAAAGGGAAGGCTATGACAACGATCGTCGATGTCTCAATAACGGGACCTGATGCGGATTGGCTCGCAAAACACGCCCGTGATCTGGTCGGTCGAAGGCTGGCAGCGTGCGGAAACATCATCCCATCGATCCGTTCTATTTATCGTTGGCACGGGTCGATTGAAGACGACATCGAGTCCTATCTGGTGCTCCACACCCAGTCTTCGCACGTGCCGGCGATCATCGAGTTCACCAACTCGGTACATCCAAACGACGTTGTACAAATACTGGCCACCGAAGTCAGCCAGGCCGACGACGGTTACGCCTCCTGGGTCATCGAGGAAACCTCGTTGGCCCCTCCGGGATCGTAGTGTCGACGTTCGGGTCGAGGTGGCCGAAAACTGAAACCCGCCGAGCTGGTGTGGCCCGACGGGTTTCTGGAGTGCTGTACCGAGACGATCGCTGCCGCTCGGCTATGGAATCCTGGGGCAACCCTGGCGAGCGGCCCCAGGCCCGCTATCTAAAGACCGAGAGATCCCATTTCGGTCCGATGTGGCCGCAACCCTCACGCCCGATATCAACTCGACCGGGGCAGTCGGTTTCATCCCCGGCATCGTTGGCCGGGCCGTTGCCGCACTGGATGTCGTTGTAGACCGGCCGGCCCTCGATACCCGGACCGTCTCCGATCGCACCGCAGACCTCTTTGACCGTCTTCGTTCCGTCAGGAGTCTCCACGGTGATGTCGCCGATGGCATGGTCGAACGTCGTGGCGCAGTAGCACTTGTCGTCGACCGAGTAGCTGTCGTGCCAGTTGTTGCCCGGCTCCAAGCCGCTTACCGAAATGACCTTGACGATGTCGGGGTGGGTACCCTCCGGATTCGAGTCCGGGGCCTCGGTCGTCGTCGGAGCCTCAGTCGTCGTAGTGGCCTCGGTCGTCGTAGTCGTCTCGGCAACCTCAGTCGTCGTAGTGGCCTCGGTCGTCGTAGTCGTCTCGGCAACCTCGGTCGTGGTCGTTCCCTCGATCACGACCGGTTCGTCGGTCACCTCGAACTCGAAGACTTGGCTCCCCAACGACGACCCCTGGCCTCGGTCTTCCGAGAACGCTTCGGCCTCGATGGTGTACTCGCCAACCGGTAGTCTCGCGCCTGCGAAATCCTGACCACTGTTCCCGAAGACCGAGTAGGGGGAGACGTTCTCCAAACGGTCGTAGCTGACCGGCCCGCTGACTGCGAACAACATGCTCTCTGCATCAGAAGGCGCACCGACGAAGTTGAACCCGTATTCCTCGTCTGCGACGTCGTCGAGTTCGATCGCCTCGGTGTCGAGCAAGACCGAGGTCACGATCTGGTCGGTGGAGGCGTTGATCACCTCAAGAGTTCCATCTAGGCCGTCGGAGCCCGGGTCGGCGCTCGAGGCGCTTTGCAGGAAGAGAAATCCGCCCACTAAGCCCACCGTCACCGCCAACACTGAGACGATGATCGAAGATCGTCGTCTCCGCCCCTTCATCTCGCCAGGCTCACGCCCGGCATCCGCCATCATTGGTACTGACATTCATTCTCCGTCCGTGAAAATACCGCATCAAACCCGCCACAGGCCGAATTCCGGCAGTCTATTCCTGTTCCTGTCCGGCTTAGCGATTGCGTGACAGGTCCGATCAACAGGCTCGACCGTCGGGTTCTGATGCTTACTCCCGATGCCGACTGCAAGACTAGCTCCTCTACCTTCGGGTTGAAGGTCGCTTCTCGTTCATTGTTGTTTTCCACTGCCTCTGTTCCGCTGAGGACAAAAATGTCGGCAGCGGAACGGCGACGACGGAAGGGCCGGTTCGACCCTTCCGTCGTCGAGCCTGTCAGCCGAGAGGCCGCTACCGGTGACTCACATCCAGGTCAAATATCTCAGCTTCGCCGTACGAAGCGCAATCTTCGCCTGCTACTTGTTTGTCTCCATCGCACGCCGACTGGGTGTATGCCCCGACCCTGAAGTACGCGCCCGAGTACGCTTTCTCCAGAGTGTGGACCAGGTCGCCGTTGAAATACGTTCTGGTCATACCGTTGGATACTTCCAGCCTCACGGTGAAGATCTCGCCTAGTTGATAGTTCGTATCGAGAGTTGGACCGTTGTCGCCATCGACTTCGATTCCGACGGTGTCACCCTCCACCCGAACGGTGAGGATGTCGTCATCGTTGTCGTGTATCTGAGCTACCACCAGGTGCGGCTTTTGCTCCGGCAACCGAGTTGCCCTCAAACGCGTTTCCATCGAATGCGTGCCGATTGTCGATGCCCAAGATGCTTGACGACGACCGTCATCGGTCATCTCTCGTAGTTCAAGGCGGGGGTACCCCGAGCTTGACGTGGTCGCCCCACCCACATGTGCTTTGAATTGCACGTAGTCGCACCCTGAATTCGTAAACACACCAGGGAGAGAATAAGAAGAGAGACTCGGTTGGTAAATCTCTGCTGCCGTATTCGTGTTGCCATCGCCACTACCAGAATCGGTGGCGTAGGGAATCGTGAGTTTCCAATTCGTCAGGTCGATGACATCACCGGGTGTGGTGCACTGAGACGGCTCGACCGGTGGGTCGGCAACCTCTGGTGTCGACGGGGGCGGTGTCGTTCCCGGGGCCTCGGTCGTGGTGGTGACCTCAGGCGCCTCGGTCGTGGTGGTGACCTCCGGCGCCTCGGTCGTGGTGGTGACCTCAGGCGCCTCGGTCGTCGTGGTCGTCCCTTCGATGACGATCGGTCCGTCGGTCACCTCGAACTCGAAGACTTGAACTCCCAGTGAGGATCCTCTGCCTCGGTCTTGCGAGAACGCCTCGGCCCTGATGGTGTATTCACCGACCGGCAATTCCGTGCCCCAGAAATCCTGACCGTCGTTCCCGAACACCGAGTAGGGCGAAACATTCTCCAAACGGTCGTAGCTGACCGGCCCGTCAACCCCGAAGGTCATACTTTCGGCGCCGGAAGGGGCACCGACAAAGTTGAACCCGTACTCCTCATTCGACGGATCGTCGAGCTCTATCGCTCCGGTATCGGCCAACACCGACGCCACCACCTGGTCGGTGGAAGCGTCGACCACCTCAAGCGTCCCGGCCAGCCTGTCGGATCCCCGGGACGCACTCGATGCGTTCTGGAGGACCAGTAGACCTCCCGCCGCCAACACCGCCATCGCCGTCGAAGCGATGACCAAAGATCGTCGCCTTCGCACTCTCACCCCGCCCGACTCGCGCCCGACATCCGCCACCTTCATTTCTGACATTCCATGCTCCGTCTGTTCAAACCCGAACTACCCGCGCAAGTCAATGTACCCACAGGACGTTCATGTCCGACTCCGCCATTGCGTGACAGGTTAGACAAACAGGCGCGATCCGCAGGTTCTCCGACCCAGCCGCCAAGGCGTCTCCGCATCTCTGCATTTACGCCCGCAGCTTGACCCGATCGGCGATTGTTGCGACTACCGCGTCGGAGCCCGGCGGGTGAACTCCTGCGTTCGCGCTGACGCCACGTCGCCGACCACAGTCGACTCGCCGTTGGCCGCGAACTTGGTCGAGACCCCGACCGCCGCAAGCCAGGAACTTGATCGAAGTCAATCCCACCTCGGACCGAGACCCGAACCCGGTGAGCCGACCCCGACCCCGACCCCGAACAACTTGCCTCCCAAACGGTTTTGAGCCCCGCCTACGGCACTACGGTCGCCACCCCGAGGCCGGGACGGGGTTCGCTCTTCCCCGAAGTGTCGGAGTTGCGACGGCGGATCGACAAGCGCGGTGGGAGGTGACCACGACTGTGCACATCAGGCGAACCATCACAAGGAACGCCACCGAACCCGACGATGCTCGAGACCAACCAAATTGATTTGGAAGAAGACAAGCGTTCCAAAGTCACAGAAACTCAAGTTCTGGCTAAATGCGAGAACCCTACCGTACCCTATTCTACGGATCCATCGATTTCATACCCAAGACCTTGAAGCCCTGACATCTTGCCGGCAACCACACCCATACCAGTAGGGCAGCCATGCCCGCTAACAACTCCAAGAGCCTTGCCGTCCCGGGTATAGACCGGCCCGCCGCTTTCTCCACCTGCACTTGGGCAAATATCTATTTGAAAGTTGCTAGACGTGACGGCAGTTATTTCACCACAACGAGTGCCGACAGTAAAGCTGCTGACGCAGGCTTCCATGCCAACTTCGGGTTCACCATATGAAGTTATCTCCACCTTGGCGCCCCAATCCTGGTCCACGACGTTGCCGTCATCGTCGAATATTAGAGTACGCTCAAACACAGCACTTTCAGGGCGCAAGTTGACCGGATCTACAACTTCAATCAACCCCAAGTCATAGAACTCGTCTCCGGCGTACTCTTCAAGGTTCAACTCGCTGAAAGTTTCGACTTTGTGATGCCAAAATACATGACGAGCGCCGATGGGCTTAACAGTATTCTCCCAACCGGTGTTGGGATCAAACCAGTTAGTACCAAAGGGCGAGTTCAACACAGGACCCACGATGCAATGCCCAGCGGTCGTGATGAATTTTTGCCCTTCTTTCTCAACAAGAAATGATCCGGTGCAGCCCTCATTCCCATGAGGACCGATACTCTCTCCACCAAACCATTTCTGTGTCGGCTTGATAACTTCAGCCGAATGAGACTCTTCGAGTAAATCCCACTGAATAAGTGTATATTCGGCTATCAGGTCACAAATATTCGTCACCAGGTCATGATGCTTAGTGAAACCGTGACAATACTTTGCCGACTCAGGCCCTTCCGGGTCTTCCCAATTCTCGACCTGTCCTGAGCGATCGTGGAGTTCAGTTGTGAGGTCGGCACAGTGTGGAGTTTGCCCTTCGAGGGTCTTAATCACAAGGATCGTCCCGTCGACATCCGCCTCGCAGATTCGATGGGGACCATCGTGCGCTTGGACTGGGACGACCGAGAACGCCAAAACCGACACCAAAATGGCGATCGCCAACCCCAACAACCAGCGACCGCGTCTCACTATCTTCACAACATTCCCGTTTCCCTAGTTGTGGGCTACCCACAACTAGTTTGCCTTTCAAACAAGACCGCTGTGGATCCATTTCATGACGACGGTTCGTACTTTTTGATAGATCGGCCCTGCTACTTCCCGTTGGCGTTCACAGGCGCGCCGGCCAGGGTCTCAACGAGCGTGTCGCTGAGTCCGACACAAGACTGAGAGCGACAATGAGGTGGCGACGAGAGCGGGCGGTCCCACCTACAGACGGCGGTCAAACCAGGGAGTCGAGGGGTAACGCCACGGTCGAAACGGGCTCGAAGTGCGCACCAGGCGAAACCGGTGTGTGAGGTACCGGCGTCAACTCGTTCGATCGATGATCCGAACGCCAGTTGGTGTTCGACGGCCACTGCGGGGAAACCCCGAGGCCTGGTGTGGTTCGTTCGCAACCCCCACACCGCCTCGGAGGCTCACCAATTCAACGCCACCCCCCTGCCCACAACCCCAGTGGCCCCTACAGCTAACCCGCTCCAGCTCGTCCCAGCACATCCCCGAGTAGGGGAATCAGGTAAGACTTGAAACGCGTCGGCGTTCTCCAGCCCGACCACCCGGCAAGCCGTATTGATCGACACGCCAACGAACGAGCCGGGACCGTGGAACTTCCCCATTGCAGGATTCGACCAATCCGAGATCTCCGGACACATGGGACGAAACCGGGATGCTTCCGATCCGGAAAGCCAACACACCGGTTTACCGAGACCAACGACTTCGTCCTCCTCGATTGACCGGACACCGAAGGTCGAGGCACCCAATTCATGAGACACCACTACTACCCTCTATTGTCATGATAGTACCTGCAACCATCAAGAACTTCAAAGTACGTCAGAGTTCCATCCTTTATACACGGTGGCCGATCACTAGTAACGTCTTTGCTTTGGATACCGATCGCCCCCCGACTGTCGGAAACAGTGCAATAATGCGCGACACCAGCGTAGAAGTAGTCATCAGGATCATCGTCATCAGTTGGTTCGCAGGATTGATAGAAAGTAAACTCGTATCTCTTTCCTTCAAGCAAAGTTTCGAACAGTCCACATGCAGATTCGAACTCAAACGCACCCCCTAGCCGTATTTCGACGAAGCTTTGACTGGAGTCGGAGTGTGCTCTGCAGATCGTATTTCCTGGCCCTATGTCATCGGTTAACGCGCTTGCCGATGACATCAACGACGGGGCAGTGCTTACCAACACTGCGACGGTCGCAGCTGCAGTCCCGACCACAATGTTCTTTACAGTTGCAACACTGATCTGAAACTTTTTACTCCTATTTCGCGTCTGAGTTTGCTGCTCGTCTTTATTAATACTTAAGCCCCTTTCACACGGAAAATTGGATCTCGGCGTCTTCGCAACACGGCTACAACTACCGACACATTATGGATGTCCACTAAACAACCAATACAAACCTTTTTTACGGACGAAATACAGTGTCACATGTCTCATATGTCCGGTCCGACACTCCACTGACCATCCCGCAGCCGCTGTTTGGACTACGTCGGGCGTCTCGCATATTGCCTCACCGCGCCGCGGAGCAACCGATGCGAGAGATGGAGCTTCCGGGAAACCCACGGAACACGGCATACAGGGTGACGGACCACCACGCTCTGGCCGCGACCCGTGCCAGCACTGGATAGGTGGTGTTCGCGGTGCCCGGGCGTCTGAGGCGTTGACGGTCCAAGCCGTTTCACATCGCAAACGATGATCGGACTCCCCGAGTCACAACTCTGAAGACGCCGGCAATCACTATCTGGTCTCGGCGTCCATGTCCGGACGACGCGTCAAGACTCTGCTAGACCCGGTCCGGGCGCAACAGTGTTGTCGGTTGATCTCCTCAATTTGCTCCAGACCGAGGCCGACTGTATCGATGTTGTCGCTGACGGGTCAGTTTAATTCTCCGGTCATCCGAGCGACCTTGCCGCTCAATCGTTCGGCCAGGAGGAAGAAGCTCAACCCGCTCGGCGCTGGTAGTCGTCGCTCTCTCGCGTGACGAACAGCTTGTTTATCGGGCATGACTATGCATCTGACCGGTCAATGAGTACTGGGCGCTGATGGCGCCGTGAGTTTGAGAGGCTTACAACGATGAAGTTTCCAAGACGGCTGAAGCCAACAACCCTTCGACTCGGTCTCGCCGGGTGTCTCCTGATCGGTGGCTCAGCCATCGGATTGACAACGTCTGCGGCATCCGCTTGGGAGCGGACGGAGTTGGGCTGCAGGTTCGAAGGCCACGAGCCGATGATCCACTACACGGTAGACGACCTGACCCCATATCATCAGCGCGCTGCTACCACGGCGGCCAATCTGTGGAACGAGACGGACGCGCCTGGCTCGTTCATCAAGGTGGACAGCACCGTTCAAACCCTCGATGTGAAATTCACCTATACGGACGACCCCGATGCGCCGGCGATGATCACGCAATACCCCTGCGGCAACGACGTCTTCTACGACTGGCCGGTCCGTATCGTCATAAACCGAACTACCCCTTGGTTCTATGAGCGGACCGAACGGGAACTCGCCATGCTCATGGCGCACGAGCTCGGTCACGCCTACGGTCTTGATCACACATACGACACCGGCGCGTCGTGTGCCACCGGCACGCCGTCCATTATGCAGCAGGGAACGGCGAAGTTTTCGTGCCAAGGCGACGGGCCATTCGCTGATGACGTCGCAGGTGTAAAGGCGATATACGCCGTTGACAACTAGCCGTAGGGGTCACTGAGGCTGTAGG
>CALIFY010000061.1 GCA_938021675.1 uncultured Acidimicrobiales bacterium
TGAGGTGGATGGCGTACAGGCTGGTGGTGGCGCATATGTAGAGTCGATTGCGTTTCTTGCCGCCGAATTCGACGTTGGACACCACCTCGGGAACGTGAATCTTTCCCAGCAGCGTCCCATCGGGGGCGAAGCAGTGGACACCGTCGCCCGCAGACGACCACAGGTTTCCGGTGGCGTCGATTCGGAACCCGTCGAACACTTCGGAGTCGCAGGTGGCGAAGGTGGTGTGGTCGGCGGCGACCGAGCGGCCGTCGTCGGCCACCGGGTATGCCCGGATGACGGGCGGGCAGTTTTCGGGTCCAATATGGGATTGACCGGTGTCTGAGACGTAGAGCATCGACTCATCGACCGAAAACGCCAGACCGTTCGGTTGCACCATGTTGGTGATCACCGAGGTGAGGGAGCCGCCGACGTCGATTCGGTACACGTTTGAAGAGTCGAGATCGGGGCTTGACGCGTCGCCCTCGTAGTCGCTGTCGATGCCATAGGTCGGGTCGGTGAACCAGATGCTGCCATCGGAACGGACGACGACGTCGTTCGGCGAATTCAAGCGGTTGCCGTCGATCCGGTCGGCCAGCACCTCCCGTCGGCCGTCATGGTCGATCCGGGTCACGGCTCGCCCTCGATGTTCACAGCGGACGACTCGCCCATCGAGATCGAGGCAGTGGCCGTTCTGATTTAGGGCGGGTTCTTCGAAGGTGGCGACGGTGTCGGCGACTTCGTCGTAGCGGAGGACTCGATCGTTAGGAATGTCGGAAAACAGCAGGTGGCGAGCAGCGGGAACATAGACCGGTCCTTCGGTCCAGCGGCCCTTCCCCCACAGGGTTTCGAGCCGGGCGTGGGCGATCGTAAGGAGAGAAAAGCGGGGGTCGAACGCTTCGAACGGCGAGTCTGGAGCCATCGGTCGAACTGTAGGGCCGCTCGGTGGCGTCGCCTCTCAGCGGCAGTGACGGTGGTTTGCCCTGAGGAAAATGATGCGAATCGCCAATATGTAGACCTCGAAGTCGAAACAATACAACTAGGGGAGGCCACATCGTGGTGATTTCACCGACGAAAGACGCGGTTTCTGTCGCGATCTTATGGAGGCTCGAAGTCCGGGACGATCTTCGATGTTTTTCTGCCCATAGGAGACCTATTCCCAGTTTGCTGCGTTCTTAAACGTCGAGGGAAGCAAAAATCCTGGCCCGCTCGAATAGTGGGTAGCGAGCGTTCGTTTCTGACGGCTGCGCTGACGCAAAGTTCTCGTCTCGTCGGACTAGTCTGGCCAAAGTCGTTCTAGATCTTTGGCTTATTCTCGGAGCGAGTGGGTCTTGTGAGGCAGGCAGTGTAGGCGGACCTAGCTCGCGGTTGTGACCTGTACAGGGTTGACAAGCAGGGAGCGGCCAATTTATTTTGCCCAGAATAGTTTCCTCTAATTTCCTTTGTGAAGAATATGTGAGAGAGAGAAATAGGCATATGGAAATCGACACTCGAAGGTATGACGACGAACAGCGTTTTAGTCACTATCTGAGCATTCTTTTTGTGGTTTTCGTTGTTCTTGCGGTAGTGTCTGGCCAGTTTCGGACGTCGTCAGCCCTTGCTGATTCTGGCGGATATGTAGCGACTGCTGCTGCTGACGATGAGGTCCCATCCGTCTACCTGATAATCGGACAATCGAATGCCGCCGGTCGCGGTCCATTGCCGGCCACGCTCCAAACCTATGATGGTGTCTCGGTCTTTGATGGCAGTGATTTCGTGCCCGCAACGCCGAACATCAACCAGTACTCGACCGTCCAGCGATCGGTAAACGGGTATAGCCTCGGTTACACGTTCGGCGGGGCCATGCAAAGTGTTACCGGCACTGAGTCCTTGTTGGTCTCAAATGCCCGCGGCGGCACGTCGATACAGTTCTGGCTGCCAGATGGCAACGTCGATCCCACCACTGGAGAAAACTACTTCGCCCAAGCGGTGTCGGCGGTGCGGGACGCCATCGACAGTTCGGATACCGCACTGCAGCTCGGTGGCGTCGTATGGCACCAAGGCGAGGCGGACAGTACCGACGTCGATTACACCGTGGACATTCAATATTTGGTCAACGGACTGCGACGGGAGTTCGCAGACCCCGACCTGCCTTTCGTGGCCGGGGAGTTGGCCTACTCGCGAAACGACAGCGCCATGTTCAACGAACGCCTCAACGGGATTGCGCCGTTGATTGAAAACTTCGAAGTCGCCTCCGCCGAAGGACTGGTGACCACCGATGGCACCCATTTCGACAGTCCATCACTCCGAGAGCTGGGGGATCGATACGCCATCGCCATGCTCGGTCTGCAAGGCTACGACACCTCCGGCCTGCCCGATTGGACCCATCCTGAGCACGTCGATAATGGCGGAGCTTCTGGTGAGCAATTCGTGCCGGAGGAGGGGGCTCGCTACACGTTTACTACGAGCCAAAATCGGTTCTTGGCTGGTGACGGCGAACCAAAGAGCCCTGGGGGCGATGAGGTATATTCGGCCACGGCCGACGTTTCGTTGTCGGACTCCGCATGGCATATCGAACCGCACCCCGCCGGCAATGGTTACTTCCAAATCAAGTTGGCTGCGGGCGGCGATGAGCAGCTTCTGTATATTGAAGAACGCGATGGGGTGTACGACCTGGAGTTGACCAGCGATGACTCCGTTGGGGTCAACACGTACTTTGATATCAACGAGAAGGAACCGGGTTTGGGGCGGTATCTCATCACGGCCGTGGATTTCGAAGTTCCTGAGAAATCCCGGATTTTCGTGACCAATGCTGGGCAGCGCGCCGGTGTCGCATCAAGTGTCACCACCGACGGCGCTTGGGCCACGTTCACCATCACCGAGGTCGAGGCTTCCGCAGCTTAGGATCCTGTCTTGGCTGGCGAGGTCGCGGCTATCGAAGGGACCTAAGGCAAGGCCACCCGGCGGCCTGCTGGGCGAACCCCATGCGATTGTTTGTGCCGAAACCCGACCGATCCGCTACAACCGTTGGGGTGGTAGATCTCACTCGGGTCGAAGCCGTGGTTAGCGACGGCGTCGATGCGCTGCGCGATGTCGTCGATCCGGTTGCCGAGCGGTTTGTGGCCGCGGGGTACCGGTTGTACCTCGTTGGTGGGGTAGTGCGCGATCTTGTGCTGTCCGATGGTTCGTCGAGTCCACCACCGGGAGACATCGACCTGACGACCGATGCCGAGCCGCCGGCCATCAAGGAACTTCTTTCCGGCCCGGTCTCCGACGCGCTGTGGTCGCAGGGGGAACGATTTGGCACGATCGGAGCCACGGTGGCCGGTAGGAGTATTGAGATAACGACCCACCGGGCGGAGTCGTACGACCATGGTTCCCGCAATCCGACGGTGACCTTCGGTCGGGATCTCGGCGATGACCTCGTACGTCGTGATTTTACGGTCAATGCGATGGCGGTCGAGCTACCCAGTCGGCGGCTTCATGATCCTTATGGTGGCGTGTCCGATCTGGAGCGCAAGCGGCTTCAGACGCCGTTGTCTCCGGAGGTGTCGTTTGGCGACGACCCACTTCGAATGCTCCGGGCCGCTCGTTTCGTTGCTCGCCTCGACTTGACGCCGGCTCCCGAACTGGTGGAAGCGGCGACGGCCATGGCCGAGCGGCTGGCGATCGTATCGATCGAGCGGGTAACCGATGAGCTTGAGCGCCTGTTCTCGATCGCCGATCCCGAGCCCGGCTTGGACTTCCTGGTCGCTTCCGGCCTTCTGGCCACCGCTGTTCCAACCCTGAATCGTTCGGGGGGCGACGTAGAGCTTGCGGCCAAAGCGGTAGCTCGGTTGCCGCTCTCCGACGGTGGGTTGGCTCGACGAGCGGGACTGCTCTGGCCGGCTCGAACCGAGGCCAGCTCTGAGCTGACCCGATTGCGGTACTCAAAACGGGACCGGGTGCGTACGGTCAGGCTTCTCAACTCTGCAGAACGGATGCTCGGTCCGGCGTCGACTGTTGGCACCGTCCGACGGTTCGTGGCCGCCTCCTCCGTCGAAGATCTTGCGGTGCTTCGAGGGTTCATCGCCCTCATCTCACAGATCGACCCGTCGATCGATGGTGTTGCTGGGCGGCGAGCCTGCGATCTCATCGATGCCGTCCCGCCACACGATCTGGACGACTTGTCCGCCCCGTTATCAGCGTCTGAGATCATGGAGATCCTTGATCTGGATCCCGGTCCGAAAGTCGGCAGGGCGCAACGCCACCTGCTGGAACGCCGACTCGATGAAGGCCCGGTCGCCGCCTCGGAAGCCAAGAGAATCCTGCTGGAATGGTGGCGGCAGGAACGCGACGGCCCTGATTCGCTACGCTAGATACCGTGAGCTTCGTACCGAGTAGCGCCGGCGGCGACGCCGACCGCATTGCTCCGGCCGGTGTGATCAGTTATCGCCTGGCCCGGCAGCGTACTGTCGATGCGTTTCTCCGCGGCCAGAAGACAACCGAAGAAGTCTGTGATGCGCAGCCAGAGCTCCGGCGGGTAGCTCACTCCTTCGGTCGGTCTGTGCCAGATCCGTGCCCAATATGTGAAGGTGGCGATCTCGTCACCGTGATGTTCGCGTTCGGGCCCGGTCTTCCGAATTCGGGTCGGGTTTTGGCCGACCTCGCTGAGACCCGCAAGTTGCGTACCCGCGGTAAACCTTCCACCTGCTACCTGATAGAAGTATGTAGGCAGTGCTGGTGGAATCACCTGCGTGAATCCTACGGAGTCTCCGGCTAGTTCGAGAGTAGATCCACATCATGGCGTTTCAACTTCCCCCCGGGCCCTTGTCTGGCCCCACCCCGACACGAAACCGTCGTCGGAACCCCTTTTGGCGGTTTCGACGGTTTCTGTTCGTTATCGGCATCGTCGGTGTCGTCGCCCTCGGTGGCGTGTGGGCGTTCATCAGTCAGGTAGAGGAATTGGGCGATGATGATTTCGACCAGTTGTTCGAGACGACCTACATCTGCACCGGTGAGGTGGACGAGGAATGCGGCCCCGACGTCGCCGCCAATGAGATCTTCCGTGGAGAAGACCGCATCATCGTCGGCTACGCAGACATTCCCCCGGTTCTGATCAACGCGGTGGTGGCCACCGAGGATCGAACCTTCTTCGAACACAAAGGCGTTGACCCCGGTGGCCTGTTGCGAGCCGCCTATCGCACAGCCCGGCAGAAGCTGAGCGGTGAGGGCAGCGTTCAGGGCGGTTCGAGTATCACACAGCAGTACGTGAAGCTGGTGAGTGATGACGCCGAGAACAGTTTCGAACGAAAGGCCCGCGAGATCGTTCGGGCCGTCAACCTCGAACAGAATCTGACCGAGGAGCTCGGCTCGCCAGAGGCGGCCAAACAACAGATCATCGAGCGCTACCTCAACCGGGCCTACTTCGGCCGCGGCGCCTATGGGGTGCAAGCTGCGTCCCGTAGCTATTTCGACAAGGACATCGCCAACCTCTCCCTCCCCGAGGCGGCATACCTGGCCGGATTGTTACGCAACCCGGAAAACGGTGATGCCAGCGAGCGGCTCGATGAAGGAAACCGCCGCCGCTACGAAACGTTGCGCCAGATGTACAACGAGGGATACATCACCGAGGCCGAGTGGGCTGAGGCCGACGCCGACACCTGGCCGGCGTTGATTCCTCAGCAGAGCCGCGAAGGGCTTGGCGAAGTAAAGGGAAGCGAGTACGGCACGGAGTTCTTTGTCACCGCGGTGATCGCCCAGCTCAACGAGCTGTACCCCGATGGCGAACTGTTCCAACAAGGGCTTCGGGTCTACACAACCCTCGACCCCCAGCTGCAGCAACTAGCCCACAGCACTATCACCGCGCGGCTCGATCCCAACAACCCCGATATGCCCCTCGGGGCGCTCGTATCTGTCAACGAGCAAGGCGAGGTTGTCGCCATGATGGGCGGCGCCGACTTCAACGAAAACAAGGTCAACCTGACGATGGGCAGGGCCGGCGGTGGGTCTGGCTTCCAGCCGGGTTCGCTCATGAAGATCTTTACCCTCGCCGAGTTCGTCGAGCAGGGTTTTTCGCCCGAGTCCTATTTCGCGGCGCCATGGACGATTGAGTATCCGGCCGACGGTGAGGGCAAATGCGATCAATGGAATGTCCGAGGCGGGGTCAGCAATAGACCGACCGTTGAAACCCACCGGTCGGTCTACCGGGCGACGACATGGTCGATGAACACCGTGTATGCCCAGATGATCACTCAGGTCGGAGCTGAGCAGTCCAAAGACATGGCTGAACGGCTCGGCATCGTTTCAGAGATGTTGGGCTGCCCATCCGATGTGCTGGGAACCAACGTGGTGTCACCTCTTGAAATTACGGCGGCTTACGCCAACCTTGCCCGAGAAGGGGAGCGGCTTGCACCGGTGCTCATCGAGCGCATCGAGGACGCCCAAGGAAACGTGTTGTGTTGGTATCCGACGACCTCGTGCGATCCGAACAGCCCCAGCGTCAGGGTTGGTGAGCAGACCGTAGACCCGTCGGTGATTCGGCAGGTAAACGGTGCGATGGTAGAAGTGGTCAACTCTGGCACCGGCCGCTCAGCCCGACTGGTAGACGAGGAGACCGACGTCGTTCGGCCGGCAGCGGGCAAGACAGGCACGACTCAACAGAACCGAGATGCCTGGTTCACCGGCTTTACTTGTGGACTGACCACCTCGGTGTGGATGGGGTATCCAGGGGTGAACGGCGAGACCCCCCGGTATATGAACGACGAGGTGAACGTCGAGAATGGGGTGGAGCTCACCTCGATGGTCGAACTGTTCGGCGAGCAATACACCAGTGACTCAGGGAACGGTCGGATAAATGGCGGTGATGTGCCGGCCGAACTGTGGCATGGGTTCATGATGGCTGCGACGGCCGACGATCCGCCGTGTGAGGGGCTGCCGGTCGAAGGCCCGTCGGGTGATCAGCGTGTTGTCGGTACCGAATTGTTGACGACAACTTTGCTCTGCGAACAGGCCGACCCTGCGCTTGCGGCGGCGTCCGGGCAGCCGGTAACGACCATCGAGGGGTCGCCTCCGACGAGCCGGTTTGTCGGTACGTCACCAAACGGCCGGCCGTGCACGCCGATCGACCTCGATGGTCGGCCGATAACGACGCCGACGGTAGATCCGGCATCGCCGTCCACAGTCGACCCGAACAATCCACGACCAGACGACGACAACGACAACGACGACGACAACAACAACGGCGACAACAACAACAACGACAACAACGGGAACGGCGACAACAACGGCAACGACAACAACAACGGGAACGGCGACAACGACGGCCGGGGTGATGACGACGACGATGACTAGTCGACGCCTGATGGCAATCGGTCGGGGGTAGCCGACTGGAGCGTCACACCGTCTGGTTACGTTCTATGTCGTGAACAAGCTCGATCCCGATAGCGTTGTCCCTCGGGTCTACACGTCAGCTGATCTTGTGGCGTCTGATTCCGCAACAAAACACCCTGCCCCCGAACGTCGGGGGCTCCGGCCTTGCCGGATCCGTAGGGAGGTTATTGCCCATGAGGGCTTATGAGCTCATGGTCATCTTCAGAGATGAATCTGATGAATCGACCATTCAAACCTTTGTGAACCGCCTGGAGAGTATGGCGGCCGACGCTGGCGGCACCCTTGAAAAGCTCGATAAGTGGGGTCCTCGAGACTTCGCCTACGAGATCCACAAGGCCCGGCGTGGGTTCTATGTCGTCATGGAGTTCCTGGCTCCCAATGCCCTGACCGAGTTGGATCGGGTTCTGCGGCTCGCGGATGACGTCATCCGCCACAAATTCATACGTCTGCCAGTGGACGAGGCGCACCGCCGCGGCCTGGCCGGCGCGTCAGTCTGAGAGAGCAGATCCGATGGCAATAGATAACAATGTGACTATTACCGGAAACGCCACCCGAGAGCCAGAGCTTCGGTGGACGCCTTCCGGTCAAGCGGTCGCCAACTTTGGCGTCGCGGTCAACCGCCGGTGGCAAAACCGGCAGACCCAAGAATGGGAAGAAGCGGTCTCCTTCTTCGACGTCACCGCGTGGGCGCAATTAGCCGAAAACACTGCCGAGTCCATCTCTAAGGGATCTCGGGTCACCGTGACCGGTCGGCTCGATCAACGCAGCTGGGAGACTCAGGACGGCGACAAGCGATCGAAGGTCGAGATCGTGGCCGATGACGTCGCTGTCAGCCTTCGGTGGGCCACCGCCGAAGTAATGAAGAACGAGCGCCCCGATGGCGCGAGCGGCCGATCGACCGGTGGCGGCCGTCCCGGTGGTGGTGCCCCTGCGGGCAACGTGCCGCCGTACAACCCGGATGAGGAGCCCTTCTAATGGCAAAAGGAAATGCGAGAAAGCGCGTAAAGCCGAAACCGGTCGGCCGGAAGGGCAAGAAGAAGATCAGCCCGCTGGTTACCGAGAGCGTTACGTACGTCGACTACAAAGATGTCGATTTGCTCCGGCGTTTTATGTCCGACCGAGCGAAGATCCGGTCACGCCGGGTTACGGGTAACGACTCCCAACAGCAGCGAGAAATCGCCCGGGCGGTCAAGAACGCTCGCGAGATGGGCCTGTTGGCCTACACCAGCCGAGTCACGACCCAACGTCGCGGCAACCGACGCGATGATCGCGACGGTGATCGTGGTCGTGGTGAGGATCGTGGCCGTGGTCGCGATGGCGATCGGGATCGTAAGCCATCCGAACCACCAGCGAGCAGCGGTGCGGCCGAAAAGCCGGCAGAGACCGAAACCCCGGTGGAGGCCTGAGCATGCGAATCGTTCTCCACAAAACGATCGACGGGCTCGGCAACCGTGGCGATCTAATCGAAGTATCCGACGGCTACGCCCGAAACTCGTTGATTCCAAAGGGGCTTGCTCAGCAGGCCAGTGTCGGAGTTGAGGTTCAAGCCGATGCTATGAAACGGACTTGGCAGCTGCGAAACGCCAAAGAGCGTGAAGCGGCTGAGGAGATGGCCAAGGTCTTGGTGGCTCGACCGATCGAGATCCCAGCACGCGCCGGGGTCGAGGGCAAGCTGTTTGGTTCGGTTACCGCGGCTGATGTCGCGGCAGCGATCCAAGAGCAGGCAGGGGTCGAGATCGACCGCAAGATGCTTGATCTAAGCGAATCGATCCGGTCAATCGGTACACACTCCATTGCGGTAAAACCGCACCCCGACGTCCAGTTCCCGATCGTGGTTTCTGTCGTCGAGGCATAACAGCAACCGAATAGAGGGTCTCGAGGCTGGATTTGTGCTGCCCGCGATCTTGGCGGGCTAGTTTGTCGCGCCGTCAGTTGACGTCCCGGTCGGGACTTCTACACAGGAAGGCGTATCTATCCACAGATTTGTCCACCAAGGGGTTGGGGTTATGAACAGCTTTCCAACAAGTTGTCGGTCTAGAGATCCACAACGTCGAGCGACCATGATCAGAAGATGTCCAACGGCACGGCACCGATAACCCCTCCAAGGGTTCCGCCAAATAACCTTCGCGCTGAAGAGTCGGTGCTGGGGGCGATGTTGCTGTCGCGCGAGGCCATCGCCGAAGTGGTGGAGACGCTAGACCCCGACCACTTCTATAAACCGGCTCACGGCCACCTCTACGACGCCATCATGGGCTTGTACGGTGCCGGTCAACCGGTTGATGCCGTGACCGTCGCCGAGGAGCTTCAGCGGGCCAGCCTGCTCGATGACCTTGGTGGTCCGGGGTTACTCCTCGATCTACAGGCTTCCACCCCGGCTATCAGCAATGCCGCTCACTACGCCAAGATCGTCGAAGAACACGCGTTGCTTCGGAGGCTCATCTCTGTCAGCAACGAGATCGCTGAAATGGCCTACGGCGTACCGGATGACGTAATCAAAGCCATCGATGAGGCTGAGGCTCGGATGTTCGAGGTGGCACAGCGACGGGTCACAAACACCACATCCCCGATCAAGGACCTGCTCTCGGCCAACCTCGATCGGCTTGAGACCTTGTACGAGCGAGGCGATTCGATCACCGGTACGAGCACCGGCTACCTCGATCTAGATGAGATGCTGGCTGGTCTCCAGCCCAACGCCCTCTATGTCGTGGGTGCCAGGCCAGCGATGGGTAAGACCGCGTTCTCTCTCGGAATGGCTACGAACGCAGCGATCCAGGATCAAAAACCGGTCCTCTTGTTCAACCTGGAGATGAGCCAACTCGAGTTGTCTCAACGGATCCTCTGCTCTGAGGCCCTCGTCGATTCGAGTCGGATTCGTACCGGTCGGATCGAAGAGCCCGAGTGGAACCGGATCAGTCATGCCGTCGGCCGCCTCGCCGAGGCCCCCATTTACATCGACGACAACCCCCAGACGTCGGTTATGGAAATTCGGGCAAAAGCTCGAAGGCTGAAGAGTCGCGTCGGGGAACTCGGGATGGTCGTCGTCGACTACATCCAGCTGATGACTGGGCGGTCCACGGCCGAAAGCCGGCAGGTCGAGGTGTCGGAGATCTCCCGCGGTCTAAAAATCTTGGCCCGCGAGCTGGAAACGCCGGTCGTCGCGTTGGCCCAGCTCAACCGTCAATTGGAGCAACGGGTCGACAAACGCCCGATGCTTTCCGACCTGCGAGAATCCGGCTCGCTCGAACAGGACGCCGACGTCGTCATGTTCCTCTACCGCGATGAGGTCTACGACGAGCAGTCTCCAGATACCGGCGTGGCTGAAGTGATCGTGGCCAAACACCGGAACGGCCCTACCGGTCGAGCCAAACTGGCCTTCCGTGGGCAGTACACCCGATTCGACAACATGGCTCGTTCCTTGCCGAGTGGCGGGGGACAACCAGGCGGTGCTCCACCTCCGACGGAAGACTTCTAGCCCTGATCAGTCGGTTTGCACGAGTGCCGGAGGCGGTGGTGCATCTGGCGATGTTGCATCGGGTTGTACTGCACCGCCAACGGATCGGGCGATGCCGACGATGCTGAGCGCCAGTGCCATGAGTAGCAGAGCCCTAAAGATAAACGAGCTGCCGGTTGTGGTAAGCCATCGATTGCCTCGCCCGAACCCAAGGCCAATCTGTTCGACCCCGAAGATGGGTGATGCCTTGTTGGCGTTCTGTTCTATGCCTTCAGGGTTTGGATTGGCGACAACCGGCACCCATGGTTCTGGTTTGGCTCCCAACACGGTACCGATATCGGCCACTAACAGATCAACTGTAGGGTTTGGGTGAAACAGCCCAAAGCTAGTTGTGCCGATACTCGACCGTTGACCGGAGCTAGTTGAGTAACGAGGCGACCGCCCAAATCGAAACGCTCAGCCCGATGGCTACCTGAACCATCGACCGGATGATGGGAGGGCGTTCCAACTCGCCATCGTCGACCTCCGCCTTTGGTCGGAGGAACGCAGAGATCGTCCCAACCGCCAGCCCGCCACCGATCGCCAGCGTCAACAACGGCAATAGGTCCTCACCGAGAAACACAGCCCAAGCATAGGTCGGAACCCCCGAGGCTGATGATCGCCCATTCCGTTGGTTCGAATTTGTCTCAAGTATTCGGGCTCTTCCGACGATGATCGGTATGCCGGTGACATTCACCCTTCACTGGTATCAGGGCATCTGAGCGGGGGACGTCACTCCTCCACACGCATCGCCACGGCACCTTCGGGTGCCGACGCCCGGCGTCTTCCGCTCAGGCCCAACCCACGAAGGAGAAAGCCGACTTTGTGGGCGCTCACCGGCACACCTACCGTAAGAGCCGATGAGTGACGACAGCGAACTGATTCCGGCCGCAACCGTGCTGCTCCTACGAGATCCACGGCCTGAGGCCGTGCAGGGTTCGCGGCCTGAGGCCGTGCAAGGTTCACTGCCTGAGGCCGTCCAAGGCCCGGAGGTCCTGATGCTGCGCCGGAACTCACGAATCGCGTTTGGCGGTATGTGGGTCTTCCCCGGAGGCCGTGTCGATGACGGTGATGCGGTGGCTGGTGATCCGATTGGGTCGGCTCGTCGTGCTGCGGTCCGCGAAGTCAAAGAGGAGACGGGGCTCGATCTCGATGTCGAACGGTTGTCGACCTGGTCGTACTGGATTCCACCGCCAGCCCAAGCGATGGCGACCCGAGGCCCGCAACGCCGCTTCGCAACGTGGTTCTTCGTCGCCCCTGCCCCCGACGGCGACGTGAGAATCGACCACGGCGAAATCCACGAGTATCGATGGCTGTCAGCATCGGACGGTCAGCGCCAGCAGCGCGACGGAGCAATCGAGCTGGCGCCACCGACCTGGATCTCCCTCCACCAGCTTGGACAGCATCGGTCTACGGCCGAGGCGTTGGCATGGGCCGAAGCCAACGAGCCGAGTGAGTTCCGAACGAGACCGATCGGAGGAGAACCTGTCGTTCTCGCCTGGTCCGGCGATTCGGCATACGAAACCGGCGCCGTCGATGGACCAGGCGCCCGCAATCGACTGATCATGGACCCAAACGGTTGGCGGTATGAACTGGCTTCTGCGTGACGCGGTCCGCCAGCCCGCTCAGCCGTCGAGGTGCTTCAACGCTTCTCGTCGCGATAGTCCCGACAGCCGGCCTTCGTTGTCCAACACGAACTCACGCACCGCGACGGGGTCGACCCGGGCATATTGGCGTAGCGCCCACCCGATCGCTTTCCGAATGAAGAATTCGCGATCCTCGGCCCGCAACGACGAGTAGTTGAAGAGGCGTTCGGCATCGGTGTGCTCTTTGAAACCGAGCTGATGAATGATCGCCGTGCGGGCCACCCAGATGTTGTCGCTCTCGATCCACCGATCCATGTCCTCGACTAGCGCTGGCTCAGCCCGGACCAGCGGTCCGACGCTCCAGGCGGCCAAACCATCGACGGTATCCCACCACGATTTGGTGGTGATATACCGATGAAGGTCGTCGAGGTGCTGCGGTTCGAGCAGGTCGGCAAAGCGCCTGAGTAGGAGTACGCCCGCACTCTGAAACTCGCGCTCCGGCGCGGCCCAGCAGCGGTCGACCAGTCCGATTAGCCCGTCGACGCCGCGCTGTTCAACGGTGTCGAACATGGCTTTCGTCGCCGTCCGAATCCCTGGGCTCCGAACCCCCAGAAACTCGAATTGGTTTCGCATGTAGGCCGCCATCGCCTCGACGTTCTCGGGGACTGCAGCTGATTCCAGTCGGTTCCGAAGGTCGGTGAGCCCACTCGCATCATCCTTGGAGGTCACCGATGTTTCTCCTGTTCGTCGTCACACGGTGGGACCCATGTCGTCGCATCATCTCACCCGTCGGCGTTTCGGCCACCGCAGCATCCATATCCCGAGGAAAAACGCTACCACCGTCCCAATGGTGTAGGTGAGGGCACCGATCAGCCCAAGACGGCCACCGGCTTCGAGCAGCGGTTCCTGGGAGTTGTAGTCGATCGTTCCGCTCTGGCGTAGCAGGCCGACCAAGAACAGGGTCAGGCCAATGACGAAGACCACGAACGACGCGATCAATCCGCGGATGATGGCCAGAAGTAGGTCGATGGGACCGCGTCGTCGGCGCCGCGGTGGTTTGAATGGAGCAGGCTCGAACGGACGGTCGGCTCCAGCCGATCGACGGGCGCCTCGATCGTTCACCTGGGGATTCGCACCAGCGCCGAAACCGAGTGACGGGTTGGGTTGAAACGGAGGTGGCGCACCCGGTGGCGGGTGCGATGGCGCGTTGACCGGGAGCGGTGCATGAGGAGTCGGCGGGTGCGGTGTTCTCGCTCGACTCGGCGGCGGGGTCAGCGGAGTGCTCGGCGGTGGCGGTGGCGGTCGCTCGGCCGGATTCGATCCGTGTACCGGCCTCGACGAGGCAGCCAACGCCTTGAGGCGCTCCTCCATCTGCCAGGCGGTAGGTCGCTTGTCGGGGTTCTTATCCATCGCCCACTCGATAAGCCGGCAGACGCCGTCCGGTATCCCGTGGTGCCGGAGGTTGGGAACCGGATCGTTCATGACCCTCGAAGCGAGCGCCACCAAGCTTTGCGGAGAACCGGTCGGGTCCACGAATGGCAGTCTGCCGCTGACCGAGTAGAACAACATCGCACCCAACGCGAACACGTCGGCTGGCTTCTCGGCCGGCGTTCCGGCGATCGTTTCCGGAGCGACATATCCTTCGCTGAACGCCACCGAGTTTGTCTGGTCCAAGGTCAGCCCCGACGCTACGGCGATCCCGAAGTCGGCTACCAAAGGCTCGTCGTCGGGGGACATGAGGATGTTTGCCGGCTTCAGATCCCGATGGACGACACCGAGGTCGTGCGCTGCGGCCACCGCTCTGGCGATTGTGGCTAGCAGCTCACAGGCGGCAGGGGGTGAAAGTGGACCGCTGTTACTCAAACGATCCTGAAGTGACGTTGGGCAGAGTTCGAGCACCAAATAGGGCTGCCCGTTTGCGGTGAGCCCGGCATCGTGCACGGTGACGATGCCCGGTTTCTGACTGAGCTTGCCGAGGGTACGAGCTTCTCGCTCAAACCTCCGAACGAACGCCGGGTCGACGTTGGTCAAAACTTTCACAGCCACATCTCGGCGCAGTGTGGTCTGCTGCGATCGGTACACGACAGCCGAACCACCACAGCCGATCTGGGTGGCGTCGCCCAGTCCCTCGATGCCCAGCTCCACGATCCAAGGGTACGGGGGACCGGTTCTCGATGCATGGCACGCCGATGCCCGGCAAGGCACGCCGATAGTCTGAGGATGCCGCAACGAATCCCACCGATCCTCGGTCGGGAGTCTGGTCTGCAACCGGCCGAGGACGCCATGTCGGGGTCTGTTCCCCAAAACGAGTCGGTCGATGCGTTTGGTCCCCGACCTCGGCCTGTAGCCGAGAGCGGCACGAGGCTGGCACATGGGCGCCCGGCCCCCAGATTCTCCGGTTGGCGGATCCTGGCCGTCGCAGTGGTCGGGGTCATGCTGACCGGTCCGGGGCAGACAATCGGTGTGTCCGTGTTCATCGACCCGATGGTTGCCACACTGGGCGTCAGCCGCTCGGTGGTGAGCACGATGTACTTGGTCGGCACCCTTGTCGGGGCATCGACAATGCCGCTGTTCGGTCGGGCCATCGACCGAGTTGGAGTTCGTCGAGCTCAGGTACTCGTCGGGGTCGGGTTTTCCGTTTCGTTGGCCAGCATGGCCGGTGTTTCCTCGACGGTCTGGTTGGCGATCGGGTTCGCCGGCATCCGAATGTTTGGCCAGGGAGCCCTGGGCATGATCTCTACCGTTTCGGTCTCGTTGTGGTTCGAACGCCGCCGTGGTGTAGCTATGGGCGTGCTAGCCACCGTCGGCGGGGCCGGACTGGCCACTGTTCCGCTCGTGTTGAATGCCGGAATCCAGTGGACCTCGTGGCGGGCGACGTGGCTCCTGGCGGCCGGCATCATCGCGGGGCTGGTGATCCCGCTCGGCTGGTTTGGGCTGATCGACCGACCGGGTGACGTCGATCAAGCTCCCGACGGGTGGGTCGGCGACCCAACAACCGACGATGTCGCCTCCCCGAATCCGACGAGACCGAGCGCCACCAGGGCGCAGGCCATCCGCACCTCCCAGTTCTGGGTGCTGGCAACGATCGGGGTGGCCACCAGCATGTTGATTACCGGCCTCAACTTCCATCAGATCGATCTTCTGGCCGAGGCGGGCCTCAGTTCTGGTCGGGCGGCGGCAATGTTCCTCCCGCAGATCGTCGGTTCGTCGGTGGCCGGAATCGCCGTTGGCTACCTCATCGATCGGGTCGGCGTGCGGTTCGTGCCGGCGGCCATGATGGCGTTGTTGATCACCGTCCACCTGTTGGCGACCGGCCTAAGCTCAGGAGCGCTGGTAGTTTTTTACGCCATTTCGCTCGGTGCTACCGGTGGCGGGGTGCGAGCCGCGCTGTCGACGATCCTGCCCGGCTACTTCGGCGTCGATCACATCGGATCTATACAGGGCGTCATGACCCTGGCCGTGGTGGCCGGGTCGGCCATCGGGCCCGTCACGCTTGCCGTTGTCGAGGATCGGCTCGGAAGTTACCAAGCAGCCAATTCGGCGTTGGTGGTCATTCCCGCCGCGGTCCTCGTGGTCGCGCTTTTCAATCGGGCGCCGGCCGCCGGCTAGGATTCGGGACCATGCTGGACGCTGAGGGTCGAGTGGTCATGATCTCTGGCCCGGCTCGCGGGCTGGGCCGAGCCATCGCCGAGCGGCTTCGATCCGATGGCTACACGCTGAGCCTTGGTGGGCGTACTCCCGATGCTGTTTCCGCGGTGGCCGACGGCCTTAGTGGTGTTGGTGACCTGTCGATTCACCACTTCGATGCGCTGGATGCTGACACGGCTCGTCGTTGGGTTGCCGACACCCTCGACGCCCACGGCCGGATCGATGTGTTGATCAACAATGCCGGTGTTCTCGATCGTTTCGATCTCGATGACTACGACGAGGCGGCGTTCGATCACATGTGGCGGGTCAACGTGAAGGCCCCGACCTTACTGACCCACCTCTGTTTGCCGTCGTTGCGAACCGCCGGTCACGGTCGGGTGGTCAATATCGCTTCGTTATCCGGTAAGAGGGTCAAAGGTGGGTTCGCCCCTGGCTACGCCATGACCAAGCACGCCGTCATGGCTCTCACCCATGCCACCCGTCAACAGGGTTGGAGCGATGGTGTTCGGGCGGTCGCTGTGTGCCCGAGCTTTATCGACACCGACATGATCGCTGGTGTGGAAACCGGCGATGAGCCCGTCATCGGTGGTGAGGACATCGCTGAACTGATCAGCACCGCCCTACGGCTGCCCGACCATGCGTCGGTTGCCGAACTGGTCGTCAACTGCCGCAAAGACGACCTTTTCTGAGCCGTTCAGATTCACGCCGGTCAGCGGTGAGGCAAGATAGTGGCATGTGCCGAAACATCACCATCTTGCGTGGACTCGAACCGCCCGCCTCCGCCGCTGAAATCGAGGCCGGCGCTCGGCAGTACGTCCGGAAGATCAGCGGGGTCCGCGAGCCGTCGGCGGCGATGGTTGAGGTGTTCGAGCATGCGGTCGCCCAGGTGGCAGCGGTCACCGCAGAGTTACTCGACGGGCTCCCGCCCCGCCGCCAACCGCCGACCACGGTACCTCCGATGCGTCGCCACGGCGGGAAACCCTAATCCGGCAGCCGGTCACGGCTGGGCGGCTGGCCGATAGACTAGGTCGGTCGCTCCATTCGCCTGTCGTGCGGGGCAGGAAGGTCGAATGTTATGTCAGCAGCGTCGTTCGCTGAACTTGGAGTGCCCGACGAGCTGGTTGAGGTCCTTTCGAAGCAGCGGATCAACGAGCCATTCGCCATCCAGAAATTGACGATCCCCGATTCCCTTGCCGGTCGTGACATCCTGGCTCGAGCTCCGACCGGGTCGGGCAAGACGTTGGCATTCGGTATCCCGTTGCTGGCTCGTCTCGGCCGCGGCACGTCCGGTAGGCCGAGAGGATTGATCCTGTCGCCGACCCGAGAGTTGGCGGAGCAGATAAGCCGGGAGCTTAGCAATCTGGCGTCGGCGGTCGACCGGTCCGTATTGGCGATCTACGGGGGAACCGGAATCAGAGCGCAGATCAAGGCGGCCAAGCGTGGCCCAGACCTACTCGTGGCCTGCCCCGGCCGGCTCCTGGACCTTATGAATCAGGGCGTGATCTCTTTGGAAGACGTCGACCTGGTGGTGGTTGACGAGGCCGACCGTATGGCCGACATGGGATTCCTGCCCGACGTTCGCCGCCTCCTGGACCAAACCGGCGGTGGCGGCCAGCGCCAGGTCGCTTTGTTTTCCGCCACGCTCGACGACGACGTTCAGGAGCTGATTAAGCGCTACCTGGTCGACCCCGTTCAGCACGAGATCGGTGAGCCAGAACCGGATCTGCGTGGCATGGAACACCGGTTCATAAAGACGCAGAAACAGCATAGGGTGTGGCTTGCTGCCGATCTGATCGCCGCCGCTCCCGGTCCGGTTATGGTTTTTGCCAGGACCCGACATGGCGTCGATCGACTTGCCCGGCAGCTTCGCCAGGAAGGTATCACCACCGGTCATCTCCACGGGGGGCGTAGCCAGTCTCAGCGCGATCGCGCCTTGAAGGTTTTTTCCGGGGGCACTGTCGATGCGTTGGTTGCAACCGACGTTGCGGCAAGAGGAATCCATGTCGATGGCGTCGCCTGCGTCATCCATTTCGACCCTCCGGCCGACAGTAAGGATTATGTCCACCGTTCTGGCCGGACCGCTCGAGCTGGAGCGGGAGGCGTTGTTGTCTCACTCCTTGAAGCGGGGCAAATCAAAGCCACATCGGCTATGAAACGCCGGCTCGGTATCGATGCCGAGATTGAGCCGACTCCGGAACGCCAACCGCGATCGTCGCGACCCGATGCCATCATCACCAGTGCCGATACCCGTCGGGGCTCACAACGGTCGAATCGTTCTGCGAAGTCGGGTAAGCCGGGTGGGTCGGGAGACTCGTCCGGTCGGTCTCGTAACGGAACGAAGCGGTCCGGCGGGAAGAAGTCGGCCGATTCCAGGTCGAGTTCGGCAAAGCGAAACGGCGAGGACCGGTCGACCGGCCGACCGTCGCGAAACGGTGGCAAGAGCGCGTCCGGTACGACGTCGAGCACGGCTAAGAGCTCTGGCGAGTCGCGATCATCCGAGGCGACGCCCCGTCGCAGCGATTCGGGCTCCTCCAGTCGTTCTGGGTCGCCGGCATCTCGCTCTGGTGAAACGTCTGGTCAGGGAACACGGCGGTCGACCAAAAAGGCTGCCGGCAAACGGGCTGGCGCCAACAAGGGTGCCGGTAAGCGAAAAAATGCCTCTGGAAAACGGGTCGGTGCCAGCTCGACCGGCCGGAACGGGGCATCGGGCAGCCAGGCTGGTGCTGGGTCGTCGACCGGTGGCAAGAGCACTTCGTCCCGGTCGGGAAAGCCGAGACCGAAGAACCGCAAGAACAAACCCGGTGGCGCTCGTCGCCGGCCATGACCGTGAGCGGTGGCCTTAGGTGGAATTTCACCCCGATGGTGCACAATGTGCCTATGTTCGATCGAAGTGGTCGCAAACCTCGGTTGTCGCGACTCGCTCCCTTGGCGTTCGGCGGCCTTGCTCTTATCGCCAGCAGCTGTTCCTCCTCAGAACCGACCGCTGCACCTGAGGTAGCCGACGGCGAGACAGGTGCGAGTCAGACTGTTTCAGAAGAACCTGTTGGTCAGCGGTTGGACCCCTCGGTACTGAGTGGTGAGTTCACGACCATCTCCGGCGAAACGATCGAACTCGGGTCGTTGGCCGACAAGGATCTCGTGGTGTGGTTCTGGGCGCCGTGGTGAACGTCGTGCCGTGCAGAAGGCCCTGCGGTCGCAGAGGTCCACGAGCAGTTTGGTGACCAGGTCGAGTTCATTGGTATCGGTGGCGAGGCGCCCGGAGCAGACTTTGCGGCGTTTGTCGACGCCACAGGCACGGGATCCTTCCCCCACCTCGACGATTCCGAAGGGCAACTCTGGGAGCGGTTTGGAACCGGAGGCCGGTCGACGTTCATGTTCGTGAACGACGATGGGAGCTTCGCCCTCACCACCTACGGGGTAGCCGACGAGGAAGTGTTGGTCTCGGAGGTCGAGCGCCTCATCGCCACCTGAGCTTAGGTTTCGTGAAGCATTCGAGTGATTCGTCTTCGGTTAGATCACGAATGGCCGCTTCATGCGGTGGAAGAGGTCGGCCAAGAACCGTAACGTCAGCCCCCAAATGACTTGTTCGGGGCGATTGAGCTGGATGGCAGGGAAGGTCGTTCCGGTCGGCGGGAACCGGTAGTCGATATAGCGGGTGCGATCCCCGAGTTGGTCGAGATCGACCCAAACAATCTCAGCTACCTCGTCGTTTGGGCGGAGTTCCGGGTGTTCGTTGTCTAGCCAGAAGCCGTGTGCTGAGACGTCCATCGGGCGGTTCGTGGCCCGTCCGCCGTCGAGCTTGGTCAACGTGCCGAGGTAGCTTTCGTCGTCGAGTGGTAGCCCGACTTCTTCCCAGGTCTCACGGACCGCGGTGCGCTGCTCATCGCCGTCAGCCGGCTCCCATTTGCCGCCGGGAAACGCCATTTGCCCTGACCACGGGTCGTGTTCGCTGGTGGCCCGCTGAATGAACAACAGCTCGGTTGCCGGCCGATCGGTGGCGGCTCGAAAGATGGCGGCGACCGCTGCTGGTGACGACGAAACGTGGAGTTGGCTTGGCTGGTCCACCTGGTCGAACAGCGTTTTTAGCTGGTGACCGTTCATGGTGATATCCGTGCCACCACGTCACCGTCTCGACTGGCTGACATGGCCTGAGGCGGGGCGACCTGATGGTGTGGTGAATGGCTGCGGTGTGAACGCATCGGTAGTGGTTTGTTGCCTGCGGTGAAATCGACGGTCGAGGTTGAGCAGCAGCCTGAGCCACCATGGCTCTTCGCATGGTGGCCATTCCAAAACCGACCAACCCCCGTTGGACAGTAAATGGCCGGAGTGGTCGACGACGACACCGCGATCGCCCTGCCGGTGCTCCTTGATAAGTAGGTCAGCGTCGTGGGTTGTACGAACGGCGCCATTGGGGCCGAGGTGGCCGGTGAATGGTGGTGTGAATGCCGGGGTCCAGTCGATGATGGCATCGGTGCCGTTTCGGATCCAAGCCACCCTGCCCTTCCGGACGAGCTGTCGGTCGTCCGGACCGTCCTCGACGAATGACACCGTACAGCCGGCTTGGAGTCGCTCGCGTTGTTGGCGTTGGCGACTAAGGCGATCGGATCTGGCGTGATGTATGACGCGTTCACCGATCGATGTCGCCGCGTCGACAGGTACTCTGGCGGCGGCGACGAGGAGGGCTACTCCGGCCGACGCGATACGGGAGCGTTGGTTGGAAGCCAGGATGCTGATTACGAGGGCGGCGAGCGCACTAACGCCGACTTTGAACACATCGCTATCCGACCAATTCGACAGCAACCACCGGATCACGTCGTCCGCCTCTTCACACCGGGAACCGTCACCCCGACCGACTCTTCGAAAGAAGATCTTATCGGCGGTCGTCGTTGTCTACCGCCCCGGACCAGCTTCTCCCGTTTGACCGCTGTTCGAGCTATGCCCGGCCGCCGACGCAGTCGGCAAGTACCTCTACCACGGTGGTGACGTCTTCGGTGGAAACGTCGAGGTGGGTTACCATCCGGCACCTTCGGTCGTTGATGAGCAGCGACACATCGTTACCTTTGGCCGCCTCGGCGATTCCATCGCAGTCGACGTCGAAGTGGGCGAACACCATGTTCGTCGCCTGTCGCACCACCGCTACGCCAGGAAGGTTTGCCAAACCGGCGGCGAGGTGTGCAGCGTTGGCGTGATCTTGCGAAAGCCGTTCGAGGTTGTGCTCGATCGCGTACAACCCGGCGGCGGCCAGTACCCCTGATTGTCGCATGCCGCCCCCGAGCATCTTCCGCCACTTTCGGGCCCGATCGATGAGGGCCGACGAGCCGACGAGAACCGATCCGATCGGCGCACCGAGCCCCTTGGATAGGCAGACAGAGACCGAATCGAACGGCTCGGCGACGACCGCTGGTGGCACGCCGAGCGCAACGGTTGCGTTCCATAACCGAGCGCCGTCGAGGTGGGTGCTGAGACCACGGCTCTGCGCCAAGTCGGCGGCGTCTCGTTGGTGGTCGAGCGGCACGACCATGCCGTCGTGGGTGTTCTCCAGGCAGAGCAGCCGGGTATCGGCAAAGTGATGGTCGGCTGGTTTGATAACCGACGATGCGTGGTCGAGGTCGAGTCGGCCATCGTCATGGACCCGTACCGGTTGCGGCTGAATGCTGCCAAGCACGGCACCGCCCCCGGCCTCGAACCGGTACATGTGGGCGTTCTCACCGGCCAGGTACTCATCTCCTCGCTGGCAATGGGCAAGCAGTGCGCACAAGTTGCTTTGTGTGCCAGATGGTACGAAGACGGCGGCCTCCTTGCCTAGCAGATCGAAAAGTTTCGCTTCGAGTGCCGCCACCGTCGGGTCGTCGCCCAGGACATCGTCGCCGACCGCGGCGTCAGCCATGGCGTGGAGCATCGGTTCCGATGGCCGGCTCACCGTGTCGGATCGCAAATCAATCACTCGATTAGTATGGCATTGGGGTGGTGAAGAATCGCAGCTTCTTGTCCAACCTGCGCCACATATAGTCAAATACCGACCTGCATTTAGATGCTAATTGTATAAATATATTTCCAAGAAAAGCTTGAATTTGTCAAATGGATTGACTACAAATGGTGGGGCGGGAGGGATGTTTCCGCCGACATTCCTCCCGCTCTTGCTCAGCCTCTGAGCTGTAGCCGCCACTTCTGCGGGTGCCGTCACCGGACCGATAGTGAGATGGCACTCGCAGGGTTGCGTTTTGGGAACTTTCGCCTGGGTGGGTTCTGAGCGGGTGTATGATTTGCCGCTTGCAGGATGCTTAGTCCCGGATAGCTGTCGTAAGGACGGCCGCCGAGGGCTGCGTTATGACGAGAGGATCCATTGTGATTGGAAAGAACTGGTTACGCCTGTTGGCGTTCCTGATGACGTTCGTGTTCGTCGCTGCGGCCTGTGGCTCGGACGACTCCGACGCCGACTCCGAAGGTGATGACACCGAAGAGTCCGACGAAGAGTCGTCTGACGAGGAGAGCAGCGGCGATGGCGATACTTCGGTCGAGTTGACCCAAGAGGGCGGAACGCTCGCAGCGGTACAGGATCGTGGCACGCTCAATTGTGGCGGCAACGACACCCTTCCCGGCTTCGGTGTCGTCGATGAATCCGGCGAGTTCGCCGGCTTCGATGTCGACTTCTGTCGAGTCGTTGCCGCAGCGGTGCTGGGCGACGCCAACGCGGTTGAATTCACCCCGCTTACCGCTGAGGCCCGCTTCACCGCGCTTCAGTCTGGCGAGGTTGACATTCTGATTCGTAACACCACGTGGACCGCAACCCGGGACGGTCAAGAGGGGGCGAACTTCCTGTTCACCACCTTCTTTGACGGTCAGGGCATGATGGTCCCTGCCTCAACTGGCTTCACTTCTTTGGAAGACCTGGCGGACGCCAACATCTGCGTGTTGTCCGGTACGACGACCGAGCTGAACCTGACCGCTGTCCTTGGGGCCAGGGGAATCTCGTTCAACCCCGTCGTGTTCGAGGACAACACGGCACTTCGTCCGGCCTACGAAGAAGGTCAGTGTGAGGCCTGGACCTCCGACGCTTCGCAGCTAGCGGCCTTCAAGTCCTCAATCGAGGGTGAAGGCGGCGAGGATCAGGTCATCTTCGAGGAGATCTTCTCGAAAGAGCCGCTTGGTCCGGTTGTGGCCGATGGCGACACCGAATGGGCACAGGCAGTGAACTGGGCCATCATGTCGACGGTGCAGGCGTGGGAGTTCGGTCTCGATTCGTCGAACATTGGCGACTACTCTGGCGACGACCCCAACATCTTGAACTTCCTCGGCCAGGACGGGTTCGATCCAGGTATCGGCCTCGCCCCTGATTTCGCCGCCAACGTGATTGGTCAGGTCGGAAACTACGAGGAGATTTACAACGCAAACATCGTGCCAATCGATGACAGCTTGGCGTTGACCGAGGGCAGCCCGAACAACCTCTGGACTGAAGGCGGCCTCATGTACGTGCCGCCGTACCGCTAACGACTCGAGGGTCAGTGGGTTGCCATTGGCCATCTAGTTTCCCCTAGCTGCTTCCTGCGGCTCTGGGCGTATCTGAGTACATCATCAGTGAAAGCATCGAGCCCGACGGCTCGATGCTTTCACTCGTTTTGGCCTCGGTTGCCGTTGGCCGTTACCGACTTCAGAGCTGATTGTGAATGATTGTTACTGGTTTCACACACATTGGGCGTTTGGTCTGTTGTTGGTGTACGGTTTCAGCCCAGTGACCGCTCTACAGCAAGATTCGAGGGCTGCAGCCCAAGCGAGACCGGCATTCTGGCGGGATATTCGAGTACTCCGAGTCGTCGGCCAAGTGGTGGCCGTCGTAGGTGTTGTTCTGATAGTCAGGTGGCTGATTGGCAACTTGCTCCGCAACTTGGAGGCCGCCAATATCGACACCGGCTTCGGAGTGCTCGAGCAACCGACAAACTTCACGGTCCGAGACGATCCTGGGTTCGACAACCGAAGCCCGCTATTTCCTGACCTGTTGGTCGTCGGGATCAAGAACACCGCAATCGCCGCGGTGCTCGGTATCGCCATGGCTCTGGTCCTTGGCGTACTGATCGGAATCGGTCGGTTGTCAGACAACTGGTTGGTGGCGAAACTCTCCCAGATCTACGTCGAAGTGTTACGGAACATCCCGCCGCTGGTGATCATCACCTTCTTCGGCTTCGCCATCTTTACCTTCGGGCCATTCCCGGCCTTCAACCCCACCACGCCGCCGTGGCAGATTCAGTTCCCGGGCACCGACAACGTGGTACTTCTCCTAAGCAACGACCGTTGGGCGTTGCCATCGTTTGCCACAGACGGCAACACGGCGCTGTTCTGGGCCTTCGTGGTCGTTGCGCTGGTAGCTGCGGCCGTCGTTTGGTTCTGGCGGACCCGAGTCAATATTGCAACCGGTGCTCCTCACCGCCGCCTTCTCTGGTCGTTCACCACGTTCGTTGGCCTCGCCGCCGTTGCGTTTGTTGCGCTGGGCGGGCCGTATCGGTGGAGTTTCCCGGCGGTATCGGAGAGCGGGCGGGTCATCGAGGGCGGGTTCGCAACGAACGCCGGGTTCCTGTCGTTGACGTTTGCCCTTGGGCTCTATACCGCCAGCCATATCGCCGAGATCATCAGGGGCTCGATCCTCGCCGTGCCGCAAGGGCAGTCGGAGGCATCGAATGCTCTCGCTCTCTCTGGATTCCAGCGGTATCGGTTCGTCGTATTGCCTCAAGCGCTGCGGATCGCCATCCCGCCGACAATCAACCAGTTCCTGAATCTCACCAAGAACACCTCGCTCGGCACAGTCGTTGCGTTCCCGGAGATCACCGCCTTGATAAAGACTGCAATTGGTAACGGCAAGCCGGCGGTCCAGCTGCTGCTTGTTCTGATGCTCATCTACCTGTCGTTCTCATTGCTGATATCGATGCTTATGAACGTGGTAAACCGACGGATGCAGCTGGTAGGGCGATGAGGGAAGGGACGCGATGACCGACGCTCAGGCGGTGCCGCCACTGATATCAACGGTCGACGACGGAGTTGTCGTCGTCGAGCCGGAAGGGCCACCCTCCGAAAAACTCCCACCGAGCCAGTGGGCTCGTAAGAGGCTCTTTTCAACACCGCTCAACTCGCTTATCACCCTGGTGTTCGGCGGATTGGCACTCTTTCTTGGCTACCGGTTCTTTCGGTTCATTTTCCTAACCGGCCGGTGGGAACCGGTCGAGCAGAATCTGGAACTGTTCATGATCGGAACGTTCTCCCGTGATGAACGGTGGCGGGTCGTCGGCCAAGCACTGCTGATGGCCGCCGGGCTCGGCCTCTTTCTCGGCAACCTTGGCTCGGCCCGCCGAGACGCCGCACAGCAAACCGGTGAACCGTTGGTCAAGGTTGGGTGGCGGACCTACGTCGGGTCGTACTGGTCGATTGCCTTGTTCGTTGCGGTGTTGCTCGGCGCGTTCTCCCGTACCCCTGGACCGTGGATGTTGGCCGGCGGCATGCTCGTTCTTGGAGTGGCGGGATGGTTGCTCACCAGCCGCTTTCCGGCCGCCGTTCGCTCCTTGGGGTGGACGTTCGCGGCGCTCTGTGTCGTCGCCAGCTTCCAATTGTTGTCCGGCACCTTCGGCTGGGCGTGGTTCTACACCACCTTGGCCTTCGTCCCGTTCGTTACCGACATGGTGGGGCGAATCGGCCCAGCTGTCGCCCGGTGGTTCTCGCCTTTGGTGATCGGCCTCGCCGGCTTGATTGCGGTCGGGACGCTCCTCACTCAGTCGACAACCATTGGCATCGCCGTTGTCCTGGTCGCCCTGTATGGTGCGATCCAGCTTCTTCAGGGTGACCGGCTCGACGCCGCCCGCACCGGAGCGGTGGTTGTGGTTGGCGCCATCGTCGTCGTAGCGTCTCGAGCGATTGGTCACGAGGGAACCGACTGGGGAAAGTGGAGCGGCTTTCACCTCAGTTTGGTCGTTGCCGCCTGTGCCATTCTTCTGGCCTTCCCGATCGGGGTCTTGCTGGCCCTCGGCCGCCGTTCCTCGTTGCCGGCGGTGCGGGTCATGTCGGTGACCTACATCGAGTTTTTTCGGGGTGCACCACTCATCACCTTCCTTCTCGCCGGCCAGTTCTTTCTCGGGTTCTTCCTCAACACGGACTCTCCGCTGTCCAACATCACACGAGCTATCGCCGCGATTACCTTATTTAGTGCGGCCTACGTAGCTGAGATCGTTCGTGGCGGTCTTCAAGCGGTACCGAAGGGCCAGGTGGAGGCCGGTCAGGCGTCCGGCCTGAGTGCAGCGAAGATCACCCGCCTGATCGTGATGCCCCAGGCGTTGCGGGCCGTAATCCCGGCCATGGTTGGTCAGTTCATCTCGCTGTTTAAAGACACGTCGTTGCTGGGAATCATCGCCATATCGGAGTTTCTCGATGTGCGGGCGTTGGTTCACAGCCAGGAGTCGTTCCGCGGATTTGGTATCGCTGAGACGGCGACGTTTGTAGCCTTCGGCTATTGGGCATTCTCATTTGCCATGTCGAGAGAAAGTCAACGACTGGAGCGGCGACTTGCAGTCGGGCAGCGATAGTGCGTATCGAAAGGAGTCGAACCAGTGACGGTCGTCGATAGCGACGCAACAGACATCGGTGGCCGGGAGGTCATGATCGAGGTCGATGGGATCGACAAGTTCTTTGGTGATTTCCAGGCTCTACACAGCATCAACATGCTGGTAGGCCAACAGGAAGTGGTGGTGGTGATCGGGCCGTCCGGGTCCGGAAAGTCCACACTCATCCGCTGTATCAATCGGTTGGAGAAACACAATTCGGGCCGAATCGTCGTCGACGGGGTTGAACTGTCCGACGACATCCGGAACATCCAGGAGATACGCAGGGAGACCGGCATGGTCTTCCAGCAGTTCAACCTGTTCCCCCACTTGACGGTTATAGACAACATCACGTTGGCTCCTCGCCAGGTTCGTAAGGTGCCTAAAGCTGAGGCCGAGGCGACCGCAATGGAGCTGTTGGAGCGGGTCAAGATCCCGGATCAAGCCCGCAAGTTCCCGGGTCAACTGTCGGGGGGCCAGCAGCAGCGGGTGGCCATCGCTCGGTCACTGGCTATGAGCCCGAAGGTCATGCTGTTCGATGAGCCGACCTCGGCCCTCGACCCTGAGATGATCAAAGAGGTGCTCGACACGATGCAAGACCTCGCCCGTGAAGGCATGACAATGATCGTTGTCACTCACGAGATGGGTTTTGCCAGAGAGGTGGCCGATCGGGTGGTGTTTATGGCCGACGGTGAAATCGTCGAGGTCGGCACGCCGGAGCACTTCTTCACCAACCCCCAAGAAGATCGCACCAAGGAATTCCTCAGCCAAATCTTGTAGGAGGATTCCTGCGAGTTTCGCTTCTGCGAAACTCGGGAGTGAGGGCGGAGCCCGAGCGGCGATTCCTCAGCCAAACTCACCGACGATGGCTTCTTTCGCCACCATCTCCAGTGCGGAGTCGACCTTGGCCCCAGCCGCCCGCCGGCGCTCGAGCAGCGTTGGCGGCTCGGTTGAGGCATCGAATTCGGACTCGAGTTCGGCATCGTCGCAGATGTCGGCGGCCGAACGGTCCTCGCGAACGACCATGATGTCGTCTCCGAGGATTGCGTTCCCGCTGACCAATTCGCAGCCGGTCGTCGTGTCGTCGACCGACTCGATCGTGATCTCCGTCAGATACGGTTTCTCGCTCACGACTAGTTGGGCATAGTCGTCGTCGGTCGGTCCGCTGTCGGGCCCACACCAAGCGACGAGCAAACAACAGCCGATTGCTGTCGCCACGATCCGCATCCCGGTGACGCTATTGCACGGCACACGTCGCCGCGATGGCCAACCGTACCTGGTACTGGCTAACCGAGAAGCGAAGAATAGACCTGATAGTTCTCATCGTCGTAGCAGACGAAGATGATCTCTTCGATGCTGTGGTCTTGCCGTGACTCCAACCAATCGATGATGGCGTTGACCGCCACGCTCGCCGCCCGGACCTTGGGAAACTTGTAGATTCCGGTGCTGATATTGGGGAACGCTATTTCTCGGGCGTTGTGCTTTGCTGCTAGCTGCAACGAATTCTGGTAGCAGCGGGCGAGCGTTTCGTCGTGCTCGGCAGTCTCGGCGTCGTCCCAGATCGGTCCGACGGTGTGGATGATGATGGCGGCATCGAGTTCCCCAGCGCCGGTTGCCACCGCTTCCCCTGGGGCACACTCACCCTGGCGGGCCACGATCTCACGGCACTGTTCAAGAATTCTCGGTCCGCCTGCTTCGTGGATCGCGCCGTCGACTCCTCCTCCACCCAAGAGGGAGGGGTTCGCCGCGTTGACGATGGCTCCAACCGACAGCGCCGTTATGTCACTCTGTTGGGCAGAGAGAACTGTCATCGAACCTCCATGCTACGGGCTGGAGGCGCTGCTGCGCTCGCGACCCCTCCGGTCGATTGCTGGCGTTGTGCCCGCCCGGCCGACTGTTGACACGTCGGTGTTTGTTGTCTTAGCTCTGAGCGTTCACCGATCATCTCGCCACGATGTGTGGTGGGTCCCATCGTGCGCCACCACTGTGCAACTCCACTGTGCAGCTCCACTGTGCAGCTCCGTATGGGCGGCGGACAGGCCGCTTCGTCAATCGCCGACTGTCACAGGCCGTCGCGATACTGGAGACAACGCCGCCGTCTACCGACCACTCAGGGGGTCTCGTTGCCCGTCGACCACTTGCCAACCGCCACCATCACCACCAGAAGCCTTCCAGCCGAATCGGACGTCAACGCTCTGCTTGCCGAACCGATATCGCTTACTCAGTTTTTTCCGTTCGTCCTGGCCGACTCGATAGGTAAACGGGCCGAGCTTCGAGCGATCAAGAGATCGATTGGGTCGTACTCCCCGGCAGTGGATTACTGGCGGCTGCTTCGGCTTCAGATCATGTCGTTCCATCAGTTCGAACAACCAGTAGATTCGGCCAAGTCGGATGCTCTCGATCATGCCATCGAGCTGGCGCATCCCGATCGTGTCGTTCACTATCGCACGGCCATCACCAACTACCGGCGGGTCTTCGGTCGTAAAAGGGTTGAATGGATCGGTCGACCGCGGCGGGGGATGTGGTTGGCCGATGGGTTGCAGGTCCGAGTGAATCCCGAGCTCCACCTCACGATCGATGGTGAACCCCATGTGGTCAAGCTGTATCTCAAAGCGGATCGGCGATGGGCGCTTTCCCAACGCACGGCGAACCCGATGGCCTACCTGTTGCACGCCTGCCACGGGCATCTCGGCACGCCGCTTGTCGTCGATCTGATGCGGGGTCGAGCCTTCCGGCTGACTCGCCACGGAGTTGACTACGAGTCTTTGCTCCGGGCACAGGCCGCTGCCTTCCGTTCACTCTGGGAAAGTGAGGAGGAACTGGCCGCATGACCCGACGTCCCTCGGTTCGTCAGGCCATGATGCGATGGTGGATAGCATTTGGGCGATCGCCTCCCGACGAGCCGTGGGCTACCTGGTCGACCGAGCTGAGCTCGGCCAGTTGCCCGATCCAATCGTCCGGGCAGGAGTTAACTTACGCATGCGAGCCAAGGTTCGCCACGAAGGCCGCGGTGGCCCGGTCAGCGTCTCGGAACGAAAGCAGCAGCTTCTCGCCGCCCGATCCGCCGGGCCGGTTACCACCAACACCGCCGACGCCAATCGTCAACACTACGAAGTGCCGTCGGCGTTTTTCGAGCTGATGCTCGGTCCTCAGCTTCGGTACTCCTGTTGTTATTGGCCATCGCAAGTGACCGACCTCGTAGACGCCGAGCAGTGTGCGATTTCGCAAACAATCGAGCGGGCGCGAGTGACGGACGGCGACCGCATCCTCGAATTGGGTGCCGGCTGGGGGTCGCTGTCGCTCGCGATGGCGGAGCGGTTCCCGGCAAGCGAGATCGTCACGGTCTCCAATTCGAGGACGCAGAAAGAGTTCATCGACGGCCAGGCCTCGGCTCGGGGGATAACCAACGTGGCGGTTCACACCGCAGACATTGCTACGTTCGTACCTGAAGGTCGGTTTGATCGGGTGGTGTCCGTTGAGATGTTCGAGCATGTGCGGAACCACCGCGAGCTCTTGAAGCGGATCCGCACCTGGCTCCAGCCCGGAGGCACATGTTTCGTCCATGTGTTCAGCCACCGATCCCTTGCGTGGCACTTTGATGTCGACGCCGAGTCCGACTGGCTCGCCCGACATTTCTTTGCCGGTGGAACCATGCCGTCCGATGATCTGCTGCTCCACGAGCAACGTGATTTGGCGGTGGTCGATCACCACTGGCTCGATGGCACCCACTACGCGAAGACTCTGCAAGCTTGGCTTGATCGGATCGACGCCGACCCGGAGATGGCACTAGCGGCGTTGGCGACAGGCGACGATCCGACGCCGCTCGACCGACAGCTTGGCCGGTGGCGGTTGTTCCTACTGGCCAGCATCGGAACCTGGGGTTTCGACCGCGGACGACAGTTTGGAGTGTCGCACTACCTCTTTCGCAACCCGTCCTGAAGACCCGATCGTTCGTGAACCCAACTCGCTCCGGACTGGTCCGCTAACCGGGGGCCTGTCACCATTTCCCCATGGACTTCCTCTCCGATTCCGTCGCCGCTATCGCCGCCCGAGTACAAGCGGGTGACCAGTCGGCTCGTGAAGTGACCACTCACGCCATCGAACGGATCGAACGGTACAACCCGACGCTCAACGCCTTCGTCGCCTGGGACGGTGAGGCGGCGATGGCACAGGCCGCCGTCCTCGACGACCGGGTGGCCGCCGGCCTACCCGTCGGACCGCTGGCCGGAGTACCAGTTGGGGTAAAGGACCTTGAGGCAGTCGCCGGTTTCACCACATCGTTCGGGTCAGCGCTCCACGCCGGCGACGCCCCCGCGGTCATGGATTCTGTCCACGTCGCCCGGCTACGAACGGCTGGTGCGGTCGTCGTCGGAAAGACGAACACACCGGAACACGGGCACAAGGGGGCAACCGACAATCTTCCGTACGGTCAAACCATCAACCCGTGGTCTTCAGATCATTCACCTGGAGGTTCGTCTGGAGGCACTGCTGCGGCCATAGCGGCCGGGCTCGTGCCGCTAGGAACCGGCTCAGACGGCGGTGGTTCGATCCGAATTCCCGCCTCAGCATGCGGATTGTCCGCACTCAAACCCGAGACTGCTCGCGTGCCGATCGCCGGCCGGGCCATGCCAGGAAGCGGACTGCTGTCGACCAACGGGCCAATGGGACGAACCGCGATGGACACAGCGGTCGCCTTGGACGCCGTTATTGGGCCCGACGGTAGAGACCCGATGTCATTGCCTCACCCGGGCCAATCATGGGCCAAGAGGGTTGCCGAAGCTGAACTGCCGCCGCGGGTCGTGTGGTCGCCGACGATGGGGTTTGCCAACGTCGACAACGAAGTGCTGGCCGGTTGCCGGACGGTTGTCGAGGCGCTTGCGGCGGAAGGGACCGAGGTAGTGGAAGTTGATGAGATATTCCCCGATGACCCAGCCGCCGACTGGTACACGTTGTGGAGCGTCGCCAGATACAAGACACAAGGCCACCTCATCGGTACTACCGATTGGGATCGGCTAAGCGCCACCATCAAACCGCAGATCGAATATGGAGCGACAGTCTCTGGTGTGGACCATGCGCGGGCCCAGGATGCCTGTTTCGAACTTAACTGGCGCTTGGAGGAAGTCTTTGCCGGAGAGCAGGCGCCGCTCATTCTTACCCCGACGACCGCAGGTCAGGCGCCCAGAATCGACACCGACGGGTTGTTGGTTGGTGAGGCGGAACTGGATTGGGTGCGTTTCACCTACGGGATCAACATGTCTCGAAACCCGGCGGGAACCGTCTGCGCCGGGTTGACGTCGGCGGGTACCCCCATAGGGATGCAGATCATCGGCCGGCATTTTGCCGAAGGGGACGTGCTGGCAGCCATGGCCGTGTTGGAGCAGGTGGTGGGATTCGACGAGCGACCGCCCCTTGCCTAGTGACCACCGCCACGGTGCAATCAGTTCGGCTTTCTGGCGACTATCACGCCCCAACTGGGTCGCTCGCTGGTCAGTTCCGTCGGGGCATTCGTGCCCCGCCGCGGTTCCAATCGACCGACGGGTACTGGTAGCTGACCTCGTCGAGGCTGAGAGGCGCATCGACGTGAAGGTAGCCGCCCGGTCGTACCCGGTGATCCTTCTTCCAGGTAGCGACATACCCCAGACCGTGTCGCGACCTGACCCCCGCCGGTCCACGTCGATGCGTAGACAACAGAATTGCCACGGCACATCACGTAGTCATATTGGGCGTCGATCTGATCGAGGTTTCGCCAGTCGAGAACAAACGGGTTTGACTTTGATCCGGCGCTGCCGTGACTGCGGGGCGCGCTGAGTTCGATGAGGCGCCGGTCAGTTGTCGGCCCAAACAGCTCACGGGGCCCGAAGCACCAATTGTTGGATCATGTGCGGGTCGGCATAGGCGCAGTGAATTTCGAACCCGTCTACCGGCGGGTCGGCTTTGAGGTCGACCGCTGGGAATCCGGTGCCGGCGGCGCCGTCGAGGACCGAGGACGCGCCAACCGACCTGATGCGGTGGCGGATGGCTTCGGCTAGAGCCACTCGCCCGGTCGGGTACACAGCGTTGACGTATAGCTGGTCGAAGAACGAAGCCAACTGGTGGGGTGACGCGTCCTGTCGCCACTCCTCCAACACGGCCCCTTATGTCAAGACTCCGATTATCGGGTCGGTTAGCTCGGTGCCACCGGGTGTGGCTCGGGCAGGATAGTTGGCCGGATGTGCTCAACCAACGCGTCGTTCCGTCCATGAGAGCACGACTCCGTCACCCTCGCCGAGGACAACTCCGGGTCGGCCGGCGTACATCACAAGTTCGTCGTCTCGGAGAGCTTCTATGGCCCACGCTCGTCGCTCCCCGGCCGGAAGAAACGCGATTCCTCTTGGCTCGGTGATCGACGGCGTTCGTATTTCGAGACTGAATTCGGCCAGACCCTCGATTTGGTAGCCATCGAACAGGATCGGGTAGAGCTGCCCGCCGCGAGGAAACGGGTAGCTCACGCTTATCCGAACCTGGGCGTGATCGACCTCGGGGTTTTCGAATCGGAATAGGCCTTTCCCGGCGTAGTCGCCGACGCAGCGCCGCATCGCTTGGTGGGTCCCGCTTAGTGGCGTGTAGGCCATAATTTGGGCGCCACCGCTTTCCAGTAGGTGGTCGAGTTGATCTGATTCGAGGTCGATGAACTCGCGAAACACGCATTCCGGCTTGTCGAAGGCATCGCCAAGTTCGGAATATTCGGTGCCGAAGACCATGGTTGCGTTTTCTGGAATTCGACCTTCCCAGTTGAGGCTGGCCCTCATCCGGAGCAAGTTGGTGTCTGTGCGGTCCTCGTCGAGGGTGATGCGCATCGAGAATCTGGAACGCACCTGACGCGAGTTGGTTATGTACGCTCGCCGGATCTGCTGGAATGCAAGGTCTCGTTCGTCGTCCACGAGCTGATCGAACGTTCTGACCACGGCTTGGTAGTCGCTTGTGCGGGGCTTGCTTCGGACCTGTTCCCAACAGACGTAGATGTTCGGGTCGTCGAGCCGTTCGCTGAGTCGGCGGATAAACGCCGCCCGGGTCGGCACCGAGCCCTCGAGCCACCGCTGGAGTGTCGTGCGGTGAAATCGGGCCAGATCGGTTTCATCGTTGCATGCGTCGAACGCCCGGCGGAGCTCCCCTGGGTTGTGCGCAGCGAGCGCGGCGGCGAATGCGTTGCGTGTTTGCTCCATGGTTGCTCTGCCCCCTTTTGTGCACAAGATAGTAGCGCGGTCAGCGCACTGAGAGCAACGTCGAGCGTATCTGTGAAAGATCGTGCGAATTTACTGCGCACGCGACTTCCAAGTGCACGCTCAATGGATTACAGTTGCTCTCACAAGGCAATCAGCTCACAAAACGCAATCAGCTCACAAGGCAAAACAGGATGTGAGCCCGGAGGAACCCGGAAGCACCCGAGGCTCATCTACCGCAGACCACACGGGGGTACCTACATGCACGATTCGTCCTAAGTCGTTTCAATCGACCGCTCGCCGCTCGAAGTAGTAGCGAGCTGACGGAAGGAGGACCTGATGCAGACATTTGCGATAGCCGCACTGTTTCTGGTCTTTGGTGTATTTCTTCTCGCAGTGACCATGGCCATCATGGAGGGCCAGAAGCGAACCCGCCGAGAGGTCAGGCGAGTGGAGGATGTGCTGGCGTCGATACAAGCGGCCAGTCTCAGCTTGGATGAGCGGGACAGCCGTAACGCCCACATTCGAGAGATCGATCGAGAGAACGTCGCCCTTCGTTCGGTCTATGAATATGGCGGCTGCTAAGTGGAATTTATTGCCGGTCGATGGGATCAGTTCAGTCGGCGTCGCCTTTGGCGGCCGGGTGGGCTGGTCCCATCGGTGTTGTGCATCGTGGTGTGACCGGTCACGGCAACCCGGCCGGTCGCCATGGCCGCAGGCGGGGGCTAGTCGAATCCGTACGTGCCGCCGAGACTGGCCGATCTCGTAACCGTGGTGGCTGAACGGCACCAGATCTGGACAGTCCGCCGGCCCCACTAGGCTGTCACACTGTGTCAAACGCCTCACTGGTGTTGTGCATCCTCGGGTTGCTCGGTTCGTCGTGTGCTCTCGGATCCCCGCCAAGCGGAGGATCCGACTCCGGTGTCGCGCTCTCGTCGCAGACCGTTCCGCTGGCCGAGACGATTCCGACCGCTGTCGAACCGGCCTCCGATGAGCCGGTCGTCGCCGATTCGGGAGAAGGAGCGCCACCATCCGAGGATCGTGACGCTCCGACCGAGCTTTCAACCGACCCCGACATCACCTATGCACCGAACACGTGCTACGAACCGTCGGCGGAAGGTGAGACGGCGACCGAAGTCGATTGCACCCGACCTCACACCGTCGAGGTTTACGCGGTGCGAGACCTGCCCGGTGGGGCAGGGGCATCGTTTCTCGGGCTTGAGGCGGCAATCGAGCTGTGCGATGAAGACTTCACTCGCCTCACCGGCGTCGGTATTGGGCTGGCGACCACCATGCGTCGCTCGGTCTTGCGACCTAGTGAGGAGACTTGGGGTGATGGTGAGCGGGAGGTCACCTGCTTCGTCGTCTTCCCGGCGGCCACCACCAGCCGTTTGGCCGATACCGACCCGTTGCGTTCATTCGGCCTGGTGTCGCTCTACGGCATGGATGCCGGTGACTGTTTCTCCGACTTCGCTGCCGACAGGACCGCGTTTGCCTCCGTGTCCTGCGACGAACCCCACAATGCCGAAGTATTCGTCGACGTCGAGCTGCCAGACGGCCAGTTTCCTGGAGACGTGGCGCTCGAGGAGTCAGCAAATCAGTTCTGTTTCGGGAACAACTTCGAGAAGTTCGTCGGGGTTGCGTACGAGGCATCGGTTATCTCCTCCCTTCGCAGCCGTCCCAGTGAGGAAACCTGGCAGGCGGGCGATCGTACGATCAACTGCATCCTGACCGAGGGTGGCGTGGTGACCGAGTCATTTCGAGGCTCTAAGCTATAGTGGGCCACGGTCCTCGCGGTGACGATTGCGTCCCAGGGCCTCCATTTCGGGCGATCCTGGTTGAGCGACCCGGACACGGACTGCGCCTCCAGGAATTTTCTCCGAAGACGAGTGACGAAACCGGCCCCGGCAGGTCAGGTCTACGGTGGCCTAGTAGTGGGTCATCGAACGTGGCGTTCTTATGAACTCGTGTCCGAGGCGGCACTAGCACAAAATAAAACGGCAAGTGGCGACCTGTGCTGAATCACAATGGCTAGCATCGTCAACTCAATTTACCTAAAAGGCGGTTCAGTGTATTTTAGAAAAAAGAGAAGTCGTGTCGCAATCGCTGCGGCATCTATGTCGATATTAGCCGCATCTTGTTCGGCGGCAGGTGCCTCAGATGCTCCCGAAGAAGGGCAGTTCCCTTCGGTCGAAATCGTCAATCCGGGGTTTGAAGATGATCTCAGCGGTTGGATCCAGGTCGAGCCGGTCAATGAGTCGGAAATCGTCAACTCTGGCGAAGGCGCGGCCAAAGTGCCATCGGCCGGCGGCATGCTTTCCCAAGACGTCGCCGTCGAAGCCAATACGACCTATCGCTTAACCGCGTCCCTGCAGGGGGTTGGTCGGATCGGAGCCACGGTCGGCGGACAGACGACGATCGCCGAAAGTACCCTGTCGCCAGAAGCCGATCCTGACGCCTATGAATACCAGGAGCGCTCGCTCGACTTCGAGACCGGAGAATCGACATCGGTCACGATTTTTGCCACCTATGCCGCAGGCGAAGCCCGGTATGACGACTTCTCACTGATCAGGCTGAGAGGCGCCGACGATCCAGACCCGGACGTCCCGGGCCCGGATGAGCCACCAACAGATTCGACGACCACGGTGCCGTCGACGGATTCGACGACGACGATGCCGTCAACAGATCCGACGACGACGATGCCTGGCGACCCTGATCCTGACCCTGATCCCACCACGCCTGCTGGAGATGTCAATCTCGTCTTCAACGGGACGTTCGAAAACGACGTGTCCGGTTGGAGTCAGGTCGAACCGGCATCGCCGTCGAACGACGCCAATACCGATGTGGGAGCCGGCAAGGTTGAAGAGGGCGGCCGTCTCTCTCAGACCATCGCGGTTGCTCCTGGCGAGGACTACTCGCTTTCGGCGATGATCAAAATTGAAGGCGACATGGCCAACGTCGGATCTTCCGGCATAGTCGTCGGCTCCGAGACCATCGAGTTCGAGCCACGAGAGGCGGACGTCTACGAGGCCTTCGGGGCTGCGTTCAATTCTGGTGAGTCAACTGAAGTAACCATCTTCTTCGAAGGTGGCGACATTCGGATGGACGATGTGGAACTCAACGGACCGGCACCGGCCGGTTGGGTCGACCCGGACGACGTGTTCGATTGGTCGATCTGGGCCCTAGAGGGCCAGAACCCGCTCGTGGGCGACACGTTCGAATACAAGGCACTGGAAGAATGTGTCATGACGCCGAACGGCAACGGTTGTCGTCATGAGAACAAGATCATCCAGAGCGAGCGTTACCCCTGCACCCAGCAGTACGAACACTTCAAGGCCAGCATTACACCGACCCTCAGCGATGGCGCCGAGACCATTGTCCTCCAGTGGCACCCTGAGGGGCTTGCTACCTTGGGCGTGATCTACGTAGCCGATATCAACGAGAACGCCGAGTTCTTGAAGGATAAGACTGACGGCTCGCAGTGGCTCGACCTAGTGGACGGCGAAGCCGGAAACGGCATCTTCGACGTCATCTTCATCGCCCGGGAGCCGGGAGCCGGTGCCCTCTACGAAGCCGGTGAACTTCCGACTCGGTCCTATGGTGGATCCTTCCAAGAGCAAGGCTTTGGCCTAGGAACGATCACCAGTGGTGAAACGTTCGAGGTCGACGCGATCATGGATCACGGTGTGTTCACGTTCAACACCGTCATCGGTGGCGTTGAGCGGACGGACACGTTGGATACTGACGAGAGCCCCAACTGCTACCTCAAATGGGGTTCATACGCCCAGGCCCGGCCATCGGACACCCTGGAGCGACCCCTCACCACTGAGGAAAAGGAAACTATGACCATCGAGGAGAAGGAAGCCATCTACCGGGCTTACTACACCGATTCCGGCATTACCGAAGCCGACGTCGTCTTCGAAAACGTTGAGTACGAACGGCAACTCGACCCTGATGCTGTTCAGGTCGTCGATAGCGAATAGCGGTACCCCTTCCCTCCCTATCGGGGAGGGGACGTAACAAGTAGAGCGAACCCGGGTTCGTCATCCGAAAGGGTGGCGGGCCCGGTGTCGCGTCTGCCTCGCTGTCGGTGCCGTCAGCGTTGGGTGGGATTGGGTGACCAGGCTCGTTCGTCGGCTACGGCGGTTAGCCGTTCACGATGATCGTGCGCACGTCGCTTGGGTCACTTGCTGCATTTTCCCCTCGCGCCCAAACTCGTAGCTGATACGTCGCCGGCTCCAAAAATTGGCTGCTGACGGTGTATTGCCATTGGCGATTGCCGTCGCCATCGGCGTCGCTCAGACCGACTTGGAATTGGTGGAAAGACTGTTGGAACTTGCTGCTTACGGGATTCCAATAACCGCCGGCCACTTCATTGTGAATCGCTAGTTCCACCGTCTCGTTTTCGTCCAATCCTGTGACTGCCCCCTGCACAACTAAGTCACCGTCGATGACCTCGTCGTCGGTAGGCGCACCGAACGATGCTCGAGCTGTTTCCCCCTCGACCGACGTGTTCGGGTCGACTTCTGGTCGGTCGGACGACGCTCCGGCACCGCCGGACTCGGTGGCAACACCAGCATCGGCGTCGTCGCCAGGCCGAGCTTGTTCGTTGACGGGGCTCACCGGCTGCTCGTCGAAATCAACGTATTCTCCAGCGATAACCTCTCGGGTCCGATCGGCGACGACCCACGCCGCGACCAATCCGCCGACCACAACCCCGGCGAGCGCCCCGAACACGAGCCGTTGCGTCCGCCCGGCGATTTCAGGTCCAGGACCAGCGCCGAGCGCCGCTCGAAACGCCTCGTGCCACGCTGACATGTTGGCAAATCGGTCCTCCGGCTCGGACGCCAGCCCTTTGTCAAAAAAGGACTCGAGGTCGTCGGCGAACGGTCCATCGTGGCTCGCCCACTCCATGATGGCGGTGGCGCTGAAGATGTCTGCTCGGTGGTCGACCATCGTGATGTCGTCACGCTGTTCTGGTGCGGCGAAGCCTCGGGTCCCGCCGCCGGCGGTGAGGCCCGACGCCAGTTCCATGTCCTTGGCGTGACCGAGATCTGCCAGGAGAAACCGCTCACCTGGTTCGAGGAGTGACACCCCTTCGTCGCGGGAAAATCCGGTTCGCCGGGTGCGGATCAAGATATTTCCCGGCGACACATCACGATGCACGATGTCGGCGGCGTGAAGGGTGGTCAACGCCTCGTAGAGGTGATGGGCCAGCATGGTCAGATCGGCCCGACTCAGAAGTAGGCGGCTGGTCCTGATCTCCTCAAGCCGACGCCGAAGATCTCCCCGGTCTGCCAACTCCAACACCATGAACGGTTGTCCGGTGTCGGTCTCGCCCACCTCGTAGATCTTGGCGATAGAGACGCTGTCGACGGTGGCCAGCAGTTCGACTTCCTCAACGAACCGTCGCCGCATCTCTGGAATCAAGCTGTGATTTTCGGCAAGAACTTTGATAGCTACCTCGCGCCCGGTCGACTCATCGAGCGCCCGGTAGACGGTGGCCGAACCACCAGCTCCGATCGGCGCGATAACGCGGTAGCCGCCGATGCGGTGTTTAGCTCGCACCACGATGTCAATAGCCTGTGGTCGACGGAAGTGTTTCGGCCAACATGGCCCGGCCGCGCGACAGGCGCGACCGGACCGTATTGATGGCTAGGCCCTGGCGCTCCGCTATCTCGCTGTAGCTCAAACGGTGTACGTCGCGCAGGAGGACGGTTTCGCGAAACGCTGGCGGCAGGGTGTCGATGGCAGCGCGGACCATGTCGCGCTCCGCGACCAGCGAACTCATCCGTCGCTGAGCGCCGTCGTCGAGGAGGTCGTCTTCCTCGATGGCCTTGGTCGGTTTTTGCCGCCGGACCTCAGAGATGGCAATGTTTCGGGCCATCGCGAACAACCAAGTAGAGAACTTCGACTCATGTCGGTAGCGATGAATGGACCTGGCCACCCCGATGAGAACCTCTTGTGAGACTTCTTCGGCGACGGCCGCGTCCTTGACGTATCGGACGATGGCCGGCCGTGCGAGATCGTGGTCGTCGATCAGCGCCAGCAAAAGTTCGAGAGAGTACGGCGAACCGGCGGCCGCCGAGGTGGCCAGCCGATCGATTACCTCTGCTGCTGCGTTGTCGCTGCTGTCGAAGAGCGCGAGGAGCCGATTCTCGGCGGTCGCTGATCCCGTCTCCAGCTGGAACACCAAATCATCAACCGCGGTTTCTGGTTCCTCAGCCATCCCACTGGCACTCGTTTTCCAAACCACTGAACACAACCCTATTGGAGGACAGACATGGAACGCCAGGTTTTCTACTACCGTAGGGGCTCGAAATCCATGGGTACAGTAGCAGCGCTCATCGGTTCGGATCATCGGTTCGGCTCACCGTAAGGCTTTCCTGGCGGTCCACCGCGGAGCGTGACCTATGCTTGACGCCACTCTCCGGCCAATCGCAAACCGAGCGCTCGTCGGACCGGCGCGCTACCTAGCTCGGCGGCTTTCGGCCGATGCCCTCACCGGAATGGCGCTGATCGCCGGCCTGGGAGCGGCTGGTTTGGCGTGGAGGCAGGCCTATCTCGCGGCGTTTGGGCTATGGCTCGCCGGTCGGATCTTCGATGGACTCGATGGTCTCGTTGCGAGGACCACCGGCCAGGCCGACGACTTTGGTGGATTCCTCGACATGCTCGGCGACGTCATCGTCTACGCTGCCATCCCGCTCGGTATCGCCCTCGGTCGAGGCGACCGAGCGGTGTGGGTTGCTGCCGCGGTGCTGATGGCCAGCTTTTATGTCAACGTCGTGTCCTGGATGTTCCTGGCCGCGGTTCTTGAAAAGCGTGGTCGTGGAGCGGCTACAACCGGTGAGTTGACGTCGATAACGATGCCGCCGGCACTCGTCGAGGGGGCGGAGACGATCGTCTTCTTCTCCGCGTTCCTTCTTTTCCCGTCGATCGCGTTGTGGCTCTTTGGCGCGATGGCCGCGCTGGTATGGGTCAATGTCCTGCAGCGACTCATCTGGGCCAAAAGACTGCGGCGGCCGAACCGGTGAACAGGCGACGAAGAATCGCCGTTGCTCTGACCTGGATTGGAGTGGTTGTCGTATGGTTCGGTTACCAGCGGTCGACAGACGTCGGGGCGGTCGACGCCGCCCAGGGTCTCGTCGACACCGTTCGTGGGGCTTGGTGGTCGTTGCCGGTATTCGTCGGCTTGTATACCATCCGTCCTCTCGTCCTTTTCCCCGCCACCTTGATGAGCTTGGCCGGGGGCATGCTGTTTGGCCCGATCGTGGGCATTGTTGCCGTCATCATCGGTTCCAACGCGTCAGCGGTTGTGGCTTACGGGATGGCCCGTATGGTGGCCGGCGACAACCGGTTGGCCCACCCGTCCGGGGCCGGCGACGGGTTCGTAGGCCGGTGGGCTGACCGGCTTCGAGAACGAGGTTTCGTGACGGTGTTAACCATGCGGCTCTTGCTGCTGCCATACGACCTCGTTCACTACTCCGCTGGCGTTGTCCGAGTTCCGCTTCGCTCGTTCATGGCCGCAACCGCGCTCGGATCGCTACCTGCCACCCTCTCGGTCGTAACCGCTGGTGCCTCCGTCGAGCGGATCGCCGACGGTCCATCTGGGCTCGATTGGCGCATGGTAGGTGCCGCCGCGGTCCTCCTCCTGGGATCGCTAACGCTCACGGTGTGGATCCGTCGGCGAGAGACCGCCTCGCCTGGCCCTCTAAGGTCCTGACCGTCCGTGTCCTGTCTCGTTCTCTGGCGACCGCGCCGATGGCCTCAAGTAGCTGGTCGACGTCGCCCTCACTGTGCGTTGCCGTGAGACTAAGGCGAAATCCTCCGCTTTCGAGAGCCGCAGCAGGGAATACCGATGGCGTGAACAGAATTCGATGTTCCCACATCACTCGTGAAGCAGCAATGGTTTGGCTTACGCCACCAATGGGGACGTTGATGATGGGGAACGACAATGGATTGCTGATGGGGAAACCAAGGTCTGTCAGGCCATCGGTGACTTGTCTCGTAAGCTTGTGGAGGTGGGACCGTAGGTCGTCGCCCTGGGTCAGGTTGATCTCTATGCCGGCTTGGGCGGATGCCAAACTGGCAACGGGCACAGGACCCGAAAATACTGATGTCGAAGCCCGTTGGAAGAGTTTCCGCTGCGTTTCGTCGGCACAAGAGACGAACGCCGCCATCGAGGAGAACGCTTTTGATAAGCCCGCAACATAGACGACATTTTCATAGTCAAGGCCAAGGTGGGCCGCAATACCACCACCTCCGTAACCGTACGGGAGTCGTTCGTCTGGATGCGCTCCGAGTACACCGAACCCGTGGGCGTCATCAACGTAAACGAGTCCTCCCTTGGCTTTGGTGAGTCGGAGTATGCTCGTCAAGTCGGCTGTGTCTCCAGTCATCGAATACACACCGTCTACCGCCACCAAAGGCCGACCTCGACAGCGGTCGAGTGCCGCTTCGAGCGTCTCCAATCTTGTGTGGTCGAATTGCCGGAGCTCGGCCCCTCTTGCCGCGGCGAGCTCGGCTCCTTCAGCAATTGAGTTGTGTGCAGCCTGATCAACCACCACGGAATCCGTTCCGGTCGCCAAGAGCGGAATGAGACCGATATGGGCAAGAGTTATGGTCGAGAAAATGAGCGAATCGGGTGCCCCAATCATTCCCGCTAGTTGAAGCTCCAGGTCTCTATATGGGCCAGGTGAGGCGACGGCCCTGGTCCAACTTGGGTGCACCCCCCACCGCTCTATGGCTGGGCCGATGGCGCTGGCAACCTCGGGGTGAAGATCCAAGCCGAGGTAGTTGACACCGCCGAAGTCGAGATACCAACGGCCATCGATCCTGACGTTGCGCCCGGACTGCTCGGACACATTGCAATTGACCTGTGGAATCTGTGACGCTAGTTGATCGACGGCCCACGCAATGCCGTTCCCTGCGCGATTGGTAGTATCGGTAGTGCCGTCCGAGGGGCTGCTTTCAACCAGAGCTAACACCGCACCTACGGTTGTCAAATTCCCTAGCCTGCTTTCGGGGATACCGACACCTGTTTCATTGTCGATATCGACCATCATCTCGATCTTCCGTAGAGAGTCGAGACCGAGGTCGTCTGCCAGGTCGAGATCGTCGGTTAGTGCGACGCCACGCCAGCCGCTGCGTCGTGCGTAGCGCTCGACGATCCGTCGGGCCGCATCGGTGTGGCGCTCCCCTCGGAGATCGATTGTGGTCGACGTGTTGTAATCGCCAGCAACTGGGAGAATTGCTAGAGGTGTCAGTTCACCTTGACGGAGCGCCTGGCGAAGTTTGACGTGTTGCTTCTTGCCGCTGGTGGTCCGAGGAATGGCGTTGCGGTCGACGACGAGAAGCTCATCGATCGGCAAGTCGAGAGTAGAAACGACCGACCCCGCTGCGGCAACCATGGCGGCTTTCGTGACCCCTCGTGTCGACTCGACAACTGCCGTGATCGACTCGGCCGTGGTGTCTCGCTGTAGTACTGCGCAGGAGTCGAGCGGCACGCCGAGTCGTTTTGACAGATGGCTTTCGAAGGCTGCGGCCGAATAGTTTTGGCCATTGCGGATGATCATGTTGCGTCGTCGCTCTACTAAATAGAGCTCTCCGTCGTGTAGGAATCCGATATCTCCGGTTCGACACCCATCGTCGAATACTTCGAGCGATCCGTCTGGTTGCAAGTAGCCGGGGGAAACAACGTCTCCCCGTACGACAACTTCGCCACAAAAGTCTTGTTCTGTCGACGGTTTGCCGTCGTCGGAAACGATTTCGACTCGAACCCCGGTGGCTGGAGGTCCTAGGCAAGCGATACTGGTGACGTCAGCATCTTCGGGGTTCGAATACCCAACGATCGCCTCGACAGAACGGACGGCGATTTGGCCCGAGATTGTCAGATCTGACATGCCAACTATGGCGTGCTTCGGGAGTTCGCCGGAGCGTGGCATCGTGACCATCAACGTCGTCTCGGCCAACCCGTAGGTTGGATGAACGACCTCTGGTCGTAAACCATGCGCGAGGAAGCGATCGACGAACCGGGCGACAGTCCCACTGTCAACTGGCTCGGCTCCGCAGTAGCATTTCTTCCAGTTCGACAGATCTAGATCGGCACTCGTTTGGATACGGGCGCGGCGCGTGGTGTAGTCAAAGGCGAAATTTGGAGCGGCGGTCACCGCACCGGGAGAATCTTCGATTCCACGGAGCCAATGCACCGGATCTGCCAGAAAGTCGAACGGACTGAGGAGCCGCAGGTTGGCTCCTGCCACCAGCGCCGCTAGGGCCATGCCAACCAATCCCATGTCATGATATAGCGGAAGCCATGACACGACGTGATCATCAGGCCCCAGGGTCATCCGGTCGACGAGCGCATTGACGCTAGCAATCACGTTCCGATGTGTGAGCACCACCGGCTTGAAGTCGCCGGTGGAACCGCTAGTGAACTGGAGGTGGAGAGTATCGTCTGGTTCGGGGTTCAATGAGGCAAGAATGTCCGTTGCGCTTGCGGAACTGTTGTCGGTAAGTGGGATCCAGCGCCGGCCGCCTGGCTCGATGCAGGGCATGCCGCCCGTTGACTGAATCATCAGGACGGGCTCCGGAAGTCTTGCTTCAGCCGAGAGTAGCTTGGCCGAAATCTTCTCCCGGCCGTCGAGGCTCGGGCGAATAGGAAGTAGTACGGCTGCCCTGCCTGCTAGAACGCAGGCTAGGAAGCCCTCCCAGAGGCCGGCCGGGGTGGATCCAGCCACCATGACCGGTCGGCGGTGCTTGGCGTCATCGTTTAGTAGGCGGCCCGCAGTCACGGCGCAGCGATCGAGGACTGTCTTTAGTGAGATATCTTCGAAACTGTGTGAATGTCTGTTGTAGTATCCGACATTCATTCCTTCGGAATTCAACTGAGCAGTGAGAACGGCGGTCAGTGTTCGCGGGCGTTCGAGCATCCCAGACTCTACGCGAATTTATCTTCGCTGCGCCTCTTGAAATAGCCGGATAGACAAGGTGCGAGCTGGTCTCACCGTTGATACATCGGATTGCTCTAGGTTGGTAGTGCCTCGCAATGCGAGGAGGTGCAATTCTTCGGGCCGCGAATCACTCTCCCCTTTTTGGTGCGCAACCGTCGACAAAGAAGAGGCACAAATTGTCGTGTCGAACTGAGCGGTCGTGCCAGTTGAGAAAGTAGGGGAGCAGTGCTGCCGGGATTCGACCATAGTGGTCGGAGACGTAGTCGCGGAGTCGCGAGAAGTATGGTTCGCTCCGCAGAACCGCACTAGACCGTGGAAGGACAAAGCGCGTTACGTTGTCGATGCGCTCGGTCTTGAGCCCTGCAGCGGTGATGGCGTGGGTATAGCGATCGAGTTGCGGGATGTCGCGGTCGCCAACGGTGAGCAAGAGGTACCGCGTACGAAGGAATCGAGGTCGCATGTCCGATACATATGTCGAAAAGCAAAACCGACCTCCAGGTCGCAGCAATCGTTTGATGTTGCGAAACGCCTGGTCTTGGTCCCTTATGTGGTAAAGAGATTCGATGGCTATCGCCGCATCGAACCGCTGGATACTGTCGTACTCCAGAAAATCTTGATGAATACACGTGATCCGCTCGTCCAGTCCGGCTTCATGGACCCGTCGATTGGCCTGCGTGAGCATTTCGGGTACTGCATCAACGACAACGACTTCGACGCCGTGGTTCTGCGCAAGCCAGACGGCAGTTGCACCCTGGCCACCTCCAATGTCCAGCACTCGATCGCCGGGTGAGAGCTGAAGTCGATCGGACAAATGGCGCACGTACGCCGTCTGGGCCACACCGAATTGGGCCGGGTCCTCGACGTTGGTAGGGTCAGAAGCCCCGGGCTTGTCTGCCGCCGACTGGTCAGCCCAGTATCCCATATGTGAATAGTCAAAGCCGAGAGATGCATTGACGTCGTCAGCGTAAATTTCGTTGAGTTGGGTCCTGCGGTTCATCTGTAGAGATTACCGGTGGAGCGCCTACCGGCTCATGCGCTATCCGAAACGGCAGGCGTTCCGGCGATTTCCAATCGGCTTTGCCGAAGCTGCTCATCGATGACCGATGGTTCGGCTGGTCGAGCGAAGTAGAACCCTTGAGCGTAGTCACAGTTCATTTGCCGCAGTGCAGCAGCCTGTGAAGCGGTCTCTATTCCTTCGGCGACCACGTGTATGTTGGTGCTCGCGGCCATCTCGATTATTGAGGAGATCTGAGCGATTGCACGATCGTTGGCCTCGCCGCCTAACCCCATAACCAGCGATCGATCTATCTTTACACCACTGAACGGTAGGGACTGAAGCGCGGAGTAGGACGCGAAACCCGAACCGAAGTCATCTGCGTGAAGGCCTACTCCTATGGATCTAATCCGGTTCAGGCGTTGTACCAGGTCGGGAGCATCCTCAACTAGCACGCTTTCAGTCAATTCAATCATGACCGATGATGGTTCAACTGCGGCCAACGCGACAGCATCGGCGAATTGCTCGACCACTCGCTCGTCTTCTAGTTGGCGACCGGAGACGTTGATGCTCATCGTCAATGGTGTTGCACTCGGGTACCGGTCTTGCCAGATTCGCAACTGGCGTAACGCGACATCGGCGAGCCAGCGACCTATGGGAACGATAAGTCCTGTCTCCTCAGCCAGGGGGATAAAGGTGCCGGGGCCGACTAGACCCCGCTCAGCATGGTTCCATCGAAGCAACGCTTCGAAGCCGCAGACGGCACCGGTCAGCATGTTGATGACCGGCTGATAGTGAAGCAGCAGTTCGTCTCGCTCAAGGGCATAGGCTAAATCCGCCTTGAGTTCAAGCCGCTCGAACGCTCCCTGTTGCATCGACTCATCGAATATGGTCACGCGGGCCTTCCCGCGCTTCTTGGCCCCGTACATCGCAAGATCAGCACTTCGGATCATGGTTTCTGGCGCCGGTTGTTCCACGTCCGAAGCAAACGCAATGCCGACCGATGCATTTAACCGTATTTGTCGGCCCGAGACATCGATCGGATCTTGAATGACCTGAAGGACTCGCTGCGCTATGGCTATCACTCCAGTCCGTTGAGCTATATCGGTCACGAGAATCGCAAACTCGTCGCCACCGAGTCGTGCCACGGTGTCGACGTCCCGGACCGATGCCACAAGACGAGATGCCAGATTGGTTAGAAGGTCATCACCTATTGAATGTCCGAGCCCATCGTTAATAGTCTTAAAGTCATCTAGGTCAGCGATGATTACGGCGATATTGTCGTTCGCCTCCATAGCATCGCCGATCAGGTTGCGGAGCATAACGCGGTTGGCTAGGCCCGTCAGGTCGTCGTGTAGGGCCTGGTACCGGAGGTCTTCTTCCAACGTCTTGCGTTCGGTCACGTCGTGCGCATTCAACACAAGGCCACCCACCGCTGGCTCTGCAAATAGATTCGTGGCAGTCACCTCAACGATGCGAACCGTGCCGTCGCTGCGGAGCAGTTGGAGCTCGGTCGCCTCGCTAGCCCGACCGAGTTCGTTTTCCGTCGCAGTTTCGAGCACTGCCATCATTTCATGGCGGCTTTCTGGGTGCGAGATGTCGAGGACTGAGCGCGTAACGACATCTCCGGCCGGAATGCCGAGAACGCGAGACGATGATGGTGAGATCCACGAGATTACTTGGTCAGCATCGACTACGGCAACGAGGTCGCTGGCATGCTGCACAAGCGAGCGGAACCGGGCCTCGCTTTGTTCCAGCTTCAGTTGGGCATGTTTCTGTGCTGAGATCTCACTAGCGGTGATTACGAGACCCCGAATCTCGGGCTCTTCCAGCATGTCGGATACGTGGACGTCAAACCAGCAGTGTTTTCCGTTGCCTGCGTCGAATTGGATCTGGGTGGATGACGCGTCGCGTCGTTGGATTGCTTCGTCGAGATCCGGTTGATGTGCGGGGATAGCGAAATGGGTGAGCGGCATTCCGAGGATTCTTTCCTCCGGAACGTTGAGCAAGCGAGGGCCGGCAGGACTGACGAACGAAACAAGTTTGTCTCGACCTACTACTACGATCATGTCTGCCGAGTTTTCGACCAGTGCACGAAACCGGCGTTCCGAACGCTCGCGGCCAAGCTGTTCTCGTATATTTGCTGCTTCGACCGCCTTTGCAAAGTCGGCGATGAGGGCCGAAAATCGGCTGAGTTCGAAGGTGTCCGGGGTTGTAGCGCTGACCACCGAAACGGCACCCGTAAGAATCTCAGATGCTTCGAAGTGGACGTCGTGTTGGTAGCCCCCAGGGACCAGCATGGATTGCTCGGCACGGGATCCGGCCGGTCTATGGGCGAGAGGTCGGACGTGGCTGCCTTTCTCAGACAACGAGTACCACTGCCCGTCGCCCCAACCGCACACCGCAATCCTGTTGACGTCAGACACGATCGAGGAGGTTGCGTTTACAACCACTTCGGCCATCTCAGCCGGTCCGGGGGCCGCGACTAACGCCGCATCGGCGGTGGCAAGGGCGCGGTCTAGATCGGAGAAACGTTCTCGTACGCGAGCTAGTGAGAATACTCTGACCATCACCATGATCGAGAGAACGGCCCATACGAAAATGATGGCTACGGTTTCGTATCGATTGGTACGGATGGTCTCTGCAAGCAAGAGGGCTGGCGGGATGAGGACGGCGACGGCCATTGCCGCCAACCGCTTAGTCGTCATTTTCGGGGTGACCTCAACCGGTGGCTCGGTTAGCTCACGCATTGAGGGATGCAGGGCGGCAGCGGTAAGCGAGACCACTGCAAGCGAACTGGCAAGGGCTACCAGCATCTCGGCGTTCGGGATATTTCGGTTCGAGAGCTCTAGTTCGATAACGAGTTCGGAAATAAAGCCGCCAGTGGCCCCAGCTGCTAGCAAATAGTACGACGGTGGTCGGGCGCCGGGTCCGATAGCTAAACGCACGATGACGAATCCGAGCATCAGCGAGACCAGTGTAAACGCGATGCCCGTGGCCTTTCCTGCGGTAGTAAGCAGGTCACTGCGGAGGTAGGACGACATTACGCCGACCCAGGCAAGGGCACCGACCCCACTCATGCCGATGAGGGCATCGAGGGTAATGGTGCGGTCGCGGCTTGCCAGCCGAGCCCTTGCCATCTGGTTGACTGCGAAGATGACGGCCACATAGGCGGTGAAGTCGAATAGCTCGCGCCCGCCTGGATACGGTGCGATAGCGTCCGGTTCGGTTGGGGCTGTCAGTACCTCTACGATGCCGCCGATGAGGAACAGGCCGACAGCTGCCGCAAGCACATACCAGACGAGGCCAGCTGTAGGTCGGTAATATCGGGCTGCTTGGACCAGTCCGACGATGCCGACCACCGCCCCCACGGCGAAGATGGCGGAGACGGCATCGACTCCAAGAGGGATCGCCACAACGGTGAGTAGGCCGTTGCACACAAGTAACCGTTTCCAGCCGAGACGGATCACGTTCCTCTATCGGAGTGATCGCAGATCTTGTTAGGAGAAAGCGGTTCGGGCTGCGCTACCGGCACTCGATACCGAAGCCGACCGTAGATACATACAGAGGACCCAGGCCAACGGCCTGGGTCCTCTGCCTAACATCGCACAGCTCTCACGGCATTCTGCGGTAGCGCCCCTCGCGCTTACGGTTGAGAGAATGGGGGAGGATTGACGTTAGTGGTATGGAGCGATCGCTGCTCAGTCGAGCTGTCACAGCGTTCGGTGCTCACACGTTCGGTTTGGCGGCGTATTTTCAATTCCGGACCCTGCGTCCGAAACGGGACCTCCTCGTCGGCGGGTGAGGTGTAGATATGACCTACAACACGGAGCACTTTACACACAGGTGCGGGTGGGTTGTCAACATGTCCGGCAACATCAGATGCATTTCGGGGTGGCGATCGCGATTCCGTATTCACCTTGACGTAGGGTTGATTTGCCTATCACAGCTGCTACGGGTGGTGCGGCGCACCGAATCGAGGTGGTGTCCTGAACCGCACATCGATCAGTTCAGGGTCAGTCGAAGTTGGTGGAGGAAGTGAATCGCCGTCGGTAAATGCCGACGCCCAGTCTCGACCGGGCGCCCGGATGGCGATGACATAGCACGACAGCGATCCATCTTCCCCGACTCGGAACCGACTGAAGTGTCGGTTCTCTCCCGAGTGTCGAGCTGAGTACGATTCATTGTCGTGCATGCGGAACTGCCGGTTGGCGAACCGTAGATAGGAGCCGAGCACAACGATCGACGCCACACCGGCCAATGTGGCGATCACCGCCAGCGTAAGCGTCGCCACGATCGTGGCCGCCATGCCATCGGATCCCCCGGCGGTGACCCGAACGGCGAGGTTGCCGACAAGGCCAGCCACGGTGAACACGGCGGCTTGGATGATGCCGTGACCAAACCCGACGGCTCGGGCCCAGCGGACGGCGCCCCTGGCTGCGCTGTTAGCTCTGGCCAGGACGAACGTGGCGATTACTACGATGCCAACGGTGGCGATAGCCCCTACCGGGATGTAGAGGTCCACCAGTGTTTCGACCGCGGAGCGAAGGTCGGCATCGACACCTTGGCCGTCGATGCCCCGTCGGTTGGCTCCGGCCAAACGCATCACTAGCAGCTGCACGCAGGCCAGCGCGGCCACGAGGGTATAGGCGGTGCGGTCGAAAAGGAGATCCCACCAGCTTCCCGAACCCTCACGGCTTTCGGCGTTCGACGGCCAGCTTGCCACCTTGTGGAACGGCTGGCGATCGGCGACCTCAGGCTCGGGAAGGCCGCCGTGGCGGTTTGGGATCTCGAGGTCGAGGTTGTGGACCGGGTGTTGGAATGCGCCGCCACCCCCACTGGTCAGGTGCCATTCGGTCACGCCGTCTGTGCGGTCGCGACGGTGGAGGGCCGAAATGTGGTAATCGCCGGACAGGTACACTTCGGGTTCGACGCCAAGCGAAGAAAAGAACCTGGCGAGGTGGTCGAGTTGGTCGACATGGCGTTCTCGTAGTCGCCACGGCGGGACTGGTACGCAGGCGATCACCCTGGCGTTTTTGTCCATCTCGGCGCACACCGACCGGAAGTAGTCGACTTGGCGCTGATTTATCGTGCCGTCGAGGGCGGTATCGACGCCCCAGACCCACCAGTCGTGCGGTAGTCGGGCGGCCCACCACGAACAGGTTTGGGCCGTTCGCCAGCCGGCAATCCGATTGCCGGAGCAGAACGCACGGCGGAACGGCCCAATTCCGCCGTACCAGTCGTGGTTCGCGGGGATCGCCAGCAGGCCGGTTTCTCCGTCCGACGCCCGGTCGTCGGCGCTGCCGTCGTTGTCCTCCCAAGCCAGGCCGTATGGCCCGGTGACCTGATTTCGGTAGCGGGCGTCCGATCCGTTCGGATAGACCTGGTCACCACCCATGATCAGGAGACGCCCTCGAGGTAAACGATTTGGGATGTCGTCGTGTGGGGGGCGGGGCAGGTCGTCGGGAAGGGCGAATTCCGGATCCCTGCCGAGATTGGGGTCGATGGCGGCTCGATCGAGCCCCCGACGTCCGAGGTGCCAGGCCACCGCCATCGTCGGATCGAACGCATCTCCGAGGTCGGCCACGTAGTCGAACCACAACTCGCCGTCGTCGTCGGTATCGGCAGAGAAGTCGAACACTTTCGGAGGTTGGTCCGGTTGGTTCTGACGCTGGTCGGCCATTCGCCGTGTGGCCCAGATCCGGAGAAGCAGCCGAAACATTGCCACCGGTTCGAACCAGCGGGTCATTCTCTGACGGGGCGAGAAGGCGAGCGCTGTCGGCGATCGATAGTTGTTGGCGGTCTTGTGGTGCCTGTTTGCCCCAGTCATCAGACCGGAGTCTGACAAGATACGGGTCAGATGGGCTACCCGGGCGGGTCGAGCGTCACTGAATAGTCAACAGCGTCGCTCGATGTTCATGGTGTATTTGCATCCTGATCTGGGGCGTTGACGAGATGCTCGGCAGCTGTGGCGAAGTAATCGAGGAGCGTCTTCCGTACCGTGGCGTCCAAATCTGGCCCACTCTCCACCGCGGCCGTCATATGGCGGAGCCAGGCATCTCGCTCGTTTGGCCCAATCGTGAATGGCATGTGCCGCATACGCAACCGCGGATGGCCCCGGCGGTCGCTGTAGGTCGTTGGCCCGCCCCAGTATTGGACGAGAAACTGAGTGAGGTGTCGACGGGCTAGCGTCAGATCGTCTGGCGTCGGATACATCGGCAATAGCGTGGAGTCGTCCTCTACCAGGTCGTAAAACCGGTCGACCAGAGCTTCGAAAAACGCGTGACCACCGACGAGGTGGTAGACGCTCGGGGTATCTGCCATCGCCGTCGAGCCTACCGGTCGATTCCAGCCCGGTTGGTCGTTTGTACATCTCCCAGGCGGGGATCTAGGGTCCTTTGGTGAACAGCATGGCCGCGTGCCGGTGACCGCGGGCGAGGCCGACTCGCCCAACAGAGAACGAACACGAGGCCAGCCACTGGTTGCGCTCGGTCTGGTGATTATCTGTTGGGGTGCGGGGCCGGTCATCGCCAAGCTGATCACCGTCCCGCCGTTGTTGGCGGTTCTCGTCAGGTTCGGTCTGTCTTTTCCCGTGTTGTTCATTCTCGTGGCGCTACGGGGTGGCCGGGTGACGGTGCCGCTCCTTACGACAACGGCGTTGCCGGGAATCTCGTTTGGCATCAACCTGGTCTTCGTATTCGCCACCCTGCAGGAAGCCACGGTCGCAGTGTTGTCGGTAGCGATCGCTCTGCAGCCAGGGTTACTCCTGCTCGTCGTCGGCCCGATATTTGCCGAGTGGCCGGGACGGTCTCAGGTGCTGTTGACGTTGGTCGGTGTCGCCGGCGCGGCGGTGGTGATCCTCGGGGCCGGGGCGGGACTCCGAACGTCGCCTCTTGGTCTGCTCTTGGCGCTGACCGCATTGGTGACGTTCAGCGTGTACTTCGTGTTGACCCGACGTGCTCGATCCGTCGACGATGTCGACCCGGTCACGTGGATGGCCGGAATCAACTTGTGGGCGTTCCTGGCCGCCGTCCCGCCCGCGCTGTTGTGGCTTGACGTCGACGATCTCGGCCGGATCGACAGATCAGACCTGTTGTGGTTACTCGTGCTTTCGTATGTGACCGGGATCGTTGGGCATGTGTTGATGAGTTGGATCCACGGCTACGTCGAGGTGGCGCGATCGTCGTTGTACTTGCTCGCCGTCAATGTGGTGGCGGTTGGCCTGGCCTGGCCAGTCCACAACGAGCCGGTCACCGCCCTTCAGGTTGTCGGTGGAGTCGTGGTGCTGTCGTCGGTCGCCGCGGTGTTGCGATCATCCTCCGGCCAGCGGCGCCGACCGGAGGATCTGGTGGAGTCGCCATCGCGATCGAGCTTGGGCACGTAGAAGGCGTCGCGCGCATCGAGCTTCCACGGCGACGGTTTTGCCTTGTCAGCATCGGGTTGAATGATGCGAACGGCAAGCCGGTAGCGACCGTCGTCCACACCGTTCATCGGGACGTCGCCTTCCACGGTGAAGGCGACGCCCGGCATGTAGCCTCTCAGGTCGTACGCCTCCGCCTCGGCCAGAGCGATGGCGCTGCCGTCGTCGTCTTCTAGCCCGAGCTGCATCGTCGAGTAGTGCCCGGTCTCTATTCGGTAGCTGCGTTGGAAATCGCCACCGCGTTCGACTTGCAGCCTCACGTTGTTAGTGGGACCTACAGCAATGAGTGTTAGTGGGACCTACAGCAATGAGTTCGATGGCTACGTACACGATTTTGAGCCCGTCATGCGAGCGGCATGGGGCGATCGGTGGCTCGACGCTCACGTCGACCGTTCGAGCGCCCTGAGCCGCACGGTCGAACGGTGGCTGGTGACCGTCGACGCCGGGGGCCGCGGATCGATGATGGCAACGGGGCCAATGACACCGCCGACCTAAATCGGTCGAGCAGCGCATTCGAAACCGCGGCACTGGCTGGGCGCCGCGGAGCGGGATGGTCGGCCGCTTTCGGGCACCTACCGGCCTCCGAACTCGACTTTTCCGACACCGTAGAAGTGCTCTATATCTTGGGTGTTGGTATCGACGAGGTTGCCGATCCCGATGGCTTCGCCAAGCGTTTCTTGCGATAAACGCTGGCCTTACTCGTCGGCTTGAGGGGTGGGAATCTCCTCTGTGAAGTAGTCGATCATGGCCATGACTCCCTCGGCATAAAGATGTTCGCCGCTTTCGGTTTGGGTGATGCTGGGATTGAACCGTTGGCGGAGTGCGAGGCCTTCGGTGAGAGCGGTGATAGCGACCGTTGCCTCGTCGATGGTGAACGGGGCTCGCATGCGCCGCCCGGCGACGGCCAGCGACAGCTCGAACATCTCGACGAAATCCCGATGAATCGAGTCGTAGCCGTTGCATACCGCGGCGGTTACCTTTGCGCTTGGTTCCTTGATTCCCCAGAGCTGGAGCGCCAGATAAAACTCAGGTCGATGGCGAAACCGCTCGAAATAGTCGATGGCATAGGAGCGGGCGGCCTCGTCGAGGTCCTCACTGACTTGGGCCGCCACCTCCTCCACAGCGCCCCGGTGGGTTTTGGCTTCGGTAGCGAGCGTCGTCTGGGCGAAGTCGAACTCCTCGGCGATGTGGGTCATGAGATCTTCTTGGAAGGAACGTTGCGAATCCCAGATGTGGTAGGCCGCGCCGGTGGTGAGTCCTTTTTGCTTCAACACCTCGGTGAGTTTGAGGTTGATTCCTGGCGGAAGCCCTTCCTCCAGTAGCATCTCGTGGGCTGCCGCCAAAAGTTCTCGACGGGTCTCGTCTTTCGATTGACGACGATTGCGCTCGTTTGGTTGCTGCTCATTCACGTCGGTGACCCTCATACCGCCTCGGCCCATGCGTCTCGTGATCGTCGGAGATCAACGATCGTTCGGAAGGGCGCCGCAATCACGAAGTCATCGAGCAGTATCAGGCCAGCCCAATCACCGGACTCACCATCTCTTGCAGTCTTCAACCTTTGGAACCGTGCCATCAGCGCCACTCGAGTGGAGGTTACCCCATAACCCACGATGCTCGGAAGTTGACGCGACGCCGGTCTCGGTATCGACATTGTCTCGGACTGGCGATTGGGGCGTATCCGGCTGCGGTGCGAGCGCACATTCGAGGTGGCGACGGTCGATGCTGCCAGTCGAGGCGATGGGGCCGTTCAGCTTTCCACAACCTCGCTCGAGGGTTGCCGGATCATGGCCAATTTGTGTCGTTTGGGACGGAGTCGATCCACAGGGCGCCGAGAATAACGATTGGTTTGTTACTCTAAATGGCAAGCCGAGAACCGCCCGTCCTAGCTTTGGGACGCGAATCGATCCCCTGGTCGGGGGGTGGCGAGTTAGGCGCGCCTGTTCCCGCTACCTTGTTTGTAGTGACATCCTGCACCACGGTGCTCGTTGCCGAAGACGATGCGGAGATTCGAACGGCACTCGAACGCATCTTGCGGTACGAGGGATTTACGCCGTTCACCGTGGCCGATGGCGCGGCAGCGCTCGATGTGATCATGAAACATGCCCCGGATGTCATCGTGCTCGACATCATGATGCCTTTTGTCGACGGTCTCAGCGTGTGTCGTCGCTTGCGGGACCGAGGCGACCGAACCCCTATTCTGATGCTGACGGCGCGCCACGAGGTGAGCGATCGTGTCGAAGGGCTTGATGCCGGAGCCGACGACTACCTTCGAAAGCCCTTCAATCTTGAGGAGCTGTTGGCCCGGTTGCGAGCGTTGCTCCGCCGAGTATCACCGGACGACGGAGAAGTTCTCTCAGTTGGAGAACTCACCCTAGACACCGCCCGGCACGAGGTGTGGCTTGGCGAGAACTCGATCGAGTTGACCCGCACCGAGTTCGAGATTCTGGAGCTTTTGCTCCGCAATCCTGGGATCGTGCTCGAGCGGTGCCTTATGTATGAGCGCATCTGGGGTGATTCCGATTTGTCGTCGCGATCGCTTGACGTTCACGTCGGATATCTGCGTCGCAAGCTTGAAGCCAGTGGCGCTGAGCGAATGATCAAGACTGTACGAGGTGTCGGATTCGTGTTGCGGGGCTAGATGGTTCTCGGTCTCGGCGCTCGCTTGGCCTTGGCCACCGCGCTCTTGGCTGCGTTGACTGCAGTGGTGACCGCAGCGGTAAGCGCTTACTCGACGGACCGTCAGGTAAATGCTGGCATCGACGATTTTCTTGGGCGGCGAGCGATAGCGATCTCACGGCGACCGCCTCCTGATCGACCCGATGAACTCCCGAATTCTCTCGTGGATGGCAGGCTACATTCTCGGCCACCTCTACCGATCGGTGGCACCATCGGCGGGGAGATCGACATCGTCGGGTCAGAGGCCGAGGTCCAAATCCTTGACGCCGAGGGGCGAGCCGTCCTCGTGGCCGGCGTCGAACTTCCCATCACCGATGTGGAGCGGTCACTCCTCACCCAACGAGACCGGCCCCAGTTGCGTACGGTTGAGATTGGCGGCGAACCGTATCGCCTCATCACACAACATCGCGATGGCGGTGGTGTCGTGCAGGTCGCCATGGCGCTGGCATCGACAAACCTTCTGCTCGGTGAGTTGAGAACCGAGTTGTTAGCGGTTGGATTGACGATGTCGGCTCTTGCCGGTTTGGGTGGATGGCTGGTCGCTAGCCGAACAACGAAACCGTTGCGGCGACTCATCGGCCTGGTCGAAAACGTCGCCGAGACCCAAGACCTCTCGATGTCGGTGGGGCCGAAAAGGGCCGACGAGGTCGGCCGTCTTTCGGCCGAGTTTGAAACCCTTCTAAAAACGCTCGACGCAAGCCGTAAGCAGCAAAAGCTGTTGGTACAAGACGCAGCCCACGAGCTTAGAACGCCGCTGACGAGTGTTCGGGCCAATATCGACTTTCTCGAACGTGCGCCCGATCTCGACGATGCGATGCGGCGGCAGACGCTAACCAGCATCAAATCTGAGGTGGGTGAGCTCAGTACCTTGATCGCCGAGGTTGTCGAACTCGCCGGTGAGTCACACGGCACCGCCAGTTTCGAGGAGGTAGATCTGGCGTCGGTTGCCGAGGCGGCGGTCGCTCAGTTCGAGTTGCGTTCAACCCGATCGGTCGTGCGGAATCTCACATCCTGTGCCGTACGCGCTGACCATGCGATGTTGACCCGAGCGGCATCGAACCTGATCGGGAATGCCGAGAAGTACAGTCCGGCCCAGTCGCCGATAGAGGTAACGGTCACCGATGGCTCGCTGTGGGTCTCTGACCACGGCCCGGGGATTGACCCGATCGACCGAGGGCGTGTATTCGATCGGTTTTATCGAAGCGATGGCGCCCGATCGGCCCCGGGGTCCGGACTCGGGCTTGCCATCGTGGCCAAAGTCGTCGCCGATCACGAAGGCGAGGTTTGGGTCCGAACCAGCGAGTACGGAGGGGCCGAGGTTGGCATGACCTTGCCTTCGGTTCGGAGGCAAGGTCATGGTGGTGATGGCCGTGGTGAGCGGTGATCGATCATGGACCGGTTGGTGCGACAACCTGTGACAGATTGTGGAGCTGGTTTGCCACCGAAGAGCGGACCCGATAACTGGCGCCCCGCCGTGGTGCTCTCAAGTCACGGGCGAGCCGAGCGGTGTTCGCCTGATCTTCGAGGTATTGGTGTCTGGTTCGATGAATCAGTAGGGCGTGTTCGGGGTGTACGTACATCGCGGTACTTCCTTCCAAGAGGGTTCTGAGTTGCGTGCACGACCCAGTAACGGGTCGGTGAATCAGGCGGTGCGAGACTCAGCCTTGATTGGCGAGCGCGCAGCCGAAAAGGAGCGACGAGATGGCGCCGACTTCGGCTGAAAAGGAAATCATCACAAGTCACTCCTTTCTCTTGGAACACGTGACTCGTATGATCGTGGCAGCCCGCCGAGGTAGCCGCAAACGAATTACCGGCTGTTGCGATCTGGTGACGGCGTACCTGCTGTGGAACCTCCATCAAAAAGGCAACGTCTATCGATGGTGACATGTCCACCACGTGCTTTGGAGGTAAGGGTCATGGGACGAAAACGATTCCGCGATGTTCGTACGGTGGTACTTCTCGCTGGGTTGTTGCTTCTGCTTTCAGCATGCGGAAGTAGCGATGCCCTCACAGCGTCGGCCGATGAGGAGGCGAGTGCCGACGCGGAGTCGATGGGTGAGGCCGGCGAAGCTTTTGAGCAGGACGAGGCTCAGGAAACCGATGACGCAGCGGTGGAGGACGGTCCGGTGGCGGCCGGAGCGAGCGACGTTGAGCCGACCGAATCGGGGGCCGATGTGAACCTGGCGGACACGGTAACCGCCGATGAGGGGCCACCGAGCGATGGCGATTCGTCCGGCGGCGAAGCGGCAGGTGACGAGACGGCAAGTGGTGAAACGGCCGAGGAGGAAGAGGGGCTGCCCGAAGAAGGCGGAGAACCACCGGAAGAAACCGACCAGCTCGGTGCCGGAGGGGCTGCTGTCACACCGACAGCGGCTGACATCGGCCGCAAGTTGATCTTCACTGCGGCGTTGAACGTTGAGGTCGATGATGTCGCTGCCGCTTCGGCCAACGCCACGTCGATCATCGAAGGAATGGGAGGGTTTCTATTCGGTCAAAACACTACCGGCGGGGCGGAGCCGAGTTCCGAGTTGACGTTCAAGGTCTTGCCATCCGATTTCAATATCGCACTCGAACGGCTCGGCACGGTCGGTGAGCTTCGGAATCAGACGGTGACAACCGACGACGTGACCGAGCGGATCGTCGATCTGGAGAGCCGAATCGGTGTCGCCCAGCTCGGGGTGGAACGGTTGCGCGCTGAACTCGAGTCGACCTCTTCGCTCGACGATTTTGCCGAAGTCGAGCGGCTGTTACTTGAGCGCGAAAGCGAGCTTGAAGTCATGCGGGGCCAGCTCAGAACCTTGCAAGACAGGGTCGACTTGGCCACGATCACCCTGGTCGTCAGTCAGGACCGAGTGGAGAACGCTATTCAGCTCACCATCTCCTCCTACGAAGGTCACGATGGCGGTCAGGGGTGTCCTGGTGAGTCCGGATCATCTACCGAGGCGGGCACGCCGGTCACCGTGTGCTTCGACATCCTCAACGTCGGCGACCAGACACTCACCGACGTCGTTCTGTTAGACACCGTCCTCGATATCGGCCCGGAAACTCAACTGATCCCGGTATTTGGAGATTTAGCTGAATTGGCTCCTGGCCAGTCAGCTGTTGTGGGGTTCGAGTTCGAACCGGAACGACGTCAACAGCTACGCACCCGGGTTACGGCTGTCCCGACCGATGGGGTCTCGGCTGATCCGGCTGGCCCGACGGTCACCACCCAGGTCAACTTCGATGTCCAGGCATTCGAGGCAGAGAGCGACCCCGGGTTTCGTGACGGCTTTTCAGTTGCCGTCGAGCTTTTACAGGGTCTCTGGGTGTTGGTAAAGGTGCTTGCCGGTTTCTCGCTGTTGCCGGTGCTCATATTCGGACCGCTGTTGTGGCTTTCGATCCGAAGCCTTCGCAGCTGGCGCCGCAATCGACCAGCCAGACCAACACCTTCTCAACCTGTCCGCCAACCGCCTCCTCCGCAACCGGTCGCCGCTGCGTCCGTCACAGGCGAGAGCGGTGCCAATCCGCCGGTCGCCGATGGGGACGATGGGGCGAGTGTCGAATCGTAGGGTGAGCCGACAGAGCCTGATCTAGCGGGGCGCTTGGAGGAATCAGGCTCTGTCGGCGAACGTAGTGGCCGCGGCGGCAGACCACGAGGGTCGAGCGGATGTCTGCGCACCATAGACCGGCCTCCCTGAGAGTCCGGTAAGGAAGCGACCGACCCGGATCTCAAGTCAGCGGTCGGATTCCTAGAGTTCAGGGGGGTGATCGTTGAGGAGCTTCGTGACCTTGGCCTCGTCGATCTTGTGGACGAGCCGACCCGCCTCGTGTTGGTCGCGAAGGGTCTTTGACAACGAGATCGAAGAACTGATGGCCATCAGAACCGAGATTGCGAGGAAGGCCCGGATCCACGGGCCCACCGGTGCGTAGAAGATCCCGATGGTGGTCGCGGCGATCGAGATGCCAAAGGCGATCCAAACCTGGGCGACCCATCCGCTGCTGTGGGTGGCTGCTGGCGTCGTGTCGTAGCTCATGTCAACATGTTCGGCGATCTACCGAAACCTCCACACCCGGGACTTCCCCCAAACGGGTGTGGGTTGCTCCGCCGCCCACCGGGTCGCCGCGCCCAGTATCGCGGTTGTCCCCGGGTTAGCTCCGGTCGTCGGTGGGCAGTGATGGGTTTTCGTCGTCAGGGGCGTCGGTGGGTTGGAGTCGTGCGAGTGCGCCGATCTGGGTTGGGAAGTCGGCTCCGGTGAGGGTGAATTGGTGGTCGCCGGGTTCGAGGTAGAAGGGCTCGGTTTTGGCAGTGGTGCCGTAGGTGTTTGGTTTGGCTGGGGTGATGAGATCGGGAAGGTCGGTGCCATCGACGTTTGTGTGAATGAGACCTTCGGTGTCCGGGTACGAGACGGTGTAGGTGACCTGGAACCATCCGGCGGTGTCGGTCGCTACGGTGTGGCTATAGGTGACGCCTTCGTCGGCCAGAAACCAGGTTGGGAAGACGTCGGGGGCATCGGGTGCTGCCGGTGTCGTCGGTGTAGTCAGTGCATCAACGTGTGATGATCGACGTTCGTCGTGTCCGTTGGTGCTGTCTGTCGGGTTGTATGATGCGCTGTCTTTTGCGCCGGCCGGCAGTGTCGCCACCACTATGGCCAACAAGACACCCACGGCCGCAACGGCCACTACTTTGTTCGATACTCGTGCTGCGGTGCTCACCGCGACCTCCTCGGCGTGCCACGAAACCTCGTCACACCCCATAGTCGATAGATGTAGTAGCACCCTAGGTTCACGTTCCTGAGAGGTCGGTAAGGAACACGTCGTGGACCGCGTCCGAGAATCATTTGGTGTGCGGCGTTGGCTAACGGCGGTCGAACCTTTTGCCCCGTCGCTGCTCGAAGAGGTGAGGGTATGGACCGGCGCCGGCGCCGCCGGTGTAATCCCACTCGTCTGATTCGGGACCGCTATTCAACGCCCTCGCCGCGAAGCTGGTGCCGCGGATGATCAGACCGATGACCGCCCCGAACACGAAACCGCCAACGTGGGCCATCCATGCCACGCCGCTGTCATTGCCGATGAAGAATTGGGAGACGAGCCAAAACCCCAGAAACCACTTGGCACTGATGTCTCGTACGAAGAAAAAGACGAGCGTACGGACCGGAGCATTTGGGTACCAGACCGCATAGGCGCCCATGATGGCGGCAATGGCCCCGGAAGCGCCGACGATCGGGATCGTACTGGTGGGCTGCACGGCGAAATGAGCCAACGTGGCAGCCAAGCCGCCGATGAGATAGAAGACGGCGAATCGTAGGTGGCCAAGGCGGTCTTCGACGTTGTTGCCGAAGATCCAGAAGATCCACATGTTGCCGCCGAGATGGAGCAGGCTGCCATGGAGAAACATGGACGTCACCATGCCGAGCAGTACGATCTTGTCGGGAAAAAGCGTGGGGCTACCGTCGGTCCCATCGGCACATGCGTCCGGATCGCCTCCGCTGAACGTCTCGACGACTTCCTGTTCGCTCAGTGGTACGCCCGTTCGTATTTCGCACGGTATGGCTGCCCATTCAAGGTTGAACTCAAGGGCTTGCTGTTGGTCGGACACACCCCGCTGAGGTCCGAAGAAGGCGGCGATGCACCCGCCGATAATGATGAGCGTGATGATCGGCTTGCGGACGGTCGGATTCTCGTCCTTCAGCGGAAGCACAACGCAAGTCTATCTCGGTGGTGTTGGCCGGTGCCTGCCGCCGGTTGGCGACCCCAAAAAGGGAAAGCTCCCCCGGCCCTGGAAGTTGGGCACGGGGGAGCGAACATCCCTGAGAGGGGGGAACACTCAGGGATGAAGGATTACCGAAAAACGACTACTCGGGCAGCAGTACCGTGTCGATGACATGGATCACGCCGTTGTCGGCCACGACGTCTGCGGTTACAACGGTTGCGTCGTTGATCATCACGGTGTCGCCGTCGAGGGTGACATCAAGGTCTGCACCGTTCACGGTGGCGACGGCTGTGCCGTCGAGCGCCACGACGTCGGCTGCGAGAACCTCGCTGGGAACGACGTGATAGGTCAAGATGTCGGAAAGGTCCTCACGGGCCAGTAGCTCCTCGGCGGTAATGTCGAGCTCGACCAGGGCGGCCTCGAATGCTTCATCGGTCGGTGCGAACACCGTGAATGGGCCGGGCCCGCTCAGCGTGTCGACCAGGCCGGCGGCTTCAGCCGCTGCTAGCAATGTGGTGAACGAACCGTCAGCGGTAGCGACGTCGACGATCGTGCCGGCGCCGGCAGCGTCCTCTTCTTCGCCTTCTTC
>CALIFY010000062.1 GCA_938021675.1 uncultured Acidimicrobiales bacterium
GCCAAGGTGTGGCTCGGGCCTCCGCCGTGTCGCCAACGCAGGCGTTGACGTCAGATTGTTGGTCTTGCTAAGCGGGTCAGCCCAAGAACCGATCGGCGAAATCTGCCGGAGTAGCCACCTCGTCTTTGTCGATACCAACGATGTGGAGCAGCTCGACCGTGTCGGAGAAATCAAGACGGTTATCCGGATTCAGGTAGCCGAATGCAGCATCCCAAGCCGTGCCCCATTGACTGGCTCGGGCCGCGGTAACGAACTGACCATCTTTTTGATTCAGATTGGCCGTGTCGTTGTTGTGGTTGCCATCGGCCAACTTGATGTAGTCGGTATTCTCGCGGACGTAAGCGAGGTCGGCATCTGTCGTGTGATCCTCATTCCAATTGCTGTGCTGAACGAGGTGGATCCGCTGCTTGGTGTCGAGGTCGCTCATCCGTTGGCTCAGCTCCCGGACCACGTCGGCGGTGATGTCGGACTGGCCGCCTTCGGCCACCCACACATCGCCTCCGTTGTTGAGCGTCTCCTGCCAGCGGTCAGCGGTACGATCGACCGCCTGATCCCAGTCGGCGTCGGCGTTTACCCAATCGTTGCCCCATGTGGCGTTCATGACCGGTTCGGAGTCATCGTCGTAGGTGTTCTTATTTTCACCGTAGGCGCCGCCGATGACCCATGGGTCGATTCCCAGCGCTTCGGTTACCACTCGACCGGCCACTGTTGCGTGGCCGTCATCGCGGTCCGGTGCATGGTCGTACTGGAGCGAGATGAGGTCGGTCGACGCATCGAACGGGCCATCGGTAACCGGGGGATCGGGGTTTGGCTCTGGATCTGGTGTTGGATCCGGTGCTGGGGTTGGATCGGGGTCCGGAACAGGATCACCGTCACCACAGTTGCCGGCGATCGCATCATCTTTACTCACCGAATCGTGGTGGAGGACGATCTTGTCGATCTGGTGGCCATGGGAACGGCCGGCGATCTGCATCGTGTAGGTGCCAGCGTTGTCGAACTGGATAGCCATACTCGAATGGACGTGGTTTACGTCGGCTGTTCCGGCCCAGGCGAAGTCGCCCGTGCCCCGTCCGTATACCTTGACGAAGTCGTTGTATGAGCCGCCGGAGACCGGGCCGAACCGGTCGGCGTCGGGGAAGTTCAGCCAGCTGTCGTTGGCCTTGTCACCCTCGACATCGCTCGGTTGACGCATAGCCCATACGAAACGGTAGGTACCAGGCTGGGTCACGTCGATATCCACCGACATGATGTCGGCCGGGCTGGAATTGTTCCGTTCTTTCGACAGACCTTCCCAGACGATGTACGAGCCACCGCTGGCTCCGTCGTCCGACTTCTGGCTCCACGCGCCGGTCAGTGGGAGTGACTCGGCTTCAACCGCGATGCATGCGTTGCCGGCAACCGGTGTCGGAGGCATCGTTGTAGTCGTCGGGTCAGGGTCGGGCGTCGTGGGGTCCGGCGTCGTCGTCGGTGTGGGATCGGGGGTTACCGGAGTGGGCGGCACCGGGTCGGATCCGCCAGGCCGGCTGCTTCCGATTTGTTGGCTCGAACAAAGCCATGCGCCGTCGATCGGGTCACAATCGAGTCGTGGCTGGGTGCATTGTTCGCTGTACGCCTCTCGAGCAGACGTAAGCGTGTCGCCCTCTACCTCGCACGCGGTGTCGTCTTGACCGGTTGAATCGGCCAGCTCAGCGTCCGATGGTGATTGATTGAGTACTGAGATCATGGCGATAGCGACTAGGACGACAGCTGCGCCGACGGCGAGCATGCTGACGAATCCTTTTCGGCCGCGCAACGCACTGTCGGCCATATACCGGCTACCCACCGGGTGTTCTTTCTCAACCGGGTTCGGGTCGGTCAAACCGGCCTCGAACTCGTCGTTAGTCATCATCGACTGGGTCCTCCTCGTGGAAGGCGGAGGATGTCTCCGGCCCTCTGGTGTTATTGGTGTCCGGACCGGGACTCGCGTTCCACCCCAATGTCGATGCGTGTGCTGTAAGCGCAGTACCTCTGGGCGCCCCTGAAGGCCGTCACGGCCGAGACGGTTGAACGCCACGGTGACCCCGGGGCAGGCAAAATCCGGGCCGACGGCCGCCTGTAGACGAGTGTTCGATCGTCCAGTTTTAGCCGAAGTAGGTGTCGGCGAAGTCTGTTGGCGAGGCGACGGTTTCTACGCCGATGCCCAGAATTTCGAGCACGAGGACCGTGTCACCGAACGCTACACCAGCGGCCGGATCGAGGTAGTGAAACGCTTCCCGCCAGCTTTCACCCCACTGGCTTGCCAGTGCTCGTTCGGGAAATCCGCGCGCTATTTGGTCTAGGTCGGCGGTGCCGTTGGGGAAGGTTCCTACGTCTAGCAGTTGGTAATCGGTTGACGTTTGCACCTCGGTGAGGGCACCACTGGCCGTCTGCTGCTCGTTCCATTCGCTGTGCTGGATGACGTGGACCCTGGTCGTCGTATCGAGCTCCGGATCGACTTGGCGCAACCCTTCGATGACATCGGCAGTGAGATCGGACTGTCCAGCTTCGGCCACCCAGATATCGCCGCCGGCGTTCAGTGTCTCTATCCAGCGGGCGACCGTGTCGGCAACGGCTCCCCCGCGGTTTGCGTGGGCGTTCGTCCAATCCTCTCCCCACGCTGTTCGCATGATGACCTCGGAGGTTGGGTCGTAGGTGTCGGGATCGACGCCGGATGCTCCGCCGATCACCCAGGGGCGAATGTCGAGCGAGTCGGTAACTACCTTGCTGGCCACCACGGTGTGCCCACCAGATCGGTCGGACGGCTGATCGAAGTGGAGGGACAACAGATCGGTGGCCGGATCGAACTCGTTCTCGTCTGGCGATACTTCGGCCGAGAGCGGAGCCATCGAGGTCGAAACGCTCTCAGAAGTGGTTGTGGTTTCCTCGACAGTCGTCGCTGGACTGTCGGTCGCTACATCGCCGGCCGGGTTGGGTTCGGGGGTCTCGTCTGGTTGAGCGCCCGCTCCACCTGTGGTGGGGAGCGTTTCGACCGGCGGCACGGCGGCGGCACCTGACTCATCGGCGTCCTCGACGCCCACCGCCACCTCCGATGGAGTTGGTTGGGTCCGGCTCCCTATAGCGACCGCTCCAACCGCGGCAACGACGATCGCGACACCAACGGCGAGAACGCCAACAAAACCGAGCCGTTCGCCGGTGAGCGTTTTATCGAAGCGAAAAAAATCGGCGGAGCGCGTGCTGATCGATGGTGATGGTGCGCCGGTAATCTCGTCGAGGACGAGGTCGTGGTGGACGGCGACATCGAGCCGGTCCTTCACTTCTCGCCAATCGACTGGGTTACCTTGGGCTAAGTGGTCCTCTGCGTCGTAGTCGATCATCTGGTGGCTAGCCCTTCCAACCGAAGTAACTCGGAGGCGTCGGCGGTCGACACGATGTGGTCATCGTATTCGTCGGCTCTGTTGGTCTCTTCCAGTGCGTTTGCAAAGCGTTTTCTGGCCCGGAACAGCCGCTTGCGGACGACACCACCAGAAAGGCCGAGTGTTACAGCGATCTCTGCTGGCGTCAGCTCGTCCCATGCCAGCAGCAACAGGATCTCGCGGTCGGCGGGTTTGAGTTTGTCGAGCGCCTCGGTAAACGATTCGAGGTCACCAGGCTGGCTACTCAATGCCGCCAGTGGCGGCGCCAGATGGGTTGAAATCTTTTGTACCAAGTTGGTGCGGCGCTGGCGGCTTCGGCGCTGATTGGCCAAGGTTCGGCGGGCCACGCCGAGCAGCCATGGCATGGTCGACGGTTCCGCTGGTACCCGGTCGAGTCGTCGCCACGCCACGATGAACGTCTCGGAGACAACGTCGGCCGCGTCTTCTGGGTCGGTTCTTCGCAACGCGTAGGCCGAGACCGTTGGGAGGTGGTCCCGGTACATGGCGGCGAAGCGGCGCCGATCGGCGCTGCTTCGATCTTCAGTGTCCAATCCGTGATAATCGGTCGCCGGTTGATTCATCGTGCGTCGGACCCGTCGGCCCGCAATCCTTTGTTGTTCGCCGAACCCAACTCGAGCTCTATGGTAGTAGTGTCCAGCATGATGTAGTGCGTTCCCGCCGGGCCACCCGTTTATTCACCCGGTGATCCAGCCCCGTGAATTTGGCTGGTTTGCAGTATCCAGTGCCGGTGGCGTCCGAGCAGGCCAACGCCGAACAGGGCGGCCAGGGTGCCAAAGAAAAAGTAGGCGATCAGGGCAATGTCGTCGTGCAGCGCATCGAGGAAAACGACGGTGGTCGCAACCTCGAGCAGCGCCATAGCAGCCACGAAGGTGATCAGCTGACCCGATGACATCTTGCTGGCAACCCACGAGCCGATCGGCGCGCCCCAGACCACGATCGGGGCCGCGGCCAACCAGAGGCCGAACAGGTCGAACCGGGTGGCCGGCAGTGGCCCTACCGGCGCTCCGTCGACCGTCGACACTGCGCCCATGTCGTCAAGGCCGATGATGAGTTGCCCGTCGACGATCCCGAACAAGACGAGCCCGGCGGCCGACACGATAGCCATGGCGACGATGCTGGTCGGCACCGCGACTCGCGGATGCAGCCCGGCCACCACCACAACAAAAAAGAAGAGCAGAACGTCGACGCCGGAGCCGGTCAGTGCTGACAGGATCCCGCCAACGAACGTGAAACCCAATAGGAAGATCGTCGATCGGCTCGTCCACTGAGCGATAGTGTCCGTGCCGTTGGCGCCTTGGCCAAAGCAGAGGAAGACGATGTACGCCAACGCGGCGATGGCGATCGTGAAGGTGACTTTGACGTAGGCCGAGTTCAGTACCGAATCAGCGAACGGTGTCGAGTAGTCGTTAAGAGCAGCGGCGCCGAAACCGAACCCGATGCCACCGCCGACAACACCCCGGCGGAGTGCTCCCCAGTCGATCTTGCGGCCAGCGATCACGATGGTGAGGGCGGCCATCACCATGCCGCTGGCTTGTATCGAGAGCGAGAACGAGCGGGCCACGGCGGCCGGCACTTCGAGCACCTTGGTGAACACCGGGAACGCGACGGCTCCACCGCCCTGGGGGGTCGACCCGGCGACAAAGCTGCCAAACACCATCGTTCCGGCGGCCCGCCATTGAACGCGGACCCGTTCCAGGTGCCCCTGGTTTATCACGAACGCCACCCAAGAGAGCGTGAACACGATCGGTGGGGCCCAGGCCAGCCGGGATCGGAACTGGCGAATCGGGGCGGCTTGGTCTCGGTCGTGCTCGATAGCTGCCCGAGAGTCCATGGAACGGAACCCTTCCTGGCCATAGTTCCATTCCGGGAATCGTTACGGTGACCCGGGAGGTGCCGGTTGTGGCTCGGTTCAGTCGGGACGGCCGGCGGTTATCGGGGCGTTCTGCCAGTCGAGTTGATAGACGCGGTGAATGCCTTCGACGCCTTTCAGTTGCACGTCGCTCGGAGGGCCGTAGCTCAGGTCGCCGCGAGCGGAGGTGATTTCCTTGGCGATGGATGACACGTTAATCTGCGCTCCATCTGCGAGGTCGGCGACCCTAGCGGCGATGATCACGTGTCGGCCAAACAGGTCGCCGGATCGGTGAATCGCTTCGCCGGTATGGCACCCCATCCTGACCCGAATAGCCCGGTCCGGATTGGTGTTGGCGTAGGCCTGAAGATCGTGTTGGACGTGGGCGCCACACAGAAGGGCCCGACGGGCGCTGGGGAACGAGAGCATGAAACCATCCCCCTGGTTTTTGATGATCGCTCCGCCATATTGCGCCACCCGAGACCGGAACATGTTGTTGTGGTCGCTCAGTACCGACATCCACCGGGTGTCCCCCATCGACAATGCCAGTCTGGTGGAAGACTCGATATCGCTGAACATGATGGTGACGGTTTCGTCGGCCGCGATGGCCCGTGCCATGAGGCGGGGAGCGTCGCGGGACGCATCGCCGGCCATGGTCTCGATGCTGGTCGTCCTCGTTGGCGGTTTCTCAGCGTCAACCTTAGAGTCCGCTCGATTTCCGGATTTGTCACCCATCAGAGGGGCGGTGACCGTGGCCCGCCCTTCGGGGTCGGTATCGGGCTCGGTCGGAATCCGGTACGGGCGGATCGTGGTCGACCCGAGGACGATCGATGTGGTGGCGGTCAATGTGATGGGCTTGTCAGCTTCGATCGTTTTACCGTCGATTATCGTCCCGTTGCGGCTCCCGAGGTCGGTAGCCGACAAACGCCCGTCCGCCTCATCGATCCGGAGGTGCCGACGGGAGACTCGGTCATCTAACACGATGAGCCCGTCACATTCCCGGCCGATCTCAAGCGACCGATTGATCAGGAGATAGAGCGGTGCCTTTCCCTCCTGATGGACAACGATCGCTTTGGTCATCCGTTCACCTTCGACGAGCCGGTGATGCGACCGGAGTGTCGTGCTCAGCAGCAGGGTCGCCTCCTGATGACAACGATACCCGGGCTGGTTGACGTTGACCGAAGTTGCGTTCGTCGATGTACTGCGGTGGCGAGACTATGGCCGCCAGGTCGGATAGTAGTTCTCCGCTCCCATGTCTCTGACCTCGGTCAACCAATCGCCGGCGTATGGCCACTCCGCGCTCTCGCCCTCGAGCGGGCCCTGCCAAAACCGGCTCACCGGTCCGGTGAGTTCACCGCCGCTCGGCTCAAGCGACCAGGCTTGCCGCTTATAGCTGAAATTGTCGGGCACTAGCCGGTGAGCTTCTCGGTAGTGGGGAATAGCGTCAACGTGGCGTCCGAGCTGTTCCAGGTGGGCGGCCAGTTCGAAGTGAGCCTGGCCGCGGGCGGCCTCGGCGTTTCGAGGTTGTGATCGGGCTACGACCTCGTCTGGCGACAAGGCGAATCGGCTCGCTGGTCCGTTGGCCACCCAGTCTCGAAGTGCCGATTCGTACTGCGGGCCGCTGGTCTGGATCTTTACCGCTTCGCTCATGATGTCGGTGAGGTGCTTGGGCGGTTCGACCCCAGCGAACGGATTGGCCGCCGGTCGCTCGATCGACGGTGGCGCCGGCGCCGGCTCGGCCGGTCTGATAATCGAGCCGTTTTCGTCGATCCACACCCCGTTCGGGATGTTGACCACACCGAACAGTTCGGCCATCCGGTGATGTTGGTCTATGAGGGTTGGATGGTCGGGGTCGGCCGCTTCGATAAACGGTCGGCACGCCTCGGCTCCGGAAGTTTCGAGAGCGACGGTGACGATTTCGAGGCCAGCCGGGTTGAGCTCGGTGCGCAATGCCTGCCACACGGGCAGATCAGCCGAGCACCCTCAATACGGGCTCCAAGCGACGAGCAGCACCTTCTGGCCTCGGAGGGATGACAGCTCGAACTGGTTGCCGTCGAGATCGGGGAGCATCAGGTTCGGCGATTCCGCGGTCATCAGGGTTCGCGTTCCGAACGAGTCGGGGCCGAGCGCCCACACGCCGGCCGCGTCGTCCGAGACGAGCGGCAAACTGAGCTGGTTCGCCAGCGAGGCGACGTCGACCATCATGTCGGGTCCGCTGCCGGTCGGCCGGTCGGTGATGGGGATACAGACATCACCTTTGCACGCTCCCTGAGGCTTCAGGCGCCAGCCGGTCCCCGCTTCGAACTCCGATTGGGGCACCGTCAACGAATCGATGAGCATGTCAGCAACTTACTCGATGCTGGGCGAGCCTCGACGGCTCGAACCGGTCGAGGTCAGCGTTGTTTTGCGGCTTCGGTTTGCCAACGGTTGTGGGGGCCGGGAATACTCCGGGGAGCCACTACCCACCCAGTAAGGCGGTCAATGATGCACGCTCGCCCGACCGGCCGGATCCTCCGGACCGTCGCGTTTATCCTCTCCATCACCTTGGCGGTGTTGGCGTCACTACTCACTACCACCCCCGCCTCGGCCGCGACGCCGACCGCCACCATTATGGAGATTCAAGGCCCGGCCCATCTCTCACCCCTGGTGGGGGAGGCGGTGGTGACCCGTGGGGTGGTGACGGCGGTTGCCTTTGGCGGGTTCTATGCCCAGGACGTCGATGGCGATGACGACCTCAACACCTCGGACGGCATCGTTGTCTCGTCGGACTCGACGGTGTCCGTCGGTGACGAGGTCGAGATCGATGGCATCGTTGAGGAGGACATTCCAGGCGGAGCCGACACCGGAAACCTTTCGGTGACCCGAATCGTCGGTGATGCCATCGTCCTCAGTTCCGGCAACGCGCTACCGGAGGCGGTTGAGATCGGCAAGAGGCAGGGGCAGGGGGCTCGCCGGCCGCCAGCGGTCACCGTTATTTCCGACGGTGAGCTACCGACGGATCTGACCAGCGATCCTGCGACCTTCAACCCTGAAACCGATGGCATCGATTTCTACGAGACGCTGGAAGGAATGTACGTTGAGATCGACCAGCCGACGGCCTCATCAGCCACCAGGCAGTTCGGCGAGTTTTCGAGCGAGGTCGTAACCGTCCCGAGCCGCGGTGGCGTTACCGAACCGCGTGACGCCCGCACCGGTCGCGGCGGGATCCTCCTACAGCCCGACCCCGACAACCGAGGCGACCAAAACCCCGAGCGGGTACAAATTCAGTTCGATGGCACGATCTATCCGGCCGATGTGCCGGCCATTCAGGTCGGAGACCGGCTCGACGATGTCCGAGGCGTCGTGGGCTACTCCTTCGGGAACTACGAGGTCAACGCGACCGAAGAGGTGACGTTCGGTTCGAAACGAAACCAGGCCGAACGGTCGACGTTACGTCCGACCGCAAAACGGGTGTCGGTAGCCAGCTACAACGTCCTCAATTTGAGCGCCGACGCCTCTGATGACGCCCAACGGGCCAAGCTTGCCGAACAGCTCGTCGAAAACCTGCGGTCACCAGATGTCGTGGCGCTACAGGAGATTCAGGACAACTCCGGTGAGGCCGACGATGGCGTCACCGAAGCGGACGAAACGTTGAGTGCGCTGATCACCGCGATCGAGACCGCCGGCGGACCGTCCTATGCTGCCTTTGACGTTGCCCCTGCCGACGGTGCGAGCGGAGGCATCCCCGGCGGAAACATTCGAAACGCGTTCTTGTATAACCCTGAGCGGGTGGATCTCATCGAGTCGTTCTCGTTGACACCGGCCGAGCTTGCCGATCGCGGCGTTGGCGACCCGTCGGCGTTCGAGGGGACGAGAGATCCTCTTGTCGGCGTATTCGAGTTTGATGGGCGGCCGTTCACCGTCGTCAACAACCACTTGACTTCCCGGTTTGGTTCGTCTCCGATCTATGGCGGTCCGCAACCGTTCGTTCAGGCTGGCGAAGCGGAACGAGAAGCGCAGGTTGGGGCTCTGAATGAGTTCGCCGACGGGCTCCTCGCCGCCGAACCGAACGCCAACATCATGGTGGTCGGAGACTTCAACACGTTCGAATGGACCAATGACCTGACCGACATCCTCGCGGGAGAAGACGGGGCACTTACGAACCTGTTGACCGACCGGGCGCTGAACGGTCGCGATCGAGGAAATCGATACACGTTCATCTTCGACGGTAACTCCCAGGCGCTCGACCATTTCTTCGTGAACGACGAGCTGCTGGGGGGCACGACCGGGTTCGATATCGTCCACACCAACGTCGACTTCTCTCGGCTGGATAGCGATGTGGTGGCCAGCGATCACGAGCCGATCGTCGGCCGGTTCGCGATCACCAGCCCACCGCGGCCACCCCAGCCAGATGACACGTTCCGTCTCCAGCTACTCCACGCCTCGGACCTCGAGGGTGGGGTCGATGCCCTCGACCGGGCCGGCAACTTTGCCGCCATCGTCGATCGTTTGGAAGATGAGTCCGATAGCGAAGTAGACGGCACCGGAATCGATGCTTCCATCACATTGTCGGCCGGCGATAACTACCTGCCCGGTCCGTTCTTCAACGCCTCCGCTGACGCCGCCTCGTTCCGTGACAGCGGGCTGTTCAATGACGTCTACAACGAGCTGTTTGGCGTCACCGAGTACGACAGCCTCCGCGAAGAGGGCGGGCGAGTCGATATCTCGATCATGAACATCGTGGGATTCGACGCCTCGGCCGTCGGCAACCACGAGTGGGACTCGGGGTCGGATGCCTACGGGCAGATCATCGCCGAGGACTTCCGAGATCCGGCCGGTCCGTCCGGTGACCGGTGGGTCGGCGCTCAGTTCCCCTATCTGTCAGCCAACCTCGACTTCTCTGGCGACGCCGACATCGGCGAGCGCTTTACCTCGTCGATCCTCCCCAGCACAGATTTCGCCACCGGGCCTGACCAGTCGGCCAGCGGAGCGATCGGCACTCCAAAACTTGCTCCCGCTACGTTCGTCGAGACAGATCAAGGTGAGCGGATCGGCATTGTCGGGGCCACTACCCCACTGTTGGAGACCATCTCGTCTCCGACCGGTACGACGACGATTGGGCCAGACAGCAACGATATGCCAGCGTTGGCCGCCGTCATCCAACCACAGGTCGATGCGTTGGCAGCTCTGGAGATCGACAAGATCGTGTTGGTCAGCCACTTGCAACAGATCGCGTTGGAGACCGAACTGTCGAGTTTGCTGACCGGTGTCGACATCATCGTGGCCGGTGGGTCCGGGACCTTGCTGGCCAATGCCGATGATCCGCTTCGCCAGGGTGATACGGCGGGCGAACAATACCCGGTCATCTCGGCCGATTCCGGCGGAAATCCGACCCTCATCGTGAGCACCGATGGTGAGTACAGCTACGTGGGCCGTCTGGTGGTCGACTTCGACGCCGAAGGTCTATTGATAGGAGCCACTGGAGACCCGGTCACGTCGCTCGATGATCTCGATCTCACCATAAATGGTCCGATCAAGACAGAGGACGAGGACGTGACCGCCCTCTGGGGTGACCGGGAGGCAGCGTTCGCCGACGGCACAAAAGCGGAGAAGGTCCAACGGCTGGTAGACGCGGTTCGGGCCGTTGTGACAGCAAAGGACGGCAACGTTGTGGGCGAGACGTCGGTGTTCCTCGACGGCCGTCGAGAGAGCGTGCGGACCGAGGAAACCAACTTTGGCAACCTGTCGGCTGATGCCAACCTGGCGATAGCCCGCGACGCCGAGGCCGACGTCGACCTCTCGATAAAGAATGGCGGCGGCATCCGGGCCGCCATCGGAGAGGTCGATGCCGTCGGCAACCTCCTTCCTCCGCAGGCGAACCCGTTGAGCGGCAAGCTCGATGGACAGATCAGCCAGCTCGATATCGAGAACACGCTCCGGTTCAACAATGGGCTGACGTTACTGACGGTTACGGCGGCCGAGCTGCAGGCTATTGTCGAGCATGCCGTTGCGGCGACCGAACCGGGGGCTACCCCCGGCCAGTTCGCCCAAATCGGTGGGGCTCGCTTCACCTTTGATCCAACACAACCGGCCGGTTCCCGAGTGATCTCACTCGATCTTGTCGACGCTGGGGGAACGGTGACCGATGGCGTCATCGCCGGTGGTGCACCGGTGGATGGGGCAGCCACATACAGAATCGTGACCCTCGACTTCCTGGCCGGTGGTGGCGACGACTACCCGTTCCCCGACTTGGCCTTGCCGTCGACCGACGTGGTGCAACTTGGTGAGGCCCTCTCGGGGCAGGATGGTGCGGTGACATTCGCTGATCCGGGCTCGGAGCAGGATGCGCTGGCCGAGTTCCTCATCGCCAATCACGGGATCGACGCCGGTTCGCCGTTCGATCAGGCCGAGACCGATCCAGCCGATGACACCCGGGTCGTCGACGTGACCCAATAAGAGACTGCGGCGGTGGTGGGAGAGGGCGTCTTTGGACGCAATCTCCCACCGGTTCTCCGCTGTTGTACGGCGCCGGCATTAGACCTTTTCCCACCGGCCACTCTCTGCCGACCGATAGAGCGCCATCGCTGTCCGTAGCTCGCCAAGCGCCGCTTCGGGCGGCGCGGCGAGCGGCGTGCCGTCCAGGACCGCTCGGCTGAAGTCATCGAGTTCGATACCGTAGCTGTCGGCAGTTCCGATCGAGTTGTCGGCCAGTAGCACATCACCATCGGGGGTTTCGGCGTTGTAGAGGAGAAGCCGACCGGCGTGATACCCCCGTCGGGTTAATCGGTGTTCGAGTACCAACTCTCCCTCGGTCCCGGTAATACGGAAGTCTTCGGTCGGAGCGGTCACCCCATGGCTGGCAAAGGCCTCAAACGAAGCGGTCGCCCCGTTGGCGCACCGCAGTATGGCGCTGGCGTGGGTCTCGCCTTCCATCGCCTGAACGTGCCGGCCGGTCACGGCTACAACGGAGGTGATGTCGCCAAGCATCATTCGCAGTGGCCGGATCCAATGGGAGCCACCGTCTAGACAGATGCCACCACCGGCGGTGTCGACGGAAAACCTCCAGTTTGAGGCATCGACGGGCCCGAGCCCAATCTCATCGGACTTGAACCAGTCGTAGTAGCAGGCACGGGCATGGATCACTTGGCCGATTGCGCCCCGCTTGATGAGATCTGCCGCCATCACGACGTCTGGCCAGTATTGAGACTGTTCGGCCACCATGCACACGGTTCCGTGGGTCTTCGCCGCTCGCTTGGCCGCGGCCAAAATCCGCTTGGCGGCCGGGAGATCGTTGGCGAGCGGTTTCTCAAGGCACACGTGTTTGCCTGCCTTGAGCGCCGCTTTCGCCAGCTCTTCGTGACGGTCGTGAGGAACCATGATGTCCACTGCGTCAAAGCGATCGCTGGCCAATGCTTCTTCCAGTGAGCCGAACGCCTTGCAACCGATCCGGTTGGCCAGCGTCTGGGCCCGCCGTCGGTCGATGTCTACGGTGGCGGTGACATCGATGCGGGGTGCCAATTCACGGATACCTCGCCAGTGGGCTTTGGCGATGGCTCCGCACCCGACGAGAGCGAGCCGAAGCGAAGTGGTCTGTGTCGTGGCCATTTCGCTGTTGTACCAGGTTCTGGTATCCGACGGTGAGTGGTCGCGGTCGTTCTCTCTCGAACGTGGCGGTTGTTTACCGAAAAAATTGGTACGTTTCTCGTCGTATCAGCGTTGAGTTTTCGAGTTGTTCATAGGTCTTGGCGAATGCTCGTTCGAGGTCAACGGTTCAACGGTGATGGCCCACCACCCGATGGAACTACCGTGATGCCCCCACACAGCGATGACGCACCAGGTGAATCGAACCCGCCCCGTCAACCGCCGATAGCCATTGAGCGTCACCGCCGAGGCAATCGCTGGATGCACTGGATCAACTTTCCGGTCCTGACCGTGATGATTTGGAGCGGTCTACGGATCTACTGGGCCGACCGTCGCGATCCGTTCGGGGTTGGAATTGGCAGCTGGCATTGGTTCAACCTTTTTCCCGATTGGTTCAACGAAACGCTTGGATTGGAGCGGCGGCTCGCCCGGGGTCTCGCCTTTCACACGAACTTCGGTTGGTTCTTTGCCATCAACGGATTGGTCTTTGCCCTCTATCTCTGGCGCACCGGAGGGTGGCGGAACTTCGTGCCGACGGCAGCCGATATCCGAACCATTCCTGCCGTGTTGCTCCACGAGTTCAAGATTCGGAAAGAGCCACCGCCTCAGGGCAAGTACAACGGGGTCCAACAGCTCAGTTATGGCGCGGTGCTTTTGATGGGATTTTTTGCGGTCATGTCCGGCTTCGCCATTTATCGTCCGACCCAGTTAGCTCCGCTGACGGCAGTCTTTGGCGGGTACGAATCGGCTCGTTTCATACATTTTTGGGTCACGATCGGTTTCATGGTGTTCTTCGTGGTCCACCTTTTTCAGGTAGCGAGGGCCGGCGTCGGCAACTTTCTTTCGATGGTGACCGGATTCGAGTTGCTCGGTCCTGGTTCGTCGGTGCCAGGTTCTCTGGTCGAAGAGGACGTAGTGGCACGAGACGGCGTGGCCTCGGTGGCTGAGCGTGCCGACACATCCGAATCCGAGGGGGCGACATCATGAACGGTGGGGACGAAATGGACGACGATGGTGTTGGCGTTGATGGTGCTGCAGTAGATGGGGCTGGGGTTGATGGTGCTGCAGTAGATGGTGGTGAAATTGATGGTGCAGCCGCGGACCAGGATGTTGTGGTCGACAGCGTGTCGGTTCGATCTGGGGGCCATCGCGAGACGGCTGATCTCAACGGCCGGACATTGCCCGAGGACCAGTATCGGTCGTTATCCCGGCGATCATTCCTGACCGGAGGTACGGCCGTTGTCGGCGCCGCAGTTGGGTGGCGGTGGCTCCATCAGCGCCCGGCCGACGATCGGATACCCGATGTGTTGCGGGCAGGGCACCAGGCCAACGAGCGAATTTGGCGGACGATATTCCGTGACGGCGCCGAAGCGCCGACCTTCGATTTCGCCCAATCGTCCGCGATGCGGGTCAATGGTCGACACGGCATCGAATCCCCACTAGACGTAGAGACCTGGGAGCTTCGGGTGGTTGGGCCCGAGGGCGAGCTGCTCGGAACCTACGATCTCGACGACCTTCGGACGCTGCCCCAAACGGAGATGACGGTCGAGCACAAGTGCATCGAGGGTTGGTCCCACATCGTGACGTGGGGTGGCGTGGTGTTCAGCGACTTCGTTGAACGATTCCATCCAGATCAAGCCGATGCGCCGTTCGTCGGGTTGTCGACCCCGGATAACGAGTACCGAGTTGGGTTGGAGCGGGACGCGATGATGCACTCACAAACGATGCTTACCCTCGATCTGCAACGGGAGCCGCTGACCGAAGATCACGGTGCCCCGGTGCGTCTCACCACACCGCTCAAGTACGGCATAAAGCAGATCAAACGGATAGGCACCATCGAGTTCGCCACCGAGCAACCGGAAGATGATTTCTGGACCACCCGAGGCTATGACTGGTATGCCGCCCTCTAGCGGTCGACGAAGAACGTGGCCGGCGTGATCACCGGCGTGATCACCGGCGTGATAAATGGTGGCGCTAGGACACGCCCGCTCGGCCGGCGACCTGGTTGTCGCCGGCCGAGTTTCCAGTTAGATCCTCGATGGGCTGCGCATCATGTTCATGGCGACTTTCGCCAGTTGGTACAGGATGACCAACAGGAGAACGAAGCTGACGAGGCCACCGATAAGTGGAAGGCCTCCGAGAAAGATCCGGGCCACGAAGGCGATGAAGGCCAGCGCCAGGTGGGCGCCATTCGGGGGTGTAAGCAAGCGACTCATATCTCCATCTTGTGTCAGGATGGTGTCGCGAACCATGGGGGATCACCCTGAGTACACCCTGGGTCGCCCCTGACCTCTCAGCGCCGTTCAGGTTGATGAGAGCCTGCAGACTCATGACCGTCATCCGAGCGATATCAATCTGAAACCGGCGTCTGGTCTTCTATTTACGTGTCCCCGCAACAAGTGCTCGTAGTCGGTAACGGAATGGTCGGCCAGCGTTTCGTCGACCGGCTGCTCGGGGCACAGGCGGACACCGAGTACGAGGTCACCGTAATCGGCGACGAGCCCCGACTGGCCTATGACCGAGTGGCGTTGTCGACGTTGTTCGATGGAGCTTCAGAGGCCGATCTGGCATTGGTCGATCCAGCGATCGGTGACCACCCGAGAGTGAACTACCGGCTTGGGCGGACCGTTACGGTCATCGATGTTGCCCGTCATCGTGTCGTGTTGGACGACGGTGAGGTTCTGCTCTACGACGAGGCGGTCCTGGCAACGGGGTCGCGGCCGTTCGTCCCGCCGATCCCGAACCACGATGCCGACGGATGTTTCGTCTATCGAACAATCGATGATCTGGCCCGTATCGAGGCGTGGGCTCGCTCCGAAGGGTGCCGGGTTGGGGCGGTAATCGGAGGTGGGCTTCTGGGCTTGGAAGCGGCCGCCGCACTCCAGCATCTCGGTCTCGACGTTCACGTGGTCGAGATGGCAGCCCACCCGATGCCCCAGCAGCTCGATCCTGGGTCTGGCGCCATGCTGGCCCGCTGGATTGAGAGCCGAGGTATCAAACTTCACTGTGATGTTCGGACCGAGTCCATCCTGACCGGGGATCACTCGTCCATACACAGCCCGACCGTCGGCACCGCTGCCGCCAATGACGCCGGCAGCG
>CALIFY010000063.1 GCA_938021675.1 uncultured Acidimicrobiales bacterium
AAACTTTTATTGGGTTTCTTTGGTCTCATGTTTGTTGGATTCGCCGTCGTCTTCAAACCTGACACCAGAATACCTACCCACCCTATTTGTCAAAAAGGAAAGCACCAATATGAAATTTGCATCATGCCTACCTGTACTAGGTCTCGTAATCGGATCCTTCGCAGTTGAGGTGAGACCAGCCAGCGCTGAGACTGAAATTCTCACATGTCAGGGCAAAGAAGTAACCATTTCCAAACTGGGAAATAGTGGAGATAGCACCATTGAAGGTACTGACGGGCCGGATGTAATACTCGTAACATCAGTGGGTATTTCTGAGATACAGGCCCTCGGCGGCGACGATACCATTTGCGTTCGCCATGATGGGATTAAGAAGGTGTACGGCGGATCCGGTAACGACACGATTGTCGTCACCGGAAATGGCAACAGCTATATAAGCGGCGGATTCGGTGACGACAGTGTTACCGTTACCGCTAATGGTATAAATAATGTGTACGGCAACACCGGCAACAATACCTTCAATATCCACGGAAATGGGATAAACCTAGTAGTTGGAGGCCCCCAAGACGATGACCTTACCCTCATCGGGAACGGCATTAACGATGTGTACCTCTACGGTGGCAATAATACGTATAACGTTGAAAATGCTCCTCATACCACTATCCACTAGTTACTAGTGTCAACGCCCGGACGGATTTGATGCATCGATTGATTGCCTAAATGATTGCCAACAGCGTTGCACTGTATTGATCTTCGTTGAATAGGATCGCTCTAACTAACTGGCGAGCTGACGGTATTGAACAGCTCTAAACACGTTAGATAGCCCTGCTAAGGAGGTGTTCCTCCGGGAACCGTGGGTTCAAATCCCACCCTCTCCGCTCCAAGGAAACCCGCCCCGGCAACAGCTGGAGCGGGTTTTCTAGTTCCAGACTTGCCGGGTAGCCACTCGGTCAGTCGGGCGTGTTGCGCCCCGCTGGGAGCCACGCTGGGAGCCGCAGCCATCGAGACTTCTCAGACTCAACCGGGGATCCAGCCTTTGGCGGCGTGACGGTATGACCCATCTTTGTCAGCTGTTCGATAGCAGCATCAGGGTATCTTCGCACTGCCGCAGCAGCCTGACGACGATGCCAAACCTCTTGAGAGGCATCGACGTGCGAGCGCCAGCCCGGATGCCAGTTCGCAAAGAGGTTCTCGTCGTCGAGAAACTTCAGCACGTCCTCAACGGTCGGCCGGAAACGCCTTCCACCTACGGGAAAGTGGACCTCTGACATGTTAATCATTGGGTGCCCAACTCTCCCGTACAGCCAGGCCAGCTCCGCCGACTCAGCATGGAAGTGGATGTGAGCCGGTGAACCGCTCCGCTTGCCCCTTTCATACTCCACTCGAAAAACAGGGGTTCGCTTCGGCTTGCGGCCTGTTGGGTCGGTACATAGCCACAACCCCATCGTCGAACTGATCACTCGGAGATGCGTGCGTGCGTCGTCAAGATCGACGGTATAGAGCACCTTGAGACTCAACCACTCATCGTCTTTCGTCTCGCCAGCAGCCCTAAGGGGATTCAACGAGAAGAACCGATCGTTGAATCTACCGAGGCTGGTATCAAGCTCTGGACCGATCTGGAATCGGTCGTCCTTCCTCGCTGACTGCGGCCGGAAGCTCGGCACATCGTATGGCAGCACCCTGCGGAAGAGGTCGGTCAGTTCGTCCGCAAACGTATTCGCCTGAGTTAGGAGATCGGCTTGGCTCACACGGTCTGGACGGTCGGGCGGCCTTCTTCGTCGCCAACGGTCGCTGCGACGTCAGTACCCCAGATAAGCCAGAGGTCGCGCAGCTCCGGCTCGCTCAATATTCCCCGATCGCCAAGGTCCACAAACTCGGCACGAGTCAAGCCAGCGTCACGAAGAATCAGATCGATTGTCTCAAGAATTTCTTCAGCGCTCATCTTGGACTTGCCTTCCACTGGGCGCACCAAGACATTACTAGCAGGGTATGACATATAGAGAACTTCGGCACGGCAACGGCAATACTGATGGACTTCCGCCCAGCAGCCAGTAAGACCCTGGGCCTTAGACAGCAGGGCCGAGCGGGGAGGTGCCCATGAGTTTGTGTCGATAGACATCGGCGATCATCCGCTCTGACGTACCAGCCCAGTCCGGAACGTGTCAAGGGGGATGAGGCAACTTCTCACGTGGATCGGATGAGTGTTTCCTGGGTGGGTTCGTTTATCCACGCGATCGACGGAAGCTTCGGCGGTGTGGGTGGTCGATGCTGGAACCGGGCGGGGTTCGCGGTGTAGGCGGCGTCGAGGGTCGCGGTGCGCTGTTCACGGATCTCGGCGGCGGTGCCGTAGTGAACCAATGCTGGGGTGTGGAGCCCGATGCCGGAGTGACGGTGGGCGTGGTTGTAGTGGTCGAAGAACCGTTCGCAGAACGCTCTCGCGTCGGCGATGGACCCAAACCGGGCGGGGAACGCGGGCAGTACTTGGGGGTCTTGAACTGGGCCTCGGAGTAGGGGTTGTCGTTCGACACCGATGGCGTGGAATGGGAGCGTGCGATGCCGAGGTCGACAAGGAGCTGAGCGACGGGTTTGGAGGTCATCGACGAGCCCCGGTCAGCGTGGAGCGTGAGCTGATCACGGCCGATGCCTTGGCGGTCGAGCGCATCGGCAATGAACGCTTCGGCGAGTTCACCGGTTTCGGTCTCGGCGACGGTCCAGGCGACGACGTAGCGGCTGTAGATGTCGATGATCACGAACAGCTCGTAGTAAATGCCACGTTCGGGACCGGCCAGCTTGGTGATATCCCAGCTCCAGACCTGGTTGGGTGCTCGGGCGATGAGCTCGGGGCGCTTACGGGCCGGGCGGGTACGCTGGCGCCGTCGCTCTCGGTTCTCACCGGCGATGGCCAACAGCCGGTACATGGTGCGGATCGAGCATAGATAGATCCCGTCATCGAGCAGGCGGGCCCACGCGAACCCTCTCTGTTTCGATGCGTCCGACGGCATGCCGCCCGAGATCGGGATCGACGTACTGGCCGATGAGGCGACGCGCCTCCTCGATCAGACCGAGGGCGGCGACGCAGACGTGGCACGGTTCGTCGACACCGTCGAAGCATCGTGGCCCCGGAACTAGAACTACCGGTCGTCTGTGAACGGTTCGGATGTCAGTCGGTGGTGCTAGGGGGTGTTGGTGGCGACTGCTTGGATTTCGGCGACGGTGACCGGGCGCACCGAGTTTGTCGTGATGTCGGGGAGTGGGCCACCACAGACCGAGTTGGAACAGGTGTATGAGACCGTCCAGCTCGCAGCAAGCCCGATTTCGTGGTCGGCTACCGCCGATGATTGTTTGAACACGGTGACGCAGTCGGACGGCTGGGCATCGTCGCCACCGATCCCGAACTGGTACGGGACCATCTCACCGCCGGTACACGTCTCCTCGCCGTCTCCTCCCGACCAGGTGGCCAACGCCGGGACGGCCGTGGTCCTGACGGTAAATCCGGGGATCGATGCCTCGGCCGAGACCGGCGTGTTCCACACGGTTTCGTCCACCCAAAGAAACGTCGGAAGCTGGGTGACGAGAGGAATATCGTCGTCACCGTCCGGTGAAGTTACCGGATCGAACGCAACAACCGGAGTTCGGACGTACGCGTCCTGGATCATGTCGCCGATAATCGGAGCCGGCGGCCGACCACCATCCGGATAGAAGGTATAGGCGGTAACCGCGGGCGGGCAGAACACGACCCAATAATCAACATCCCACGACCGATTGTTGGCACCCGCCGTCGGATGCAACGACACCTCGACACCGGCCGGAACCAACGTGAACGTACACCTATCGAAAAACGACGAACCAGTCGACGTACCGATCGTGCTCGGACCCCCACCCCCGGAGGGAAATTCCCGACGAGCAGACGCGTCAACGGCATCCGGAAAGCTAGCGGCTTGGCCACAACCGATGACGCAGCCACCAGGTTCGCCGTCGTCGGATTGCGCGGCCACCGGGCTCACCGGCAACAACAGCGCCGAAACGGCGACGATCGATGCGGCGGCCAGATGCAGAGATGCCAGTCTCATTGTTCGCTGAGCTCGCATTCGACGGGATTGTCAGAGGCCTGTGTCGCGAACCACTCGCTGATCTTCCAGCCATCGTCGGTCAACTCAACCTGGAACTGTCCGGTGGTCAGATAGTTCGGATCGTCCTCGTCCAGTACTTCTTGGGTCTCAACGACCACAAGCTCGCCATCTGATCCGGTGCAGGCGTCGAGGGTTGCTCGGCCGGCTTCGAGATCCATCTCGATCCGAGTGATCTCGATTCGGTCACCGCCACGACTCCGCATCAGTTGCCCATTCGATGTCAGCTCTTCGACCAGGTCGGTGATGCGCAACCGGATCAGACCGGTCAGGTAGTCAACCCGACTTCCCTCGTCTCCTTTCGAAGAATCAAACGGCGTGAGAAACCACTCGGTGACAAGTTGTTCGACCTCGACTTCGGCTTGTTCCACCTCGGACAGGGTGGTCGTGGTCGCCACCGTGGTCGTCGTAGTCGGTTCGGCCTTTGAAGTGGTGGAGGTCGAGGAGGTTGTCGATGTGCTCGGCGCCGCCGCGGTGTCGGTAGGGGGATCGCTGGTACACGCCCCCAGCAGTAACGCGCCACATCCAACTGCCACCAACATGCGAGTGCCCGCCGTCATTTCCTGAATGATAGGCCAACAAAATCTCGACGGAACGGCGAGCAACGAGCGTCACGTCAGGGGTTTGACGGCGTGAATTTCGCCGTCTTCAATCCTCCCTGATGGTTCATACCCCCGCGCCTGATATATCGGTGCCGGAGAACCGGGCCCGGTGGCCCACGACACCTCGATTTCGGTCGCTCCCTGATCTCTGCACCACTGCTCGAACCGGTCGAGAGCGGCCGAACCGATCCCCCGCCCTTGGTGCATCCGATCTATGAGGAAGCGCCACAGGTAGGGCGTGGCATGAGCTTCGGTCACCTCCGAAGCCATGATGAAACCCACGACCTCCCCGTCGGCTTCGATGGCCCGATACCAGGGCACCAACGTCGCTCCATTCCGCGAGGGAGGGGCCAACGCTTCTCGTAGATTGCCCAGCATCGGGGAGACGAACCGTTCCTGTGATTTGTGGGTAACCAGATCGCCGACCGCATGGCGGTTATCGGCCGTCACCGGCACCAGCTCCACCCGATCCGGCCGGTGTCGAGGACGGGCGCACCACGCCTCCCAGTCGGAACGGATCATCCCGTACTGGACGTCGTCCGAGCAGACGTCGCCTACCCAGAACGACTGACGGCTCCGACCTTCGAACATCAGCCCGCACGCTTCCAACACGCGGGCCGACGGCGGATTGTCGGGGTGGAGCGATGACTCCACTCGACGGACCCCGAAGTCGGTGAACAAGTAGCGGACAATGGCCTGAGCGGACTCCGTGGCGTACCCGCGCCCCCAATAGTCGGGATGGAGGGTGTATCCGATCAATGCACTTCGGCCACCCCAACTGATGCCGATGTACACGTCGCCCAGAATTCGGTCCGGGGCGGCGGCATCGACGACGGTGAGAGACCAGCCCATACCGTCGACCGGGCCGTCCATGGCTATCACTTCGGCCATCCGTTTTTCAGCCCGTTCCCGGGTATACGGCAGTTCCCAATCCTGATAACGAGCAACTTCGGGTAGGTTCCGACGCTGGTATGCGGCGTCGGCGTCACCGAGACGGGAGGGCCGCAAGATCAACCGCTCGGTACGAATTGGTTCAAAGGCCACGAATCAAGAATAGTCGTCGACGGCCACACCCGACGGGTGAGTGCCCGCCACCGGGTAGACGGGTCCCCGGCACATCGTCGATAGCGCGCCGTGTGCTGGAAACCCGCCGACTCGGGTTTCCAACACGACGGCGGTTGCTCAGCGTGTTCGCACGCTCCAGTACACCGTCTGCACCGAGGACACGTCATAGCCACTGATGCGGATGGTCCACTGACCGGACGCCGCCGATCCGACGACCCCGGCCCGCTCGAAGACGCTCGGCGACGAAACACTCAGATCGGCTACCGCGCCATTGGGAGCGATCAGTTGGAGGTCGACGTCGTTGTGGACGGCCGTCGACTCCGGCCACCACAGTGCGGCCTCGATCGTGTCCCGGTTCGGGCTGACGGAGACCGGAATGTCGATGGTCTGTCCGTCCGATACGTTCACCTTGCCATAGTGGACCGTCCCCCCGGTACCCATGATCAAATCCCCGGCACCGGTGTTGTTGTCGAACGGGTATGCCTCCTGCCCGTACAAGATCATCCGGGCGTAGACATGACCGGGATCGAACGAGCCGAGCGGCTGAAGCCAATTCCGCACCAACGCTGCGGCACCGGCCGCGTACGGGGTGGCCCCCGACGTGCCGTTGAAGTCAAACGTTGCGGCGACGCCGGACGTCGACGCCGATTCAGTGTCGGTCGGCGCTACCAGATCCGGCTTGACTCGGCTGTCGTTGGTCGGGCCTCGGCCCGAGTACCCCTCGAGTACCGAGGTCTTGACGTGGTCTGCTCCGATCCCCAGCGCCTTGTGAGCGTTTCCGGGTGATCGCACGGTCCCTGCGCCGGGACCGGCGTTTCCGTTGGCGGCTACCACCACAACGCCAGCATCGAAGGCGGCATCGGCTGCGGTGGCGATGGCTCCGGTTTCGGCGGCATCGTGTTGGATCTCGCCGACGATGACCCGATCCAGCCACATCACGCCGGTCTGGAAACCATCCACCGCCGCGCTGACATCGAGGCTGCAGTTGTCGCCGTAGACATCGAAGCTGTCGACCCGAACACCGCTCACGCCTCGATGGTCGAAGCCCAGATTGGAGTTGCCGGTAAGGATGGCGGCCGTCGCCGTCCCGTGGCCGTGGCCGTTCCACGAGTCGCAGTTGTCCCCTGGGTCGCCGTCACCGGTGAGGTCCATTTCCAGTGCGATCCGGTCGGGGCCCGAAAGCAGGGTGTGATCGGAGCGGACACCGGAATCGAGCAATCCGATCCACCCCTGGGTCTGGCCGAGGTTGAAGTACGGATCGCTGGAGATACGGGCGCGACCGTCGCGGATGTCGTTATCCGGGTCGCCGTCGACCGGAGGCCGGATAGGAAACGGGTCGGCCAGTTGGACGTACTGCAGGTCGTCCCACTGCTCGGCAATTTTCTCCACCGCTCCGAGCGGAATGGTCGCTGTTGCCCCATCGATGAGCCAGAACGTGGTGCCAAGTTTGCCGTCGAGTTCAGCAAGCCGTTTGCCAAGCTCGTCGTACCCCTCGGCCCTCTGCGCCGTCAGCTCATCGACCATCTTGCGAGCTTGGGCCAGTGCTTGGCGGTTGGCGGACGTCTCGCGGGATTCGGTGTCGTCCGGTTGGGGGAACGGCGGGATGGTCAACTCGTCACGACGGGTGATGACCACCTCGACCGGCTTGGAGGGATCCTCGGACCCCAAGAGCTTCAACAATGCGGGGCCGATGAGGCCCGGGTCGGTCGGTTTCGGGGTTTGCTCGTCAGCCTTGTTTTTTCGGGCGACGTCTCGGTCCTCGTCGGACAACTCTCCAAAGGCGTCGCGGTCAAGCTCTTCGGCTTTGTAGTCGACGACCCGGGCGTCTTTGAGTTCTGTCGTGTAGACGATCTCGGTTGGATCGGTGCCGACGGTGGCAACTGCAGCGGTTACGGTCAGCCCGGCGACCACGGTGCTGGCTAATCGGCCACCGAGGCTGGTTGCGATTGGTATGGGCATGTCTACTCCTGTCGATGCATGGATTGGTATTGCCAATCCCGTGGCCCATTCGGGCCAGCAAACAACAGAGGTCGACTACGATCGAGGAAATACGGTCGGGTGCGAAAAGTCACCTAGACCATTGAGAGCCGTTGGTGGCTACTCGCCATGAAGATCGCGGCGAGTAGCCACCGGTCAATTCACAGTTATGAATGTACGACCTATATACATCTACGGCCTATATATACGAACAGATAGGTTCACCGTTCAACGCTTGGCCCGTGTAGCTCTTATTGGAGTCATACCGACTGAATGTCGCGCACGTCATTACTCCACCACCATTATCAGCATGCCACGCATTGTTCATGACGTAAAAGTTTCCTGTCCGTTGGCCTTGCGAACACCGAAACGCGAACACCAACCCACCACCGTTGGCACGAATAGTGGCGCCAACCTCGTGGAGACAACCGTATAGATCTTGGGCCTCATCGGATGACAAATCAGCAGCCGAGACTGCCGGAACACCGAGTTGAAAGGTCAAAACAGAAACGCCAAGGACCAATGGTGCCAACAGCAAACCGAGTTTTCTCATATATTCTCAACTTCCAATGCTATTTCTCGTAGAGCAGTCGTACTTCGACTGTCCAAAGGTGACCGCCTCGCCACCCATTGCAGTGACGTAAGCCGAGTTCGTTTATCACGGCGACGCCACCGCGGTCCGAGCGCCAAACAGTCGCGCAGAAGCCTCGGCTTGACTTTTGACCACATTTTCGTAAAGTACTAGTTATGTACTAACTCTGGAGGTTCACCACTAAGAACCTCGTGATGTACGGCGGCACGCGGGCCACACTCCAGCAACGACCCGGGAGGGAACGAGATGGCTGTCAACCGAGGTCTGGTAGATCTCATCGGCGCAGCGTTGGACAACGATGCCATTCCGGCCGGGAAGATGAACCAAGAGTGCAGTCGAATCCTCAAGGATTTAGCGCAGAAAGGGATGGCCCACCAAGCCCAAGAAGGTCCGTTCGGCGGCTCGATTATCACCCAACGATCACGGCCCGAATTTCTGATCGTACCGATCGCTAACACGCCAGAGTATCTCCAGGCAATCGCCGAACACGCCGCGAAGCGGGCAGCGGAAGCCGCCGGTGAGGATGCCGAGTCCTTCACCGCCAAGCTGAAAAAGGCGATCGAAGCACCCCAATAGCATCGTCGGCTACGGCGGCTGGGTGATTCCAGTTTCGGTGGGCAAGGGTTCAACTTCCACCGAGATAGGTTGCACGGGTTCGGGCGGGCTTGACGACCAAGCGAACAGGCCGGCGCCCGACACGAAGGCTAAAACACCGAGAAGAACGGTCTTCCACAGCCGTTCATAGGCTCTTTTGGCTTCATAGTGGTTGGCGAACGCCAACACACTGTTCGCCGCATCACGACTTTCGAGAAGTTGACTCCGAAGCTCGTCCAATCGGTCCGAGGTTCCTTGCCCTACTTCCCGCTCCAAACGAGCGATATGGGCCCGAAGCTGATGTGGCGCCCGATGCTTGAAGGTAGACGGGAATAATCCGTCATGGCGGACGATTGCGTCTCGTAGACCCTCTGCCTCGTTGCCCTCTCCTGCCGCCACATCAACCTCTTCGAACGTGACGTACTCGATCGGAGCCACAAGAGCCGTCCGATGAATGACCATCACCACGGCAAGCAAGGCTCCGGCAACACCGACCCCGGTCAGGGCCAACCGCCAAAGCGGCAGCCCACCAAGACCCGACAACGACAGCCCGGCGACAAGAGCCACGCCAAGCGCGCCGAAACTACCGGCCAACCATCGAGCGGTCTGCTGGTAGTTCGCAGACGCCGCCTGTAAGCGTCGAAGCGGATCCGTCGGACCGAGCGGCCCGCCAGCGTTCGGTGTCCCCCAATGGTCTGCCGTCATTGCCCGCCGGTCACCCTCACTGCTCGCCGATGAGAGGTATCAGGCCAGTGGAGGTGAAATCAGAGGCGTTCTGGACGCCGAAAACGATCCCTCGGAAGATCACCCCAGACTTTTCTTGCAGCATCGTGCGTTCCGTCGGCGATGGCCGAACACACCGAACCACCAGCTCGGATACCAACGAATCAGCCCGAGAGAGATCCATCAGGGTTGGGCGATCGACCCCAAAGGCAACGTAGTAGACAACTCGGCCGCTCTCGGACTGAGATACAGAGCCAAACTCCGCCGTACTGCTCTCAAAATCGAACCGCTCGAACGTCGTCTTAATACAACCAAGGACGGGGCTAAGCCCAAGGTCGCGGAGTTCTCGTTCGGCGTCGGGCAGCCAATAGAAGTTCATTGAGCGTACAAACTTAGGCAAATCGATCGGCGGCGGGCCGCGGCAAGAAGAAGATTCTTACATCTTGGCCCAAGACCCGTGGGATTTCACCGCGCGTCAAACCATCGATTTTGGTGACCAGCGGACAAGACCGGAGCACGATACTCACACTTACCAAGGGTGGTTAGTTCAAAACAAGATTAGTTAGTTTGGATCGAAAATGTCCTGTCAGTATGAGGACAAGTGGTTCGCCGGGTGCACCGTAGAGATTCAGCTGCAATAATGTCGCCTCATGGCGGCAAAGGAAGAAGAGCGTGGCTGACGAATCTGGAAACGATCGGCAGAACGACGGTGGGTCTGATGCAGACGCGCTGCTCCGAGAGCTGCTCCCTGACGACACCGAAGTTGCGAGCGACACGGTAACCATTGGGCCACGGCCGACCGACCCCACACAGGGCCGACCAACCCCCGACCAGGCACCGCCTGTCGATGCACCCTCTGCCACCGACGAACAAGCTGAACAGGCAGAACCGGTGCACCACGGCACTGCACCCGCTACCTCACAAAAGTCCGCCGAAAATTCCAGCTCTGGAAAACCAGCCACCGGCCAGCCGTCGGGCGCTCCAACCCCGGACCTCGAGAATGAACAGCGTATATTCCGGCCAGAAGCGGTGGCGTTAGGCGATGCCTCTCAGCGGGCGAACGCCACCGGCGGAATGACAACCACCGACGACCCCGATCGAAAACGCCGACGGGTAGTGCCGTGGTTGCTGACTCTTTGCACGCTTGCCGCAGTCGTTATCGCCATCATCTTCGGACTGGGCTTCCTCGACAACTCAGGCTCGGACAGCGAGACAGAGACCGCCACACCACAAGGCCCGTCGACCGACGACGCAGACACGACGATCGATGCCTCCTCCGACGACGCCACAAGCGAAGTATCGGCAGACGATTCCGCCGCCGCCGTGGCGGCCGATGACGATGCCGCAACCGCGTCCGATGACGATGCCACCGTGCCGCCCGCTGGAGCCGACGGCGGCCCATCGCTGTCGTTGAAGCTTGAGGACTACCAGTTCACGGCAACCGGAGTAGTCCCGGACGAGCAGCTGAAAGAAGCGATCGAGGAACGTGCCGGTCTCGTGTTTGCCGAGTTCGGCACGGTTGATATTTCGGTCGACCCATCGGTCGAGATGCCAGCATGGGCCGAGGCTGCGCCCTCGGTGATCAATGCGATGGTCCTTCTTCACGAAGGAACGATCGATGTCACGTCCGATGCGACGGTTGTTGGTGGTCGAGGCTTAGAGGGCGACTTCGAAATGCTCGAGATGCGGCTCTCGCCAGACCTAGGGTTCCCACCGTTCTCGGTGGCCGAATCCGACGTCATAGACAGTCCGGCACCTTGGGTCACCGCCGTGGCAGACGGCGAAGGCACCCTGGTGCTTACCGGTGAGCTAGCCGACGAAACTATGCGGCAGTCCATCGTGGATGGAGTGACAGAAATCTACGGCGAAGAAAACGTGATCGACGGCACCGAGGTGAATTCGGAGCGTCACAATCGTTTCCTCATCATGCGATTCCCGAGCAACGTCGCGGCATATCGGGTATTCGGGTCGTTCGAAATAGCCGGAAGAAACGAATCGTTCGAGGCCATCCTCGACGACGGACTCGTATTCGAATCCAACAACACCGATCTCACTGCCGAGAGTCGTGAACGGCTTTCAACAGTCATGTTCACCCTTACCAGGAACCCGCTGCCGGTGGCGGTAACCGGCCATACCGACGCAGTCGGATCCGAACTGGACAACCAGGCGCTGAGTGAACAGAGGGCAAAGTCGGTCGCCGACTTCCTGATCGAGAGCGGCGTCCAGGCCGACCTGGTCACCACCGAAGGTCAAGGGGAGTCAAACCCCATCGATTCGAACCGAACCGATGAGGGCCGGGCAAGAAACCGACGAGTCGAAATCTCCATCGGGCTCCCAGACGACGAGGGCTAAAACCCAGTCGACAACGCTGCAACGCTGAGCCCCACCGCCCCTTCAGGGACGCTGAACCACACATCGGCACTGGTCCGACTACGATCGCCCGGGATTAGAGATGCGTCTAGATGCATCTGCTTCGAACTGTTCGGGTGGCGCGGGAGCTTTCTGGGTAGTTAAATCTAGGCATACTTCGCGTGGGTGTGAACCGCCGACCACAAAGGAGATATCCGTGATGGATCACAGACGTAGGTGGCGGCTTCTTGCCGTCATCTTGGCAGTTGCCTTGACAGCAGCGGCTTGCAGCGACGACGGGACAACTGCCGTCACCGAGCTCTCCGAGCAGGAACCGACCGAAGAGTCCACGGTCGACAGCCCTCAAGACGCCGATGGCGATGACGATGCGTCGACCAACGGCGAGAACGAGAACGGGACCGACGCCGAAGAACCCTCCGAGGAGGCGGACGATGCCGAGCCGGCCGAAGCAGCCTCCGGTGACCCAATTCTCCTGCACAGCATCCTCGACGAGAGCGAAGCCACCGGCCAATCATTCCCCTTCACCCGTGCCGCACTCGAAGCAGCCGAATTATACATCAACGAAAACGGCGGGCTCGGTGGCAGCGGCCGCCCAATCGATATCGAGATCTGCGTCGGCGAAATGGACCCCAACATCAACCAAGAATGCGGCCAATCCGTGATTGACGACGGCGCAATCGCCACCGTCGGATCCGCTATTTGCGCAAATGACACCGCCTACCCGCCGCTAAACGAAGCCTCGATACCGAACATCGGTCCCCTCAGCTGTCTTGAATCGACCTGGGCCTCACCGAACACCTTCCTCATGAACCACGGGTTCCAAGGCACGGCCGGTCTTCAGGCGACGCTGGCCTGCACCATCCTGGAATCGGGGACCACCGTATTCACCGGGGTAAACGTTCCATCGATCGTCGGGTCCATCCCGGTGTACAACCAAGTCCTCGAAGCTCAGGGGTGCGACCCGCTGGCCGGCGAACCCCTTACCGAGTTGGACACGAGCGATTTCGCTCCCATCGCTGCCCAATGGGCCGACGCTGACGTCGTGCTGTTCAGCAACGCCCCACCCCAATCAGCGCCGCTGATCAACACCGCAACGGCAGCCGACATCGATGCCACCCTCGTCTTCACCCCTCCGACGATGAGCAGCGCAACGCTAGACGCGACCGAGGGCAGCAACGAGGGCGTCATGGCTATTCGTTACTATCGTGCTCCTGACGACTCCGTAGAGGGCTACCAGGTGTACCGCGAGTATCTGCAGCGGGTCGACGGCGAACAGTTCATCGCTGATGAGTTCGGGACCGCGGCTTGGGTCTCGGTGCTCGCTCTCGATCAGGCGTACCGAGATTGCGATAGCTGCGAATTCACCCCATCGGGCGCCCTCGACGCAATGAACGAGCTGAGCGGTTTCGACGCGATGGGAATAGCCCCGCCACTCGACTTCACCGCCGACCCAGCTCCCCAGTTCGCCGAGCGGTTTCCACGAATCCTGACGACCCAAGGCTTCGCCGGCATCGTCGAGTCGGGCGAGATCGTCGCCTTCAATGACAACGAACCGATCGGCGGATAAGCCGACGGGAGGTCATTCACCGATGAGCGCGCCGATCGCCCCCACTCGATGACGACAGCGCTTCTCGCAGCGCGGACCCCAGATGTCGTCGCGGTCATGACCGTCGACGACATCTGGGTCTTCCTACTGCTGGGCCTCGGCACCGGCGCCGCCTATGCCATCGCCGGTATCGGCCTCGTTCAGATCTACCGAGGCTCGGGGGTCATCAATTTCGCCCACGGGGCCATCGCCTTTCTCAGCGTCGCCCTCTACGGCCAGTTCAGCGTGATTTGGGATTGGCCATGGCCGCTGGCCTTCGCCCTCTCGTGGCTCGCCGCTATCGCTGCGGGAGCCTTGATCCAATTGGCGGTCATGCGCCCTTTGCGTCAAGCGACAGTCCTGGTCAAGATCATCGCCACCGTCGGCGTGCTGGCGATCATCGAAGAACTCGTCCCGCTCGTGCTCGGGAACATTACACAGCGAGCTCAAAACGTTGACCCGTGGTCCCCGAGTGGTGGGGTAACGCTCCAACCCGGAGCGGTTCTCGGATTCGATCGACTCATCATGACCGGGATCGCCATCGCACTCGGAGCCGGCATGTGGAAACTCATGTCGGCGACCCGTTTCGGGCTTGAGACTACGGCGGTGGCTGAGGATGAGCTGACGGCTCAAGCGTTGCGAGTTAACCCAAATCGGGTGGCGTTATTGAATTGGATGCTCGGGGGTGGCCTGGCCGGCCTAGCCGGCCTGTTGTGGTCATCGTGGACGGGGTTGCGGGTCGAGCCGTACATCCTCCTCGTCGTACCGGCTTTAGCGGCGGCCCTGATCGGCAAGTTCGATTCGTTCCCACTGACCGTGGCGGGTGGGCTCGGACTGGGCATGGTCCGGGAACTCATCTTTCGATGGCAGACCGACCCAGACATCGGGTTACCTGACGGCCTAACCCAAGGATGGAACGATGCGCTCCCGTTCATCGTCATCCTCGGCCTGTTGGCCGCGAGAGGATCGGTCTTTCCCGACCGGGGCGAATCGATTTCCGTTCTCCCTGCCGTCGGTCGCGCCCGGCTGTCACTACCAACCGCCGCCGCCCTCGCCGTCGTACTTCCTGCGGTGACGCTGCTGGCTACCGACGACCTCGCCCTGGCGATCACCGCTACCACCGGTGTGGCCGTCGTCGGACTGTCGCTGGTGGTCGTCACCGGTCTGGCCGGCCAGGTCTCACTCGCCCAAATGGCCATGGCGGGAATCGGCGCGCTGGTCGCCGCTCAGCTCAGCGCTACCGCCGGGGTGCCGATTCTCTTGCTGCTGCCGATCGCCGCCGTGTCGGGAGCTCTGGCCGGAGCGGTGTTCGCGTTACCGGCGCTGCGATCCCGAGGCCCGGCGCTGGCGGTAGCGACCATCGCCCTCGGTCTAGCGGTGCAGCGGACCGTGTTCGGGAACGCCAGTATTTCCGGCGCGTCGTTCTCCGGTCTTGAGATCGAGCCGCCGAACCTGTTCGGTTGGTCTATCGATGGCGTGTCCCATCCCGAGCGGTTCGCTGCCTGTGGTGTCGTCGTAGCGATCGTCGCATTGCTGGCGGTATCAAACCTCCGGGCCGGACCGGTCGGACGCCGATTCCTGGCGGTGCGTTCAAATGAGCGGGCGGCAGCGGCGCTCGGTATCTCCATATCGGCGACCAAAGTCACGGCGTTCGTGATGTCGGCTGGACTGGCCGCGGTCGGCGGACTCCTCCTCACCTTCAACCGGAACTTCGTTCAGGTGACGGGAGCGTTCGGTTTCGGTCAGTCTTTGCTGGCACTCGTCCTCGCGCTGATAGGGGGGATCGGTTTCCTCCTCGGCCCGGTGGTCGGCGGAGCGCTCTCCCCGGCCGGTCTCGTCCCGTGGGTGTTCAATGACATCGACGCCATCGAACGACTACTAATCGTTGTGGCCGGGGTGATCGTCGTGATCCAACTGATCGTCGCACCCAACGGCATCGTCCACCAGATCGTGACCAGACAAAGTGACATGCCCGACCTGCGGAACGCGGTCGGCTCTCGTCGGTCGGCCTGGCGGTGGATCGGTGGAGCCGAGATGGCCGGCGGACTCGCCACGCTGGTCGGCGTCATCGGACAGCGGTTCGAATCGTCACTACCATTCGAGGCGATTCGGATCACCGGCGGCGTCGGCCTCGCAGTACTCATGGGGTTGGCTATCCGCAGACACCGCAGCCGTGGGCATCCGATGGTTGCCCTCGTACCAGCATCAGTCTTTCTGATCCTGATCTCGCTCAGCCTCGGACTTCCCCGAATTGCCAGCCCACTGCTCGACGTCGGCCCTGATGCCAACCCTGCGACGGCTATCGGATTGTGGCTCGGCCTGGCCACCCTGGCCGGAACGGCTGGCGCCATTTGGGTCGACCGTCGACGCGACCTCGAAGTACAAGCCCGACTACCGCTCGGTTGGATGGTGGCTGGCATAGCGACCGGTGCGTTCCTGTTGGCCTCGACCTTTAGCGCCGAGATCCTCCACAATTTGTTCGGCATGATCGTCGGCGTGCTTTTCACCACGTTCGGCGTCGGAAAACTAAAACCGGAAGACGGCTATCGACGAACCGCCGTCGATTTCGTCATCGCCGATCCCGCCGACACCGATGCCGATGTCTCTGTCGATGTCGACACCGATGCCGATGTCGATGTCGATGTCGAGCCGACAGATGCCACCCTGCATGTTCGTGGGTTGACGGTGCGCTACGGTCCGGTTCTGGCGCTCGACCAGCTACACCTCGAGGTCCGGCCGGGGGAGATCGTTGGGCTGATCGGTCCCAATGGCGCCGGCAAAACAACGGCAATCGATGCCATCAACGGATTCGTCGACATCACCGACGGTACGGTTGCCCTCGGCCCGGCCGACCTGACGTCGCGTAGCGTCCACCAGCGCTCACGGCTGGGGCTCGGCCGCACCTTCCAAACCGTTGAACCATTCGACGACTTGAGCGTCGTTGAGAACCTCGCCGCAGCCACCGAGCACGTCGGGTGTATCGATTGGGTTCTGAGTCCATTTCGTGTTCCGACGCTCAAACTGTCGGCGGCGACCGCCGATGTGATCGACGCATTCGAACTCGATCGAGAGTTGTCCTCAATGCCTGACGAACTCCCCCAGGGACGACGGAGACTTCTTGGTGTAGCCCGGGCGGTCGCCAGCTCGCCGGCGGTGATGTTGCTCGACGAGCCGGCGGCCGGTTTGAGTGCAACCGAGACCGAACAGCTCGGCGTGATCCTTCGACGGGTCGCCGACGACATGGGCGTCGGAATGTTGCTCGTAGAACACGACATGAGCATCGTGACCGCCATATGCGACCATGTCGTCGCCCTAGATTTCGGCCGGACCATCTTCAGCGGCCCACCGAACGCGGTGTTGACAGACCCGACTATTCGCCGCGCCTATCTCGGACATGACCTTGAGGAAACCGAATCGGAGTCTCACTCGGAATCTGACTCGGTCACGACGGAGAGCAAGATCACGGCATGATCAACCCCTCCACCAGTCGACGCTCACGTAACGGCCCTCCCCCGGCACCTGGATCTGTTCCCGGTAGCAGACCAACCGGCAGGGCCATCGCGGCATCTGGCCTTATCGCCGGCTACCGATCACAGAATGTCGTTCATGGCATCGACCTTCGAGTCGAGCCAGGGGAAGTAGTTGCGCTACTCGGCCCAAACGGTGCCGGCAAGACCACCACCATGAGCGCCCTGGCCGGCACCATCGAACATTCCGGCAGTGTGCGATTTCTTGGCCGTCGGGCCGGGGGGTCGCTATGGGAGCGGGCCGAGCGGGGGCTGGCGTTCCTCCCCGAGTCTCGGGCCATCGTCCGTAAATTAACCGTTGCAGAAAACCTCAAGCTGGCCAGAGTCGATCGAGACGCTGCCATCGCCATCTCTCCCGAACTCGAAGCCCTTCTCGACCGTCCCGGCTCAGCACTCTCGGGCGGGGAGCAACAAATCCTGTCTCTTACCCAGGCGATCGCCGCCAAACCAGCGGTATTGCTCGCCGATGAGCTGTCGTTCGGCCTAGCACCGATTGTGGTGCGCCGCATGCTTGAGCTGGCCCGGGGCGCGGCCGACGACGGCGCGGCGGTTCTGCTCGTCGAACAGTTCGCCAGGCAAGTCCTAGGGATCGCCGACCGAGCGTACGTCATGCGGCACGGATCGATCATCACGGCAGGCACCGCCGAGTATCTGTTGAGCAACATCGAGACCGTCGAGGCGTCGTACCTCGGAGGCGAACCACTTCGCTCGCAAGAAACGGTGCGAGCTGAGCGTGCTGCCAGCAACGCCACGCAGAAACGAAAGAAGAAACGCATGCTTGACGGCAAGACAATCGTGGTTACCGGAGTGGCTTCGGGGATCGGTGCCGAGACGGCATCCGAACTCACCCGGCAAGGGGCCACGGTCATTGGCGTCGACCGACATGCTCCCGGCAACGAATTTAGTGGACGGTTCCATCAGGTCGACATCTCGGAAGCGGCCGGAGTCGACGCAGTACTCGACGCACTTCCCGACGGCATCGACGGGCTGTGCAACATCGCCGGAGTCCCGCCGACCCAATCGGCTGACATGGTGCTTCGAGTCAACGTGATCGGCCTGCGGCGGGTAACCGAGGGGCTGATACCGAAACTTTCAGATGGCGCCGCAATCACCAACCTCGCGTCCTTGGCCGGTATCGGTTGGACACAATCGGTAGACCAAGTCAAAGAAGTTCTGTCGCTCGACTTCGGCGATGACATCGTCGGGTTCTGCAAAAAGCATCGACTCGGCGAGGACGGGCGAAGCTACTTTCTCAGCAAAGAGGCGCTGCAGGTTTACACCATGAAGAATCGGTGGACGTGGCGGGAGCGAGGTATCCGCATGAACTGTGTAAGTCCCGGTCCGGTCGAGACGCCGATCCTGAAAGATTTTGTCGACACCCTCGGAGAACGAGCGGCCGAAGACATGGAAATCATGGACCGGCCGGGGACGCCAGCCGACGTAGCTCCCGTCGTTGCGTTTCTTCAAAGCGAGGCCGCAGTGTGGTTCCGTGGCGCCAACTTGGCGCTCGACGGTGGAATGTCGTCCCACATCATGCTGCAGATGAACGGGGTCGAGCGCTGAGGTTTCGCAGACGGGCGAATCAACGGAGAGGATCCGCCCGCCTGCCATTTACCTACATCGGTCGGCTAGCACCGTCGGCTATTCTGCTGCCTCCGGCTGGAGTACCGTGAAGCTGCCTCCGGACGGATCATGCACCGAGGCCGTCGTTCCGACTCCTGGGATGGGCATCGGGCCAAAGGTGATCTGGCCGCCAAGCTCCTTCGCCTTGGCCAACGTGGCATCCAGGTCGGCCACGGTGAAATACACGGCCCAATGGTTCGGCACCATCTCCGGCACCTCTGCCGGCATCGCCATCAATCCCCCACGGCCGCCGTTCTCGCCGCCGGCGATCACGTTGTATGTTCCCATCGGCCCCATATCCATGGTCTCATATTCCCAGCCGAACACATCGGCATAGAACGGCTTGGCCGACTCGACATCGCGAGTCATCAACTCGTTCCAGCTGAAGGTGTTCGGCTCATTGCAGACCTCGGCACCGCGGTGCTCCCCGGCTTTCCATACCGAAAAGACGGCGCCGGTCGGGTCGGAGAACACCGCCATCTCGCCGGCTTCCATCACCTGCATCGGCGGCATCACTACCTGCCCTCCGGCGGCACCAACCTTTTCGGCGACCGCTGCTGGATCCTCCACGGCAACGTAGCTGCTCCACACCGCCGGCATCTCGCCCATCTGTGGCGGCGGGGCACCAAGCCCGGCCACCGACTTCCCGCCCTGGGTGAACATGGTGTAGGTGTAGTTGCCTTCCTCGTCGAGCTGATCCTCTGCGTCCCAGCCAAACAGTCCGGCATAGAACGCTTTTGACGCCTCAACGTCAGGGCTCATCAGATCGACCCAACAGGGCGTTCCAGCGTCATAACTCGAAAATTCCGGCATGATGTACCTCCGCATCTCTTGCAGTTATTCCCCACTTGGGGGACGTCATGCTAGCCCCCGCCCGCCGGTCGCCGCCGGACTCTTGACCAGGAATGGGACCGGGGTCGTCGCCGGTGAGATACGGCCGTTCGGCGAGCTGCCGCTACTATCCGTTCATGACGGTCGACCTCGAAACTCTGAGACAGATCGAGCAGCGGGTTCTCTGGCTGGCGACCCGGATCGTCGATGCGGCGAACCGGCGCACCGACACACAGATCAAGGTGGGCGGCCATCAAGCATCGAGTGCGTCGCTGGTATCGGTTATGACCGCGCTCTGGTTTGGCCACATCTCCGGTGATGACAAGGTGGCGGTCAAACCCCATGCGTCTCCCGTGTATCACGCCATCAAATACTTAACCGGAGAACTCGACCGTTCGTATCTGACCACCCTCCGCCAACACGGAGGCCTCCAGGCCTACCCATCGAGAACGAAAGACCCCGACGTCTCAGACTTCTCAACCGGATCGGTGGGACTTGGCGCGGTGGCCCCCCTGTTCTCCGCACTGACCCGACGGTACATCGAAGATCATTTCGGTTCACAACCAACATCCCGATTCATTTCTTTGGTCGGTGACGCCGAACTCGATGAGGGAAACGTTTGGGAAGCGGTAGCCGAGCCTGCCACCGAGAACCTCGGCAACTTCACCATGATCGTCGACCTCAACCGTCAAAGCCTCGACCGTGTCATTCCCGACATCGCCGCCGCCCGATTGGAACGGTTCTTCCACCACGCCGGGTGGCACGTTACCGAGGCCAAGTACGGATCGAGGCTCACCGCGGCGTTCGATCGGCAGGGAGGCGACGCCCTTCGAGACCACATCGATCTCATGCCAAACGAGGCATACCAATCGCTGTTCGCCCTCGAAGGGGCCGACCTCCGAAGCAAGTTCCTCGCTGGCGCCGATCGAGCCGTCGTTCGACTCACCGACGACTACGACGACACAGAACTACAGCGACTCGTCACCGACCTCGGCGGTCACGACCTTGGTTTGCTTCTCGACCGCTTCGCCGAATGCGACAAGACACCGGACCAACCGAGCGTGCTATTCGCGTACACCATCAAAGGGTGGGGCCTACCGGTGGCCGGAGACCCGCTCAACCATGCGGCGCTTCTGACCGAAACCCAGATCGACGCCCTCCGACAGAGACTCGGCGTAGACCGGGCCAACGAATGGGACCGGTTCGACCCGGCCTCGGCTCCAGGAAAACTTTGCGCCTCGGTCGGTGGCAATATCAAAAACCAAAAACGCGTACCCCGGCCTCGACCCTCGATCCCCATCGCATCGCGTCCACCGGTAACGGCTGGGATGGTGTCGACCCAGGAGGCGTTCGGGCGGGTCCTCAACAACCTTGGCGACGTCGACGGGGTCGCTGAACGAATCGTGACCACGGCACCGGACGTCTCGATCTCAACCAACCTTGGCGGCTGGATAAACAAGACAGGCGTGTACTCCCACACCGAACGCGATGATCACGGGGGTGCCGACCGATTACTGCGCTGGGCCCCATCGCCTTCTGGACAGCACATCGAACTCGGGATCTCCGAGATGAACATGTTCATGTTGCTCGGCCAGCTCGGTCTGAGCCACGACCATCACGGCGAACACCTGCTGCCGGTCGGCACCGTATATGACCCATTCGTACTCCGCGGCCTCGACGCGTTCATCTATTCCCTCTACAACGGATCGCGATTCGTGGTCGCCGGCACCCCCTCAGGAGTAACTTTGGCTCCCGAAGGCGGCGCCCACCAGTCGACGATCACACCATCGGTGGGGATCGAGTTGCCGGGGGTGCACTACGCCGAACCGGCTTTTGCTTCGGAGGTTGATTGGTTGTTGTGCGATGCGCTCGACCAGCTCGGTTCCCCTGACGGAGAGAGTTGCTATCTCCGTCTGTCCACCCGACCGTTGGATCATGCGCCGTTTTCTGACGCCATGGAACGGTACGGGGAGAGTCCGCTACGCAACTTGGTGCTGGCCGGCGGGTATCGACTGGTCGACGGCGCACCGGATGGGCGACCGGGAGTCACGATCGTGAGCGCTGGCGTGATGGCCGCCGAAGCTATCGATGCCGCGGCGCAACTCGACGTCGAAGGCGTCCAAGCGTCGGTCATTCATCTCACAAGTCCTGACCGTGTCTATCGGAGCTGGCAACGGACCCACGCTGCGGCGTTGTCCGATGGCCGCGTCATCCGTCGCCCCAGTCATCTTCACCGTCTGGTACCGGAGCAAGAACGAACTCGACCGGTCGTAAGCGTTCACGACGCGGCGAGTCACAGCCTTGGCTGGATAGGGTCCGCCCTCGGGGCCCGTCAATACAACCTCGGGGTCGATCGGTTCGGCGAGTCCGGCACGATCGATGAGCTTTACCAGTTGGCCGGTATCTCGGTCGACAGCATCGTCAACGCCGCGCTGATCGCCCTGTTCGAACCGCGCTAGCGGCCGTCGGGCCCGCCCGGTACACCGCCACCCGCACCACGCCTCGTTCAAATTACGTCGGGGGACCCGTGCAAGACTCTTTGGGGGTACGGAATCGTGACGTCGTGTTCAGCGAGCGTTTCCCGTATCACGATGGCCGCCTCACTAGCCGTACGGCGAGCCGATCGTTCCTCCGCCGGGTGCCAGAAATGAGCCCGCAGCTCGATACCAGAATCGGCCAGGTTGACGACCAGCACTTCGACCGGAGGCGATTCGACAACCATCTCGACCCCGTGAATGGCCGGCACCAGCACATCTCTAATCAGTCGGAGATCGGTGTCGTAGCCAACCAGAAACTCGAAGGTGGTTCGACGGATATTGTCGGCCGTCAGGTTTATCAGTGTTGAGTCGAGCACCTGATTGTTTGGCAGGTACACCCGGTTGCCGTCAAAGTCGAGAATTTCGACTGCTCGATGGCTGATATCGACCACCGTGCCGACTACGCCGTTCGATTCGATCTCGTCGCCGGGGCGAAAGGCTCGGGTTCCGTGAAGCAGCATCGAACCAACGAAATTCCCGATCACCGGTTGAAGGGCAATGGCGGCGATGATGCCGGAGATACCGAGACCTCCGACGAGGGGGCCAGCCTCGACCTCCAGCAGATCGAGCACATAGAAGGTCGAAACGAGCGCCACGACCGCCATAGCGAACCGGCGGATCATGTCGGCGGTGTATGTCCGAACCTTGAGCCGACGAACGATGACCGACTGCAACCAACGAAGGGTGATGAGTAGGGCGATCGTTACCCCGGCGACCGCTCCGACCGCAATCCAGGTGCCAGCAGTCACCGCGGCCACCGGAAGTGCGACGACCAATACGGCTGAAAAGGTGCCGAACACAGTGCTCAGTATCGCAGCGTCGCGGTGCGCTACCACCCATCCATTTGATGAGGTCTTCCGGCCGTCTTATGCGACGTGTTGGTCAATCATCGGTCAACGGATTTTTCCACGTCGCAGGATCTCTTCCCAGTTCGTCGTATCGGTTGGTGATCCACAACGGGGGTTCGAGATCCTCGCCGCGTCGGACCGCGGCGACCATCTCGCCGTCCTCATGCCAAACGTGGCAGGAGTTGAGGGTGTGGGCGAACCGGTCCTGAATTTCTGCGTCGGTCGGAATCGGTGACAACGGTGTCGCCACCGGCGTCTCGTCCGGCGACGGACCGGGCCCGATTGACCACATCGATTGGATGGCCACCGGCGCCATGGCGAATAGCAACGCTGTGGTGTGGGTACAACCCCGAGGTCCACCGAACAGCTCCCGAACCTGGCGGCTAAACCCGCGGGAGATCACAAGCCCAATCAGCTGGTGGTACTGATCGGTGATCGACAGGCAGGAGACGTGAGGATGCGTCTCCATCACCACCTCGGCATCAACGATCTCGAGATCGGGCAAGGCGATGACCAGGTCGACGATCATGTGATGGATCGGCAGTGGTTCTTCATCGTCGACGTAGAGCCCCGGTGGTTTCTGATCGAGAACCTGTCCCCTGAGGAGGAGCTGATCGGTTGCGGTCCGGTATGACCGAACCGAGTAGGTACGGTCGTGTAGGAGCGGAAGATCCGGCTCGATCACCGCGGGGTGCCGAATAGCAGCGGGCGGACGTGGTGCCGTCATGTCGCCCATTTCATCGCACTGGCGACGGGAACCCAAATCGAGCCTGACTAACATACCTTATATAAGCACTTGAACTCATATAGGTACTTGAACTCCGAATATCCGGCCTTGACCCTGGGATCCCCATGCCGTGGACTCCGGTCCCGCCGCCTGTGGACTGATTGGAATCTGGACTAGCAAGACGCAGATGTGCCAGAAATGAGGCACGAATAGACTCACGACCGACGGTCGCATCGGATTTCTTCGCATCAAGACATCAATACCTCACGGATGGGTTGATTTACCAGTCACAACCGGCTGTACTGAAGGCTGGATCGCCGACGATGGCGGCGATGGTCCAAGCTGGGTTCACAAGCAATTTCCGCCTGTTCGTAGTACCTTTAACAGCCGAAACTAGCGATACGTGGCACGAGGGCGCGTTGCTTCTTGAGGGGAGCTAGCTCGTGATTGAAAACGTGACTGGGCATGAGGGAGACTCTCACGCGCAACTCGACGCGCTTTACCGCCGTCGTGATGAACTGAGAGCTGCCATCGGTGCCGAAACCGAACCTGACGTTCGCGCCGAACTCCTTTCGATGTTGAAACGGAATCGGGCGAACATCAATCGACTTAGTACTGAACTCGGGGTGGAACGGTCGAACCCAACACCGATCACCACCTCGCTAAGCAAGGTCGTCGTGGACACCGGGGACCACAATCACATCGGCGCTGCGTTCGATCACAGTTCCTTCAACAATCAATCAACAGAGAGACCGCTCGACGATCTTCCACCGGGAATTCCAGAGAACGCATCATTCCCGGAGAGCTTCTTTCAAGATCAAGAGGCAGCGATGCAGCCTCAACAGTTGGGTCAATCCACGATGGACGTCGATCACCGACAGCCAGGCAAGACCGGATTCCTTCCCGGTTTTCTTCTCGCCCTCGCCCTGATCGCCATCACCGCACTCGGCGTATACACCCTCTTTAACGTGCTCGGTCTGAGCGATGGGTTGTCGAACTCCAACGCTGAGGCCGTGGCCAGCCCATCGGCCCAACCAGAATCAACCCGGCTCAATGACATGCGGGCCGTACTCGCCGGCATGAGCCTGGCCGGCATCCAAATCGAGGAGCAGAACGGCTCCATCTTTCTCACCGGCACGGTGATCTCCGATGCCGAACGAGATGCTGTCATCGGCGCCATCAGCGCCCTCGCCGAAGGAAGCCCGATCGATGCATCGCAGCTGGTAGTTACCGGCGGGGGTCCCGAGGTAGACGATTCGCCCGACGATGCAAGTGCTGCCGACCGCCTACAGTCTGAGATAGGGCGGGTAGTAGCCGCCACCCCAATCATCTTCGACAACAACCAGACCGAACTGGACGATCTCCATCGGCGAATTCTCAACAACATCGCCACGATCGTGCTCGCCTACCAGAGCCCAGCTATCACCATTGTTGGTTTCACAGACGGCGGCGGCGAGGCCGACGTCAACGATGAGGTCAGTCTGGCCAGAGCGAACGCCGTTCGGGACTATCTCATAAGCCAAGGCGTTCCCGAAGCTGGTCTCTCCACTGAAGCGCGCGGAGAAGACACCTCGCTCGGCCTTGACAGCGTGGCCAACCTCGAACGTCGCGTCGAGTTCGAGGTCGGAGGAACAGCCGAACCGGCCGACGAGCCCGGTGCTGCAGATACTCTCAAGATCGCGCTGATCACACCCAGCGGCGCCGACGATAAGGCGTTCAGCCAAAGCATGGTCGATGCGGCAAACTTGGTCGCCGACCAACGAGGCAAGGTCGACGTAACCGTCGCCGACAACGTGTTCGTTCCCGACGAGGCAAAAGCCCAAATTCGAGACTTCGCTTCTCAGGAATATGACCTGGTTATCGCCCATGGCTCCCAGTTCAGCGAAGCGGTCGTTGAGTCGGCACGCGAGTTTCCCGATGTCTCGTTCGCCTGGGGCACGGCCAGTGATACCTTCGATCTGCCCAACATTTACGCATACGACGCAGCCTCGAATGAAGGCGGCTACGTGCTTGGCGCTCTCGCCGCGATGCTTAGCGAAAGCAACGTAGTGGGTGTTGTCGGGCCGATCGAGGTCGGTGATGCCGAGCGGTACGTCAACGGCTTTCAAAATGGAGCTGTCGCCGAGTTGGCGGCAACCGACGTGCGTGTCGAATACACCGGCTCATTCTCCGATACCACGTTGGCGGCCGAAGCAGCTGAGTCCCACGTCGACGCCGGCGCTGACGTGCTCACCGGCTCCGCCCAAATGGTTGTTGGCGCAGTGTCGGTCGCTCAAGAGAACGACGCGTTGTGGTTTGGTACCCAGTCGAATCAGACATCGCTTGCGCCCGATCGCGTTGTCGCCTCCCAGGTGTACCACTGGGAAGTCATCCTGGCCGAAATCGTCGCCGATATCGATGCCGGTTCGGTGACCGGCCGTTCTTATACGGCCAACTTGGCCAACGGAGGACTGGTGATCGAGTACAACCCTGATTTCGACGTTCCTCCCGAGACTCTGGCTCGAGCCGACGCGATCATCGAGGGCATCAAAGACGAATCGATCGACCCAAGCTGACCGGCGCGCTACAGCTAACAGCGTGACACCGATCGACACAACGGTCCTACGACACGATTGAGACGGTCGGGTAATTCGACATCCGTCTCCAACACTTGTCGAGGCACAGTCAGGGCGAGCCCAAACCGACCTCCAACCATCGACAGACCCCGGTACTGAGGGATCTTGTCGAATACGATCTCAACCACCTGATCGACCGACGACGAGACAGGACGACAGCTCAACACGTCCTCAGCGGCGGTTAGGCCGGTGAGGAGCGTCTTTCCTAACGCTTCGCGACCTGTCCAGGCCGCCAACGGTGCCAAATCAGGATCCACCCCATGGCCAACAAATCGATCAATGAACTCGTCTCCAAGATGTTGGCTGACGACTCGGCAGGTTCGCTCGCTTCTTACCTCGACATCGACACCCATGGGAAAGGACTGGTCGAACGCCACCGAGGCTGCGTATCCACCACTGTGGGCGATACCGACCCTGACCCCTCGACAGTCGCCAAGGACGACAGGTTGTCCGAACACTCCGACACCGATGCAAACGAGATTCGGGTCGGCGGTGATTCCAACCGATGCGATGGCCACCTTGGCCGCGATCCGTCCCAGGCGAAACTCATCGGCCCGCCGATGAGAACGCCTGCGAAGCATGTCGATCCTCCCCAACTCCGATTGATGGAGTAGACGCTCGTCGATTGGTAGCCGTTCAACGGTCCGATCGCGGCTCGATGATCGCTCGGCCGAACGGCAGCCGTCGGCGCTCCTGTTGTTCGGACCGACGACAACCAGCGCCCCAAAGGCCAATTCAGCGGTAGCAGCACCTATCGGTAGCTTCGCGACGAAAAGTCCACTGGTAGCTGCGGTGCTAGACATCGAGAGCCGTACAAAATTCCCACAACTGTTTGGCGTTCTCGGACACCTGGCTGAGCTCGGATGGCGGACGAGGTTTCGTGCCACTCACATACTTGTCGGTCCATCCTGCCGCGTCGTCGGAGACGGCTAGCCACGCAAGAGCACGAGCCGAATCTACGACCCGACGAGCTTCCGGCATCCTCACGATCAGTGGGATAACCGCCCGATACAGCTTCTGAACCATCGCCGGGTACTCGCGGTCGAGACCAGTCTCGGGCATCAAGCCCGGATCGAAGGTATTGGCCGTGATCCCGTTATCGGCAAACCTGCGATTGACTTCGGTGGCAAGGTAGATAGTGGCCAACTTCGAGTTCGCGTAGCGGACTCGGCCAGCCTGGCTTGACTTCGACACATCCGGACCGGGAAAGAATAGGTCGTCGGGTTTCGTCCATTTGGGGGCAGGAAAGCCCCACGCCGACAGCCCACCGCGATGGGTTTCGCTACCGAGGAAGATGATTCGGGCTCCGGGCTCAAGAATTCCGATCATCTCTGAGCAAAGTCGATGGTGAGCGAGAACGTTCACTGCCATGGTCAGTTCGACGCCGTCGACCGACTGTTTCACGCCGTCAACCACTTGCAAACCGGCGTTACAAACAATCACATCGGGTCGGCCGACCGATCCGGAAGTGAACTTCGAAGCTGCGGCAGACACCGACGACAAACTAGCCAGGTCACAATCGACGACCTCAACTCCGCCGTTGGTCGACAGGCCGGCGGCTTCTTCAGCGAGCTCAGACCCCTTCGCCGCGTCGCGGACGAGGGCGATGACAACATGGTTTTGTCGGACGAGCTCAAGCGCAGTGGCTTTGCCCAATCCTGATGTCGCACCAGTAATAGCGATTCGACGAGAATTCATCGTCCTCGACCTCCCGATGCCGACGCCGCGCTGGCACCGATGGCGTTGCGATCAAGGGCGTTGGTGATGCAACGGTCGGCCAGTGCCGTCACGGTCAACGCTGGAGGAACCGCACCGGTAGAACCGGGGATAAGGCTGGAATCCATGACGAACAGTCCGGGACTACCGTTGAGTTGGCCGACGTCGTCGGTGGCGTAACCCAAGGCGGCACCTCCGAGCGGATGGGAAGTAATCAGGCTGGTGGCCAGCTTGACATCCCGACCGGGGGTTCCATCACTGATGTCGTCGGCGATCGACCGTACCGAGTTACGAACAGCACGAACACCGGCGTTCCACACCGGCCACACCGGAACGCTGAAATCGTTGGAGAATCGGGCCACCCGGCCCACAGCGGGAACCGGTGCGGTGGCGAGCGATTCTCGCAACAGCGCGTCGACCGCAGGTACCCCAAGAGGAAAGTTCAGCATTGTCACCGGCGGGTCGCCGGTATCCCATGCCTGCCCAACGATATGGGAAGGGCCGCCCACTGCCGGGTTGGGATTCGGAGTGCCGGAGAACAACACAATTGAATCGCCATCAGTACCCCATCTCCTACCGATTTCTGGCCCGAGACCAGGGATCGAACCCGATGCCCGAGCATTTAGAAGAAGCTTGACCGAACCAAGAGAGCCGGCGGCCAACACCACCGAGGTTGCGTCAATCCGGTCTTCTCTTACTATCGAGCCGTCATCGGCGAGTTCCTCGTACGAAACTCGGTATCCCGTCGACGTCGACTCGATAGTCGTCACTTGATGTAGCGGTCGAACGTCGACGAGTCCCGACTGCTCAGCGGTGGCCAAAATGGTACGGTCGACGCTTCGTTTGGCTCCACTGTTTACTCCAAACAACGACTGACCGCGGATCAGTGATGGCTCGGCCGTCCCGGCGATCTCGTTGCGAACGATATCCCAATCGACGGCAAGATCGGGCCGGACGATGTCGAGACCGGCACGCGACATCTCGTCTTGGGCCTGGCGAGCATTGGCATAGGCCGCCGAGGCCAGGACATCATCGGGTATCGGTGTTGGCCCGACCAGTTGTCGAGCCCGCGGGTACCAGGTCGCACTCATGTCGTCATAGTCGAGTGCCCCTCGAAACGACAGATCGAAGTGATCCCTGCGGGGCATCATCATCACCGCGTTATTGACGAGCGAACCCCCGCCGACGCCGGCCCCAGCCAGGCAAATGATGCCGATTCCGGCCACCGCCTCCAACACTCCGGTAAACCGATCGACCCGGCCATCGAAAACGGGAAGTGAGGTGTCGAGCCACACCGCTCGACCATCAATATTGTCGCCGGTAGCGAACGTGTCGCCAGCTGGGTTGATCGGCCATCGTCGCCCACGTTCCAGCACAACGCTCTGCATTCCGGCCTCGCTTAGCCGAAGAGCGGCCACCGAACCGGCGTACCCCGAGCCGATGATGACAACATCGGCTCGGTTCGTTGCCGCTGCAGCTCCACTTGCAAACACCCCGGGCATAGCCAAGAGAGTCGAGGCGGCTGCCGCACCTTTGACGAACGTCCGCCGACTGGTTTGGTTTGATTTTCTACTATCACTGGTCACTTTTACACCTCGGCTTTGATCAAGAATGGCAAGTGGGAGTACCCATAGGAGCCTTGACGAAGTCGCAGCTGCGCAGGGTCATTTGGATCTTCAGCAAGTCGACCGATATGGGGGTACCACCCTTGGAATGTCTTCTCGGCTAGCAGACGAGACAAGGTAGCGCCAGGACAGAAATGAGAACCACCGCCGAACGCTTGGTGGGATTGGGACTTCGGTCGATCGATATCAAACTCGTCGGGACGTTCGAATTGACGGGGGTCCCGGTTAGCCGAACCGATGATGACGTGCACCAAGCCTCCTTCGGGAATCGTCACTCCGTGCAGATCGAGCTCGATCTTCGCCCGGCGGAGGACCCACTGGGTCGGTGGGTACATTCGTAAATACTCTTCGATGAATTTAGCAGTATCGCTTGGAACATCAATCAGTCGTTCGAGAAGTTTGGGGTTCTGAACCAAATGAAGTATGCCGCCACCGAGAAGGTTCATGGTGGTCTCATGACCAGCAGCTACGAACGCCCACGCAGTGACGGTCAACTCATCCCTGCTGATGGTTCCTTCCTTCTCAGCTTCGACCAGTAGCCCGAGAACATCCCCACCACTCGGCTGTTGACGCCGCTCTCGGGCGCGATCATCCATGTAGTTGCTAAAGGCCATGACATCCTCAAAGAAGCCGGGCACTTCATCGGGGTCCATCCCTCCTGCAACCGCAAACATGTCCATCACCGCGTGTGACCATCTACGGAGATCAGCCTTACGGTCCAGTGGGATACCAAGTAAGGCGCTGATAACCCGTAGCGGCAGCATCGTTGAGTACGCATCAACAAATTCGACTCGGTCATCAGCCAAAATTCCCTCAATCAGCTCGTCGACCAACTCGGAAATCCACGGCTCCATTGCCTGGACCGCACGACCGGTAAACGAACGATTCGTGGTTTTTCGTATACGACCATGATCGGGGTTATCCCGATTTACCAATAGTGGAAGGTTTAGGTAGCCGTCGAGTCGAATCTGTGATGAAAAAGAAGTGGCGTCCCGGAACGCTCTATCCACGTCATCATACCGGCTCAACACATAGACATCTTCACCCTCGTGCGTGTAATTCGGCAGATAGTGAACCGGATGCTCATCCCGCAGTTGCGCATACACCGGGAACGGATTGCTTCGATACGCCGGGCTGGCAAGATCGATTTCAAGACTAGTCATACTTTCCCCTCGCTAAGAACTCTTTCTTCGTCACGCTGTGGTTTTTGAACAACAAATTCTCGAGCCAAGAACCCTTCTAGAAACGTATGGATAAGCGGTCCGTCTAACACCGGGCATGACATCGGCAAAGTGCTGAGCCGGGAATCGGTGAGCGACGAGTCGAATACTGCCAGGTGGACGTCATCGATCATGTCGTTCATAAACGGCGCAAGACCCAATAAGGCCATCGTGCCCGACGAGCGATTCGTGACCTGATGACGCCACTCGTCAAAGGGCAGGTGACGGAAACAGTACCCAAAATCTTCGATATGTTTGAACATTTCCGACCACTCCATCGGTGGATTGTTGACCAGGTGCGAGGTCTCGCCATAGAACTCACCTCCGATTGCCAGGTGAACCATAGCCGCCGCTACATAGTCGATCGGAGCGGCCTGAAGTGGGAAGCGACCAGAGGTGGGCGCTATACCCGCCTCGATACACCCCTTGAGAATTAGCGACAAATGATCGAGTCGATTAAACGCTCCGGTTTCGCTGTGCGGAGCGGTATTTATACGGTGGATTGTTACCGGAAGACCGAGTTCCCCCGCATTTCGTACCATGCGCTCGGCCACCCATTTGGTCTGGGCGTAGCCGACGGCCAACGGGCCACTCTCCATCATGTCGGTTTGCTCAGAAACTTTGTCGTGAATCACGTCGCCCGACGAAAAGACACCAACAGTCGATGTGAGGTGAACGGGCCGCGCCGGCCCGACCGTAGCTAGCTCAAGAACATGGCGCGTGCCACACACGTTGGTCGGGGCCAACCGCTTGTAGTTCGAGGTCCACTTGACCTCGGCACCATTGTGGAAAATCTGACCGATCCGAGCATGGAGTGCCTCGAAAGAATCGCTATCCAACCCGAATCTGGGTAGCGACAGGTCGCCGACAACGACATCGATGCGATTCCGGTAGTCGGCTAGATGAACCCCGAACGACGAGGTCGATTCCAGTAGACGACGAATGCCGTGCTCCTGATCCTCGGCCCGTACCAAGCACGTCACGTTGGCGGTGGTGGCCGATAGAAGTTCGTTGAGAAGAAACGCTCCAACGAAGCCCGTGGCCCCGGTCAACAAGATGTCGGCTGGAGCCTGGCCAGCCGGCTCGGGAGGGGTGACCACGAGGTCGACCTCGGCCTCTGCGGCCATTGCCGACACATCCATGGTCCGACGGCGACGCCGTTCGCCAGCACGAGGCGCAGCCGACTCCCCGCCCACGAGTCGAACTACACCGGCGATCGAGACCGCATCCAACAAGTCGGCTTCTGCGATTGGCCGTTCAAAAGCCTCGCTGAGGCCTTCGGCGACTTCAACGAACATCAGCGAATCCATCATGTCGCTGAGCGGCTCGTCATCGGATAGTTTCTCAACCGTCGTACCGAGAACTGAGGCAATGATGTAGGCAACCCGCTGCTTCGGGTCGACCGGTAGCTGTTCCCGCCTCACTCCGGGGCGAACGTCGGCCAGCCGACGCAACGTCGACTCATCGACCGGCCCGTACCCGATACCGAACAGGGTCGCCAGGTACTCTCCCGACTCGGACTCGATCCGTATGTCACAATCGGTCCCCGATGGCGACAGTTCTGCCGTGGCGATCATGACATCGGGCAACCGAGCGGTCGAGCGTTCGAAGCGTGTGAAGCCTGTTCCCAGGTGCACGGGACCGCTGGCATCGGCGGTTCCGATCAGAGAACCAGCCAATTGGACACAGGCATCAAGTACCAGCAACTCGCTGCGGACGCCGCTGCGAGTGCCAGCACACCGAGAATCGGGCAGGACGAGCCGACCGGTGATCGTCCCATCGACTGCGGTGGCCTCGGTGACCAACGTGAAGCTCGGCCCGAGTGTGAACTGCGGATGCCAACCGTCTCGGTAGAAGACCGGGTCCGGGATCGGCACCTCGACCTCCGGCCCGGCGCTATCTCCCCCGCCACCCTCGGCAGACGTCTCCACGGTCGGAGGCGACAGGTCACCGCCATAGACCAGTTCGGCTTCAAGGTGAACCCGGCGACGGCCGTCGGTGTCGGCGCTGACCACACGGGCCATAGAACGACCATCTTCCTTCGGCCCTAACTCCACCGATAGCTCAACGCCGCCACCTTCTCTCAGCACCACCGGCCGCTCGATGCGCAGCCGGCTCGGTGTTACCTCCTGATCAAACCGTTGTTCTGCTGTCCGAAGCAGTGTTTCGAGGTACACGACCCCGGGAACGACCGACAATCCATACACGGTGTGTTCGGCAACGACCGGGCAGCGCGAGAGATTCACCATCGCCCGACCCGTTGCTCCACCGTCGGCATTGGCGGTCACCTGGACGTCGAGACCCACGGCTTGGAGACCGGCCTCAGTCGACAGATCTCGATACCACAACGGAACCCGATCCCAGGCGTAGGTCGGCAACTCGACGAATCCCGAGGCGAGCGGGAAGCAGCGAGCCCACTCCACCGATCCTCCGGCCAACCAGTACGCCACGACCCCCTCAATAAGATGTAGAGCTACGGACCGACCGTCACCGACCAACAGGTCAAGCCGCACGTCGCAATCCGCGTCCACCGTCGATGTGGCGTTCGCCGCAGCCATAAGTGTCCGGAGCCGGGTACAGGTGCCAAGAGATTCTGCCCAGACGACTTGGGCCTCGGCAGATCCGACGTCGGCGTCGTCGATCGGCTGCTCGGCATCGCCCCCATCGTCGACGGTGAGCTCAAGGCCCCGTTTCGTAGAAAGAACACCAGCGACCGCGGCGGCCAAATAGCCGTCGCGCCCCTGTGCCTCCACTATCTCCGGTCGGAGCCCGACCGATTTCCACCACATCGAGAGAGCACAAGCGGTAATCGAATCTTGCGGGGCTGATGCGACGTCGAGACCGTCAAGATGGGCGAGCACGTCGTCCGCGTTGGGAACGTCGGCGAAGGCGACAGGTGTTCGGTTGTCGCCGCTGTCGAGCTGGTGGAAATGAAACGAAACCGATGGATCGAGCCCGCCCACTCTGCGACCGCGCCGTCCGCCACCGGTCGCGATGTCACGCAGCTGAGACACCAACGTAGCCCGATCGGACCCGACGGCAATGGCCCGATGTTCAAGGTCGGCCCGTCCGACACATGCCGCTCGCGAGAACAACTCAAGGTCGACCGGACCAGCTTCGAGGGCGTCCGCCAACCTGGCGGCGTTGATCTCAAGTGAACGCCTGGTCGCCCCGCTGACCTTGATCATGTGGGGAACCGATTCGGTGCGATCGTCTGGAGAGTCTGGAGCGTCTGCCACCTGGTCGGTCGAACTGGACTCGACAACGATCGATCGATTCTCGCTCGCAGTCTCAGACCCAATGCGCCGCTCGTTGCCCACCACAACATGGCAGTTGGTTCCGCCGAAACCGAAAGCCGAAACGCCAGCGACACGGGTGGCGTCCGGCCAAGCGATGGCCGACTGATTGACGGTTACCGGAAGACTGTCCCACGGGATTCGGCGATTTGGGATTCTGAGGTCTGGGTGAGCGGGAATCACTCCGTTCTTCGTCACCAGCAGGGTTTTCAATAGGCCGGCCACGCCAGCAGCCGCTTCCAAGTGTCCGATATTGGCCTTGACCGATCCAAGCACCAACGGCTCGTTGTCGCCCCGGTCATCCCCGAAGACCGAAGCCAGCGCCTGGACCTCGATGGGGTCGCCGAGCGCTGTGCCGGTCCCGTGGGCCTCAACGTATCCGACGGCGTTGGGACTGATCCGAGCGGCGTTCATGGCACTGGTGATGACGGTCTGTTGCGATGCACCGTTTGGCACCGTGATTCCTGAACTTCCGCCATCCTGGTTCATCGCTGAGCCGAGAAGGTTGCCGAGCGGCCGGTTGGCGTCGGGGTCGACGTCAGCGGACCGCCGCAAGATCACTACCGCGCAACCCTCGCCTCTTGCGTACCCGTCGGCCCGATCGTCGAAGGTATGGCATCGACCGCTCGGAGAAAGCATCCGACCCTGACACAGCGCAACCGTGGTGCTTGAACTCGCCATGAGGTTGACCCCTCCGACGATTGCCGTGTCGCAGTCGCCGTTGCGGAGTGCGTTCATTGCCAGGTGGACAGCGACCAGCGATGAGGAACACGCGGTGTCGACGACCAAGCTCGGACCTCGTAAGTCCAGCGAGTACGACAATCGGTTGGCCGCAAAATTGGTAGCCGTGCCGGTAGCCGAATGAACGTTGGAAGCGTTCGGATCGCCTTCACCAAGGCGAAGCCGTTCATAGTCTGATCCGCTGATCCCGACATACACCCCGGTCGACGTCCCCTTCAGCGTGTCGGGAGCTATTCCAGCATGTTCCAAGGCCTCCCACGCCACTTCCAACAGCAGGCGATGTTGTGGGTCTATCTCGATCGCTTCGCGTGGTGGGATCCGAAACAGGTCTGCATCGAATTCGGTAATGTCGTCGAGGAATCCCCCGGCGGTCGTATAGGAACGGCCCGGCGTCCCCGGGTGTGGAGAAAAGTAGGCGTCAGACTGCCAGCGATCCGGTGGGCCATCGGCCACCACACACCGGCCATCGACCAGCGCCTCCCAGTACCGGTCAAGGCTGTCGATGCCGCCAGGTAAGCGGCATCCGGCGCCGATAACGGTCACCGGTGCAGTGGACGATCTGGCCGGCAGGCGCTCCATCGCCAGTTCACTGCGTAGGCGCCGAATCTCGCGAAGTGCGTGCCGTAGCGTGTCCTCGCTCGTCGCCGTGTTTTCCAAAACCATCTCAGGGTGTGTCATTGCGGTCCTCCGTTGGCGAGTTCGACGTTCAACAGGAACGCCAACTCGGCTTCTCCCAGATCGTCAAGGCCGTCGGCCGTATCGGTACTCAAAAACGCGGTTGTCGGAGTGACGGGTAGTACCGCCAGCTCGTCCTCGTTTATGTGGACGTCACCGTCATCGCCGCCAAGGCCGAGCATCGTGAGAACCTGGTCAGCGATATCGACGATCCGCGGGTACTCCAAAATGAATGCAGCGTCGAGTTCCAAGCCGGTCATCGATTCGAGTTCGACCTTGACTTCCATGCTCATCATCGAATCCATGCCGGCGTCGAACAGGCCCTGATCGACAGCGACCAGGTCATCAGTGGAACGACCTAAGGCCAAAGAGACGACACTGCGAACGGTCTGCATGAGGTGGCTGAGACGACGATTGACCGGAAGATCGGCCAAGGTATTTGCCAGCTCACCGCTCTCGCCATCGTTGCCAGCAAGCCCAACTTCGCAAAGCAGTGGCCGACGACGCCTGGCTTCCATCACCGGTTTGAACCGTCGCCAATCGACGAGAGCGACAACGAGCTGGTGGTTGGCCGTATCGGTGACGACCGAGTCGAGCGCGGCCCATGCCATCTCCTCGGTGATCGGGGGCAACCCCATTCGGAGGAAGTAGTCATCAGCGTGCCCGGCCATGTTGCTGTTGGCCCACCAGCTCCAGTTCACGCTGACGACCGGGCGGCCATCCGCTTGTGCTCGTTCGGCCAGAACATCGAGCCCATAGTTTGCAGCGACGTACTGGGGGGCGTGGGCGGTGCCCCAAACCGACGACGCCGAGGAGAACAGAAGTAGGAAGTCGACGCCGGTCCGTTGGGCCCAACGATCGAGCAGCTGAGCTCCTTCCACCTTCGGGCGCCAGGTGGCGCGCATCTCCCCTACCGACAACTCACCGATTTCCGACGGTTCGAAAACGCCGGCCAGATGAAGAACGCCTCTCACCGCTGGCCACTTCGACTCCGAAGAGAAGAGCCGGGCGACGTCATCGTCCTTCGTGATGTCGATTGGCGGAAGGTGGACGGTCACGCCCTCGGCCCGCAGATCGGTTACCACTTCGGTCACCTCGGACGGGGCACCGGCGAGGTCTTCATCGATTGGTGTGCGTCCGGTGAGAACGATATGGCGGGCACCTCGACCGGCCAGCCAACGAGCCATCCGCAAACCGAGCGAGCCCCGTCCTCCGGTCACGACATACGAACCATGAGGTGAGAGAATCTCGGTGTCCAGCGGTACCGCTACTTCTCTGGCAACCAGCCGTGGACACCATCGTTGACCATGACGATATGCAACTTGATCCTCGCCGTCGGCACAGAGCAACTCGGCCACCAGACGATCTGGTCGGTCAACAGAGTGGCCGGGATCGATCATTCCACCCCACATGTGAGGGGTCTCGACCGCCATGGCTCGCCCCAATCCCCATAACCCGACCGCCGAGAGGTTCAGCTGGCTACCGGCCTCGTCGACGATCGATGTGTTCCCGGCGGTTGACCCGTTCGGGGTGACGAGCCATAGCCGAACGGGACGATCCAAACGCTGGAAAAGCTGCACGACCTCAAGGACGGCACACGCTGCGTCAATTTCATCGTGACGAGCATCGTCAACCCGCCGACCGGTGCGTTGGCCGACGACTACCAAGCCGATCGGTTCAACATCGATCAACCGTTCCGTCAGTTCGCCGGCGACAGCATCGACCAGCACACCAGGAGAGAGATCGGTAATGAGCGAGCATGCATCGTGGCCGGCGTCAGCCAACCCATCAACCATCGACTCGACGACCTCGCCATCGGTTCCCACAACTAACCAGCGATCGGGAGGCGGGTTGACATCGGTTTGGAGACCCTCGTCAATACTCCGTTCGCTCCATTCGACACGGAAGGTGGCCTCGTTCAATGCGGCGGATTTCGTGGACCGGCGACGAGATGATTGTTCTCGAAGGTGGCCAAATGAGTGGCTGGTACGTCGCCACGAACGCATCGGAAGATCCACTGGACGCGATGGAGGCGCCGACAGCAGTGGATCGACTCGAACCCCAACGGTAAATAGCTTCCCGGCGGTCCGGGCCATGTGAGATGCGGCGTCAAGTCCAGGCATCACGGCGTCGACAAGACAAAGCAGCCGATCCTCGGGTACCTGATCGCGAATCGAACTTCCTAGATCAGGCGCCGGACCGACCTGGAGAAAAACACTCGGACGGTCAACGGCCTGGGCCACAACGTCGGTGAATGGGACAGGCAGAACCAAATCCTGTAACCACCACGGCAGATCGAGCGACGATGATGCCTCGTTGCGCTGGCTCGGCAACCAAATCCGGTCGGAGTCGAGCGTCCCCGACAATGACGGACCGTCGAATCCACCGGCCCGGTCGATTGCGGGCATCAGCCGGGGACTGTGAAAAGCGACCGTGTCGCTTAGCCGAGTCGCCCATGTGCCAGCGTCACGGGCAGCCTGTTCAACCATCTTGACCAGATCATCGGTACCAGCCACGGTGGTACTGTTGACACCAGAAATAGCGGCAATGCAAATGTCGGCGGCCGGGCGATCAGCGATCAAGTCGGTCACAGCACTCGCTCCCAGGCCGACGGCGGCGGTGGCCCCCGATGGAGGGGACGCATCGATCAACTGTCCACGCCGGAAGGCCAGTGCCAGGGCATCCTCAGCATCGAGGACGTCGGCCGCAACCAGGGCGGCAAGCTCACCGGCGCTATAGCCGATCGACCGATCGATCGTCAGGCCGGCCCGCTTCCAGGCCTCAATCATGGTTATTTGGATCGCCGTCAGTGCCGCGAAACGGTCCGACAAACGACCAGAGTCCCACCACCCGGTGGTGCTGAGTGGTCCGCCACCCAACGCTTGGAGAAGTCGATCAAAGTGTTCGAGGCGTGAAACGGCCTGCGCATCGAGCGCGGCGGCCGAGACCATCCCGTTCCATTGCGTCCCATGACCGGAAAACACCGTGACGATTTGCCGATCGAGCGGGTCGAACCCTTGCCCGGTGGCGAGCCGCGGACCGGTTTGCCCATCTTGACACCATTGTCGAAGTACGCCGACCGTCTCGCGTGTACTCTCAGCCGATATCGCCAATCGGTGGCGATGGTGATCTCGTCGTTCCAACGCCGTCCAGGCGATCTCTGCCAGTGAAGCGTCGGTGTTCTCAAGGAATTCGGCATACCGATTCGCCGTCGCCACCAAACCCTCGGCCGATGATGAAGACATCACCAGCGTTGCGGTTTGTGGCACCGCTCCGTCGGGGGAATCGCTCGGAGGGTCAGGATCGAGATCCACGGCTTCAGCAAGAACCATGTGAGCGTTGGTCCCGCTGAAACCGAATGAGCTGACCGCGCCGTGCCGTCGACCGGGGCTGACCCATTCCTCGGTTCGATCGGCGACTCGCAGACCCAACTTCTCCCAGTCGACCAACTCGGTCCGGCACTGCGATCCAACATGGATCGGCAGCTGCTTTCGATTGAGCCCAAGGGCCAGTTTGATCAGTCCGGCGATACCGGCGGCTGCCTCTAGATGCCCGATATTGGCCTTGGCTGACCCGACGGTCAGGTCTGGCAGGGGTTCCCGTTGGCCTGCGATCGAAGAAGCGGGTCGGAGTGCGGTCGACAAGGCTTCCAGTTCGATGGGGTCACCGAGTGGCGTGCCGGTTCCGTGGGCTTCGACGAAAGAAACCTCGTTCGGATCAACGGATGCATCGTTCAACGCAGCGGTGATCAAGGCCTTCTGGGATGGTCCGCTCGGGACGGTGAGGCCTGCGGTCGAACCATCATGATTCACCGCTGAGCCGCGAATGACGGCCCAAGACCGGTCGCGATCGCGTCTCGCGTCGCCAGCCCGTTTCAACACGACGACGCCGCAGCCTTCTCCTCGGCCGTACCCATCGGCCGCCGCGCCAAAGCTCTGGCTCCTACCGCTCGGCGAGAGCGCACCGATCTCCATCAGTGACCGGGTCGTTCGGGCCGAAAGCATCAGGTTGATCCCGCCGACTATCGCAAGATCGACGTCGCCACGGCGGAGAGCTAGGACGGCCTCGTGACAGGCGGTTAGCGCCGACGAGCACGCGGTGTCCAGGGTGATCGCGGGGCCCGTCGTTCCCAGAAGATGAGCGATCCGACCCGACGCAACCGACGCGGTATTGCCGGTGACGAGGTAGGGGTCGGCACCCGCAGTTTCGTAGTACTGATGATTGTTGAGATAGTCAGATGTATTCATTCCTACGTACACGCCGGCGGCACCGCCGGCCAGTGAGGTAGGCGCTATCCCGGCATCATCGAGTGCTTCCCACACCACCTCTAGGAGGAGGCGCTGCTGGGGATCGGTGCTGCGAGCTTCGCGAGGAGACATCCCAAACGCGGACGGTTCAAACATCCACGGGTCGGCTTGCAAGAACCCTGCCCGAGTAACGAGCGGGGTCTCCATCGATTCGGCATCGTCGAGGTCGACCCAGCGACCATCGGGCAGTTCGGACGTTCCGTCATAGCCGGCAACGAGCTTCGACCAGTATGACGCTGGGTCGTTTGCGCCACCCGGAAAGCGGCAACCCATCCCGACGATCGCAATGTCAGCCTGGGACCGGGATGTTTCCGATGTCGACGGCGCCACCGGGGCTGATAGCGCCAGGTCCGACCGTCTCGATGGCGGTTCGGTGGCCCCGATCAGAGAGGCCCAGTCGGAGGAGGATTCGGTGAACCAGTTGCCGGACCTCTGTTTGACCGAAGAGGTCGGTCTTCCTACGGACTCGGCACGGTCCTCGTTTTCCGGTGCGTTAAGGCCGCTGGGCGGTTCGAGCGTCTCCCGGTGAGCTTGTGCGCCAATGGCATCGACCAGGTACTCGGCGAATCGTCGCAAGGTGGGATAGTCGAACAACGCAGTGGACCCCAGCTCGACAGTAAAGCGGCGTTCAAGTTCCTCTTTGAGTTCGGTGGCCATGACCGACGTCAACCCGAGATCGAACAGCCCGACGTCGAGCGGAAGTTGCTCGGTGCCAACACCAAGCCGAGGGGCGAGGAGAGAGCGGAGTTCGGTGACAAGGTCGGCGAGATCCGGTCCGCCTGACCCAACATGGACGGAAGCGAACGACTGATGTTGCCGTCCAGCCGACTCGGTATCGGTAGTTTGATCCCGGAGATCCGCTGCTCGCTCCCTTGACGGATTGTGATCGAGCGTCGAGGCGAGGACCGAGGTGTCGGAACCATCGGCCCCCAACCCCGCTAGTTCGAGGCCGCGCTGCCACCGCTCATCGTCAACCCAGTGATGTCGCGATTCAAAGGGGTAGGTCGGAAGCCTCGTCAGGGGGCGGTCCGTTGGCAGCAGTCGGTTCCATTTGATCGGGGCACCTTCAAGCCAGATACCACCGACGGCTTCCAACAATCCCTTGGTACCCGAGCCTGGCGTTCCCCCACGATGAAGACTGGCCAAGGCGTGTGTCGCTGGACCGTCGCAACGTTCAATGAGGCCGGTGAGCATCGCTGGTCCAAGTTCGATGATGATGTCGGCCATCGACCGAATGGTTGATACGGCTCCGGAAAAATCCAGTGTCTGTCTCGTGTGGTCGCGCCAGTACTGGGCGTTATCGACATCGGTGGCCAGTGCGCCGGTCCGGTCGGAAACGAACGGCAGTGTGGGTGCGGACGGCTGGGCCCGCTGGACCGCGGTCCCGAGTTCATCCAAAACAGATTCCATGTCGGGAGAGTGAAACGCTCGTGACACACCGAGTCGCACGCCTTGTTTTCCTTCGGCACGCAATGCGGCCATGGCTTCCTCGATCGCCGCCGCCGGCCCGGCGATCACGGTGTCCTTCTTTGAGTTGACAACCGCCACTTGCAGACGCCGGTCAGCCAGAAGCTGCTGGCAGATCGGATCCTCGTGTCCAAGGCGCATGGCCAACATGGCGCCGTCGACGACGAGTTCTTGGCACAGGCGACCGCGTTCGGTGATGAGCTCGAAACCGGCGAGTGGGTCGAAGACTCCGGCCAGGGCCGCGGCCGCATAACTTCCAACACTGTGTCCGAGGACGGCAACGGGCTGAACCCCAATCTCCTGCCACCACGAGCCGAGGGCGTACGCCAATGCGTACAACGCGGGTTGCGCCATATCGGTGCGGCGCAATCGTTCCTTGGATTCGGGTGAGCCGTCTACCAGGATTCTCAGCGGCCATTCGTCGACTGATCCAAACCGGTTCACCGATTCGGTGATGGTTTGCTCCCGTCCATAGATCCCGTCGAGAACACCAGCGATCGGTGCACCATGACCGGGAGCCACGAACGCAACCTTTGGCGGGGCGCCGGCGACAACCCGGCCTCGGGTCCTGGAACCGGTCACCGCATCTTCCAAACCTTTGCTCAATTCGAGTCGGTTGGAGGCAATGACGAACGACCGTTCTGCCAGATCGGCCCGTGTGGCGTTGGCCGAGGCGGCCAACGTCTCCAGATCGGTCGAGGAGCGGCCGTCGACCCAACCAGCGAGTCGACCGGCCACCCCGAACAGCGAGGCTTCGGTCGCCGCCGACATCTTGACCAGTACCGGACTCGATGCGTCGGTCTGCTCCGTCGGCACAGAGGGGGTACGTCCAACGTTGTTTCCGACGATGACATGGGCATTGGTCCCGCCGAAACCGAACGACGACACACCGGCAAGTCTCGTCTCGTCGTTCCAGGTTGTAGCGTTGCACGACAGCCGAAGACCGCCGTTCTCCCAGTCGAAGCCGGCGGTAGTTTCAACTACACCTGGCTGTGGTGGCAGCACCCCGGTGTCGGTTACCAGAAGCGCTTTGATCAGGCCAACAACTCCGGCCGCAGCTTCCAAATGGCCGACGTTGGCCTTGACCGCGCCTACCACAACAGGCCGCTCAGGTTTCGTGGCCAAAGACCGAGACAAGGCACGTGCCTCGACCGGGTCGCCCAGTGGCGTACCGGTTCCGTGAGCTTCGACGTATCCAATGGCCGAGGAGTGGATGTTGGCGTCAGCTAGGGCCGCGGATACCACCGCACTTTGCGCCCGACCATTGGGCGCGGTAAGACCGTTGCTGCGGCCGTCCTGATTCATTGCCGAGCCGAGCAGCCGACCACGGGGCGGAAGCGAACTATGCTCGACGTCGGACCGGTGGAGCACAAGCATGGCCCCACCCTCACCCCGGATGTATCCGTCGGCTCGGGCGTCGAACGGTCGACACCATCCGCTGGGAGACAACATCCGAGACTGACAGAGGGCGACCGAAACCCTCGGATCGAGCATTAGGTTGACCCCGCCGACCAAGGCGACGCCGCACTCCCCCCGCCTCAACGACTGCATCGCCAGGTGGACGGCGACCAGCGACGACGAACAGGCGGTATCAACAACAAGACTTGGCCCTTCGAGCCCCAATGCGTAGGACAGACGGTTGGCGGCGAAATTCGATGCGCACCCCGTGCTCGTGTAGGCACTGGAGACCGTTGTTCCTCCGGTACCGATCCGCTCATAGTCACTTCCGGCAATTCCGATGAACACACCGGTATCGCTTTGCCGAATCGAGTCCGGCGCGATGCCGGCGTCCTCAAGTGCCGCCCAGGCCAACTCCATCAGCATCCGCTGCTGGGGGTCGATCTCATCGGCCTCGGCCTTGGTCAACCCGAACAGCGGCGAATCGAATCCGGCGACGTCGTTGAGGAAGCCGCCTCGTGTGGTGTAGGCCCGCCCAGGTTGCACCGGCATCGGCGCATGGAACCGACCGGCGTCCCAGCGGTCTACCGGCACCTCACCCAAGGCCGAACGGCCGTCGATCAGCAACTGCCAGAAATCGTCGGGATTCTCGACGCCCCCCGGCAATCGACACGAGAGGCCGGCCACTACCACAGCGCGTTCATCGCCATCATCGCCGTTGGCCAGTGAATCGGTCGAACCGTTCGGATCGGGGGTGGTGACCTGCGCGCCGAGGGCCAGCACCGCGTCGGCGACCTCGGTCAACGAACCGGCTTCCCACGCCAATGACGGTGGGATCTCGTAACCGAGTTCCTCGCTCAGGCTCCCCGTCATCTCGATCACCTTGACCGAATCAACGCCGACCTCGGACAATGGCGCCGAGGGATCGAAGCTGTTGACCGGCCGATCGGTCAGCTCGGCTAACAATGAGATCAACCGGCCAACAGTCTGAGCAACCTCCGTTTTTCGGGTGTCCTCTTGACCCTCGACGCCATCGACGACCGTGTCGGTGTCTTTGGATCGGTCGACCAACGTGTGGAGGGTGCCCTTGAGGTACTGGTCTTTCGCCGCCGACCGTCGGATCTTCCCACTCGACGTGACCGGCAAACTATTGCGGCGGACCAATACCACGGCGTCGAGCGAGACCTCAGCCTCGGCTGCGACGATTTGGCGAACCGCCCGTTCTACGGCGTCATACCCGTGCTCGGGCGTACGGCGGTCCCGAACTTCAACAGCCGCCACCACGTCCTCGCCAGACTCGCCAGCCACGCTAAACGCTGCGGCCCGGCCCCCATGGAGCACCGGGTGCGCGGTGCTGGCCAGTTCCTCGATGTCTTGGGGGTAGACGTTTCGACCATTGACGATCAGGAGATCCTTCAACCGACCGGTAACGAACAGTTCGCCATTGTGCATCGCACCGAGATCGCCGGTCGCCAAGAACCGACCGGACGATTCGGTCGGTTCCACTCCAAACACCGCTTGGGTCGCTTCCGGGGCACCGTAGTAACCCAAGGCCACCGACGGTGAGGAAACCAACACCTCGCCAACCTGGCCATCGGGCAACACGTCACCGTTTTCTCGATCGACAATCATCACCGTGGCATCTGGTTCGATACCGCCACAGCTGACCAGCGTCGACGACGGCGCGTCGTCCGCTGCCGGTCGGAGTCGCCCACTATCTAGATCGCTACGAGAGGCAGCAAAGAAGTTCGGTTTTCTGTCGCCGGGGTGGCGGCCAGAAACTAGCAGCGTCGTTTCGGCCATTCCGTAGCAGGGCCGAAACGACGATGCGTTGAACCCGCATCCGGCAAAGGCAGAAGCGAATCGCTCGAGGGTGTTGGCCCGGACCGGCTCAGCGCCGTTGAGTGCATGAGTCCAGCTGCTGAGATCAAGGTCTTCGATCTCGTCCTCGGTGATGCGGTCGACGCATAGGTCATAGCCAAAGTTGGGAGCTGGGCTAATCGTCGCCCCCAGCTCGCTTATCGTTCGGAGCCAAATAACCGGCTTGCGGATAAAGGTGGCCGGCGCCATAAGGGTCGACTCGAAACCGAGTACGACCGGGGTGACGATGCCGCCGATAAGTCCCATATCGTGGTAAGGAGGCAACCAGCTCACCACGATGCTGTCGCTCGCCAGCTCGAAGGTCGAGCGGCTGGCCTCGGCGTTGGCGATCAGGTTTTGATGGGTAACCATGACACCTTTTGGCTGACCGGTTGAGCCGGAGGTGTACTGCAAGAATCCGAGTTCCGACCCGTCGACGCCTGCACCGTTGCCGGGTAACCCGCCCTCAGGTTCGTTGGCGCCTTCGTTTACTGCCAACCACTGAGCCCGTGGCGCCAGTTCGTCGCGATCTTCAACCCAACTGGCGTTTAGGTCAGGGCAGAGGACGACGCTGGGATCGCAGTCTTCAGAAATGGCTCGGACTCTGCCTCCGTGTCGTCGGTTGATCGGGGGGAATGCGGGGACGGCGACAAATCCACCGGCGAGACAGCCAAAGAAGCTGACCACGTAATCCAAGCCAGGAGGGTTGAGAAGCAGAACTCGGTCACCTATCGAGGCCACTGAACCAAGCCGTTGCTCGACGGCAAAGACTCGACTAGCCAACTCTAGGTTTGAGATTGATTCAGTTGTCCCGCCTGGGGCTATAAACCGAAAGGCAACCGCGTCCGGATCCCTGTCGGCGCGGTCAAGAAGCAACATCCCAATGTTTGTCACCGCAACATCTCCGCCTCTATCTCCAGCTCTATTTGGAGACCCGAACTATCTGCTGCATGAGGTGTTGCTTGAAACGTGACAAACTTACACCTAAATCTTCTCATTCCTATTTCCCTCCGCATCGTCTAGTCAGCAATGTAATTCGAGTTGTGGTTGTAGAAGTGAGTTCACGGGTATCCGGATTGGCCAGTACTCCCAAATATTCGTGCGCCGCAAGCACACCTTTCAGGAATTTAGGCAACAAACACCGACGGGTGAAACCCGCTATTTACAACTGAGCGGCTGTCGGCCAAGGAACTACATATCGGTCCCAAATTCTGATGATGGGACGCGTGTCGCCGGCGCAGATAGCGCCAGCTGCAAAGATGCAGCTCAACCCACGCCGACAGACCTCTGGGACTCAGCTCTGGCCAGAGACGAAAGTGCCGGCACATCCTGTGTTCCTTCCACACCGATTGAGGGAAGGATCCGATCAAGCCAACCGGGCAACCACCAGTTTCGGGTTCCCAACAGCTGCATCGTCGCCGGCACCAATAGCATGCGCACAATCGTCGCATCTAAAAATACGGCAACGGAAAGACCGACTCCGAACATCTTGAGGATCCGGTCATCTTCCAAAAGAAACGCTCCGAAGACCACGACCATGATGGCGGCAGCGGCCGAGATCACCCGAGCGGTTGCCGCCAAGCCGTCGGCGACTGAGTCCCGAGGATCACCGGCGCTGTCGTACTCTTCCTTTATTCGCGAGAGCAGGAACACCTCGTAGTCCATTGACAACCCGAAGACGATAGCGAACATCATCATCGGCACGAAGGGTTCAATAGGCCCGGCAGAAACGCCAATCAATCCACCCAGCCAGCCCCACTGAAAGATGACGACGATAACACCGTATGCCGATCCGATCGACAGTAGGTTCATGATGACTGCTTTGAAGGGAACCAAAATCGAACGAAACACCATCATCAACAAAATGAAGCTGAGCCCCAGAACTGCGGCAAAGAAACCAACCATCCGGTTGGCCAGATAGTTCGTGAAATCAATATTGGCTGGCACACCACCAGTTACCTCGGCCGAGAGACTAGACCCAGCGATCGCAGCCGGAATTACGTCGCTACGTAACGTCTGCACCAAGTCCTTGGTGGCATCATCCTGAGGCGCCGTGGTCGGAGTTACTTGGATCAGTACCGCCTGCGGGTTGGCCGGATCGTTGGGAACGGGGCCAAGTACGAACTGAACCCCTGACGTTTGGGAAATAGCCGTTGCCAAATCGACAGCTACAGCCAGATCGCTCGGGGAGCCAAGTTCGCCGGCGACGAAGAACGGCCCATTGGCCCCTGGACCGAATCCTTCGGCTAGAAGATCGTAAGCTTGGCGGGTACTGGTGGTTTCGGGAAAGTTGCCTTCATCACTGAATCCCATCCGCAGTCCGAGGACCGGAGAAGCCACAACAACCAACAACAGCAACCCAGCGGATGCGAAGATGAGCGGCCGAGCCTGAATCAATCGACTCCAGCGATACCACACTGTCTGCCGCAGCGGTTTGGATGGCCGGCGATGAATCTGCCTGTTCAACACCGGCACAAAGAACGAGAGTCCCATACCGACCACCGACAACACCAGTGGCACAAGTGCGCCAGAAAACCCTAGCCCGGCCATGAACAAACCGAGTGCCAAAAGGCCGGCGGCAACTACGTGACCGACTCTCGTGACCTCAACTCGTTTACCTGCCACTCCTAGAAATGCCGGAAGCAGCGTAACCGAAGCCAGCATGGTGACCATGACGGTGACCGACGAACCAACTCCGACACCAGTCATGAAATTGACGCCGAGCAGGGTCATACCGAGAAGCGACGTTACTACCGTTATCCCAGCGAAAAGGACGGCTCGGCCGGCCGTGTCTATTGCGGTCCCAACCGCTTCGAAATTGCTTACCCCGGTCTTCAACTCGTCGCGGTACCTGGTAACGATGAAGAGCGCATAGTCAATTCCAACCCCCAATCCAATCATGGCCCCAACCTGAATTGAGAAGTCTGGCATATCTACCAGGTGACTCAGAAGAGTGATCAACCCTGCGCCGACCCCAACGCCGAATACCGCCGTTCCAACCGGAAATGACATGGCGGCAACTGAGCCAAAGGCAAGTATCAACACGATTACCGCGAAGGCCAAACCGATCAGCTCAGACTCGGGAGGCTCGAACGCAGCCAGAACGTCACCACCAATTTCAACCCTGAGGCCATCGACCTGAGGTCGTGATGCCATCAGTTCGGCGCCAATTTCTCCAGCTTGCTGTTGATCCACACCCTCTGCGATCGTCAACAATGCGTAGCCAACCGTGCCATCTGGAGAGATCTGCTGCCGTCCCTGTTCGCCGTAGGGACTGACAACACTGAAACCATCAATCGCCGCTACCTCGGCAAACATGGCCGACATGGCGTCGACTACTTCGGGGTCATCCGCCCCCTGTTCAGCCTCGAAGACGATCGTGCCCGATTGTCCGGCCCCGATTCCGTCGAAGTGCTCCTCAAGTATCTCGAAACCATCCGACGTTTCTGAAGCAGGCACATCAAAAGTAGCGTTGAACGCGGATCCTAGCGCTATGGCCCAACCGACAACGGCGACCATGGAAAGCACCCACAGCAGAATGGACAGCACAGGGTTACCGAAAGACCACTGCCCGACTCTCGTTAGCATGACAACTCTCTCCTGGACTCGTAACTGGCGGCGACAACAAGGCGAGTACCCAACCTGGCCATCTGCTGTTCCCCGTCGCAGAGTCTTGAAACGAGAGCGAACTACTAATTCTTCGGCAGCTCGTTGAATGGCACATCACGCGGCACGCCAGGTTCCTTTGGCAGACCGAGGACGCGCTCACCAATGATGTTTCTCTGGATCTGATCGCTGCCGCCGTAGATAGACGGGGCACAGGCATGGAGAGCCAGCTCAGCAATACTCGGATCGGTTTCCGAACTGGCCGGCGCCAACATCCCGTCCGCCCCGATGATGCGGAGGCTGACCGTCCGAAACTGGCGGTGAATCTCGGCGTCATACAGCTTGGCGATGTTCGGCTCGCCACCGGTTCGCTGCCGAGGCTCCCGAGCACGTTGCAGGTTGAGGCGGTTCACCCGAAGCATGATGTAGAGCCCGACTACCTCTTGACGAAGCACCGGGTCGCCGATCCTCCCCAGCCGGCGGGCCAATTCGACATACCGGGAGTAGAGGCTCATCCCTACCCCTGGTGGCCGACCGGTCGATCGGCGCCCAGAACCAGCCTCTTCGACGATGTCGCCGACCCGACGACCAAATCTGCCAGCCCGCTGACCGGCGGCGGCCAAGATGTTTCCCGCCGACCCGGCACCGATACTCGATCGCTCATAGGCCAGAGTGGTGTTAGCAACCCGCCAACCATCACCTCGACCACCGATCATGGCGCCGTGACCCACCGCGGCGCGGTCCATGAAGACCTCGCTGAAAAACGTTCGTCCCGTCATTTCTCTGAGAGGGCGAACGTCGATGCCGTCCTGGTTCATCGGGATGGCAAAGTATGAAAGTCCTTGATGCTTTGGAAGATCGGGGTCGGTGCGGGCGATGAGCATGCCAAGGTCGGCGTAGTCACCGCCCGATGTCCAAACCTTTTGGCCGGTGATCGACCATTCGTCGCCGTCTCGCTCTGCGCTGGCTTGGACCCCGGCTAGGTCCGACCCTGCAGCTGGTTCAGAAAAGAGCTGACACCACGATTCTTGCCCGTTGAGAATCTGGGGGATGTAGCGCTCGATCTGCGACGGGGTGCCATAGTCGGCGATGGTCGGTGCGGCCAGCATGTAGCCGAGCCCGGGGGCCGGGCCGACGACCTTCCGCTCGGCAAAGACCCGCATGGCACGAAGCTCCATGCCGTGAGACCAGCCCTTGCCGAAGGCATGCTCCGGCAACGCAGGGTGGGCGTAGCCGGAGTCGGCCAACAGTTGCCACCACTCCCCCAGCGTGGCGTCCGGATCCCAGTTGTGGTCGATCCACGCCGAAACTTCGGCCTCCACATCGATGCCATCTTTTGATCGACCGTCCGACATGAGCCGATCGTAGTATTCGGAGCCAGCCGATCCCGATCCAAGCACCCATCACCGCAAACGATCCGACCGCCCGAAGGCGGCCGGATCGTAGTGGCGGGTTTCTGTTACCTCAACACCAGCTGAGGGTCATGTCCCGCAACAGCGGTGTCGGCTACTCGCCGAGAAGCGACTCGGCGATATCTCCTCCCGGGCCTGCGATCGGTTGAGCGTCGGCCGGAGCCTCAATGGTCAGGTCGGCACCAAGATCGGAGAACCCGATCGAGAGGTTGAACACCGCCGCCCCTTCCCCATCACTCGGCTCATTCAGATCACCAGAGAGCTCGAGTTTCCGGAGCAGCCCGTCAGCGTCGACGAACAGATCGACCTGCACCTCGCCTTCAACATCGACATCGGCGCCATCAATCGGCAACCAACCCGCCTGTCCAAGCGACTCGTCCTGAAGATCGACGACACTCTGATAGTGGGTGGTCTCGACCCCATCGACGGTCACCGTCCCGACCTCGGACGCCTCGACCAGTTCCTCAACCCGTTCGAGAACCGAACGAGGATCGATCGCGTCCTGCAACTGTTCACCGAGGAACTCCGGCGCTTCGATCGAATACCACTGTGTGCCGTCGCCGATGTAGACGACCCCATCGACCAGTCGACTCTCGCTCACCGGGAGGTCCTCAAAGCCAGCATCGGACGGGGCCTCATCAATAGCGATAGTGGCCTCAAAATCTTCACCGGAGAACGCTGCGTCGACCCGACCTGTGAGACTCTGCGACTCTGCCCCATCGGTCCCGTCGGCGTCGGCCACGATCGTCACCCGTCCCGAGTCGACTTCGGACGTAGCGGCCGCCGCGCTATGAACCGCCGCGAGCGCCGGTTCGGTACTTTGAGGGGCCAACGTCAGGGCACCGGCGACAAGAAATACGACAGCAGCGGCGCTGGCGATCAGATAGCCGAGCCGACGGCGAGGCTTTCCGGCCTGCCGCTTGGCTTGAGTCACCGCTGGATGTTCCAGTGGTTCCGATTGGTGGTTGATGGGACTGGTCATCGTTTCCTCGTCATTCATGATGCGCTCGATGAGCTGCTGGGTCGTTGGGTCGCCGGGCGAGGGAAGCGCCGAGTCGACCACGGGATCGGACTGACGAAGCTGATCCATCAACTCTGCGTCAGACAATGGCATGTGATCTTCGGTCATTTCCGGTCCTTATTTGCGTCTGGGTTTCGCGTCTGGGTTGTTGTGGAGGAACGGTGCTCCGCCAATTGGGTGCGGAGCCGGCCCCGAGCTCGATGAAGGCGAATCGCCACCGCGTTCTCGGAGACGTCGAGGGCGAGAGCGATATCGGCGTGAGCCAAACCCTCCCATGCCGATAACCGCAACACCTCTTGATCGTCGAACGACAACTCGGCCAACGCCGCTCGCAACTCCGCCCCCGGTCGATCCGAGGGATCGGGAGCCGGGTGGTGGAGCTGCGGTTGCTGACCGATTTCGTCGACCAACCGCAGTCGACGAGCTGCGGACCGTCGATGATTTCTCACCACGTTGGCTGCAATGCCATAGAGCCAGGGCAACGGGTCGGTGTCGGGTCGTAGGTCGTCGCGGCGACGCCATGCCGTCGAGAAGACCTCGGCTACCACATCATCGGCTTCCGACTGTTCGACCACCCGGCGTCGGGCGTAGGCCACCAATGGCCGGTAGGTCACCTCGAATAGCGAACGGAAGTCGTCATTCGTCGTCGCCACGTCGGTACCAGAAACTCCCTGGTCGGGGGTGGTTTCGTCGGAAACGATATGAAGCGGTGTTGCTCCCATATCCTGTTCTTGTCCGGTCATGGTTCTGACCTTTCAGAGCTGCCAAGAAAAACTAGCTCAGGTCGATCAGAACCACCCGGCCGTTGCCACATCTCAACGATGGGTCCAAGACAGTGCCCCGATCGATCTCCCTACCTCCCCGGATATTTTGGGGTACGCCATGAACGTCTCACGCGATGAAGCGAGGGAGATCGCGATAATCGGCATTCTGGCTGCCATCGCCTTCCGGATAGTTGCCGGTCTCGTCCAGCTCATCGAAGAGGCCACCGGCGAGTGGACCTACGGATCACTCGTCGGACGGCTCGTCGCACCGATCGGTTCCACCATCGGAATACTGGCATTGGCCGCGGTGCTGATCACCGTCCTGTCTCCGAACGGAAGCGTGACCCGCGGCGTGGCAACCGCCACCCGAGCCACAGCCGGCGTCGTCGCATGGCTCGGGGTGTTGGCATCGGTCTATACGCTCGGCTTCGCTCCAAACGATCTATTGACCCGTCTGTGGTTCGCATTGATCAATGGCATGACCGCGACCGCCCTCGCAGGCACCGGGTACGTGATCTCCCGCAACTTCGAGAACCGCCGCTAACCGATACGATCGCGCCGCCAACCATGCAAGGCTGGCATGGTGGATCTCGACGTACTACCCCTATTCGGATCGCTGTCGCTGGTGGCGATAGCTGTCGGGTTGAGCTGGTGGCTTCGGCTTGGACTGACCCGATCGTTGCTGACGGCGGCCACTCGAGCAGCCGGTCAGCTCTTGGCCGTCGGCCTGTTGTTCAACCTGATCCTCAACAACGACCAATCGATGGCACTGGCATGGCTTTGGGTGCTGGCGATGTTATTGGTGACCTCGGTGGTAGCCCACCGTCGGGCACCAGCCCTACCAAAGGGCGGCAGGATCGCCGCCCTGTCAGTCGCTAGCACGGTGGCGATCGGGTTGACAGTGGTTTTCGGGTTCGGGGTACTCGACTACCGACCTATCAATGTCATCGTGGTTGCTGGAATCACGATCGGTAATGCGCTTCCGTCGCAAGTACTCGGGGCGGGCAAAGTCATGACGGACGCTCGCGATCGACGAGGGGAAATCGAGGCGTTGCTGTCACTCGGCTTCACCACTGCTCAGGTCGTGAGACTAACCGGGGGCCAGATTGTGCGGATGGCGATGGTGCCGCAAATCGAGCGAACCAACGTGGTCGGACTCGTTGCCCTCCCCGGAGCGATGACCGGGCTCCTCTTAGCCGGAGCCGACCCAATCGATGCGGTACTGGTCCAACTGGTGGTCATGTACCTCGTATTGGGTGCGGTGTCGATCTCGGTGATCGTGACCGTGGTAACCGGGATGAGTCAGCTCTTCACCGTCGACCACCGACTGCGGAACGTGGAATGACAACCGCTCTGTTCGAGTTGGGGGCCAGCCCAGCTTCGGCGCGGATGAAGGTGTTCCCTTGTTCGGAGCCAAACGAAGATCCACCGTGCGTCCTACCGTAACGTAAGGGCGTCAATTACTTCCGGTAGGGCACCGAGCGAGTGGCCGCTGAGTAAGTGATCGAGATGTGGGAGGGCGGCGGCCATTCCGGCCGCCGCCGGCTGGTAGTCGGCCGCCGCCGCCCTCGGGTTTATCCAGATGACTCGGTACGCCATTCGCTGAAGCCGAGCCATGCGTCGCCCGAGTTCGTCTGGCGGGTCGGTGTCCCACCCATCGGATGCGATCAAAACGGTGGCCCCCCGGACGGACTGAGACCAGCGCGGCGTGCCGAGAAGTTCACCAAGACTGAAGGCGATTCGCGTCCCACCGAAGCGATCCGGTAGTTCATCGGTCAGTCGATCGATGGCCGCAGCTGGGTCGCGGGTCCGTAACGATGGCGTGATCCGACGGAGGGTGGTGGTGAACGCGAACACCTCCACCTTCGGTGACCGGCCGTCGGGGGCCAGATGTCGGTTGGTCAGGATGGCCCGCATCAAATGCAGGTACACCCGAGCGTAGACCTCCATCGATCCGCTGATGTCGGCCACCATGGCTACCGGGCGAAGCTCCCGACGAGGGCGGTGACGGGCGAGTTCCAATGGTTCACCGGTGCGCCGTGCCATGCGAAGGGTTCGGCGGAGGTCGATCGTACCCCGTCCGGAATACCGCGTTCGGCGGGTCGAACGACGAGGAAGCGAAAGCGCCGAGGTCTCCAACCATCGACCAATCTTCGACAGGTCCTCGGTCGAGAGTTGATCGAAACTCGTATCGGCGAGATGGACGATCTCGGCGGGGAGCCGCTCGGGAACAACCGATTCGCCCTCGTCCGGTGTCGGGTCGTCGTCCGGTGCCATCGATGCCGGACGACTGGTCGAGATACGAAGGTCGAGCCCACCGAGACCTTCGACCGGCACCGACCGGCGGGTGACCGAGCCGGTGGCTTTGACCGACGGGCGGCCTCGGTCGCGCTCCCACGGAGCGATCGGTAGACCATGGCCACCGAAGGCCGCATCGAACAACGCATCGAAGAGCGCGAACTGTCGGCGGTCGTTCAGCAACGTCGTTTTCGCCACCCAGTAGAGGGTCGCTCGGTCTCGTGGCGGACAGCGACGCATCGCTTCGGAGAACCGGTTGGTCGCACTCAGCCCGACCGGCACACCGACCGCCCGGAGCCGGTCGGACAACGCCGCGGCGAATGACGCAAGGTCGACCGATCGGAACAAGGTGAGATTCGACGGCTCGTGCACCGGCCGGTCGATCCTTACGCCGATTCGTCGAGCAGCTCGCCGGCCGCCATAGCGTCGCGGACCGCGGCAAGGTCATCCGGCGTTTTGATTACCGACCCGAGCGTTGCAGCAGCATCGGCCGAGTTGAGCCGGGAAACCCCTAGCGCGTGAAGCGCACCGACCCAGTCGATGGCCTCGGCTACACCCGGGGGTTTGTCAAGGTCGAGCGAACGCGCCCGACCGACGAACGCGGTGGCCGCATCGACCAGTGGCTCGGCCGCATCGACCACACGGCGACGAACGATCTGTGCGGTTCGCTCCGGAGAGGGGAAGTCGATCCAGTGATAGAGGCACCGGCGTTTGAGTGCATCGTGGAGTTCGCGGCTGCGGTTCGAGGTTAAGATCACCAGCGGCGGGACGGTGGCGGTGAAGGTGCCGAGCTCGGGCACTGTGATCGACGACTCGCCGAGAAACTCGAACAGCATGGCCTCGAACTGCTCATCGGCCCTATCGACCTCGTCGATCAACAGCACCGCCGCTGCCGGACCTGGATGACGGACCGCCGCCAACAGCGGCCGATCGAGTAAGAACTCCTCGGTGAACACTCGCGTCGTAGCCGAACCCTCGACTGCCGTTGCGTCGTATTCGGCGGAGCGGATCGCCAACAGCTGATGGGCGTAGTTCCATTCGTATATCGCCTCCGAGGCGCCGATCCCCTCGTAACACTGGAGCCGGAGAAATGGTCCGCCGATGACGTCGGCCAGGGCTTTGGCCGCCTCGGTCTTCCCAACTCCTGGCTCGCCTTCCAGCAGCAAAGGTTGACGGATCGCCATGGCGATGAACAACGCGGTGGCCAGACCATCATCGGCCAGGTAGTCCACCTCGGCCAGACCAGATATCAACCCCTGGCGATCAGCGAACGGTGGCGGGTCGGTGTCTGTCATCGATCGGCGTCCAGGAGCGCCTTGTAGTCCTCCCAAGTATCGACGTCGTGTGGGATGGGTCCGGCTACCGGTATTTCGGTTACGGGGTGGCGACCGGATTCGATGAGCTGCCACACCCCCTTGTCGCCGTGAAGCGAACGGAGGTCGTCGAACGTCGAACGCCCAAGCCAGAAGGGGTGGCCGAGTCCGTCGTCGTACCGGCACACCCCGAGCGGCGATCCGGTCGCCCGTTGGACGAGGTCACCCATCGCTCGATAACTCACGCCCGGCTGATCGCCGAGTAGGAGTACCACACCATCGGAGCGGACGTCGACCGCATCGAGTGAAGCGACGATCGACGACGAACAACCATCGGTATACGTCAGGTTTTCTACCACCTTGGCCCACCCGGGATCGATAGCCTGACGGACTTCATCGGCCGCTCCGCCGAGGGCGACGACGACCTGATCGAAGGGCCCGGCCAAGGCGTTGTCGATAGCGGTCTGCAGCAGCGGCCGACCGCGATATTCCAGCAGCTGTTTCGGTTGTCCCAGCCGTGATGAACTACCGGCACCGAGCACCAGGGCGGTCACGATGGTCATACCGCGGCAGCTTCTTCGGCATATCGCGTCCGACATCCCGGGTTACAAAACCAGAAGTGTTCACCGTCAACCGTGAGATTCGGCGTGTCGTCGACCACGGTGACTTCCATCCCACACACCGGATCCCGCGCCGTGACCGGACGTTCAACCGGTGTCGGTTTTGGTGGTCTCAAGCCCTCAAGCCGAATCGACCGGACCACATCAGCCAAGATCGATAATGCGATCTCTTCAGCTGTCTTGGCCCCGATATCGACCCCAACCGGGGTATGAACAACGGCCTTGGCTTCGGGATCGAGGCCGAGGCTGTCGACGACCGCCTCACCTCTGATCGCACTGGCCACCAGCCCGACAAACCCGACCCCGCCATCGAGGGCGCGCCGGATGAGTGTCTCTTCGTCACGCCCGTGGCTGGCGATGAGTACGGCAACGCTGGCCCCGAACTCCGGCTCGTCGATCGACCGAGTAACCGTGAATCCGAGAAGGCCGGCCAGCAGCTCCAGGGAGGCGGCGATCGGGGTGTTGCCGATGATGGCGATGCGGGCCGCCGGAAGCTTCGGTTCGAGGAAGACCTCGATGGCCCCGCCGGATAGGCACGGGTTCACCACCGTCAGGGCCCCTTCGCTCTCGGGAAAACCCCCATCGTCTTGTGGCCCACCATCGGGTAAGACGCGGAGCAACAACGCTTCGCCGCTGTCGAGCAGTGGCAGTGAGGCGGTTCGGACCGAGCCCTCCGCGCACTGGCCACCGACGAACCCCTCGATGGTGCCGTCGGCGAGGACGACCGCCGAGTCGCCGGGGCGAGCTGACGTCGGGCATTGGGCCCGAACTACGGTGGCCTGGACGAACGGGATGCCCCGTTCAACCAGTTCCGATGCTCGACGCGCACTCTGTGGACCGGTCACTTCCAACCTTTCTAAATCGGAGCGGTGTGGTTACCTTGCATCGTTTCCCACACCCGTGAAGGCGTGAGAGGCATATCGGCGTGACGGATCCCAAACGGCTTCAGCGCATCGACGACGGCATTAACGACCGCCGGTGGCGATCCGACCGTCGCGGATTCGCCGATGCCCTTCGCCCCGATCGGGTGGTGTGGCGATGGGGTCACCGTGTGCCCGGTCTCCCAATCGGGACATTCGAGCGACGTTGGAATGAGGTAGTCCATCAACGATGCACTCAGACAGTTGCCGTCTTCGTCGAAGGCGATCATCTCCATTAACGCCATACCGACCCCATCGGCCAACCCGCCGTGAACCTGACCTTCGATGATCATCGGGTTGATTTGAGTGCCGCAATCATCGACTGCGATGAACCGTCGAACCTTGACCTCGGCGGTGGCTGGATCGATGTCGACGACGCAGATGTAGGCCCCGAACGGGTACGTGAGGTTCGTCGGGTTGTAGCATATTTGAGCTTCGAGTCCACCCTCTATGCCGTCCGGAAGATCCCCTGCGCCGTGAGCCCGCATAGCGATGTCTTGGATAGTGACCGACTTCGACGGGTCGCCCGCAACATGGAACGAGCCTTTGACCCACTCAAGGTCGGCCACCGAGGCCTCCAACATTCCAGAAGCGATGATCTGCGCCTTATCCCGCACTTTGCGGGCGACGAGAGCTGCCGCCGCCCCAGACACCGGGGTCGAGCGCGACCCATAAGTGCCCAGGCCGAACGGCGTATTATCCGTATCCCCGTGAATGACATCAATGTCTTCCGGAGGGATTCCTAGCTCTTCTGCCACGATCTGAGCGAACGTCGTTTCGTGGCCTTGACCTTGCGTTTTGACGGACAGGCGGACGATGGCTTTCCCGGTTGGGTGGACCCGCAGTTCACAACCGTCGGCCATTCCCAGCCCCAGGATGTCCATGTCTTTTCGCGGGCCGGCTCCGACGGCCTCGGTGAAGAAGGAGATACCGATCCCCATCAGTTCACCACGCTCCCGCTTCTCGGCCTGTTCCTCACGAAGTTGGGCGTACCCGGCCATGTCCATGGCCTTGCGCATCGCAGGCTCATAATCGCCGGAGTCGTAGACCCAACCGGTCTTCGTTTCGTACGGGAACTGCTCGGGCTTGATGAAGTTCTTTAACCGAAGTTCGGCTGGATCCATGTCCAGCTCGAACGCCAGGCAGTCGACTATTCGCTCTATGAGATACACGGCCTCGGTGATCCGGAACGAGCATGCGTAGGCAACACCGCCTGGCGCCTTGTTGGTATAGACGGCGGTCATTTTGCAATGGGCCGCCTCAAGGTCGTAGCTCCCGGTGAAGACGCCGAAGAACCCGGCCGGATACTTGATCGGCGAGGCGACGCCGTTGAAGGCACCATGATCGGCGAGCACGTTGGTCCGTACCGCAAGAATCTTGCCGTCACTGGTAGCGGCGATTTCGCCCTTCATGATGTAGTCGCGGGCGAAGCCGGTGCTCACCAGATTTTCGGTACGATCTTCGGTCCACTTGACGGGCTTGCCGATGACCAGGCTGGCGACGATGGCGCACACGTACCCGGGATAGATCGGGACCTTCCCACCAAAGCCTCCACCGATGTCGGGAGCGATGATGCGAATCTTGTGCTCCGGCAAACCGGCGACGAGGGCGTACACGGTCCGGTGAGCGTGTGGCGCCTGGGTGGTCGACCACAGCGTGAGCTGACCTGAGACCCGCTCTACCTGTGCCACACAGGCGCACGTTTCCATCGGTGCCGGGTGAACCCGGGGGTAGATAATCTCTTCGCTGACGACGACGTCGGCCCGTTCAAATACCTCGTTGGTGCTCGCCTCGTCACCGGTTTCCCAGTCGAAAATGTGATTGTCGGCTTTGCCTTCTAGATCATCGCGGATGACCGGTGCATCGGCATCTAGTGCGCTGCGCACGTCGGAGATGACGGGCAACATGTCGTATTCCACGTCGATGAGTTCGAGGGCGTCACGAGCCGAGTACCGGTCCTCGGCGACGACGAAGGCCACTTCCTGATGTTGGAAACGGACCTTGTCGGTCGCCAGGACCGATTGAACGTCGTTTGAGAGGGTCGGCATCCAGGCCAATCCCTGCTCAGCTAAATCTGCCCCGGTAATGACGGCGACGACCTTGGGGTGGGCTTGGGCGGCCGACGTGTCGATGTTGGCGATCCGAGCGTGGGCCACCGGCGATCGGAGGATGGCGAGGTGCAACATGCCCGGCAGTTGGATGTCGTCGACGAAATTGCCCATTCCTCGGATGAGGCGGGGATCTTCCTTTCGCAGCAGCCGTCCGTAGCCGATCGGCCGCTCGCCCTCTTCAGCTGGGGTCTCCTCTACCGCGGTCATGATGAGGCTCCTTCTAGTGAGACCGGCGTACCGTTCTCGGCGGCCCACCGAATCGATCGGACGATGGATGAATAGCCGGTGCACCGGCAGATCTGACCGGAGATCGCTTCTCGGATCTCGTGTTCAGACGGATCGGGGTTCTGGTCGAGCAACGCTCGGGCCGTCAACATCATGCCAGGGGTGCAGAACCCGCATTGAAGGCCATGGCACTGCATGAACCCCTCTTGGACTGGGTCGAGCACACCGTCGACCTCCATGCCTTCAACGGTGGTGACCTGATGACCGCTGGTCATGGCAGCCAGTGTGGTGCATGACTTGACCGGCTCGCCGTCGATGAGAACGACGCACGTGCCACAATTGCTGGTGTCGCAACCCCAATGGGTGCCGGTCAGTCCCGCTTGATCGCGGATGAAGTGAACCAGGAGCATCCGAGGCTCGATTTCCTCGGTGACTTCCTGGCCGTTGATAACTATGTTGACCTGCATTTAGCCCGCTCCATTCGTCATCGCGCCGTTGGTTGTCGACGTCACTCTGGCAACTGCGGTTCGGAGCGCCCGTTTGGTGAGCTCCTTTGCCAGGTGGGTTTTGTATTCGGCGGTTCCCCGTTGATCGGTTACCGGCGAACAGTGCTCGGCGGCGATGGCGCCGACCTGCTCGTAGAGGTCTTCGCTCGGCGCGCTGCCTTGTAGCGCCTGGCGAACCGGCTCGATATTCGTCGTGTTTGGACCGACGGCGGCGAGGCCAACCCGTCCGTCGGCGATGGCGCCATCGCCGGTCATCCAGACTGCGGCACCGGCCGACACGACTGCCCAGTCGCCGGCCCGACGCTCCACCTTGTGATAGGCGCTGGAGCCGTTGGGTCGTAGCGGCAGCCGGATTTCGGTCAACATCTCGGCTGGACCGACCGCGGTTTCGTATGGGCCAACATGAAAGTCGCCCATCGGAACCACCCGCTCACCGGATGTGCTGGCGATGACGCAACTGGCGTCGAGGGCGGCACAGACCGCCGAAAGATCCTCCGACGGATCGGCCTGGCAGAGCGATCCACCAAGCGTGCCGCGATTGCGGACAACGGGATCAGCAATGACCTGTTCTGCGTCTCGGAAGATGGGAAAATGCTGGGCGAGAAGCTCGGACTCGAGTAGCTCACGGTGGCGGGTCATGGCCCCGATCCGGATCTCTTCGGCTTCCTCGTTTATATAGAACAGCTCGGTGCAGTCGTTTATGTCGATGAGGTACTCCGGCGTTGCCAAACGGAGTTTCATCATCGGTAAGAGACTGTGGCCCCCGGCAACGAAGCGAGCCTCTTCCCCCAGGCGTTCTCGGAGGGCGATAGCCTCCGACACACTCGAAGCCCGTTCGTATTCAAACGGTGCAGGTACCTGCATGAATTCCCCCTTTGTCGTATGCGGCGCTACTAGTAAGAAACACCGGGAAAAGACGGCGGTCAAGATTGACTTAAGCGATACCTTAAGTCACTCTGGAGTCGTGACTCCAGCTCAGCTTCGAGCGTTCGCCGCAATCGTTCGACTCGGTTCTGCCAAAGAAGCGGCCGCCGAGCTCGGCGTCTCGGAAGCGGCGATCTCCTCTCATACAGCGGCCCTACGCAAAGAGCTGGACGACCAGCTGTACCGGCGAGCGGGCAGCGGGCTTTGCTTTACACCGGGCGGTTTACGCCTGGCGACGCGAGCCATCGAGCTACTCGGTCTTCAAGATCAGACGAAACAAGAGGTGATGGCCGCCGGTAGCGGTCACCGGATTCTCCGACTGGCGGCCACAAGCCTTTTCGCGGAATATGCGGCCCCGGGACTGATCGAGCTTTTCAAGACACGGGCTGATGATCTTGAGGTTGAACTGAGCGTCCATCCTGGAGCGGATTTGGACAGCTTGCTCCTTTCGAGATCGGCCGATGTCACGGTCTGCTCCCGACCCGAGGCCACCGACGTACGGCTGCAATCCCGGGCGTTCTTGAAGTATCAGTTGGTGGTGGTTGTGGCCGCAGGTCACCCGTTGGCCAACCTCCGGTGCCACCCACAGACCCTCGCGAAACAGCCGTGGCTTCTTGGACCGTCGGCCGCCGACCCAAACGAACAGACGGCAACGCTGCTCTCTCGCTTCGCTGTCCCGCCCGAGAACCAACGCATCTTCCAGAGCCATGCCGCGGCGATGGCGGAAACGCTCGATGGGCGTGGGGTTGGAGCGATGCCCGAGTTCCGGGCCCAATCTGCATTGCAGGCGGGACGGCTCTGCCGAGTCTCAACCGTTGGTGGGGCGATCGCCGGTATTTGGACGGCGACCAGGCTGGCACCCACCGGCACCCCGGCGGTCGCCGACGAACTCATACGGTTCATAACGACACCTCGAGCGATCCAGGCCATGCTGACCGGCTCCGGGGCCAACGTCGGCCGCTTCCGACCGAGCGTGCACGTGACCCTCTGGAGCTAAGGGCACATCGGCGATGGGGATCCCCGAAATGACCGATTGGTCATAGGCGCAGTCCCCTGACACACCGGCTGAATGGGTCGTGTGGCGATAGGCTCGCCAAGATGTCCATCGACCCTCTGAACACTGATAATGAACAGAGCGATGACTGGGCCACCAAAGCGTCTGAGACGGTTGTGTCCTACGTCGGGACAGTCAGAGACAAGACGACCGGTCCGGCCCTCGTCGCATCACGATACGCGGTATACGCGCTGGCGATGGGACTTATCGCTGTCGTGCTGTTGATCCTCACCCTGGTGTTGCTCGTCCGCCTCTTGGTGGTCTCCACCGGGACGTTGCCATTCGTCGAGCCCGGCGAGACGTGGTTGGCATACTACATATTGGGTGTCGTTTTCGTCTTGGCCGGCGCGTTGCTTTGGCGTAAGAAAGAACGCTGAGTGGAACGTGAGCGACCGCTCACCGGTTCATGTTGTGTGACGATTCACTCCAACAAGACACGATTCGCCAGGGTGCGAATCCAAGCAGCCAGGAGGGCCAACGATGCCCGAGTTACATGATGTCGTGATCGTGGGAAGCGGACCGGCGGGCTTGACCGCGGCGATCTACACCGCCCGCGCCAGCCTGAACCCCCTAGTACTTGAGGGTGAGCCGTCGTCGACCGGTGATCAACCGGGGGGGCAACTCATGTTGACCACCGACGTCGAGAACTTTCCCGGCTTTCCCGATGGAATCATGGGCCCGGAACTGATGGTTAATTTTCGCGATCAAGCCGTTCGGTTCGGGGCCAAGATGGAAACGGTGAAGGCGTCGAGGGTCGACGTGTCGGAACGACCGTTCAAGGTGTGGGTGGGCGACCCCGATGCCGCAGAGCCGACCTATCTGGCCAAGACGCTAATTATTTCCACCGGCGCCAAGGCGTTGATGCTCGAACTGCCGAACGAGACCAGGCTCATCGGTCATGGTGTGTCGACCTGCGCCACCTGTGACGGCTTCTTCTTTCGTGACCAAGACATAGCGGTGATCGGTGGTGGTGACTCGGCGCTCGAGGAAGCCACGTTCCTGACGAAGTTCGCATCGTCGGTGACTATCGTCCATCGACGCGACGAACTTCGGGCATCCAAGATCATGCAAGACCGGGCGATGGCCAACGAAAAGATCGTGTTCAAGTGGAACAGTGAAGTTGCAGAGATCGTCGGCGAGGAGAAAGTGGAGGGCTTGGTCCTTACCGACACGAAGACCGGCGAGCGATCAGAGTTGGCGGTGACGGGAATGTTCGTGGCCATCGGCCATCGACCGAATACAGATTTGTTCGTGGACCAGTTGGACATGAAGGACAACGGGTATCTCATCACGAAGTCGCCGAGCGCAGCGACGAGCGTTGCAGGGGTATTCGCCTGCGGCGATGTGCAGGACGACACCTTCCGCCAAGCGATAACTGCGGCCGGGTCGGGCTGCGCGGCGGCAATTGACGCCGAGCGGTGGTTGGAAGCAAACGAGCACTAGGTCTTGGTAGCCGACCACCCACGCCCACTCGCTCCGGGAATAGCTGAGAACGTTCGACGGGTTAGTACTGGTGGCAGACTCGATAGCACAGCTCTCCAGTGGTCGGACTGCCGGCCCTACGCAAGACGACGGAGGTCGTAGAAATATGTCAGACAAAGTCACCCATCTCACCGACGCGACCTTCGACGAGGTCATCGCCGGCTCGGCCGAGCCAGTCCTTGTCGATTTCTGGGCCGAGTGGTGTGGTCCATGTAAGACCGTGGCCCCGATCCTCGATGAATTGGCCGAGGAACAGGACGGCAAGCTGAAGATCACGAAGATGAACGTCGACGAGAACCCGACGACGCCCCTGAAGTATCAGGTGCAAAGCATTCCGACAATGCTGCTGTTCAAGGACGGCGAGCTCACCAAGACGGTCGTTGGCGCCAAGCCGAAAGCGGCGTTGGTAGCCGAGCTCGGCCTGTAGTACTTGGCCCACCGAGAGGTGGTTGAATCATTCGGTCAGTCACTCAGTTGGCAATTCGATAACTCGCAACGGGAGTTCGATACAAGATCGAACTCCCGTTGCTGTTTTGCGATGCCCACCGGTTTATACCCAAACCACCCGCCTGCATCCCCCTTACGACCCAATGATCCCCCGGTTAGACCCGCTAGGCTGCCCGGGTGAGGTGTTGAGCCAGCGATGGCCTGGTGCCGCCGCTTCGGCTGCGCACCTCGGCTTCGTTCGAGGAGGTTTCCTGCAGTGCGTACAATTCCGGATTCGGTGGTGGTCGGGATCGGCAAAGGGGGTAGCTGCAAGACAACCCTTTCGACACAGTTGGCCGGGATCTGGGCCAGCGAAGGAAAACGTATCCTTCTGGCCGACCTCGATATGCAGGCGTCGGCTTCCAAAGTTGTCGGCCTAGACCCAGGTCAACACGGCGATGGCCGCCATCTCATGGATTCGGTTATGTACGGCGACGAGCTGGTGACGGTCAAGGCCAGGGACAATTTGGAAATCGTGGTCGCTGGCCGCCACACAAAGACGCTGTCCAATCACCTCGTGACGGCAGCGAACGGTCCGGAGTCGTTCGCGCTTCCGTTTGAGAAGGTCGTAGCATCCGGTCGATTCGATCGACTGGTCTTCGATTTGCCGCCGTCAGGATCATCGCGGTTGGCCGACATGGCGATGCAGACCGGCAAATATCTCCTGGTGCCGACCAGCAGCGGAGTTGACAATATCGAAGGTTTGCGGGTCCTGGCCGGCGAACTTGAGGAGTTGGAGTCGAACATCTTGCTGCTCGGTGTGGTGCTGATGAAGATCAGCGCGGCGGCGCCAAGGAAGCGAGCCGAGGCCAGGCAAGATGTGGCCAACATCCTCGCCGGGGTGGCCGACCCTTTCCAGACCATTATCCGAGAGGCCGGGGCGGCATACGACGACAGTCGCAAGGCAGGACTATTCATTCACGAGTACGCCGAATGGGCCTCGACGGTATCGGTGGCCAATCAGATCAGGGGCGGGATCAAGATTCCGACCAACCTGGCGGACCTGGCCCGGGAGTTCTATGAGCTGGCCGATGAGGTCGACGATCGCATTGCGTTAGCCGAGCGTCTACTCGACGGGGGCACGACCCATGAGTGAGCAGACGCTTGGTAAAGCCCGGGGGCTGAATTCGATTGCCGATCCTTCGGATTTCAAGGGACGGCGGGGTCGACGATCGGAGCCAGACGTCCAACCGCCCCCTCCGCCAGTTGAACGGGGAAGAGTCGAAGCCGATGGTCAGCAAGTTCCTGGCGGTGGCATCGACTCCACTGATGTCGCCGCGGCGGCCCCGGTCGCCCCAGCCGTAACCACACCACACCGGGCAGTCGTCCCCGGAGTGAATCGAAAGAGACGAGAACTATCGATCCCGATCCCGGTGGCTGAAACCCTTGCCGCTACAGGAATCAATCCGGCTGACGTAGTGATGTCGGCCTACCGGAAACACGGCGATGCGATATACGCGGGGGCCGGAGGCCGGCAAGTCTCGCGTGGGCGAGAGCGGCTGCGGTTGTCGATCTCCGACGCTGAGTTCGACAAGATCAGCCGGCTCGGTGAGGCTCGCGGCTGGAATCGATCTGAAACCGTGGCGGTGCTGCTTTCGCTTGAGTTGGCCGAACAGGTGCACGGCTCCGAAGGTTGATCTAGCCGTTGGGCCAGAACCGTGTACCAACGTCGACTGATCGGCACCAGCATTACCCCACGCGTACACCCGCAGACCTGCGAAACATCCTCGGATTGTGCCCGATCTATACCGTGTTACCCCGTGATATACCCACAGATGGTGGTCACTCGGGTGTGATCGGATGCAGGGCGGGTAGTGCCCGCTGTTGAATTGACGGCGGAGCGAGACACGTTTCGGCCGTAGTCGCTACTTCCGGGAG
>CALIFY010000064.1 GCA_938021675.1 uncultured Acidimicrobiales bacterium
CATCGAGTGCGCCACCGGTGACGTGGTCCTGTCCGATTCGGATGGCCCATGGCACAACGACATCGCCGCAGTGTTTCTCAGCGACGGTGTCACCGGTGAGCTGTCCTACGAGGCATCGTCGGAGGACACCGACCAACGAACCGTAGCCCTCGAACCAGGGTTGACCGTACTCGATGCAGAAGCTGCCAAATTCGGTGTAAACAACGTGGTGATCGAGATGCGGCAAGCCGGCGATCATGTCCATTTCCATGCCGCCGCCGACCGGTCCGGCCGACGAGCCACCCTGATCTTCGACGACTCCTGATAGTGGTGGTGGGTAGTAGTGGCGCCGACCTTCGATAGGTCGAGGAGTCGCTAGTCGAGGCCCAACGGAATACTGCCGTCAGACCCGTTCAGTTCGTCGGTGGAGATGTCGATGTTCGGCAGATGCGGCGGATATCACGCGTCTTGTTGATCGGTATTGTTCTCGTAGGAACGTTGGTAGCGACCATCGCCCCTCCCGATCAAGCATCGGCAGCCGCCTGCCGGATCGAAGATCCAGATACGGCGTTCGCTGAAGAGGTCGCCCTCTCCCCGAACCACGCCAGGGTGTGGCGGCTCTACCAGGCATTCTTTCTCCGCCAACCAGACCGGGCAGGATTCAACTATTGGGCCCGGGTCCGCAGCGGGGGAGCCTCCCTCGGCGATATCGCATTCCAGTTCGCTTCCGGCCCGGAGTTCGTCAACCGGTACGGCAACCTGAGCCACGCCGACTTCGTACGCTTGGCGTATACCAACGTATTGTGCCGACCAAACGACCCTCGGGGTCACGCCTATTGGACCAACCTTCTCCAGTCGGGTGCGATAACCCGGTGGGACATGATGATCAACTTCGTGGAGTTGCGGGAATACCTTCGAAAGACTGGGACGTGCCACAGCACCTACCCAACCGAGTCGGCATCGGTAACCGGCTGCCCTGAAGCAAACCTCGTCCCGCTGGGGTCGGCTTCGCTGGCCACCCACGGCTACCGGGCCAAAAACGTCAACTATCGGGGTGGATCGTTTTCGGGGGTGGAGGTCGTTCTTAGCCGTGGCGTGTTCTCCACCGGATCGGAGCGATGCTCGGTGGCCTCGATCAACGGCAACTGGCTCGTCGTCTCCCAGAAAGACCGGCCAGACCCTGGCGTACTAGGCATCGGCGTCGTCGATGGAGCCCACGTCCGCAACTCTTCGGACCGAACCGACCGCGGCGTGTTCGGTCTGCGGTTCGATAACGCCCCGGCGTCGGTGGTTGAAGTCTGGCCCGGGGACACCCTCAGCCCGGACGACATTCGACTCAATAGCGTGATGTACCGGCAGGGACCCGGCGTGCTCGAATCGTGGCATGCGTCCGCCGAAACATCGCCGTACCTTCAGGTCCTAGCGCCCCAGCAGAAGGTGGCGGCGAGCGAGTGGGTCTGGGCTGCGGCCGGGATACCGCTCATTATCGACGGGCAGCGCGATGCCGATCTCGAATCCGACTTTGCCCGCGACCCGTATACCTACGACCCGGGCGCCGGACATCCGTTCGTCGCTGTCGATCAGAACGCCGGCCGAGCCGTCTTCGGGGCTACCCGAGGCCTCCACGTTCGAGACCTGGTCAACTGGGCGAGCAGCGCCGGATACGAGGATCTCATCAAGTTTGACGGCGGAGGTTCGGTCGAGTTCAACGTGGCCGGACGGGCCACCGTGGCTGGCACACCTCGGGATATTCCGGTGTGGCTCGGCATCGGCTGCTGAAGCAAGAGCCGAGCCATTCCGATTGAGATCTCGGCCGGAGTGAACGAAATGTGGCGATGGGTACCACCAATGCAGCAGACTCATACCCGGTTCCGAACTTGATGGGAATGTGATGGACAACAAACTCGCCGGCAAAACAGCGTTGGTTACTGGAGGATCGGCAGGGATCGGGAAGGGCATCGCCCGCTCCTTCCTGGAGGCCGGAGGCAACGTGATGATTACCTCCCGCAAGGCCGAAAAGTGCGAACGGGCTGCGGCCGACCTCCAAGAGCTGCCGGGGCAGGTCGACTGGCGGATCAGCCACGTCGGCCAACCAGAGCAAGCCGCAACGGTGATGGACGAAACAATCGACCGATTCGGGTCGCTCGATATCCTCGTCAACAATGCGGCCACCAACCCATACCACGGGCCAATGATCGATGTGGACGCCGGACGTTTAGATAAAACCTATGAGATTAACGTGCGAGGTCCGCTTCTGTGGACTCAGCTGGCCTGGAGCAAGTGGCTCGCCGAACATGGTGGTTCGGTAATAAACATCGCCTCGGTCGGTGGCCTCAAAACCAGTCGCGATATCGGCGTGTATTGCATGTTCAAATCAACCCTTATCCACATGACGAAGCAGCTTGGCGCTGAACTTGGCCCCAAGACAACGGTCAACTGCATCGCCCCTGGCCTCATCAAGACCGACTTTGCCCGAGTCCTGTGGGATGGCGACCGGGGAGCGGCCATAGCCGAGGCCATGCCGACCAAACGGCTCGGCGAACCGGAAGACATCGGAAAAGCGGCCCTATTTCTGGCCGCCGATGCACCGTGGATGACCGGCCAGACCATGGTGGTAGACGGCGGCGAATTCGTGCGGGTTGATTCCCTGGGTGTCTAACCCGACTCGCCGAACTGCAGTCCGATAGCGGATCCGACTTGACGTGTCCCCGCCGGCAACACCGACGGGGACACGTTCGCTATATTCCGGACGGAGGGGTACGTCGTGACTCCAGCGTTCACCGGAGGGCTACCGCCTCACCGCCCCCACCGCTCGGTGCGGTATCGGCCATGGCTGGCGCAACCGAGACCGGTGTGTATTTGAGCCCGGGAATGCGACTGGTCGGATCGAGATCTTCGGCCGTCAACACATTGCAAACCGACCAGTGATATGGCATGAACACCGTGTCGGAACGGATCCTCTCGTTGAGCACCCAATCAACCGCCACCGTGCCCTGCCGGCTCGTGACCTCCACCATACGATCGGGGACCAGTTCGAGTTCAGCGGCCAGATCGGGGTGAACTTCGAGGAACGTCGTCGGTGAGGTGGTACGGAGACGGTCCAAACGCATCGTCTGATTGCCAGAGAGATAGTGAGATAGCACCCGACCGGTATTCAAGACGAGCGGATACTCGCTATCGACCGGGACCGGCGGAGCCTGTGGTTCGACCGGGTGGAACCGAGCAAGCCCATCTGGATGAGCGAAACGCTCACGATAGAGCTGTGGCGTGCCGGGATGATCCTCGGACGGGCAAGGCCAGAAAATCCCGCCATCACGGCGCATTCTGTCCATCGTCATGCCGGAATAGTCGATTGGGGCTCCAGCCGAAATCCGACGCATCTCCTCGAATACCTCAGCGCCAGTATGGAAATCAAAGTGCTCTCGATACCCAAACCGACGGGCCAAATTGCGGATGATATCCAAATCACCCCGATCAGGAACCGGGTGGCGGACTCGATCGATGGCGATGACCCGACCCTCGATCGTGGTGATGGTGCCATCCTCCTCGGCGAAGGTCGTTCCCGGAAGCACTACATCGGCATACTCGGCAGAAGACGACAGGAACGGGTCGATGATCACGAAATGATCGAGCCCCATCAGCCGCTTCGGCATTCTCCCAACGTTGGGGGCCGACACCGCCATGTTGGTGGAGATCGACAGAAGGCCAGAGATCTCGCCTTCCTCGATGGCCTGGAAGACCTCTACATAGCTCTTTCCCCGCGCCGGCAAACTCTCCGGCGTGACACCCCAATGGTCAGCGATATCCGCTCGATGGTCGGGGTTATCGATCGACCGGCCGGCCGGCAATTGATCACACCGTTGCCCCCATTCCCGTCCGCCCTGACCATTGCGTTGACCGGTCAACATGTTGATCCCGCAACCCGACCGACCGATATGGCCTCGGGCCATAGCCACGTTGAGCAACGCCAATACGTTCTTTGTACCGGAGACCTGCTGCTCGGCACCCCGAGCATGGAAGTACATGGCCCGATCAGCCGTTCCGAGGAGAAGAGCGGCAGCTCGAAGGTCGTCGGCGTCGATGCCGGCGACGTCGGCTACCCGTTCTGGTGTCCATACCGAAGCGGCCTGAATCGTCTCAGCAAATCCAGTGGTGCGGTCGGCGACGAAAGCGTCATCGATCATCCCCAATCGGGCGATCTCGGCCAGCAGCCCATTGGCGACGGCGGCATCGGTGCCGGGGCGCAGCGCCAGGTGGAGATCATCGGGTTTCACGAATCGGCTGGCCCGAGGATCGATGACGATCACCCGACCGCCCGACCGTCGAACCTTGTCGATCGAGTTCGGGATTACCACCGGAAAGCTCGCCGACAGATTGGAACCGATCACGACGACGACTTCAGCGTTTTCGATCTCCGACAATGGAGTCATCGCCCGGTCGGCGCCAAAGGCCGCCATGTTGGCTGCACCGGCCGACGTCATACACATCCGCCCGTTGAGATCGATATGAGGTGTCCCGAGTGCCAACCGAGCGAGTTTGCCAATCAGGTACGACTTCTCATTTGTCAGCGATCCACCAGACAGCACGGCGTTGGCGGCCGGGCCCCGCTCGGCCCGAATCCGTAGGAAGCCTTCGGCGGCAACGTCCAGAGCTTCCTCCCAGCCGACCTCGACCAACCGGCCATCGCGACGAACAAGCGGATTGATCAGGCGATCGGGGTGGTGCACCTGCTCCCAAGCCACCGCTCCCTTCGCACATACCGCGCCGCCGGTGAGCGGCGACCCTTTCCATCGCTGCTGGCCGGTAACCGTGACCGGAGACTCGGTCGTCCGCTCCGTCACCACGCTGACTCCGCAGTTCAATGCGCAGAATGGGCAATGGGTGTCGACGGTCCGTGCACCGGGGTTCGGTTTGGTCTTCGATCGTCGACTCATGCTGTCGGCACTCCGGTGGTCGCCGGCTCGTACGGGTCTGTCACGTCGACGACTTCGTCGTCGAGCGCCAGCACCGGATCTTGGCCGATGTCCCCGTCCGATTCACTGGCTGACTCATGGGCTGACTCACTGCCGGATTTGTCGTCTGGGTCTTTGTCGGTCGCCAACTCTTTCGAGAAGCTGTTCGCCGGCTCGACGAGGAAGGTACTTACGGCCAGCGCCAGGATTGCGGTCCCGGCGATGGTGAGGAAGAACACCCGGGGGCTCACGAACAGATTGATGGTGAGGAAGGTGACGGCACCGACGTTGCCGAACGCTCCCGCCATGCCCGAGATTTGGCCCGACACCCGCTTCTTCACCAACGGGACGATGGCGTACACCGCACCCTCTCCGGCTTGAACGAAGAACGAGCAGAACATGCAGGCGGCGATGGCCAACGCCCACGGCCAGGCCGCTCCCATGGTCGAAAGCAGCACATACCCAACACAGAGACCGATGAGCAGCGCGGTCAAGGTGCGCTTACGGGAACCCAAGACGTCCGAGAGAAGCCCGCCGGTAGGACGAGCAGCGAGGTTCATGAACGCGAACCCCGAGGCGGCGATGCCGGCCACGGTCGTACTCAGACCCCAGGTGTCGGCGAAGAAGCTTGGGAGCATCGACACGACCGCCAGCTCCGAACCGAAGGTGGCGAAGTAGGCGAAACAGAGTACGGCCACAGACCTGACCGGGTACTGATCTTCCTTTGGGTACTCGTTGGCCAATGCCGGCTTGTTTACCCGGAACACGGCAAGTTCTTGGAAGATAAGCATGGCCGCTACCAAGCCGAGCACCACGACCAGGGTGACATCGTTGATGACCTCGGCTCGCCAGATTCTCCATGCGATTACTGCGAGTACGGCATTGATAGGAATCGTGAGCAGTGCCAGTCCGAACACCCCGTTTCGACTCGTAACCTCTAGCGCTCCCTGTCGGCGGGGCTTTGCGTATTGACGGCCGTCCGGCGTGTCTTCGACCGCCCGAAGATAAAACAGTCCGTAAGCGGCAGCGATTACGCCGGTGATGATGATTGAATAACGCCAGCCGTCATCGCCACCGAAAAGAGCAGCGACGGTCGGCAGGGTAAAGGCGGCGGCCGCTGAGCCGAAGTTTCCCCATCCGCCGTACACGCCCTCGGCCGTGCCCACCTCGCTCGGGGGGAACCACTCGGACACCATCCGGATCCCGACGACAAACCCCGCGCCGACGATCGACAATGCCAACCGGCTTAAGACCAGTGTGCTGAACGAACTCGACAAGGCGAAGATCGTGTTCGGTACGACGGCAAAGACCAAGATCGTGGCGTAGACCCGGCGGGGACCCCAACGGTCGAGAGCCATGCCGATAAAGACCCGGGCCGGCACGGTCAACGCAACGTTACACAGTCCAATCGTGCCCTTCTGAGCATCGGTCAGTCCGAGCTGTTCAGAGATCGTATTGGCGAACGGCGCAAAGTTGAACCACACGACAAAGCTCAGAAAGAACGCGAACCATGTCAGATGGAGGACCCGGTATTTGCCGGTGAACTGCCAGATATTTTTTATTCTGGAGGCCGCCGACTCCGGGCCGGCCGTCGATACTTCCGGTGCTGATGCCGCTGGATAGGTGGTCATAGGCCTACAGAACCACGGCGGTGTTTCGGCCAAAGGTCACAGACGTGAACGACGTGTGCCGCTAGGCGCACAAGCGGATGGCGACACCTGTGAGGGTACGCACCGCAGGAGCACAACCCGAGACGATGGGCAAGGCGCAGTCATGACACCGTTCCCCGCAGCCGGTAGCCCCGGCGGATCACGGTCTCGATCGTGTCGGCTGCCGGCCCGAGTTGGCGGCGAAGGCGACCGACGGTTACCTCGACAACGTGCTCATCACCCTCCTGGTCGGACCAGACCCGACGCAGTAGCTGCTGCTTCGACAGCACCACGCCTGGACGCTCAGCCAACACGCAGAGCACCGCGTGTTCGCGGTCGGTGAGGTGGGCAGGCTGCGAGCCGGAAACAACCACCATCCGGCCCTGAAGTAACACAGATGCATCGGAATAGTTCAGTTGGCGAGTGGTGGCACGGAAATGGTTGGTGATGAGCTGGACCATGGCCCCCAGCCGGGTTCGCTCGGGAACCTGGGGAGCCGGGAGACCAGCATCGGTCAACCCAGCAGCGCACACCGGCCCGACACAAAACGCCACCGTCGGTCCGGACAATGCAGCCCGGAGCTCACCGTCGACACCGAGGTCTCCGGCAATGGCCAAAAAGTGCTCGACCGCAGGCCGAGCGGTGAACGTCAACCCATCGATTTGTCGTGCGCAGGTAGCGAGTACCAGCCGTTCGGCAAGGGATCTGTCATCCGGCTCTGTCCAACGGTAGACCGGGACCGGCAAAACCTCGGCGCCGAGTTCGGTGATACGGTCACACAGTGTCGCCGCTGCGCCACCATCGAGCTGAACTGCAACCCGGACCCCGTCAACGCCCTGTTCGGCCAACAGCTCGACGACGTCGTCGTACCGATCGTTTTGCGCCTTGCCCGTCACCTCAAACCCCGCGGTAACCAACGCCCCTACCGCCTTCGGGCCGCGGGCGACGAACGACGTGTTGGCCAGCACGCGGCGAAGATCTTCTCCTAGGTGCGCGGCGTCGGCTGCCTCAAGCCACCCTCGGATACCAATCCCGGTGGTAATGACCGTTATCTCTGGTGGGGTGTCGATGACCGCGTTCGTCGCCGCTCGCAGGGCGTAGTCGTCGTCGAGCGGCAGCGTCTTGATCGCCGGCCCATGAACACATGCCGCTCCTCGCCCACTCAACATTCGGATCTGCTCATCCGCCCGGCGGTCGGCCGTCACCCCAATGGTGAAGCCAGACAGCGCACCAACCGCTACGCCATCACCGCTAGCGTTCACCCCTCGCCGCCATACGCCTCCGGCCACGGTTCGGATGCAACCTGAATCGCATTCCCCGAAATACGACACGGCCACGTGCGCAGCCGGTGATCAGCACTGTCAAGACACACACCGGTTCGGAGCTGGAACCGTTGCTTGTGAAGCGGTGAGGCGACGGTCGGTTCGTCATCGACTGACCCGACTAAGCCTCTGGCCATGACCGGAATGCCGGTAAACGGCTCTACGTGATCGATGACATACAAGCTACCGTCGCCGAGCAGAAAGACGGCGACCGGGGTGTCCCCGACGAGGGCGGCGATTCCGCGGTCGGGCACCATCCGGTCAGCTGGGCACACGTCGACCCACACGTCGTCGTCGATGAGAAGGGAGAAGCTGTGGACGGTGATGCTCATTGTGGTACCTTCTGTCCGCGCTCGGTGACCCACACCGGCGTCGAGGTCTCTTCCGGCGCGTTGACAAATTCAACGAAGTTTTCAAGGCGTTCCGGATCGGCAAGCGTGGCCGCCCATTCACACTCGTAGCTCTCGATATGGCGAACCATGTCGGCATCGAGTTCGGGGCCGATCCCTAGGGTGTCGTCCAAAACGACGCCACGGAGATAGTCGAGGCCGCCCTCAAGCTTCTCAAACCACACCGACGTTCGTTCGAGACGGTCGGCGGTCCGAACGTAGAACATCAGAAACCGATCTATAGCTCTGATCAGCTCGTCGTCGCCGAGATCAGAGGCCAACAAGTCGGCGTGGCGTGGTCGTTTCCCGCCGTTGCCACACACATACAAGTTCCAGCCATTCTCGGTAGCGATGACACCAACGTCTTTACTTTGGGCCTCGGCGCACTCTCTGGTGCAACCCGACACCGCCATCTTGACCTTGTGGGGAGCTCGGAGTCCCCGGTACCGAAGTTCGATACCGATGGCCATGGCCACCGAGTCCTGCACGCCGTACCGGCACCAGGTGGAACCAACGCAGGACTTCACCGTCCGCAACGCTTTTCCGTACGCGTGGCCCGATTCCATTCCAAGATCGACGACCCGTTGCCAGATCGGCGGAAGCTCTTGGAGCTTGGCCCCGAAAAGGTCTATCCGCTGCCCACCGGTGATCTTGGTATAGAGGCCGTAGTCGCGAGCGATCTCACCGATGCCGATCAACTGTTCGGGAGTAATCTCGCCACCCGGCACCCGCGGTACCACCGAATAGGTACCGTTTCGTTGCATATTGGCCAGGGAGTGATCGTTGGTGTCCTGGAGTGAGGCTTGATCTCCGTCGAGGATGTATCCGTTGGCCTGCGACGCCAGTATGGAGCCAACTGTCGGTCGACATATCTCGCAGCCAAGACCCGATCCGTGGGCGGTCAAGACTTCGGTCCAGGTGGTGTAACGATGGAATCGAATCAGGTCGAAGAGTTCTTGGCGGCTGTGGTCAAAGTGTGAACACAACCGATCGGTGACTTCGACTCCCTCGGCTCGAAGCGTCTCGTTCAACAGCGCGGTGACGGTTGGAAGGCAACCACCGCAGCTGGTGCCGGCCGATGTCTCGGCCGCAACCGAAGGTACGCTATGACACCCACCGATGACGCATTCTCGAATCTGTCCCGCGGTGACCGCATTGCAGGTGCAGACATTGACGTCGTCTGGAAGGCCAGAGTTGCCGGACGCTTCGACGTTGGCCAAACCAGCCGGCAACACGGCGGCGGCCAGGTCGCCCTCTCCGACCTGATCGGCCGGAATCGTTCCGAGGGCGATGGCCCGGAGTCGGTCATAGCCGCTGCTGTCACCGACGAGACAACCGCTCACCAGTTCACCCGACCGGGAGTCGATAAGAAGCCGACGGTGAATCTTGGCCGTCGGGTCGGAATACACCAGCTCCTCGACATCGTCGGCCGACCGAGACCCGGTAAAACTAGCGACCTCGACGCCGAGCAACTTGAGCTTTGCCGATTGATCGGACCCAACGAATCGGGCCTCCTGATCGCCGGTCAATCTGGCGGCGAGGGCTCCGGCCATCTCATATCCGGGGGCGACAAGCCCGTAGACACGGCCGTTGTGGCATGCGACCTCGCCAATAGCCGAGATCGCCGGATCCGAGGTGCGAAGCGTGTCATCGACAATGATGCCGCCGCGCTCCCCCACAGCCAGCCCAGATGCTCTGGCCAGTTCGTCCCGAGGCCGGATCCCGGCCGAGAACACCACGATGTCGCAGGCCAGATCGTATGGGGCGTCGCCACCAAAACGAAGGCCAGTTACTACACCGTCGGCACCGCTGCCGGCGTCATTGGCGGCAG
>CALIFY010000065.1 GCA_938021675.1 uncultured Acidimicrobiales bacterium
ATCGGCGCTATGCGCACCGCGACCGGCGAAGACCTTCCTGTGCCGGCAATGTGGTACGCAACCGTTCCGGGAGGATCCGTACCGAAACGTCTCAGCCGCCACTCGCTGGCCACTGCCATCGCCCAAGTTCAGTCACGCTAGCACTAGCCGTACCGCCCCTTCCCCGTTCGACGAGACTTCGAGCAAACACGATATGTGGTACTGCCACCCGATACTGCCACCCGGTTGAGGTCGATAGGCCTAGTCGCTGTCAAACCGAGCGATTTTCTCGACCGCGACCGAGAACGTCGTGTCGAAATCGGTACACGGCTGGCATTCAGACACATGAGCCGACAGTTCGACAACCTGGCGGCGGGTCATCGGCTGGTTGATGGCCTCAACCATGTGCCGGAGTTCGACACAGGACGGACCGCTACCAGCGTCCAACAACGTTGTCAGATAGGCAACCCGAAGACCCCACCGGGCCCGGTAGGTCATGGCGGAGAATCCATGCGGGTTCTGCCGGAAGACCTCGGCTACTTCTCGCGGGTTTCGATCCTCAATCTCCGTGAGCCACAACGCCATCCGCCAGCGTTCAGGAAGAGAGCGAAAGGCCACGAGAACGGCCTCCGCACCGACACGATCAGCGACGGTTTCCGCCTCATCGTCCAGTGCCGCCTCATCACCGAGTCGATCGGTGGAATCGACAGCTACGCCGGATCGAAAGTGATCAACCGCGACCGAGCGAATCGTCTGCCGAAGATATGCCGAGAAGTTGGACGTGGGGCCTCGGCCGTGACAGAGGAGTTGGAAGATCTTGGCAAATGCCTCAGCCGCAACGTCTTCGGCATCCTGCGGATTGGCACACAAGCGCATGGCGTGGCCGCGCGCCCGACCGACGTAGCGACTATAGAGCTGGCCATAACTCTGATGGGAGCCTCCTCGGACACAGGCGATCAACATCTGATCGTCTTGTCCGGTGATTCCGTTGTGGGCAATGCCTTCGGTTTCCATTCCCCTGAACCTCCAGTCGCCAAGTCGAGTCGACCGGAACACCGCCGCCAAAGAACACAACGGTCTTGGTGGCGGCGAAATAGGGCTCTCTAGTAGCAGCCCAGCCCGACAAGATTTGCTGGACATTCACACTGCAACAGCGAAGCTGAGAGGAATGTAAGCGACCCTAAGTAACCCGTAAGAGAGTGCCCATGCTGCTACCGACGAGCCGGGTCCAAGCCGGCTAGATGGTGGTAGGTCAACGATGGGTCCCGATGGCGGCACGGGCTCGATGCGAGGCGGCTTCGGCCACAACAGAACTCACGGCAACACTAGCTGCTGCCACCCGCTCGGTCGAGCGTCAAACGTTGGACCTATCTGAGGTCTGAGGCAACCTCATGGGCAGCCGATAGAACGGCCTCTAACGTTGGCCGGCCCTGGCTCGAGGTGCGATAGACCATGCGCACCTCACGCTCGACGGGCTCGACTAGGTCGACAATCTCCACACCAGGACCCAGATCGACCAGGGCCAACCTCGGCAACAACGAAACACCATGCCCGTCGGCCACGAGGCGCGTGGCGCTCGGATAGTCATCGATCTGATGCCGGACTATCGGCTCGAACCCCGCGGAACGACACGCCAACTCGACACACCGACCGCAGGCCACCGAACTCGGGGGACCGATCAGCGGCTCTTGTCTCAGATCATCCAAGGACACCGGCCCCGACGCAAGACGATGACCCGACGGGACGACCAAAGAAAACCTCTCCGTGAAGAGCAGCGTGCTTTCAAGATTTGGAAGCGTCGAATGTCTGGCGTGCGGGTAATCGACAACAAGGGCCAGATCAGTGACCCCGTGGTGAACCTCCATCGGCGCATCCTCGAGGATGTACTCTCTGCTGTGAACCTCCAACTTGGGGTGACGTTTCGCCAGAAGCTTGAGCAGCGGGCCGAGCAACGTGAGCGAAAACGACTCGAACACCCCGACCGTAAAGACGCCGCGAGGTTCAACCGCCGCCTGCTCAAGGTCGACTTCGGCTCGTTCCAGCCCAGCCAGAAGTTCCTCGGCGTGGGTTATGAGACGCCGGCCGACATCGTTGAGACGGACGGTTCGACCGATCCGCTCGAACACCTCCTGGCCAATCGCCCGTTCGAGGCCCGCTACCTGTTGCGAAATTGCCGACGGTGTGTAACCGAGCGAATCAGCGGCCGCAGACATCGTGCCTTCCGAGGCAACTTCGCGAAGCACACGAAGCTGCTGGATCGTCACATCGAACATGGCACCAGACTAACAAAGCTGAAGCAACACTGTATGGTTTCCTGCAGAACCATTCGCTTGTCTACATGTTTGGCTGGCGGCAAGATGAAGACATGTTCACCATCCATTGCCATCGGTGCAACCGTCGATTCCTCACTGGCGCTCGCTCCATCCGATCGTTCCACAACACCAGCGAAGGTCCGGTGGCCTACGTCGATGCACCATGCGGCCATCTGACGATCCATCGATTCCGAGACGCCACAACACGCCCAGCGGACGCCCCTCCGATCGCCCGCCACAAAGGCGCGGCATAGACGACCGGAAGGTGACGACGGATGCCGCGACAAGCGCTACTCGCCAACAAGCACCTCTTCGAAGTCACTGTCAGCAGGCGACACCGACTCGGTGACTTGATCGACGGCCGGGAGATTACGTTCCCCCCCGATATCGATTGTCGAGAGAAGCCGATCGAACCAGCCGGACAACCACCAGTTCGCATCGCCCATCAATGTCATGGTCGCTGCAACCAATACGACCCGGCCGAACGCAAGAAGCTAATCGATTGTTCGACGAGACAGCCACGAGGCAGCTTCCAGCCGGAACACAAGGCCCGGGCCAGCCATTGCTGACCCGGGCTGCGTTGCGGCGCAGCGAACACGAAGTTGCCTTCCAATTCCTGTGTGACTTCATCGAAGAAGTGTTGGAGCAGGAGAATCTTCATCTGACCGATCTCGCCGATGATCGAGATGTGCTCATCACGATGCAGGACATTCTGCTCGAACTTCTTCACAACGGGTCTTGCTCCGATGCGACCATTCCAAGTTGACCGACAAAGTGGAGTCTACTAACAAGTAGACTTAGCCTACACCAGATCCACCACCGCAAGGAGCCAACCGTGAACCAACGGAGCGACCGCGCCGAAATGCCACTGCCAGCAACCCTCGCAACACCACAAACACGAAGCGTCCAGCTGCTGCTAGCTTCACGAATCCCCGCCCGAGTCGCGTGGGTCGACCCAACGGATCAGCCACGTGCGGCTCCGCTCTGGTTCAACTGGACCGGCACAGAACTCACGATGTCAACCTTCGCCGGATCAAAAAAGGCGCTTGAGATCGTCGAGGGCTCGACGGTGGCGGTAACGATCGACACCGAGGCGTTCCCCTATCGCAGCCTTGGCCTCCGGGGTGTCGTGGCACTGGAGCCGTCGGATGGCCTCACCGACGACTATCGGCGGGCGGCCCAAAGATATCTCGGAGAGGAACCAGGCCGGCAATGGTGTGAGCGCCTTGAAGGACTTGACCAAGTTCTACTACGGGTGCGCCCGACAACGGCGTGGGCGTCGGACATGTCTGACGCGACCTACCTCACCGAGCCGGTCCACCCGACCTGACCCACAGTCTCTAGGTAGTGATAGACTCCGGCTGCTACACTCAGCCCCATGGCAAGGCCAAGCGGTCGTGAAATACGCAGCGAAGTGCTGAGCGAGGCGCGTCGCGCCATTCAGTCCAGTGGCGTGAACGGCTTTAGTTACAGCGATCTGGCTTCCCGGATAGGGGTCAAGGCACCGTCGATCCATCACCACTTCCGCAAGAAGGAAGACCTCGTCGCCGCCACCACGAAAGCGTACCGAGAAGAGTTTCGGACCCTCGTAGATGCCATCGATGAACCGACGGCGATCGGCCGACTACGAGCCTACGGCAAGCTCTTCCTCTCACCGGCCCGAGAGAATTTGATGTGCCTCTGCGGTTCCGTCGCTGTCGAGTGGGACGGTATAGACAGCGCAACCCAACGGGAAGTCGATGCGTTCGTGAACGGCGAGGTTCAGTGGGTCACCACCCAGGTCGAGGCTGCCGTAGCAGCGGGCGACGTACGGTCGACCCTCGACCCAGGCGCCATGGCACTCACCTACATCGCCACACTCGAAGGGGCGCTCGTTCTGGCCAGAACGTCAGCGGCGAGAGAAGTAGTACTCGACGCGGCCAACGGGTTCGTTGACCTCATCGCCACATAGGACCGACCACCCTGCGTCGGTGTGTGACTCGAAAATAGCGACCGGCGATACGGTGGCCAGAAGTGGACGTGATCGATCAAACGGCGTTCGAGCAGCTGGTTGGCGAAGCGCTCGACTTTCTGCCAAACGAGCTTGGAAATCTCCTCGACAACGTCGTCGTTGTCGTCGAGGACCACCATCCCGAGGAGCAGCTCTACGGGTTGTATGAGGGCGTACCACTCACCGATCGAGACGACTACGAGTCGTTCACACTCCCCGATCGAATCACCCTGTACCGCGTCACTCTCTGCCAAGACTGTGAAGACCTCGACGAACTCCGCGACGAGGTGTTGGTCACCGTGGTCCACGAGATCGCCCATCATTTTGGGATCGACGACGACGCCCTCCATGAACTGGGTTGGGGCTGAGCGATGAGGGAACGGAAACCCCACCGGCCAGCGGCAACTCACGTCTGACGCGGCATACCTCGGTTGGCAGATGCCGGCTTCTTCTTGCCTGACGGCCTTTTCTTCGCCGCCGGTTTCTTCTTCGCCGCCGGCTTCTTGTTGGCTGCCGGCTTCTTCGCTGACGCCATTTTCTTTGCCGGCACTCCGGCTGCCGATGCCAACTCATCGAGCGAGTCGACGACGTTCTTCATGAGGTCCCAAATCTCGGGCACCAGATCCGCGCAGCCGACAAGGCCGAAGTCGAGTTTGCCGTTGTAGCTCTGGACGGTGATGTTCAGACCAGATCCATCGTTGATGGCCGACACCGGATAGTTGGCCACCAATGCCGCCCCAAACCCATAAAGCGGAAACTGAGGCCCCGGCACATTGGAGATGATCACGTTGTAAGGAAGATCGACAAGATGGGATGCCGCCGCTCTTGCCACGACCCGTGCAGCCCTTGCCGCCACCGCCGGTGGGGCGAACTGGGCGAAGTCTTGCAAGAGTTCGGCGGGAAGCGCTTCGTGCTGTTCCTTGGCGATCCGCATGCTCTCATGCACGGCTCGGAGACGCTCGACCGGATCTTCGATGTGGGTGTGAAGCGACGCCGTCATCGAAGCGATCCGATTCCCCAGCGCCCCTTCCTGCTCGTCGGCCCGGACCGACACCGGCACCATGGCGATGAGCGGATCAGCCGGCAACTCCTCACGCGCTAGCAGGTACCGACGAAGCGCCCCGGCACATACCGTCATGACCACATCGTTTACCGTGACCCCCATCGCCACCTTGATGGCCTTCACCGTGTCGAGAGATACCGACTCGAAGGCATACACCCGGTGTTTGGAAATCGCGGCATTAAACGACGTGCGAGGCGGCCGTCCAGCTGCCCGCGACAACATCCGATCGGGTGCGGTGCTGGTCAGACGGCGCAACGTCGATGTACCGGGGACCTCGAGACCGAAGGACTCGGCGAAGGCCGGAAGATGCTGGACCGACTCGTACACCAACCGAATACTCTTGGTCGGCGTCGCCGCCACGGCCGCTGCTCCTCTGAGAAACATGCTGCCCTGGGATGGCAAACGATCGGGCCGCCACGGTCGAGCCGGACGGTCGACCTCACGAGGGGTAGGTTCGATATCGAGCAGGTTGGCCAACAACTCGACGCCGGACACTCCATCGATGGCGCAATGATGGATCTTGGTCAACTGCGCCGACAGGCCACCTTCCAACCCCTCGATCACATACAGTTCCCACAACGGTCGGCTTCGATCGAGCGGTCGGGCCACGATCCGGCCGACCTGAGCCGCCAACTGCTCCCGGTTTCCGGGCGGCGGAAGTCCGATATGGCGGACATGAAAGTTGAGATCGAAGTCGGGATCCTCGACCCAGTACGGATGGTCGAGCCCGAAGGGCACCTCGACAAGCCGACGCCGCAAGGGCGGCACCAGGTGCAGCCGCTGGGTCAGAATATCTTTGATCTCTTCCAACGTGCTCTTGTGTTCGGCCACCGATGGGTCGAATATCGCCAGCCCACTAATGTGCCCGTATGTGGTCGGCGTCTCCAGATTGAGGAAGCTGGTGTCGAGACCGGTGAGTTGTTGCATGGTCAGGCCCTCTTGTAGTGAGACCGCGAAACGATCGGGATTCGGTCGAAGCTTACCGATTGCCCGTGACCGAAGTCCCACCGCACGATGTTGCCTTTTTCGGGGTTGTCCGTCCGGTGTTGCCTTTCACGTGCTGCGTAGTATACTTTGCAATGCGTGAAGGTCACTGCACAGTCAATACACACAGTGCGTCGAACCCTCCGTAGGTTCAACCCCCAACCCAACACAGAGGACAGCCCAATGCCTATTACAAACACCATCAAGGATGCTCAAGACCGTGTGGTAGAGACCGTGTCCGAGGCCAGCGATCGAGCGACAAAGACCCTTACCGACACGATGACGACGACCCTAAACCATGCCAAAACCAGGACGGTACCGGAGAACGTATCGCAGACGATGAACGACGCTCAGACACGGTTCTTCGAGGCAAACGAACGCCTTGCCGAGTTCACGACCCAGTTGGTAACCGAGCGAATCCCCCGCCGGATGGCTTCCCTGCCCACGCCAGATCTGCCTCGCATCGAACTCCCGATCGACCTGAAGCTTCCGACCCCGGCCAAAGTTGTCGACACCTCCTTCGACACCGCGGCCAAGGTTCTCGACCGAAACCGAGCCTTTGCCGAGCGACTGGTTGCGCCGTGGACCACGGCCGAAGAAACCTCTCAAGCAACGAGCTCTGCGGCCCCCAAGGCCCCGGCGAAGAAGACTGCCAAAAAGGCAACCAAGGCGGCAAAGAAAACACCCGCTCAGGCCAAAAAGTAAGATTCAGTACGATGTCTCGATCGGACAAAGACACGACAGACGGGTGCGACCTAAGCACTCTGGGTCGGTTTATCCGCTCCCAACGCCAGCTGGCCAAGCTCTCCCAACGAGAGCTGGCCAGGCTGGCGGACCTGTCCGATCCCTACATCAGCCAGATCGAACGCGGACTACACACACCATCGCTTCGGGTACTCACATCGCTGGCCAGCGCCCTTAATCTGCGAGCCGAGACCCTGTTGACCTATGCCGGGTTGACCGACAACACGGCTGACTCCAACTCCGATACCCATCCTTCGACCGAAGCGGCCATCCTGGCCGACCCAGCGCTCACCACCGAGCAACGCCAAGCACTGCTGTCGACATACCAGGCGTTCATACAGGCCAACTCGGGATGAGGGCTGAACGTGGATCCCACCATCCCGACTCGAATGGGGCGGCCTGGCATGACAAGCTGGGACATGGCTCAACGCCTCATCGGACCGCTCCCACCCGGCCGACGTAGCGCCGGTGGAAGCTGCGGACATGTCGAGTAACCGACCGCCGTCCCGCCTCCTCACGCTTCTTGAGACGCGAGCAGCCGTTGAGTACGGACTGATGCGACTTGCCAGCCCAGTCCTGAAACGCATGGATGAGGGAGATGGGCACCCGGTGCTGGTCATGCCGGGATTCACTTCCGACGACCAACTCACTCGCCCCTTGCGGCGACTGTTGTCGGCCCAAGGCTACGCGGCCTACGGGTGGGGATTGGGGAGAAACCTTGGTCCTACGGAACACGCCATGCAAGGCATTCGGCACCGGCTCGACCGTTTGGCGGCCCGCTATGGCCGCCCCGTCAGCCTGATCGGATGGAGTCTCGGAGGCATCTACGCCCGAGTTCTCGCCCGAGAGACTCCGGAACTGGTCCGTACGGTCATCACCATGGGTAGCCCGTTCAAGATGGGCCCTGAAGATCGAAGCGCGGCCAGCTCGCTTTTTGACTCGCTCTCTGACCGATTCGCCTATGGGCTCGACTTTCTAACCGAGACGGAACAAACCCCACTCACCGTCCCGGCCACCTCGATCTACACCAAGACGGACGGCATCGTCCATTGGTATCACTGCCTCGACGAGAGCCACCCCCGAGCCGAGAACATCGAGGTGTACGGGAGCCATTGCGGTCTCGGCTACAACCCGGTGGCGGCATTCATCATCAGTGATCGACTCAGACAACCGTCCGGAACGTGGGAGCCGTTCACGCCCCCACTATGGCTCCGGCCATCGCTGCCGTTGTTGTCATCCGGCACCCGCAACGGCTGACAGCAACGGCAGCTCAGGCCCCTAGCACGATCGACCGAGACGTCATCGCCGCCATGAGCCGGTCGGAACTACTGCGGATAAGCGGTTTTGATGTAGTAGTTGTTGCCTGACCTATCGAACGAGAACTGAAAGCAGTCGGTCTCTTCTTCGAACGAATTCGTCCCAATGGGGCCGTCGTGGTCGTCATTGAGACATCGGGTCGCTATACCGTGCGAATCACTGATATTCACGCCAAACTTGTGGCTTGTTGTTTCAAACAGTTCTTCGAACAGTTCAACGACCTCATCATCGCTCATATCGTCTTCCAAGTCGTAAAACTTACCGTAAGGCGTATCTGCATCTTCACTGTGATTCTCGGTCAGCTCTTCAACCGCGCCCTCGGTAAGGTAGTTGTAACCACTTCCAGCCTTTGCGACAAATAGGTCGTCGTCATCAGCAGAAACGGCCGTAAACGCGCTGAAGACGGCTGCGGTTAGGATCACTGCCAGTGTGGCCCACTTGGTTTTTGACATGCTGTACACCTTCTCTGCTTCGATGGCACAAACGAACGCCGACTGTAGAGCCGCACGAGATTCTGGTTTTTTGATGTGTACCCATCATGAAGCGCTCGCAAACCCGGACAGCTGAAATTCGCCTGACCCCAGCTGCGGCCACCCCGCATCCCTTACCCTGACATGACACTCGAATTGGACTATTTTGCCCGGACGATGTATCATGATGGCGGTAGGGGGCAAACGAATGATCGAGTTGGAGAACTACGTCTGCGGCCGATGGGTTGGTCCTGGCGCCGACGCCACGGTGCTCGACGATGCGGTAACCGGAGAGCCGATTGCGTCGTTGTCCTCGGCAAACGTCGATATGGCGGCCAGCCTCGACTACGCCCGTACCGTCGGAGGACCGGCGCTCCGAGCGCTGACCTTCCACCAGCGGGCCGCCCTGTTGAAAGAACTCGGCAAACGACTCCTCGACCCCGAAGTCAAGGAAGAGCTGTACAACCTTTCCCACCGAACCGGGGCCACCGCCACCGATTCGTGGATCGATATCGACGGCGGCGCCGGCGTACTACTCACCTATGCCAGCAAAGGCCGCCGAGAACTCCCAAACGCCCACCTCTCAGTCGATGGAGTGCCGGAAATCCTTAGCGGAGACGGCTCGTTCCTCGGCGTACACGTCCACACGCCGCGGCTGGGCGTAGCGGTACAGATCAACGCCTTCAATTTTCCGGTCTGGGGGATGCTCGAAAAGTTCGCGCCAACCTTCTTGGCCGGCCTGCCAACCGTGGCGAAACCGGCCAGCCAGTCGGCGTTTTTGGCCGAGGCAACGATGAGGGTCATCGTCGAATCAGGTCTTCTGCCCGAGGGTTCGCTTCAACTGATCACCGGATCTTCCGGCGACTTGTTGGACCATCTCGGCAGCCAAGACTCGGTCGGTTTCACCGGATCGGCAGAGACCGCCCGATTACTCCGAAGCAATCGAACCGTGATCGACCATTCGGTCCGGTTCACCTCCGAAACAGACTCATTGAACGCTGCCGTGCTCACTCCCGGGGCCGGGCCGGATACCGCAGAGTTCGACCTTTTCATCCGGGAGGTCGTGAACGAAATGACGACGAAGGCGGGCCAGAAATGCACCGCTATTCGACGGGCGTTCGTGCCAGCCCAATATCTCGACGCGGCCATCGAAGCGCTCGAAGCGGCCATGACCGACATCGTCGTTGGTGACCCGTCAAACAAGTCGACCACGATGGGGGCATTGGTGAGCCGTGGCCAACGAGACGAAGTCTTGGCCGCGGTCGCGGCGATCAGCGAGACTGCCGACGTCATCGTCGACTCCTGCTCGTTTACCAACGTCGACCCCGAGCGTGGCGCATTCATGGCCCCCACGTTGCTTCGGGCAACGGACGTGCGGGCCGAGGCGGTCCACACCACCGAGGCATTCGGTCCGGTATCGACCCTCATACCGTTCTCCTCGCTCGATGAAGCCGTCGAACTGGTCGCGCTCGGCCAGGGCAGTTTGGTCGCTTCGGTCTACGGAGCGGACGCCCGAGAGGTCACCCCGGTGGTGGCCGGCCTTGCCGCCTACCACGGACGAATCCACATCGTCGACTCGTCGGTTGCCAAGTCGAGCACAGGGCACGGCTCACCGCTCCCCCATTTGATCCACGGTGGCCCAGGACGAGCCGGCGGCGGTGAAGAGATGGGAGGCATGCGCGGCGTCTTCCATCACATGCAACGCACCGCCCTCCAGGGGTCGCCAGATCAGCTCACCGCGATCACCGGCGAACTGATGCCAGGGGCCACCGCCCAAGAGAACAAGGGTCATCCGTTCCGGCTCTCGTTTGATGATCTGAGTATCGGCGACTCCATCACCACTGAATCGCGTCGGATTACCCGTCAGGACATCGAAGACTTCGCCAACAGCACAGGCGACACGTTCTATGCCCACATGGACGAAGAAGCGGCGGCACGCAGCCCCATCTTCGAAGGAATCGTGGCCCACGGGTATCTCATCCTCTCGTTCGCCGCCGGACTGTTCGTCCATCCCGATGAAGGACCTGTCCTGGCAAACTACGGCATCGAGAAACTGAGGTTCGCCACACCAACCCGGCCAGGCGACGAGATCCATGTGGTGCTCACCTGCAAACGAAAGACCCAACTCGACGGCCGCGGCTACGGCGAGGTGGCGTGGGATACCAAGGTGATAAACCAAGCCGGTGACGTGGCGGCGGCCTACGACGTCTTGACCATGGTCGCCAACCGGCCGGGCGTGAACGGCGCAACCGAGTCCTGAGGAGAGACATGTCCCGAGCCTGGAGCGACATAGAAGCCTTCGAGGAGTTTCTCGACGACGGGGGAATCGTGGAGGTCGACGACGCCATGCCGGCGGCCTATAGAGATGCGGTATTCAATTTCATCGAGATGCACGCCAACAGCGAACTCATGGGCGGCCTTACCGAACGGGATTGGATCCCCAAGACGCCCGGTCTACGGCACAAGATGAGTGTGCTAGCCAAAACTCAAGATGAGATCGGCCATGGACACCTCCTCTATATGGTCGCTGCCGATCTGGGAATCAAGACCCGACGCCAGATGCTTGAAGACCTCTTCGCCGGAAAGAGCCGATTCCATAACGTGTTCCACTACCAGGCGAAAACTTGGGGCGATCAAGTCGCTATCGCCTTTCTGGTCGACGCTGCCGCGTTAGCCAGCCAGCAAGCAGTCTTCAAGAACTGCTCCTACGGCCCGTACCGAAGGATCCTCAAACGCATCATCAGCGAAGAGGGATTCCACATGCGACTGGGAGAGGACCGCATGATGCGAATCGCCAATGGAACGAATGCTCAACGGGAGATGTTCCAGGAGTCTCTAGACCGCTGGTTCTGGCCAGCGCTCCAACTGTTCGGGCCTGATTCGAAGCCCAACGACGTTCTGCTGCGGTGGCATATCAAGTCCGAACGAAACGAAGTGCTCCGCGATAAGTGGGTACAGAAGTTTGTACCGCTCTTACAAAGTTACGGCTTCACCATCCCAGCGCCGAACCTCTCCTGGGATGAGGTAACCCGACGTTGGGATGTCGGTCCGATCGATTGGGAACCGCTAAAGCGAACCCTGGCCCAAGGTGGCCCGGACTCGGCCCGGCGCATCGGGGAAGCTCGCAAGAACTGGGAACAAACCAGTTGGGTCCGCGACGCGCTCGATGAACAGGTACCGGCGTGAGAACCGCTGCAGGTTCGATAGCAGCGGCGGTCGACCAGGCGATCGCCACGGTCGATGACCCGGAGTATCCCGGTATCTCGATCGTCGACCTCGGCCTCGTTGAAACGATCGACATCGACGACGCGACGGCTCGCATCGGCCTGATCCCGACCTTCAGTGGCTGTCCGGCGTTGGCCCTGATCGCTGACGACGTCACCCGAGCTGTCAACGCGGTTCCGGGAATCGCCAACACCCAAGTCGTATGGCTGCGATCTCCGAACTGGACAGCCGACCGGGTAAGCGCCGTCGCCAAGCAGGCTCTGGCAATCGACTTTACGGTAGCGGTCCGCATCGGACCGGACGAACCGTCGTGCCCGAGATGCGGTGGCGACACGTCGCCGAGGTCTCCGTTCGGCCCAAGTCGATGTCGTTCCATATCCATGTGCGAATCGTGTCGAGAAACCGTCGAAGTGATGCGGAGGTAGTGGTGGCGACCTACGAGGTCTTTCTCAAAAAGGACGGGCGAGACGAATTCCGTCACGCCGGCGCCCTCGATGCGGCGAACGATGATCTAGCGCTCGTACTAGCTCGCGAGAGTTACCTACGACGGGCTGAAGGGAACCGGCTTTGGTTGGTTCGGCGAGACAACCTCATCATCGCCGGCGAGGACTTCGTCGAACCGAATACCGACAAGCCACACCGTCACCACGACGGTTCAGCGGTGGCCGCACACCGCAAAGCAACACGGGAGAGCAAGACGTGATCGCCCTCCGCGACCTCATACTCGCCTTCGCCGACGACGAACATCTCATCGGTCAACAGCACACCGAGTGGATCGGCGTCACCCCGTTCCTCGAAGAGGATCTCGCCTTCTCAAGCATCGGACAGGACGAACTCGGGCACGCCGCGTTGCTCTACGAACTCGCACTTGAACTCGACGACCTGGCACCGAGCGACACCGCTATCGATAGTCTGGCCTACGAGCGACCGAGCGATGAGTACCGGTCTTCTGCCTTCACCGAATACACGACGAACGACTGGGCGGAAACGATCGTCCGTCACTGGGTCTACGACCAGGCAGAAATGCTTCGGTGGATCAATGTCACCGGATCCTCACACCAACCGTTAGCCGAGATCGTCGACCGGGTCACCGCTGAAGAGGTCTATCACCGACTCCACGCCGATGCGATCCTCGACTCGCTCCTCGCAAACGCCGACGCCAGCAGCCGTCTTGTCGATGCGCTCGAACGGTTGGCTCCACTGGTGCCAACCGTTCTCGCCTCGGTCGATGGTGAAGACGACCTCGTCAAACACAGGGTCATCCGCCAGCGAACCGACACGCTACTCCCCGACCTCGTGACCAATATCGACATCCGTTTTGGCCGAACCATCACCGCCCCGACACCATCGGTTGGTCGTCGATCCCGTTCGTCGAGCTTCGCCCCACTCATGTCTCGGATGCGCGAAGTCTTCGACATCGACCCAGCCGCGATCTGGTAGTGACTCACCCCTCCGGCAGCACTGAAGACCACGTCGCAGCCTGGCTGGCGCGACCAGAAATCTCGGCTAGAACCGTATTGGTCACGATTCTCGGAGACATCGTTCGCCCGGTGGCCTCATCGTTGTGGTTGGCACAGTTGTTTGAGCTGTGCGACCCATTCAGCTTTTCTCAACGGCTCGTTCGAACGTCGCTCTCCCGTCTCGGCTCCGATGGATGGGTCGAGAGCGAGCGGATCGGACGCCAGAGTCGGTATTCGCTTACCACTCTCGCCATTCGCGAATCCACCGACGCCGATAGCCGCATCTACAGCAATGCTGTGCCTCCGTGGGACGGGACGTGGACGTTGCTCCTTATCAACCGCGACGACACACCAACCAAGGTCCTTGATCGTTTGGTACAGCATCTTCGGTGGCATGGTTTTTGCCAGATCGACCGCACGGTCCTCGTGGCACCAAACGTGTCACAAGACGAAACCCGTCAACTCGTAGACCTCATCGCTCCCGGAACAATCTGCGGAACGGGCGAGGCTCGCTTTGATGATGTCGACGCACTGACGGGCCGGGGGCTATTCGACAATGGCACAACCGACGCAGCGATCGAAGGGGCCTACACCAAGTTCTTGAGAGACTGGGAGCCAGTAGCTGACGTCGCTTCCCGTCCGATGGAGCCATCGGCGGCCTACATCTTACGTGTGATGCTCATCCACGATCTAAGGCGAATCGTTTTGCGACCGGCACCCAGGCCCCGCGAGCTGCTTCCGTCACCATGGGTAGGAGACCGAGCGTTCATTCTCGCCGGCCGGCTCTATCACTCGTTGGCCCAGCAGTCGGCGTCGTGGCTTTCGAACGTTCTCGACCAGACGTATCCGGCGGTGATCGCCGGACGGTTCGCACAAGAGCGGGTGTCCACCGCCCACAAGCCGAAGAGCACCAACTAACAAACGCCGCACAAGACTGAACGACTACCCATCTTCAGCCTGTTGGGGAGTGACCGGCTTGCCGGCAAGCGTCACGGGGCCGGCCAGCTTGTCGAAATGAACGGTCCGATCGGCGTCGGCGTCTTCGCAGAACGGTTCGTAGCCTCGGCTCCGCCAAAACGCCATGGCGCGGTCGGCTTTTGCCGAGGTGTGAAGGTACAGCCTCCGGTAGCCCAAGACAGCGGCCCGCTTCTCTAGAGCAACAGCGATCGACCGGCCAAGGCCACAACCACGGGCCGAAGAGTCGACGTATACCCGCCATACAGAACCGACGCCGGAGAAATCCGTGTAGCGGTTAGCGAATCGCTCGGCCAGTGCCGGTCGGCTGTTGAGCGCAGATACACCACCGCAGCCAACGATCTCGCCGTCTCGGCGGGCTACTAAGAACTCGCCGCCCACCTCGGGCCGGTATTCGTGTGTGCCGGATCCGAGCCGGTCGAGATCGCCGTGCCAATCGGGCCGGTAGCCGTGGCCGAACGCTTCCTCGATCGTCGCCAGACAAAACCGCCGGAGATGAAAACGGTCGGACGGATCGAGCGGGCTCACCACCACAAGTTGGTCTGAGAAGGATGGGCGCAATGTCGTCGTCAATTGGTCGTTAGCCACGGTCGCATCTTATCGTCCTTGCCTTCGGTGTTAACCTTCCCTAATGTTTCCCCAGTGGATAACTTACACAGCGCCGCCGAGCGGCGCCGCCAGTTAGAAAACATTCGGCTAGCGGTTGGCTTGGCCCACACTGTGGTCGGAACAGAACTCACGCTTCAGGGCGAGGACGAGGTCGATCTGCGCTCCTCGGGCGACACCGACAGCGATATCCACATCTGCCGACTGCGGCAAGTCGTCGTCGCCTCCCTCTCACCGCAGCATCCCGATGTCAGCAGCTGGATCCGTTCGGTCACCGTAGGCGGTGCGCTCACCCCATCCAATGCCGGCGTCTACCGCTTCAGTGGTCATCCGTTAGCCCAACGTTGGTTCGCTACCGTCCTGCCACAAACATCGTTGGTGGAGTTGTTAGAGCGGGTAAGCGCCGAATCCCCCTCAGGGGCCGACGTCGAAGCAGTCCTCAAACCCGACCCGGGCCTCGAGGTGACCGTCGTCGGCATCTCTGCAACGACTCCGGCCGCCGAACTGGCAATCGACGAACTGTCGCTGTACGCCTACCAACTCTGTCTGACCGCGGAATTGCTCGGAGCTGCGCCGATACGCGCCAAATGAACGCCTACCGGTCGAAAGCGACACGTTCCCCGTCAGCGACGACTGGCCTACGGCAGAACCGCAACCCATACCGGCCCCTCACCAACGGCGACCGAACCGGCGCTGGTCAACCCACCATCGGCGCCGAGCCGGTAACTCTCGACCGAACCCGAGTCTTGACCGGCGACCACCAAGAAGCGACCGTCGGGGCTCATGCCAAAGTCTCGGGGTCGGGCCTGAGTCGGCGTGTGACCGATCGCTTCGAGCTGTCCATCGGCACCGATTGCGAAACCGGCGATCGAGTCGTGGCCCCGGTTGGAAGCGTAGAGAAAACCTCCGTCAGGGGTTACATGGATGTCCGCTCCGGTGTTGGCCTCAGGATCAAACCCCTCGGGCAAGGTAGAGACGGTATGGATCGGCTCCAAGAGCCCATCGGTTTCAATCCGGTATGACGTGACGCTGTCGGCATGCTCGTTGATCACGTAAGCGAACCGACCGTCGGGGTCGAAGGCGATGTGCCGAGGGCCGGCTCCTGCCTCCGCCGGCACCTCACCAATCAAGACCAGCCGATCCGTTTGAGGCTCAATCTGGTACACCGAAATCATGTCGCCGTTTCGGTGGGGTGCGTACACTCGCGTGCCCGAGGGCCCGATCGATGCGGCATGTGGTTCCGTTCCCGAGTCGAGGGCCTGATCGACGGGATATGCGTCGACGGCTCGAGCGCCAGCGTCGTCGGCGATGGAGTGAACCCGAACCTGGTCCTCACCGAAGTAGGCGGCCACCAGCGCATCCTCGGTCGGAGACAGGTCGAGGTAGACCGGCTCCCCGTCGACAGCGGTAACGCCGAGCAGCGTCGGGTTACTCTCGGGACCGTTCGGATGGAGTTCGATCGTGGCTATCCCATTGCCGGAACGCACGAATAGCCGATCCGTCACCTCTCCGTGAACGCTGGAACCGGCCGGACCGGTCAAGTCGACGGCCCCCTCTTCGCGAAGGGAGAGCCCGCCACCATCATCGAGATCCAGCGCAACGACACGGCCCGGCTCGGTCAGGCTCACGTAAACCGAAAACGACGTCGGCGTCGGCGTCGACGTCGGCACTTCGACCGAAACCGCAGGTATGGTCGTCGCCGGCTGTTCGACGGTCGATGCCGGCTCAACCGCCTCCTCGGCCACTTCGGTACTCCCGCCAGCGGCGCATGCCGCCACCGACACCAGCAACGCCACAACCGCAAACCGAGTTACGGATACAAGATACCCGGATCGCCCACAAGGCATTAGGTGCATCCCATCTCCGTGCTGGCCAACGACATCGGCACGCACTGTAATCGGCCGGACCCGCCACCAGCTATCAACGGCACAAAGTGCCGCCAGGTTTTGCTCAGCTTCGATCGTTGGCCAGGGTTTTCTCGACCCACGCCCTCCAAGCTGTAGACACCCGTGGGACGGCGAGCAGGCGGTCGGCGTCGCCGCGGTTCCGGTGGTCGATGGCGGCGAAATCGCTGACCGTAATCGACGACTCGGCTGCCGGGACACGCTCGATGTCATCCCCGACGGTCAGGTGCCCCGGTTCGATGATTCTCAGGTACGCCCCCGGGCGATCGGCCGCAGAAAACAGCTGTTGGATGCGGGCGACCTCGGTGCGGAGACCGAGTTTGAAACACGGGATCCGTGGTTCGCTGACCTCAAGGGTCGCCGACCCGATACGCCACCGTTCGCCGACCTGGGCTGCGGAAACATCGATGCCTCTCGTCGTGAGGTTCTCGCCGAACAGCCCCGGTTCGACGTCCCGATCTATCTGGGTCGCCCACCAGTCGTAGTCTTCGCTGGCATAGGCGTAGATCGCTTTGTCCGGTCCTCCATGGGCCGCGGTGTCGGCCTGCACATCATCCCCGATGCGGTCGCCGGACACGCGCTGGGTCTCTGGGGTCGGCGATTTGAAGATGCCGGTGCGAACGACACGTCCGTTGTGTTCGACCTCGCGCACTCCCCCGATGTTGACCGACACCAGTTGTCCCTTGTCGTGTGTCATCGAAGGGGAATCCCACTCGTGTCGTCATCGTCTCGGGGGCCGAAAAGGCGCTTGTCGGACTCGTCGATCTTCACGTCGTTGATAGACGCTTCGCGACGACGCATCAGACCGTTCTCGTCGAACTCCCAATTCTCGTTGCCATAGGACCGCCACCACTGGCCCGACTCGTCCAAGGACTCATACTGGAAGCGAACCGCGATGCGGTTACCGCGAAAGGCCCAAAGATCTTTGCGAAGCGCATAGTCCCGTTCACGTGCCCACTTTTGGGCTAGAAAATCGCGAATTTCGTGGCGGCCGACGATGAAGGTATCTCGGTTTCGCCATTCGCTATCGAGAGAATAGGCCGCAGCGACCTTGTCGGGGTCACGGGTGTTCCACGCCGCCTCGGCTCCACGCACCTTCTTCCAGGCAGCAGGCTCATCAAAGGGCGGATACGGCGGACGGTCGTCACTCATGGAATTTCCTCCTGGGAGCGAACAGTCATTCTCAGCACCGCTAACGCCCCAACATCGATCGCTATTCCCGCAGCCGTCCAATTCACACAGGAACGCGGGGCCCATCGAGCGGGCACGTCTTGTCGCCTGCCCCACCGAGGATGCTAGAGAGGGATCGGTTTGACCTCGCGCCAAGGCGGCGGTCAGACTCGCCGACATGAGTGACGCACCGCTGAGCAAGCAGTTCAAAACGGTCAGAGGCAAGCAGCTGGCATTCCACGACGTCGGAACGGGTGACCCCGTCGTGTTCCTCCACGGCAACCCGACATCGTCATACCTGTGGCGCAACATCCTGCCCCTCGTCTCCGGCCAGGCTCGGTGCATCGCTCCCGACCTGATCGGACACGGCGACTCCGACAAGCTCGACAACTCGGGCCCCGAGTCCTACACGTTTGCCGAGCATCGCCAATTCCTTGACGGACTACTCGACCAATTGAACCTCGGCGACAACATCACCTTCGTAGTCCACGATTGGGGATCGGCTCTTGGCTTCGATTGGGCCAATCGCCACCGCGATCGAGTCGCCGGTATTGCCTACATGGAGGCCATCGTTCGTCCTGTCACCTGGGACCAGTGGCCAGAATCAGCCGTCGACATCTTCAAAGCGATGCGCTCAGAGGCCGGCGAGGACATCGTGCTGGAGAAAAACCTCTTTGTCGAAGCCATCCTTCCCGCGTCGATCATCCGCGATCTCAACGCAACAGAGATGGACGAGTATCGACGCCCGTTCGCCAAGCCGGGCGAGGATCGCCGCCCGACGCTTACGTGGCCGCGTCAGATCCCCCTTCAAGGTGAGCCAGCCGACGTAGTTGAGATCGTCCAGTCCTACGCCGATTGGTTGTCGACCTCCGAAATTCCGAAGCTGTTCATCAACGCCGAACCGGGCACGATCCTGACCGGTCCCCAACGCGACTTTGCTCGAACCTGGCCGAATCAGACCGAAACGACTGTCGACGGCCTCCACTTCATCCAAGAAGACAGCCCGAACGACATCGGCACGGCGATCACCGACTGGCTGCAGCGCCTCGGGTCGGCCTAGTCCGAAGCGGTCAAACAAGGATCGCCGGTACAGGCCGTTGGCGCCACCACGAGCCGCGGTCTCGTTTCCTCTCCCCACCGCCCCGAGCAACACTCCGCTTTCAGGACAGGTTCTGTCCGCTACCGAATCTATTCTGGACGGGATGGCCAGCACTGGCGAACGGATGCTTGAATTGTTGGGGCTGCTCCAGGCCCGACAGCGCTGGACTGGCGATGACCTCGCCGAGAGGTTGGAGATTAGCCACCGAACACTACGTCGCGATGTCGAACGGCTCCGAAATCTTGGCTACCCGGTCAACGCAACGAGGGGGCTCGCCGGTGGCTACCAGCTCGGACCGGGGGGCCGGCTTCCTCCGCTGCTACTTACCGACAGCGAAGCGGTGGCCATCGCTATCGGTTTACGACACGCGGCCAACCAACCCATCGGGGGAATGACCGATGCTGCCATCGGTGCCCTGGCAAAAGTCACCCAGCTCCTTCCCCCGCAACTCCGAAGCCAAGCCGAGGCTGTGGCCACCGCGATGAGCGCGCCCACCCAAACCGCGGCGGACGTCGCCCTCGAGACCCTCACCACGATCGCCCGAGCCAGCCGCGATGGTCAGCGGCTCCGTCTCGCATATCGAGACCGAGCCGGCGAGACCACGGACAGAACCGTCGAGCCGCACCATCTGGTACCCCTCGGGCCAAGGTGGTACCTCATCGGCTGGGATCTCGACCGAGACGACTGGCGCACCTTCCGACTCGACCGAATCGACGAGCCCCAACCAACCAATCAAACGTTCGGCCCGAAGTCGCTGCCCGCGTCAGATCCAGTTACATACATCACCGAATCGTTCGCCGTGATCCCGGCCACCTATCATGTCGAGGCCGTCGTCGAGGCTCCCCTCCAAACGGTCCAGAACATCCTCGGACCCTGGGGTACCGCCTCGGAGGAAGGTCCCACCACCACACGTCTGACCATGGACGTCGACGATCTGAGCTGGGCGGTCATGATGCTCGCCGCCCTCAACGTCGACATCCACCACACCGAACCGGCCGAGATGCGAACCCTCCTCCAACAGCTGGCTGGCCATCTCCGGGGCCCAACGACCGACCGGCCACTACACCGGTCGGCGTCGGAATGGTCTGCCTAAGACAATCCCGTCAGGGGGCGAAGCGTTCCGCAGCGTCGGACTCAGTCGAACCTTCAGCCGCCATCTGGAGGCCCATCGGGTCGACCGCCTTGCCCCTCAGCCTCGCCAGCGGTGGCGCCCATGAAACAGCTCAGCACCGCGTTAACTTCCGGCGGATTGGCGTGATAGTGGTAGCCGCTTGCATCGCTGGTGTGACCGTTGCACTCATCAAGGTCGGCGGCCTCGGCTTGCTGATCATCGAGTGGACTATGGATAGCGAAGCCATCAAGTGCGTAGCCAAACACCGGCGCGTCGCCATCCTCGGCAACGTCGGCTTCAGAACATCCAGCCGCTCCATGTATATGGTAACCGGCGGCCGGATTGACATGCCCGCCGCAATCATCGAACGCGGCGATCGTGTATGCACCAAGGATGGCATCGACCGGTGCCTGACCGTCGATGACGACGCCATTGAGCGTCACCCCCACGCTTCCCCGAATCTGCGTCGGTGAGTCTGTCGCCACCGGAACCACGGGGATGTCGACCGAACTAGCGATCGGTTCGCCACCATCGAGCCACTCGATTCGGCCTTCGACACAATGATTTTGGTATTGAGGATCGACGTCGGGCCGGGCGGCAGCATCAAACGCTTCCGGGGTATCGGTGACGTTGACGTTTCCATCGTCGTCGTGGAGTTGCCAGGTGTCATCTTCGTAGATCTCCGGCAATGCCAAGATGAACTCGCCATCGATGTCGTAGACCTCGTTGCCGTCAAACCAGATCCCGACGTCGCCGTCGGTGTCTGAGGTCGTCGTCGGACAGAACGGACCAATCTCCGAATCGGTGGGATATCCGACGACCGTGATCTGGTAGCAATCGCCATTCGAGCCATCCGATAGTGTGCAGTCCGCAGTCGTAACCTCTTCAGCTAACGCACCGTCGAAGAACAGATCGACATCGACCCCAGGAGACGCTTCGCCTGACGAACTGGGCGACTCATCATCGCGTGATTCGCTCCCGCTGCTGTCTGCAGATTCGTCCTCGACCGGATCGCCCGGCCGGTCTTCGTCGACCGATTCAGCAGCCTCGTTTCCATCGACCGCTCCGGACGATTCGCCCCCGCCGGTGGACTCGGCGGAATCTGAGCTGCAGGCGGTGGCCAACAGCACCAAGATGCAAGCAAGCGCAACAACTCGTCCAGAAGTATGAAGGGTTCGGATTCTCACGGTCGCCGACCCTACAAGCAATTCCTGTGTAGGAACTGTGAGAGTGAAGCGAACTCGGTTAGGAGTGCCAAGGGGTCGAAAAATTTTTGCTGGGCGTCCCGGTCGGTTCAGATCATATTCACCGATCGTGCGGTTGGCCTGTGACAGCCTACGATGGCGATATGGCGACCATTGTTGTACATAAACCGAGCGAGAAGAACTACGTCTTGATCAATGTGGGGTTCGGTGTGTGGGCAACCGACAAACCAGGTTTCATGGGATTCGCCGATAAAGACAGCGGTGAGGTTAACCGAGCGTTCGTATGTGGCGGAGACGGCGTGATTCGGCACTTTCCCGCCGGTGAGCTCGCGGTCGTGAGCGTCGATGGGTCATCAATCGACGACCTCCTCAGCCGGTAGCCGATCGGATGGGATAGATCGACCGTCTCGCTATCGGATGCCTGGGGAGCGGACTGTTCACCGGAGGGTGAAGCCCGGCGACCCCGAAGTCGTCGACCCGATCCGGGCCGCGTCGTGCCCTGTGGCAGCCAGCTGGTCGAGGAGCGGCGCCGTTTCGCCCGGATCGACGCCGAACACTAACCCGCCCGACGTCTGAGCATCGGCGACCAACAGTTGGTGAAGCTCATCGTGACCGGTCGGATCCAAGAGTTTGGAGGCCCAGTCCAGATTGCGGCGACTCCCGCCCGGCATGACCCCCTCGGTGGCCAACTCGATAGCACCGGGAAGAAAAGGTATCGAGTCGAACACCACCTCAACCCCCACACCGGATTCGAGAGCCATGCGCCCGAGATGCCCCAAGAGCCCGAACCCGGTCACGTCGGTGCAACCGGTGGCCCCAGCATTCAGGGCCAATCGGGAACCTACATCGTTGAGTCGGGTCATCGACGTCACGGCACCGGCAGCGATCTCCGGTGAGGCGGCGTCGGCTTTGATCGCCGTGGTGATGACGCCGATTCCCAACGGCTTGGTAAGGATCAGATCTTGACCGGCGACGAGTCCGGCGTTGGTCAACACCCGGTCGGGATGGACCTCACCGGTCACCGCCATCCCATACTTCGGCTCGGGATCGTCGATGGTGTGGCCGCCGACGACGGCGAATCCCGCCTCGCTGGCAACGTCTTGGCCACCGGCTAAGAGCTCACCGAGCAACTCGGTTGGGAGGGCATCGGTGTTCCAACCGACAAGGTTGAGAGCGAACAGCGGCCGGCCACCCATGGCATACACGTCGGACACGCTGTTGGCCGCGGCGACGCGGCCCCAGGTACGAGCGTCGTTGACGACCGGCGTGATGAAGTCGGCGGTTGAGACCAGCGCCCGTTCGTCATCGAGACGCCAGACAGCGGCGTCGTCGCCGGTATCGGTGCCGACCAGAAGTTCCGACGGCCGAGTGGACTGCAAATCGCGCACGACGTGCGCGAGCTCGCCAGGAGCGAGCTTGCAACCTCAACCAGCGCCGTGACTGAACTGGGTGAGTCGGTGGGTATCGGCATCGGTCATGAAGACCCAAGACTAACCGGCGAACCATTCAGAGGAGTAACTTCAAGGCATGGAGCTTTCGGGCTGGGTCGACGACACGAGATTGTCCGAATGGGTTATCGATGCCACCGAACGGATCGCGTCCACGGTCTCGGACTTCGCGGCCGACGATCCACGGTGGATCGGACCGTACCTCCCCGTCGTCAACCCGCCGGTATGGGAGCTGGCGCACGTCGCTTGGTTCGCCGAATGGCTCGTCCTTCGTCGACTACACGGACACCAACCTCTTCTGGCCGACGTCGACGAGCGGTACGACTCCGCCAACGTCGGACACCGGACCCGTTGGCAACTCACCCATCCCGATCCAGCCGATGTCATCGAATACCTCCGACGGGTCGGCGACTCTCTGACCGACGTCATCGAGAATGATCGGGGCCTCGACTCGACAAAGGCATACGCGGCATACGCCGTGATGCACCACGATGCCCACTACGAGGCGTTGACCTACACCGGCCAGACCCTAGGGTGGGGTCCACTCGAACCGAATGCCGAGACCGGCAGCGGCATCGACATCGGCATTGGCAGCGGCAGCGATATCGCGCCGGCCGGAACCGATGAGTCGATCTTCGGAGACCGACCGGTAAGCGCAGGAAACTATGTGGTCGGGGCATCGCGCCGACAGCCCTTCGTCATGGACAATGAGAAGTGGGCCCACCCCGTCACCCTCGACCGGTTCGAGATGGCGGTGGCCCCGGTGACCGTCGCCGAGTTCAGCGAGTTCGTGGACGACGGAGGATATGTCGACCCTCGGCTGTGGTCACCGGGCGGACTCGACTGGCTCGTCGCCGGAAAGATCGAGGGACCCGCCTACTGGCGCCGAGGCCACCACGGCTGGGAACGGCGAATCGGCGTCGAATGGCATCCGATCGCCGAGACGTCCACCCACCCGATGATCCACGTGTGCTGGTGGGAAGCTGATGCCTACAGCCGATGGGCCGCCCGCCGTCTACCAAGCGAAGCCGAATGGGAGGTAGCCGCCACAACCGGACCCGACGGTAAACGCCAACCATGGTTCCCATGGGGAGATGACAGCCGGCATCCGACCGAGGCTGCGCTCGACGGGCGGACCGGTGGCACCGTTCCGGTTGGAGCGTTCCCAACCGGTGACGGTCCCTGGGGTCACCGCCAACTGATCGGCAACGTATGGGAGTGGACGGCGACGACCTTCGAGCCGTACCCGCACTTCGAACCCGACGCGTACCGTGACAACTCCGAGCCCTGGTTCAGCACCCGGAAGGTCTTACGGGGCGGTTCTTGGGTCACTCGAAACCGATACGTACGCTCGACATTCCGCAACTACTTCACGCCTGACCGTCGAGACATCTTCGCCGGATTTCGAACCTGCGCCCGATGAGCAGGATCGCCATCGCCGCCCCGGTCCGACCGGCCGCTCGGTCTGGCAACCACGTTACGGCCGCCAGATGGGCTCGGCATTTGGAGGCGCTCGGGCATCTCGTCTCCATAATTCCTGTCGGTACAGACATCGACGACGAGCATCGGTTGCTGAACGACAACGTGGTTGAGCGGGCCGACATCCTTTTCGCTCTCCACGCCAGCCGATCGGCATCCGTCGTTGAACGTTGGGTGGCCCAAGATCCGGCCCGCCCGTTGGTCGTCGCCCTCACGGGGACAGATCTCTACGTCGACATGCCCGACTCGGTCAGGGCGATGACGACCGTCGACCGCGCCGATCGATTGATCGTGTTACAGGCCGCAGCCCTCGACCGCTTAGCAAACATGCGAGAGCGGTGGCCGGCGAAATCGTCCGTCGTTCACCAGTCCGTCGACCCGGCGATGCGGAGAGACAGGTGCCGGCCCGAACGCCAGTTCCGGGTGATCGTGCTGGCCCACCTTCGATCGATAAAGGATCCGTTGATGGCGGCCCGGGCAGTTCGCCACCTGGCTGAAGACAGCACGATCGGGGTCCACCATGGTGGCTATGCCCTCGACGACTCGTGGGCATCACAGGCCCGTGGTGAACAACGACGGAACGGGCGATACCACTGGTACGGCGAGCTGGATCCGTCTCAAAGCATGGAACTTCTTGCTACCGGCCACGTCCTCGCTTGCACTTCGAAACAAGAGGGTGGCGCCAACGTCATCACCGAAGCGATCGCCATGGGAATTCCGGTCGTCGGCACGAAGATTGATGGCAACGTCGGACTTCTCGGCGTCGACTATCCCGGTCTGGTCCCGGTCGGCGACGATCAGGCTCTGGCCACGCTGCTCCGCCGACTGGAAACGGATCCAGCCGATCTGGACGAGCTGCAACGGCAAACCGATGCCCTGCGTGGGCTAGCCGACCCGGCTACCGAACGGGCGGCCCTCGCCGCCGTCTTACACTCGCTGTAGATCGCGTCGGTGGCCACCCGAGAACGCTGGTTGCCGACCGCTACCGAAGCGAACGCCTCACCCCGGCCGAGGTGAAATCGACGACCAACGTCACCACGAAGAGCGCCAGAATCGTAGCCACAACGCCGTCATAGTCGAACGCCGACGTCTGCTCGTCAAGTCGTCGGCCAAGTCCGGCGGTGCCAACGATGCCCACGATGACCGTCTCTCTAATCGCTACCTCCCACCGGTACAGGCCGAGTGCAACAAAGCGACCGGCAACGGCGGGAACGGTGGCGAACGTCAACGCCCCAGGCGCTGACGCACCACCGGCCACCAGCGTACGAGCCGGTCGAGAATCTTGGTTTTCGAGTACCTCACCCTGCAGGCGACCGAGAACCCCGGCGTTGTATATGGCGAGAGCGACCGCACCGGGCCACAGGCCGGGAAACAGCACGAACACGACAACGAACGCCCACACCGGTGGAGGCACCGAACGCGACACGAGCATGACAAAACGCAATGCCAGACCGGCCAACCGGCGAATCATCGCTCCGGGGCCACGACGACGACTTGCCGGTCTTCGAGCCAAGAACGCGAGCGGCGACGCTACGGCGAACGCCATTGCCAGCGAAAGGACGGCGAGGGCGACCGTGTCGAACGCGTCGGTCGTAAGCTCAGCAAACCCTCCAGGTCCGGTGGTCGGAGGCCACGCATCGGAGAAGAGTTCGCCAGCGAGTTGCCGAGCCCGATCGGCCCACAGGTTCGTGACGTCGACCTCGAGCCACCACCACGCCACCGGCACGCCGAGCGCACAGACCAGAGCGCTCAACCGGAGGAAGCGGTCTCCGACCGGGCCCGAATCATCGACGACCGTGCCGGCGTCGCCGTCACGACGACCGTCGAGGTTTCGACGAACGTCGAGGTGGATCTCCGCCGCCAACGCATCCCGACGCCGCCGCACCACCGACGACCAGCGGTCGGCGGCACCGGAGATGAAGATCAACGCCCACAGGAACGTCCACATCTGGTCGTATCGAAGGGACTGGAACGACAGCGCCAGTTGGAATCCAAGACCCCCAGCGCCGACGATCCCCAACACCGCGGCGCTTCGAAGCGAGCACTCGAAACGGTAGAACGCGTAGGAGACGAGATCCCCAACGGCCTGAGGGACGGTCCCGAACACGAACGCCGTCAAGCGAGCGGCGCCGGCGGCCCGCAGGTTTCGCTCGGCCGCGATCGGTACATCGTCGAGCAACTCGGCAAACACCTTGGACGTCACCGCTCCGAACGGGATGCCGATCGCCAGAATGGCGACGAGGGGATCAAGTCCAAGGATGTTGACCAGCAACAGCCCAAAGACCACTTCATGCATCGAACGGGGCAAGGCAAACAGCACTCGGGTGGTGACCCACCCTGGCCGGCCCCGAGTCATGGGCCCATGTTGCGGGCTCCAGATCCGCTCGGTCAGCAACACCCCGCCCACAAGTCCAATGGCCAACGCCAAGGCGGCTCCCAGCAAGGCAAAGGAGACCGTAACCGCCGTCTCACGGATGGTGAGTTCCACCATGCTCGGGCTCAGGTCCGGTGAAAACATGGCACGGAAGAATTGGGAGACTTGGCTCCACCCTCGCTCGTTCACCAGTTCGGTCGGGTTGACCCCGGCTGAAGACACCGACCAGCCGACGACGACCACCATCGCCACAAGCCATCCCCGTCGATCCCAACGGGCGGGCGGAGTGGCGCGCCTATGCGCCGCCGAAACGACGGCGGTGGTCACTCCGTCGCCTGGTTGTCGAGGAGGTAGAGGGCCGAAAGATGCTCGTCGGTGACATCCGACGACGGCCGGTCAAAAACCACACGCCCGAGGCGCATGGCCACGATCCGACTGCAATGTCGGAGTGCGAGTGGAGCATCGTGCATACTGGCGACAAGAGCCCGATGGCCATCGGCGGCCTGTTCGGCCAAAACGGCCATGACCGCCTCGGAGCGGGCAGGATCGAGAGCGCTCACCGGTTCGTCTGCCAGCAGAAGGTCCGGCCCTTGGAAGAGGGTCCGAGCGATCGCCGTTCGTTGTTGCTCACCGCCGGACAATCGGTCGGTCCGCTCCCAAATTTTGTCCTCGATACCGACGGCGTTGAGCGCTCGACGGATCTCGTCTACCGGACCAGGCCGGACGAAGGTTCGAACGGCACGGGGAAGAGACCACTGCCCGAGTCGCCCGGCGGCAACGTTTGTTGCGGCTCGCAGAGGTCCGACCAGGGCATAGTCTTGACCGACGATCCCGATCCGGCTTCGAACCGGTCGATGTCGACGGTTTCCTATGACATCGCTCGAAACTCCGAGGATCTGTACATCGCCTCTCGACGGGAGGGTCAACCCGGCAGCCAACGCCAGAATGGTGCTCTTACCGGACCCTGACGGGCCGACCAGGGCAACCCGTTCGCCGGGTTGCACCGAAAAGGACAACCCGCTGACCGCGGCCCGGTTCATGCCTTGATACTCGACAGAAACCTCGTCGAACAGCAGCAACGGCTCGTTAGTCACGGTCAACGGGGCGTGTTCAGCCGTCGATACTGCCGATCTCCCGGCCGACGTCCTCGATGCTTGCATAGTTTTCGTTGCTGGTTTCGATGAACGACTCGGCACCGAAGAACTCAAGGATCGTCGCCTCATCTGGATCGGACGGGTCGAGGGCCATGAGCGCAGCAACAATTCGGGTTTCGAGGTCGGCGTCTATCTCGGGCCGAGCTACCCAGTGGTAGTCGAAGTAGGTCGGCGTCTCGAAGATCACCTGAACCCGATCGAGATCGACGGTGCCTTCCTCGACCCGGGCATCCCATACCTGTGAGTTCAACGCACCGACCTCAAAGGTTCCGGCCTCGACAAGTTCGATCGTCGCATCGTGCGAGCCACTAAAACCAGATTCGCCGTCGAGGTCTTCGAGGGTCACGCCAGCTTCACTCAGAAACGATTGAGGCATGAGGCGGCCCGAGGTACTCGAATCGGAACCGAAGGTCAGTGTGCGGCCGGCGACGACGCTCAGCCCTGCCACGTCATCGAAGGGTTCGATCCCGGTGTCGGTGCCGGCGATGAAGACCGAGGTGAACTCCTCATCGATGTCGCGCTGGGCGATCGCGTTCGCCCCATCGACCTGAAGGCGAGCTTGAACACCGGTCAGCCCACCGAACCACACCAGGTCGAGGTCGCCGACTCGGAATGCGGTCACCGCAGCGTCGTACTCGGTGACCGGTTCGAAGCGAACGTCGACACCGACCTCCTCCGCCAGGTAGTCGGCCACCAACTCGTAGTTTCGGGCGAGGATCTCAGGGTCTTGGTCGGGGATCGCTCCGATGACCAGCTCACCGTCGAACTCTTGGGTTTGATCTTCTGACGGCTCTTCATCGCTGCTAGAACCACAGGCGGCGATAAAGAGGGCAAACAGTATGACGAGCAACGGCCGTGGCATCGAGAACTTCTCCAAAACGGGGGTCGGGTAGAGCAGTGATTTGATCACCAGCCTCTTCTCAACGCTTTAGAGGCCGCGAAGCTTCCTGGACTGGCAACGAACTTCGAATCGTTTTCGGCGCTAGACCATGGACTTCCAGAACACGACCTTGTGATCGTCTGGTCCATAAAACTCACGGATCCGTGCCTCTTCGGCGTACCCGATCCCGGCGTAGAACTCCCGGGTCCGGGCGTACCGATCGGTTGACGACGTTTCGACGACCAGCGTCCGAGCGTCCTCAACGCCCCGGCCCGTCAGTTCGGACTCGACGGAGTCCATCATCGCAGATCCGATTCCAGTCCCTTGATGGTTGGGATCCACAGCGATGAAATACAGGTTCCACATCCGATCAGCGAACGGCTCGGGCGCGTACTGGGCGGCTCCGACGACGGTGTCGTCATCGACTTCGGCGACGAGCCACCGATGGCCTTCGAGGCTGCCATCGAGAGCGCCGTTGACCATGTCATCGAGGAAACCCACCTCTTCAGCGGTGAACATGTGTGTTGCGACAGCGATCTCTTTGATGCGGTCCAGGTCACCGGCGGTGGCGATCCGGATAGTGGTGTCTGTCCCATGAGACTTCTTCCGTCTGGGTCCGAGAAGGTCCCAGCGATTTCCTTCGCTGTCGAGGAATACGGCCACCTCGCCGTATTCCTCTTGCCGTGGTTCGGAGGTGAACACGACACCGCGTTCATGCATAGCGCGTCGAGCGTTCTCGAAGTCGTCGACCCGAAGAAACAAACCGACGCGACCAGCGTACTGTTGGCCAGCAGCGCGCCGTTGCTGTTCGCCGTCGGCTTCGGCCAGAAGCAATCCGGTCTGCGCATCGGGTGGTCGCACGACGACCCACCGTTTCGATCGGCCGTCGTCGGTTGTAGCCGCTGAGTCTTCTGCGAGCTCGAAACCCAAAGCATCGACGAAGAACCCGATGGCATCGTCATAATCCTTGACGATCAACGCCGTGTTTTCGATGTGCATGGCGAGACTATACGTCCCGTACCGCATTCGATAGCGGCACCGGTCTTTGCAACTACCACCGCCGCCGAGTTCGGACGTGACCGGTCGATCGACGCTGCTGCTTCCATTGCTCGACGATGTCTTCCTCGTCGAGTGGCTGGCGCTGTTCCCACGTCGTCACCCGGTTGTAGTCCTCGATCTGTTCGTTCAATCCTCGGACCTGTACCCGCACGTTCGACTCCGAATCCAGGCGCCAAAGCCTTGGCATGGCAGCCCGCACGTCACGATCGAGTTCTTCGACTTTGAGGATGCTTCGCTCCCGCCGCACCAACCGAGTTGCCCACCAGCCTGGTGGTCGTTCCTCGTGAAGGTCCGGTATCGGTTTGCCGGATCCTGGCAGGCCGTCGAACAACCCGGCCTCTCGAGCCGCCCTGATCTTTCGGTCGGCGATCGACTCGAAGATGTCCACGGCACGAATGGTAGCGAACCCTCGTGTGCCGGAGCTTGTCGGACAGGGCGATTTCGGACTACATCACCGATTGTTGAACCTCGTCGACTCGACCATTGGAACTCTGATCGGCGGTGAGATCGACCGTTGGCTCGCTGCCGGCAGATTGGAGACCTACTCGGGCGGCGGTAGCGAGGAGTGCAGCATCGAGTCCGAGCGTCCAGAGCACGGTGGAACCGACGTCTGTGGCGTAGCCGTTCGGTTCGATGCCAATGCCGATGGCGGCAAAGATAAGTATGAACCCGATCAGCGCCAACCCGGTCGCGACCGGCCCGGTGAGCGCAAACGATCGAGGGGAATCGGCCGCTCGTTCAGCTTCCGCTCCTCGGACAAGGGCCAAGACTCCGATTCTCGGGGCCGCGCCGAATGCCGCGATTATCACTGAGAACCCGAGTAGATAGGGGGCGTAGCGAGTGAATCCCAAGAGAACGTAGCCTCCGGTCAATGCGATGGCGGCCCCATTTGCCAGTCGCGCATTCCATCCGACCAACAGCAATACGCCAATCCCTACCTGGATCAGTCCGAACACGATCACCCAAAAATCCGACGCCGAAGCGAAGACGTTCAGGACCAGTTGATCCATGCCGGGAAGATGAGAGGCGGCGCTCTCTCGCCAAACCTCTCCCATCGCGGTCCGGTCGACAAATCCGGGGAGGCTGGTGAGCGAGGCTTGGGGCGCGGTCCAGACCCACCAAAGCAACTTGTATCCGACGTACATGCGGAGCAGCCCTGT
>CALIFY010000066.1 GCA_938021675.1 uncultured Acidimicrobiales bacterium
CGGCCGGTAGATAAGAAACGGCCGCACGTCGGTGAGGGTGCCGCCTCGTGGGAAGCGGATACGGAGAGAAACCGCCGAGATCGATCGACCACCGCTTTCGGTATCGGCCAGCGATAACGCGATTTGGGGGTTCCCGTAGTGGCGGAAGATCGATGGGGCGTCGGCGTCGGCGATCGGTTGGCTACCGCCACCATCGCCGCTCTCGTCGTCGGGCGTGGTGTCATCGACCACAGTGGTATCGGTCTCTTCAGCCTCGGAATCGGCACGTTCGTCGATTCCGAGGGCTTGAATCTCAAGGGTGGGCGGATCGAGATCGCCAGCGGCTTCTTCTGCCGGCTGCTCCTCGGTGCGCTCCACCGGCTTGCTCGTCTCGATGAACTGGCCGGTCCCGATCAGAAATACCGGAGCGATGGCAACGAGGAAAGCGACCGCCAGAAAGGTGGCCAGCTTCGTACCCAACCGGCGCCCGGTCAGCCAAGGCTCTGATTCCAGTCCTGATTCTGGTTCCTGATCCAGCTCTTTTCCAGGCTCCAGCTCTGACTCCGGCCCGAGGGCTGGCAGGTCCCGCTCTTCGATTTTGCTCATTGCCTTGGTGGGGCTCATCGCATCAAGCATCAGAATGCCGCGCGCTCCATGGTTGGCTGGAGCTCAGCCTAGCGACCATCGACTGAAATATGTCAGCATCATGTCATTTTTGAAGCCGACCGTTGCGGTCAGCCGGGAACAGGGCCTCGGCGGCTGACCGACACGCCCGTGGCCGTTCACCGCGTCGAACAGGCACAGGGCTGACGAACTGAGGTCCCCGCCGGCCCGAAGTTCGACCGGGCCGGTGGGGACGATCTCAAAAAGACACCTCGACTACGAGGGTTCCGGGACTACGAGGGTTCCGGCAGTTCTTCGACCGGCACCTCGCCCGGTTACGGTCCCAGTTGTCGTCGGTCAGGACCGATATCCGAATTCCCGGCACACGTGCCGAACTTCGGCTTGTATGAGCCATCGCCGTTCCGGCCGAGGCAGTCGTTGTCCGAACCTGCCGAGCCGAGGTCGGATTCCGTGATTACCTCGATGTCCAGATCGTTGCAAAGGTCCGAATGTGTTTCGCACGTCCCGGTATCGCCATCCACAGTGGTACGAGAATATTGTCCCCTGTTTTTGAAATCCGAACAATAAACGCTACGGCCATCGAAGTCTCTGAGGATCAGATACGACCAGGTGTCCTGGTCAACCGACCGATAACAAACAATGTCGCTGGCGTTCCGTGAAGCATCCGAAGCCGATGATGGCAGGATGGTAAATACGAGTGATGCAGCGACCCCCACCACCACCGCGACACAGAGACCCAGGGTCTGAATCCTCGAATTTCGTTGCTTTGAAGGTTTCAAGTATCTCTCATTTCTCTCGGGGACAGAACGCCACGGCCAGGCATGAACACCCAACCAAAGCGGACCTAACACCTAGGACTATCCCCAAAAGTCACCACCGGTAAACATCACTAAAAGACCACGGGAGACCGAGTAAACCGACGCGTTAGACTTCAGCCGAGACACCCACGAATCAAATCCCCCACCGGACTCAAGCTCGACCAACGCATATCACGCGTGGCATCACGCTTCACGGCGACACATTCTGCACCTGAGCCGGCCGCCTCCAGTTCCTCATCCTGTATTACTCGAATACCTGTGCTCTCCAGGTGCGCACACGTAGACCGAAATTCTCCACAGGTAACATCGCCGTTATTCCCCGAACAAGGAACAGGCTCGAAGGGTGAACCGTTCGTGAAATCCGAACAGGAGCACCCGACTACACACCTTCGTACGAACAAAATCCCCCACCGATCCAGAGCACAACACACGTTGAAACGTTGACGTCATACGTAGACCGGTGAGGGAGCACTCATGAAGCCCTAACGCAATCACCATATACAACGAGGCCAGCGTGGTCGTAGAGGCAAGGGTCGTCAGCTGATGCCTTATGGATTGTATCTCCGCCCTCTTGCCCAATCTGACCCTCTAAATTGTCGCAAATTCCTGCGGTTTTGTCGCTATCATTGCAGTTCTTCCACTTCGATAGCGTGACCCGCTTGTTCGATGTGACATACACGTCAAGGTTGCCGCACCCGACTCCACCTTCGGCAAGAACAAGAACTTTAGAGCCGGAGTCTTCCCAGCCACATATATCGACATCGTAGCCGGATGCCGAGGATGGAGTAATTCCAAATGCGAGCGTGGACAGCGCGATAATTGCGCCCACTGCGGACAAGATTCTTACCAGACTTGACTTCATTCGCAACCCCTTGTTGTTTGGCCTTCTATCTGCCCTATAACTCTTCCCAGAACATCCGCCGGGTAAACATCGCCGACACTCAGGCGTTGACACAACGAGCAGACAACCGGCACTGGTCGCCGGATTCGCTCACGACAAGAGCCCGCCCCGACGCATTCGCCCCGGGCGTCCCGGCCCTTGCGTAACCCCCGCCCAGCCCCAGTCCCAGTCCTTGCGTAGCCCCCGCCAACCAGGACTCCTAGGGTGAACCGTCAAGCGACCCGGAACATCGACGTGGCGGAGAGGGACAAGATGAGCAACCAACACCCAGGGGACACCGGTCGACGGGCACGGGAATCGGACCAGACCACCGAGGAACTCCGCCGTCGGCTCCAAGGCCGCCAGGTGACGATCATCCACTACGGCGAAGACATTCCTCTCGACGACGGGTACCGACCGATCCGCTACGGGCAACTGGCCCAATGGCTCACCTCTGCAGGCATCGACGTGACCCGGATCGCGCCAACGTTCTCTCATCTCTCACACGATCAGCGTCCGATGTCGTGGTCGGGAACGATGACCGACGAAGGACGAATCGAGCTGGTCAAAACAAGAAGCTACGACTCGAACCGGGGCGCAGCCCGACTCAAGTTCCTCGCCGAGTTTCGTGCCGGGGTGTCCGACCTGGTGGCCGGGCAACGACCATCCGATCTCTACCTGATCGGATATCCACCGCCCGGGCTGGTCCGCGCCGTTCGAGGCAAGGTCGGCGCCTGGCCGACCATCGTCGCCGACATTCGCGACCTGTGGCCCGACGCACAGATGCCGTCGGGCAACGAACGGCTGACCCAGGCGGCGGCGCTGGCCGGGCGGGCGCTGGCCAGGGAACTGCGTTCGGCCAACGGCGTCGTCGCCATGTCCGACACCAATCTGGAACGCAGCCCCGCCGAACGCCGTCTTCGTACCATTCCCCTCAGCATCTCGGACCGCCTCATCGAGGCCGACCTCGCACCGGTCTCCGGCCCGATGAAGGCCATATTCGTCGGCACGTTGACCAAGCTGTTCGACTTCGACTCGATGATCGAAGGCTGGCGACGATTCGTCCAGTCCTCGGCCGACACAGTGGCGATAGGAACCGATACCGACCCATCGGTGGTCGGGCAACGACCAAGCCTGTCGATCGTCGGCAACGGCCCATTGGACGACCACGTGCGGCAACTGGCCGAACGGGTGCCGGGCATCGAACTTCCGGGCCGGGTCCCGTCGAACGACGTGCCGGGGCTACTTTGCCGGTCCGACGTCGGGGTCGTCCCCCTCCGCACCGGGCAGGGGACGACGATGACCAACAAAGTGCTCGAATACTTGGGCACCGGCACCCACCTCCTGCACACCCTCGAACCGAGGCTGGCCGACGAGTTGGCCGAGTTCGGGCAGCGGGTCGACGCCGAACCATCGAGCTGGGAAGCCGGGTTCGCCGAAGCGAACCACAGCCTCAACCGGTTGAGAGCATCGCGAATCGAACGCCGGCGGTCGGCCACCAACCGCTACAGCGGACCGGCGATCGAGCGACAGTGGTTGTCGTTGTTCGTCGAGCTGCTCGACGGTGACACCCCGACCGTTCAGGCCCGCTGAAGGATCGGCTGCACCGTGGCCATGATCCGGCGACGGAACGGCACCACCAGCGCCACCGACAAATAGACGACCAGCAGGACAAACCGAACCACAGCCCCGCCTACGTCGACGCTGTCGATCCCGGCGGTCGTCAGGTGGACAAGCTCCAACCCGACCAACCCGATGCTCCATGGGGTGAGGACGGCGAGCAACACATCGACCCACGGCGCCCCGAGCCTGGACGCCAGTCGAAGCAGCGACGCCATGGTCACCAGAAAATGGCCGCACACCACGAAGATCACCAGCGTCTCCAACCCTCCGACCGCGGCCCCGATCACCGCTGACACCACCGTTACCGCACCGGCCAGGACCATATCGGAGGCGAACAAACTCCAATAGCCGCATCCCCTGGCAATCGACTGAGAGATCGGATGAACCAGGCGAATCGGGGCATAGATGGCAAAGGCGAGGATGGCGAAGATCGACCCATCCCACTTGCCGCCCCACAACAGGTGGGTGATGGGGGCCACCGTCACCGCCGCCGTCACGAAGAACAGCGTTGAGAACACGCTCAACGTCTGAACGATCTCCACGAACGACGACCGGCGTTTCTCGAGGTCGTCGATCTTGACGAATGCTGGAACGAGCACGGTGTTGGCCGCGGTGTTCATCGGTTCAAACAATGCCCCAGTCAACTGATAGGCAAAGAAATAGAGGCCGACCACCTCGACGGTGAGGATGGCCGACGCACCGAGATAGTCGCCGCTGACGGCCAGGCTCAAGGCGATAGCGGTCGGCCAGATCCACCGACGGTCACCGGTCCGGTCTTTGAGCGAGAATCCGCTGAAGAACGTTGGCCGCATAAGACGGGGAAGCGAGCCGACGATCAGTCGGACCGACACGATCTCGGTCACCACCGCGGCCCCGACGCCGAGCACGAAGCTATACGGCCCGAACCCCAGCAGTGCGGCGACGACGGTCACCGCGTGGCGCAGCACCGCAGCGCTGCCGACGATTCGACCGAACCGTTGGAACTGCAGCGCTTCGTTTATCCGGGCCATACCGACCACGGGCACGATCTGGAGCGGCACGAGGATCAGCAACGGAATCAACAACGGCGGAAGGTCGGGGTTGTCGAATACCGCCCCCAGCAACGGCGACGCCAACACTCCAACGGCGGCGAACGCCATCACCGCCCACATCGTGTTGCTGTAGAGCCGGTCTACAAGCTCAGGCGACTTTGCTGTGGCCTCGATAAGGGCAGTACGAAGCACGCTCCGCAGGGACGCACCGATAGCCACAAACCCCAGGGCGGCGGCAAACAGTCCGAAGTCGCCTTCGGACAAAATGCCCCCTAAGACCAACTGGGCCAAGAAACTGGATCCTCGCATGGCGATGCTGAGGCCGCTCATCAGCAGCCCGCCGCGAAGAATCTGAGCCCGGAGACCCCGCCGGCTCGGCGATGGGTTGCCTCCCTCGGTCGGCCCTGGCCGCTGCTCGGTGGTCAAGGCGACTTTGCGCCGCTCAACCGTGCCACTTTCCCAGCCCGCTTCGCCCCCGCCACCAACAACCGGTGGAGCTGGACATCTCTGCCCGTCGCCCGACTCACCCAATGAGAGGTAAACCGGAGCGACATGATCAGCTGGGTCTTCACCGTCAGCCAGGCAAAGGTGGTAAAGATCACCCGATGGCAACGGAGCGCATCACCTATCGACAGGTCGGAACGATGAACGAGGCCGGCCAGACGGTAGATCCGTTCCACCCCGATCGGTCGATACCACTGCGGTGAGAATCCGCTGTAGCTGGTGAACTTCCGTCGGTTGCTGAACTCGGCGTGGGAGTACGATGACGGGTGGGTGCGACGGACGAACAGCTCTTCTGGCACCTGGAGGATCGGGCCGAGCATGGCCAGGTGACCGGCCAGGGTTCGGTCGCTGCCGACATAGGGCGCCAACTGGTCGGTCCGGCGGAGAGTTTCGGTGTGATACACACCGAAGAATGACAACGCAGGCTCGGCGGTGATCGCTTCTCGAAGGCGGACCGCAGGATTGGCGTCGATCCGGTGCTCGGGATGAGGCCCGTCGACGAAACTGCCGGTCTGAGCACCGTCTTGATCGATCTCGGAAGCTTCGGTGTAAACCCCGATCAATTCACGTTGCTGACCGAGCCGTTCGAGGCATCGCTCAAGGTAGGTCGGATGCAGCAAATCGTCGTCGCTGAGCCACATGTAGAACGCGGTGTCGGCCTCGGTGAACGCCCGTCGAAAGTTGTAGACCAACCCCCGGTTCGTGTCACTGGTGACAACCGAGACCCGAGGGTCCGATTCGTAACGCTTCACCACCTCTACCGTGTCATCGGTGGAGCCGTTGTCGCAGATGACGAGGCGCCAGTCGGTGACCGTCTGGGCGAAGACCGAGTCGATCGCCTCGGTCACATAACGCGATGCGTTATACACCGGCATTCCGATCGTCACCTGGCCCAACTGTGCCGCCTCACTCACGCAATCCCTCCTAAATCCGAGCCGATCGTGGCACCCTTAGATGCCGTGTCGACCCGACATGGCCGCTATCGAGCGCAGGCTACCAGCTGCTCCGCAACCCGGTTACCGCGCCCCGGGTAGGTGATGGTGCACGTCCCGAGCGGTCATCGAGGCCGGCGGGATCTAGCATGGATGTTGGAATGGATACATGACCATGGCTACCGCGGTAGTTCCGACAGCCTTCGAACCAACACAGGCCACAGAGTCGACCCGAGTCGACCCGCAGACCGACAGGCGCGGCCGTCTCCTGCGACTCGGTGGCATCGGCGCACTCGGCGCCTTCACCTGGGCCGGCCAGCTCAAACAAGTGGCGCCTTTTAACTCGTTCCCCATCGATTTCACCCTGGCGTCGGCGGCCCTTAGCTTAATCTTCGCCGTCGGCCTGATCATTCGCAACCGCCGGCTGGGGTTGAACCGCAACGCCATAAAGGTGTGGACCCTACTCCTCATCATCGGATTGTCCGGCTCCTTCTTCCGGCTCACTACCGAGTACGGAACAACCAAGGAGGTAGCGCTCTACCAGCTGACCCTGCCACTTGCCCTCGCGGCCGGCGTTGTCGTCTCCAACCGAGACGACTTCATCGCGCTGATGATCTCAGCATCCAGCTGGGGTGTCTTCCTGTCGCTATCGGTGCTGCTGACCGGTGTCCAAGACCAAACCGGTCGACTCAATGCCGCCACCGGAGCCACGATCTCGTTCTCCCGGGCGGCAGCGGTGGTTCTCACCGCCGCGCTGGCCTGGGCCCTGACCGAACGCGGCCGCCGCATGTTTTGGCTCATGCCGGTGGTGTTGGCGGTCTCCCTCATGGAGGTGTTCGTCATCATCTCCATCGGATCCCGAGGCCCGATCCAAGCCATCCTCATCGCCTTACTCATGATGCTCGCCCTTCAGGCGGTACGCCTGCAGGTAAAGGTCAGCCTTCGCATGGGAGTTGTGCTCGGTATCGGTGCGGTCGGCATGGCCACCCTGTGGTCGCGAACCCCCGAATTTTCACGACGGCGCATCCTCGGCATATTTACCGGCGATGCCAACGCCCGAAGCGGAGGCGGTAGGGATCGGTTTTACCAGTGGACATTCGAGAACCTCCCATACACACCGTTCGGTCGGGGCTGGGGCGCCTGGCCCGACGAGTCGGGGTTCATCGGCTACAACTACCCCCACAACATTCTGCTTGAGCTGTGGTACGAAGCCGGGATCGTCGCATTCATCGCCTTCTTATTTGTCATCTACTGGGTCACCCGAGACCAGTTCCGACGAGTTCGTACCGACCGATTCGGTGCAACCCTGGCCATCGGTATGATCTACTCCTGGCTCGGGGCGGCCATGGTAAGCGGCGATTTCAACGACAACCGCTCGCTCTACCTCACCCTCATGGCTATCGCCGCCGTTCCGTTAGACAAAACACCCCAACCAACCATCACCGCTTCAGACGACAAAACGAACGACGTCACCCCGCCAGCCGACGAGATCGCGGCACCACCGCTCCTCGTCCGTGCTCCCGACTGGAACGACCTGTGGGAACAGCCGAAAGCACCGGGCTGACCGAGCACAGCCAACCAAATCCAGACCGTCCCGTCGGCCGGAACCGGCTCGCCATCGGTAACTGGACCTGGCCGTTTCGGGCGCTCGTCGTCGCCGCAGTCCTCGTTGCTGTGGGTGCCGTGCTGTCGTTCTACTGGTTCATCTCTCCGTCCGACACCGTTCCCGAACGGTCCGATGCAGTCATCGTGCTGCTCGGCGGCGACGGCGAACGGTTAGAACGAGCCATCGATCTCATGGACGCCGACGCGGCGCCAACACTGGTGCTGAGCATCGACGATTGGCCGTGGCGGGAATGGCGGGCCGTCATGCCCTATTGCCTTGAGGCGCAGGAGTTCGAAGTGATCTGCGTTACCCCAGACCCGCTCGACACCAGGGGCGAAGCCCAGACGATATCGAACCTGGCCAACGAACAAGGTTGGGACAGGCTCGTTGTCGTGACCTCCGACTATCACGTCCACCGGGCCGAGATCCACTTCGATCGCTGCACCGATGCCACGGTGACCATGGCCCCCGCCGATACGCAATTTTCGGTTCGACGGTTGGCTCAGGAGTGGGCGGCAACGATCGGCGCGGAGCTGCCGAGCCGGTCGTGCTAACCCGTTGATCTACAGTGCCGAGGCACTATCGGCGAGGCTCCGGGTCAGCGCATCGATGACCCGTTCCACGTCGGCGTCGATCAGGCCACTCCCGGAAGGAAGACAGATCCCCTTGGCGAATAGGTGGTCGCTGACCGCCCCGCCAAACATCTCAGCCGACGCAAAGATCGGCTGGCGATGCATCGGTTTCCACGCTGGTCGAGCTTCGATGTTCTCGGCGTCAAGGGCTTGACAGATCGTGGCCGGCTCTATTCCCTCCGGCAACATCGCCACGGTCAGCCAGTGGTTCGGACGCTCGGTCGCTCCGTTGGGACACCACTCCAACTGGGCCAATGCAGAACTCGACCGGTAGAGGTCATTGATCGCCGCCCGGCGAGCGACCCGACGTTCCAGCGTCGACAATTGGGCGCGGCCGAGCGCGGCCAACAAGTTGGACATCCGGTAGTTGAACCCGATGGCCTCGTGCTCGTAGTGAAGCACCGGTGAGCGGGCCTGCGTCGCAAGATAGCGAGCACGGTCAACGGTTTCGGCTGAGCCGAGCAGCGCACCCCCGCCGCTGGTGGTGATGATCTTGTTCCCGTTGAAACTGAGAATGGCCGACCGACCGAACGAGCCGGCCATGCGTCCACAACTGCGTGACCCGAGACCCTCGGCCGCGTCCTCGACCAGTGGCACGTCATAGCGGTCACAGACCGACATCAAGGCCTCGTAATCGGCACAGCTGCCGTAGAGGTCGACGGCGACGACGGCTCGGGGCACCTGACCCCTCGCCGCTTTACGGTCGAGCAAGTCGGCCAAGACCGAGGGTGAGAGGGCCCACGTCTCGGCATCGACATCGCAGAACACCGGGGTGGCTCCAGCGTGGACGACAGCGAACGCGGTGGCGGCAAACGTCGCCGATTGAACCACGACCTCATCACCGGGCCCCACCCCGACATCGAGCAGCGCCAGATGGAGGGCCGCGGTCCCCGACGACAACGCCACCCCAGCTTCCACGCCGACGTACTCGCACAGCTCCTGTTCAAAGGCCACCAGGTCTGGTCCGACCGGGGCGATCCACCCGTCGTCGAAACTACGGACCAGGGCGTCCCGTTCGGCCGGACCGACGTCGGGACCCGACAACAGGATGCGTGAAGGCTCTGTCGTCACCGGGGAGGTCTGATCGTCCGATGCACCGATCGTTGCCTCCTCAGAGATGCTCAACCGATGGTCCCGCTGTGAGGCTCCGACGAGTATCGAATACGTACTCGGCTCGTTCGACCACCCGTCCGTAGTCGAGATCATCATGGTTGGTCACCACGACCACCGCGTCTGAAGCGTCGAGCACGTCGTCGTCGAGGGTTGCCAGTCGCTCGGTCTTGTCGTCGAGCTCGTATGGGCCGACGTGCTCATCGAACACCTTGACGTCGGCTCCTAAGGCCAGGAGGCGCAGTATCAATTCGGTCGCCGGTGTCTCTCTCGCATCGTTTGAGTTCTTCTTGTACGCCACGCCGAGCACGATGATCGATGACCCTTTGACCGCCTTCAACCGATCGTTCAATCCAGCCTGCACCCGTCCGGCCACGTAGGCCGGCATGCCATTGTTTACATCGTTGGCGATCTTGACGAACCTCGACACCGACCCGAGACGACGCTCGAATTGCCACGAGAGGTACGACGGGTCGACCGGCAGACAATGGCCACCAACACCGGGGCCGGGATAGAACGGCATGAACCCGAACGGCTTGGTGTTTGCCGCATCGATAACGTCCCAAATGTCGATATCGAGTGAGCGAGCGTGCATGGCCAACTCGTTGACGAGTGCGATGTTGACGTGGCGGAACGTGTTTTCGAGAAGCTTGGTCAGCTCCGCCTCCCGGGTTCCCCCGACGGGGACCGTGGTGTCGACGATGCCATCGTAGAAGGCTTTGACCTCCCGCATCGATGCCTCGTCAACACCCGATACCACCTTGGGTGTCTTCTTGAAATCCCATACCTGATTCCCGGGGTCGATGCGTTCCGGGGAGTAGCCGAGAAAGAAGTCTTTCCCGGCCTGAAGTCCCGAGCCGGATTCGAGCAGCGGAGCAACGACGTCTTCGGTCGTCCCCGGGTAGGTGGTCGATTCGAGGATGACCATCGCACCGGCCTGGAGATGGGTGGCCAGCGTGACCACGGCCGACTCGATGAAGGAAATGTCGGGGGCGCCCTCGGTCAGGGGGGTGGGGACGGTGATGACCGCCACGTCGAAGCCAGCCAGTTGGTCACTGGAGTCGGTTGGCAGGTAGCGACCGGTATCGAGCGCTGCTCGCAACCCGGCATCATCGATGTCATCGATGTATGACTCGCCGGCGGCCAGCGCCGACACCTTTCGCTTGTCGAGATCGAAACCGATGACGCGGTGCCCGGTTTCGATGGCCCGCATGGCCAATGGCAGGCCGACGTAGCCCTGTCCGACGACCACGACGCGACGTCCGGTACCAGAAGGGGTTGGGGCGGGCGCTTCGCCCGACTCGGTTGTCATGACACACTCGATTCGGTTGTGAGGTCTATGAGCGACAACGGATCGTCGCCGCTTATGAGAGTTCTGGCCTGTTCGACAGTCTCGGCGCCCATGATCTCAAGGGCCTTTGCCGGGTCTCCTGCGTCGGCCGACGCATGCATGATCCGCGGGTGAACCTTGACCGCCGCTCGTTCCTTGTCGGCGATCAGTACCTCGTCGAGTTTTTCACCAGGTCGCAGACCGGTGAATTCGATTTTGGCCCCCGGCCGCAGCATCTCGATCAACTGGTTCGCCAGATCCACGATCTTGACCGGCTCGCCCATGTCGAGGATCAGGACCTCCCCTGGGTCGCCGATGGCACCGGCTTGGACCACAAGGCGGGCAGCTTCGGGGATCGTCATAAAGTAGCGGGTGACATCGGGGTGGGTCACCGTGATCGGGTTGCCGTCCTCAAGCTGACGAATGAAGGTCGGCAGGACCGAACCGCGCGATCCGAGCACGTTGCCGAAGCGAACAGAAAGGTACGGCGCCGACGTCGTGCCAGCAGCTCGAGCGGTAAGGCGCTCAGCAGCCAACTTCGTCGCTCCGAGAACGGAGGTCGGGTCGGCTGCCTTGTCGGTGCTGACGTTGACGAATCGACTGACCTGATGGGCCATCGCCGCGTCCAACAGGTTTTTCGTGCCGAGCACGTTTGTCTTGATGCCTTCGGCCGGATGGTTCTCAAGCAACGTCAGATGCTTGAGCGCGGCGGCATGGAACACCACCTCGGGCTTGGTCTCGGCGAATATCTCGAAGATCCGCTCCCTGTCACGTATGTCGGCCACGACGAGCTCGTCGGTATCGAGCAATGCTCGACCTTCCATCGAAAGTTGGAGGCCGTGCAGTGCGGTCTCGTCGCGGTCGAGAAGGTAGAGCCGTCCCGGATCGAATCCTCGAACCTGACGGGACAACTCCGACCCGATGGAGCCGCCGGCACCGGTGATGAGAATCCGCCGCCCCCGGAGGTAGTCGGCGACCGACGCCAGATCGATCTCGACCGGGGCACGACCCAGGATGTCCTCGACCGTCGGTTGACGAACATCGGCCACCGACATCTTGCCGACCAGCTCGTTTGTCGCTGGAAGCACCCGTACTTCGAGCCCAGCCCGAACAGCAAGATCCGATAGCTCCTTGATGAGCTGCGAGTCGGCGCTCGGAAGCGCGATCAACAGCACGGTGGCGCCATGGCGGTTGGCCACCTCGATAAGATCGTCGCGAGTTCCTTCGACGCTGACCCCATCGAGCTGTCGCTCGGCCAGGATCTCGGCGTCGTCGAGCAAGGCCACCGGGTAGTACTCGGAGTTCGGGTCGGACAGCATGGCCCGAACGACAAGGGCGCCGCCCTCTCCGGCACCGAACACCACGGTCCGTCTTGACCGGGTGACATCTGGACGTCTGTGATACTCCCACCAACGGCGCCAAAAGACTCTGGCACCGACCATCAGGCCCATGGCGGCAAGGGTCCCGGTGATAACCGCAGACGTTGGAAGATCCGATGGTGTCGGTCGCAGCAAAAAGTTGCCGATCATGATTCCGGCGGCAACCGTCAGCCAAGTGATGCCGAGGGCCAACACTTCCTCGAATGAGCTGATCCGCCAGCGGTAGCGGTACATCCCAACCGTTCGACCGATCAGAGCCTGGGCGACGACGGCCACGCTCGCCAGGATGAGAAGTTCACGGCCCGCTACCGCTACCGAGTCGGTCAGCTTCAGGATCGCCCCGATCGTGAGGCCGATGACCCATGCCGAACTGTCGACCATCAACGGCACGAACTTCGGCCGCTGATAGGTTAGCCGCAGTATCGGCGTGCTTTTCTCTACCAACCGCCACCCGACCCGCCGTGGCAGCGAGCCAGGCCACCACCCAGCCGTCATCGATTGCCGAACGCCGGGTTCCCGATCCGCCTCGCGCATGCGCTGTGCCCTCCGAATCACCGCCCACCTGGCCGCATGGTATTGAGCCAGGCGGTTAACGGTCCTAGGCCGATCAACCTAACACCGCTCTCGGAGACCAAATGTTCGCGCTCTGACACTCCGAGAACTTATTTTCCCATTCTCGCCTTTACTAACAAACTATGCCACCTCAAGGGCTCGGCGGGGTGGCGGCGGACCCCGTCCCAGGGGCCACGGACGTGTCAGGATCGGGAACAGGTTCCGGATCAGGATCGGGCGCAGGCGGCTCGGGCTCCGGATCAGGCGCAGGCGGCTCGGGCTCCGGATCGGGATCAGGCGCAGGCGGCTCGGGCTCGGGCTCGGGCTCCGGATCGGGATCAGGCGGCTCGGGCTCCGGATCGGGATCGGGATCGGGATCGGGCACAGGCGGAACGGGGACAGGTTCCGGATCGGGCACCGGCGGAACGGGATCATCAACGGGCAGATCGGGTTCCGGATCGGGTTCTTCGGCCTCCACTTCGGTCGGTTGTGGCGCCTGAACCGTTCTGAGCGGCTGCGGTCGGCTGTTGGCCGACTCATCGACATCGTCTTCGGTCTCGTCCCGGTTCCTCGACACGACGATCCGGACCTCGGCACCCTCGTCGACGCGCTCGCCAGCGATCGGTTCTTGGCGGATCACTTCCCCGTCTCCGGTGTCGACGCTCAACTCATAGGTGACGACAACCTCGAAACCATCGATGGCCAAGCGGCTGGTGGCCTCGGACTCGACTTTGCCCTCGATGTCTGGCACCTGCACCCGGACCTGCGATCCCGCCTCCTGCTCCAATTCGGGCGACAACGGCTCGCCGGCCGCCACACCACTCGCAGAATCGGAACCTCCGCCGCCGAGCAGGATGACCAACCAACCGAGCACAGCCAGACCGAGCAGTATCGCAACCACGATGGTGAGGACACGGATAGCACCGCCCCCGACGCTCGGGCGACCATAGACCCGGCCGTGGTGGCCCGATCCCAACGTCCGGAGCTCCGACGACGACCCAAACAAGCCGGCCTCGCTACCACCGGCCAGTGGTTGCCGTTCGAGACCGGGCACGTCGGCCGATTCCGTCGGGGGAGGGACGACCATGTGGGTGGCCGTCTGCTGGCTCACCTCGTCATACGGGCTCGTGTCGTCGGTCTTTTGAGGAGCCGGGTTTTTGTTCGCCGCAGGTGGCCGGTCGTCGATCTCGACGATGCCAACCCCGTCCCGGTCACCGTTCGAGTCGAAACCAGCGGCGACGTCGACCCCCTCGTTTGCCGTACCTGACTTGAACGCCACCGTGTTGTCGTCCGATTGACCGGCTGTACCCGCTCCGACCGGTCGAGTGGCCACATCGGCACCGGACCGACCACCGGAGCCACCATCGGCTCCAGCAACGTCGTCATCGTCGCCGACACCCGAGTCGATTTCCCCCTGATCGGTCTTGGCATCTGGCAGCAACGTCGGGGTCAGGTGCGAGTGACGATCCCCGGGGTCGAACCGAACCGCTCCAGGACTGCTGTCGGTCGAGGACGTACCACCGGTCGTCTCGATGGGGGCCGGGAGGGCGTCGACCACAATCGTGGCGTCGGCATCGACCGACCGATCGGCTTCCAGCTCGGCCACGATCACCGTGTCCTGCTCGGCCACGACCGGCACCGACGTCGCCGTCTCCGCACCGGCGTCGGCCGACACTTCAACTTTGGCTAACGAAGCCATCGGCGCGTCGAGCGACGCCGGGTTGAGGACGGCGGCACCAAGCCGCCCGGCCAAGGCCTGAGCGGTAGGGCGACGAGCGAGGTCGGGGTCACCGCAGAGCTCTATCAATTCGCAAATCGCTTCCGGCGCACCGGATCCCCGCAGTTCGGCAAAGGCCTGGGGAGGGTACGGGAGCGGAACACCGTCGGGCCCAGAAAACGCATCACCGGAAAAACGTCGCCCGGTTAGTACCTCGAGCAGCAGTAACCCGAGGGCTCGAACGTCCTCGCTCGCGGTGGCACCGTCTATGCCAGGAGCTTCATCGAAACGGACGCTCAAGCCGCCGTCTTGTCCGACGACCACCCGATCGGGAGCGATCCGACCGTGAACGAGGCCAGCATCGTGAGCGGTAGCGACCGCGCCAGCGACCACGGCCACGGTGTCACAGGCCCACTCGAACGGCAGCGCACCATCCTCGGCAAGCACCTCAGCCAACGTCGAATGACCGAGGTCGAACAAGACATACTGGTTCCCGGTCGGGGACTTTCCGCTGCCCCTCAGGGTCACGAACCGTTGGTCATCAGCTAACCGCTGCATCGCGACCACATACCGCTCAAATCGCTCGGGGAACCCGTCGTCTTCGGTGGTGAAGACGCTCAGCGCTAACGGCTCACCATGCGCTGGATGCCGGGCTCGATACCGCGCCACAGACGGAGACGCGGCCAATGGTACGACATCGACCAGTCCTTCCATCCGAAGCTCCACCACACCAGCTTAGTGGCCGCTGGCCTGGCGAATGCGACGAAGCGCACAGACAGGTCACCAATCCCCACCGGTATCGAGTTTGCGTGCCGCGGTGGTGACCGTCGGCGCCTAGGAATCGCCCGCTGGATTTCGGACCGGAATCTCGCCCGTCGCGGCCACCTGTTCGGCGAACGCACCCTGGTCTTGGGCGGCCACCGGCGCCGCAGAAGCGACCGGAGCATTCGCTCCACCGGCGGTTCCCGGGGTGCCAACCAAGCCGGCCGTCAGCTCACGCCGAGCCCGGATCGGGGCATCGCGTTCGTAGCTGTACTTGCTCGCCCCACCTTTGACGCCGACCAAGACCACCCCGAGCACATCGGCACCGACGCCTCGGAGGCTTTGGATGGCCGTCGAAAGCTGCGCCTTTGACGTCTCTCCGGCCATTGCGACGACGATGACCGCATCGACGTGCCTGGCGATTGAAAGTGCATCCGGAACCGGAAGCACCGGGGTCGAGTCGAGAATCACTAAATCCGACTCGTCCTCCAGGTTGTTGAGCAGACCGGAGAAGGCACGAGAGGCGACGAAGTCACCCGGGCTTGACGGCACCGGTCCACTCGGGATGATGACCAGATTGCCGCGCTTGTCTTCAACTCTGAGCGCCAGCTTGTTGATCTCGGTGCCCTGCAGCAGGTTGTCGGACAGGCCCGGCTCGATCGGACAACCGAAAATCTTGTGAATACGGGGCCGGCGGAAGTCGACGTCGACGAGCACCACCCGATGGTCGATCGCGCTCATGGCCCACGCCAGGTTGGCCGAACTCGTCGACTTGCCTTCGCCCTGGGATGGGCTGGTGATCAAAATCGATTTGACCTTGCGTCCGAGCAAGGCGAACTCAAGGGCGGTCCTGACCTTCTGATACCCCTCGGCGACCGCGCTCTCCGGGCTGTTCATCGCGGCCAGTGCCAGGTCCTGGCGCAGCTCGGACCGCACGGCCCGGGGGATGGCGCCGAGCACCGGCGCGCCGACCACGTCGTCCGGTGTCTTCAGCGACCGGTCGAGATTGTCGGCCAACAGCGCAAGCACCGCTCCGACGATCAGGCCGGCAAAGGACCCGAGCACCAAGTTTCGTGACAGCGGGGCATTGGCCGGGCCCGGAGGCTCGGCCGCGGTCTGGGTGAGTCGGGCGGTACCGGTACGGGCGAGTTCGCTCCCCAGCTGCAACTGGGTGATCGTCCCGGCAACGCTTTGAATGTCGACATCGATCAGGTCGAGTTCAACTTGGAGTTCGGCTTGCTTACGGTCGACCCTGGCCTGAGCGGCGGACCGCTCGACGTCGGTGTCGGCGTTCGCCAAGTCTTGCTCCAGTTCATCGAGCGGCACGCGGATATCGGCTCGGCTGTCGCGCAGGGTCGATAGTCGGGTACGAAGGCTCTCCACCGCGCCGCTGATGCTGTCGGCCGCTTCTTGCTGCTTTACATCGACATAGACCGAGGCCCACGTGTTGGCGTAGAGCGCAGCGTCGGCCGCTGTCGGTCCACAGCCTTCGAAGCTCAAAAAGTCTGACTCGGCATCGCCTTGGATATCCACCTTCGGCTCAAGCCCGAGCTGATTAACAACCTCGGCCCGTATGGTGTCGCTGACCGCGAGATTGAGTTCGTTTGCCAAATCTCGGTTCGATGAGGCGACGTTGGCATCGCCCAGAATGGCCACCTGAGCCGCAGAGTCCGCCAGCAACACCTGAGCCGTCGAACAGTAACGCGGCGCCTGCTGGACAGTGAACGCGGTGGCGGCAACGACGATAAAGAGGTAGCCGGCGAGCACCCACGGCCACCTGCGTCGCAAGATGCGCAGGTAGTCGGAAAGCTCCGGGTCGTCGCGTTCGTCTCGCATCCCCAACAATCCTACAGATGGATCGTGCTCCAATGCCCGCAGGAGACATGAGTCCATGTCCGCATAGGCAGCAAAACCGGCAGTACGCTCACCGTCGTGACAAGGCTCGGCGACTTGGCGCCCGAAGGAGTTGTGGTCGTCGAGGCGACGGCCGACGATTGGCACGCACCGTTGGCCCCTACCGAAGAAGCGGCCGTAGAACGGGCGGTTGAGCGCCGCCGTTCCGAATTCCGGGCCGGCCGGGCCTGTGCCAAGCGGGCCCTCCGAGCACTGGGTCGGCCGACGGCGGCGATTCCAAGCGGATCGGACCGGGCCCCGATTTGGCCGGAACACACCGTGGGTGCAATAACCCACTGCGATGGGTATTGCGCCGCCGCTGTCGCCGATTTCGGTGAAGGCCGACGGCAACTGCTCGGACTCGGGATCGACGCCGAAGTCATCCAGCGCCTGCAGTCCGACGTCATGTCTCTCATCGCATCGGAACGGGAACAGCTGATGCTGGCCGGCCTGCCCACTCCCGGCGACGGCCGATGGGCGGCAGCATTGTTTAGCGTCAAAGAATCGATACACAAAGCGATCTACCCCTCTACCGGGGTCCGACTCGACTTTCTCGACGTCGAACTCACGATCGATCCGGCGGGGACAGCCGAACTCGGCTTCCTGTCCCCGACCGCGGAGTCGGCGTTCGGGAACGCCACATTCTCCTCTCGGTTCGCCGTCGATGGCCCGCTGGTTTTCTCCGCAGCCTGGCTGTCGCCGGACCGAACTAGGTCCGACGACAGCCACCTCGGGTAGCCCTTCTCATCGGCCACGACGTGGGTCGTCGGTACTATCGTCGATCACGTGGGCCAGAGAGGCGAAACCCATCATGACCATCGTGTTGACCGGAGGCTGCGGGTTCATCGGCAGCCACCAAGCCGTAGCGCTACTCGAAGCAGGCCACGACGTCGTACTTGTCGATGACCTTTCAAACGCCCGGGAATCCGTGGTCGATCGGATCGCCGAAATCGCCGGACGGCGACCAGAATTCCATGCCACCGACGTCCGGGATACGGAGGCGCTCACCAAGGTGTTGGCTGCCTCGGGCTGCGACTCAATCATTCACTTCGCCGGACTAAAGCACGTATCGGAATCGATGGAGCGCGCCATCGACTACCTGGACGTGAACCTGGCCGGATTGACATCGGTCCTAAAAGCGGCCGACACCACCGGGGTGCGCCGGCTTGTCTTCAGCTCCTCCGGTTCGATTTACGGGCCAGCGGAACGAGTCCCAATTCCTGAAACGGCGCCGGTGAACCCGACCAACCCGTACTCGCGGTCAAAGGCGCTGTGCGAACAGGTCTTGGCCCAGGTGTGCGCCGTCGATCCGAGCTGGTCGGTGATGTCGCTTCGGTACTTCAACCCGGCCGGCGCTCATCCATCGGGGTTGATCGGCGAAGACCCGACACACCTGATCAGCAACCTGGTGCCGGTGATCATGGAAACGGTCAACGGAGCCTTCGATTCGGTTCCCATATTCGGCACCGATTTCGATACCGACGACGGCACCGCGGTACGGGACTACATCCACGTCATGGACGTGGTGGAGGCCCATGCCGCCGCACTCGACGTGGTCAAGACGACCACCGGATTCGAAGCGCTCAACATCGGCCGTGGTGAAGGGGTTTCGGTTCGGCAGCTGATCACCGCGGCCGGCGATGTGTTAGATCGCCCCATTCCAACGGTCGAGCACCCCCGGCGAACCGGCGATGTGGCGGCGCTCGCCGCCGACACCACTCGAAGCAAGAAGCGGCTCGGCATTCACGACTACCGCGGCGTCGACACCATCTTCAGGGACGCGTGGCGATTTCGGGCCGGCCGAACGACATGATCGCCATCGACCCCTAGGCCGCCCGACACTGAATCCGGTGGCTCCCCAACGGCGCCAAGCGAACTAATTACGCTGGGTTTTTCGCTCATTGGCCGGATTTGGGGCGATCTGTACGATCGCTTTTACACGCAGCGACAATCATCTTGAAGGATCGTCTCGCCTAGGAGGGCAGGGGGACCATCCGCAGTCGCGGTCGAGCGGCTGTCGTGGATGAACTGTCCCGGAAATTCGAGACGGTTCGATCCCCTTCCCACCGGTGGGTAGCCGTTTCGGCATCACGTCAGGTGGGAGGGATGAGCAGAAGTTTGTGACACCAAGCGACAACGCCGACGGCACCGACAGCAAGCCCGAGCACAAGAACCCCGAGCACAAGAACAAGACCGAAGGCCAAGCCACACACGGCCGCGATACCGGTGGTGGCCGGAACCGCATCCGAGCCGCCCTCCTCGGTGAGGAGTCACTTCTGGTGCAATGCGGCGAGATGCTCCGCCACAGCGGCATCGAGGTTTCGGTGGTGGCGTCCAACGACGACGAGATCGCCGCCTGGGGCGCATCAGCAGGCATTCCGGTCGTCGCCAACGATGAAGACCTCGGCCCATCGCTGGCCCGGTTCTCGTTTGACTACCTATTCAGCATCACCAACCTTCGGATCGTGCCAGACGACGTGTTGGCCATGGCCCAAAAGATGGCGATCAACTTTCACGACGGCCCGCTTCCGGCATACGCCGGTCTCCATGCCACGACCTGGGCGATTCTGCACAACGAGACACGCCATGGCGTGTCGTGGCATGTGATGGAATCCGGGGTGGATCGAGGCGACCTTCTGGCCACCGCATCGTTCCCGATCGCGCCGGATGACACGGCATACACGCTCAACGTCGCCTGCTACGAACACGCCATTTCGTCGTTCGATGCCCTCGTGAACCAACTGGCGAACGGCACCGAAACTCGGACGCCACAGGAACCCTCAGCTCGCTCTTATTTCGGTCGGTACGACCGGCCACCGGCGATGGCCACCATCGATTGGGCATCGCCGACCGATCACATCTCGGCGCTGGTCCGTGGCCTCGACTTCGGCCACCACGCCAACCCGTTGGCCAGGGCTCGGGTGTTGGTCGGCGACCATCCGATCGTTGTGGCTACCGTGTCCCATTCCGATCGCGCCGTGGAGGACAAGAGCCCGGGCACGGTGGTGGCTATCGACGACGGCGTGGTATTCGTCGCCGCCTCCGACGGAGTGGTCGGCCTGGCCACCGTCGTCAACCACGACGGCCGCCCGGTAGCCGCCGCCGATGCCCTCACCAGGGCTGGTGTCACCGTCGGGGATCGACTGCCGCTCCTGTCGCCGGAGCAAGCCGATGCGCTGAGCGCGTTGAACGCCGAACTCTGCCGTCACGAACCGGCGTGGGTGTCCGAGCTCGACGGCGTAGCGCCGCTCGACTTGCCGTACCCCCGAGCGCTTGGTGAGGCGGCCGCAACGATCGTCACCACCGACCTACCCCTGTCCACCCCGGCCCGAAACGCCCTTGACCGCCGGGGCGACGCCACCGACAAAACGGCGGTCGTCGCCGCGGCGTTCGCCTGCTATCTGGCCAAGCTCACCGGCGCCGGCCCGTTCCATCTCAGTGTCGGCGGCACTTCGGACGTCGATCCATCGCTCGCACCCTGGATTTCCCCTCGTGTGCCCCTCCGCTCCCCGAGCCTTCCCGAAACAGCGACCATCGCCGATGCCATCGATGCTCAAGGCAACGCCCTAGCCAAGGCCGTTGACCGAAAAGGGTTCGCCTCCGACCTTGCGTTTCGCTATCCGCGCCTACGGTCTCATACCGCCGAGACCGGACTTCTGCCGTCGATCGGAATCGACATCGGCGATGGTCCGGTCGACGAGACGTTGGATCTGAGCCTGGTCATCGACTCGGCCAACGACCGGCTCCGGTGGCGGCGGAACACGGCGTCGTACTCCACCGATGTGTTCGACCGGATGGAAACGCAGTTTCTGGCCGTCCTGGATCAGTTTTTGTCCGACGGCTCGTCCCCGTTGGCCGAGCTGAACCTACTGACCGAAAACGAGCGCCGACAGATCGTTGTCGACTGGAACGACACTGCGGTCCCGGTAGACGGCGACCCCACCATCGCCGCCGCCTTTGCCGCTTGTGCGGCCCGCAATGGTCAAGCGACGGCGCTGGTTCATGGGTCGGTATCGCTAACCTACGCCGACCTCGACGCTCGATCTACCCAGGTGGCCAACCGCCTGAGTCAACTCGGTGCGGGTCGAGGCGCATTCGTCGGCATCTTCACCGACCGCGGCGTCGACATGGTGGTGGCGTTGCTGGCCACGCTGAAGGTCGGAGCGGCCTATGTACCGCTCGATCCGACGTATCCGGCGGACCGAATCGCCTTCATGATCGCCGATGCTGATCTGTCGGTCATCGTTTCGCAGTCGACCGTGGTCGACCAACTACCGGACTACGACGGTCCCATCCTGTCGCTCGACGATGAGGTCGACCGCATCGCCGCTCTATCTACAAGCATGCCTACAAGCATGACCGAGGATAGGTCGGGCGGCGCCGACCTGGCGTACCTCATATATACGTCCGGTTCTACCGGCACGCCGAAAGGCGTCAAGGTCACAAACGCCAACGTGATCAACTTCTTGGCCGGCATGGATGATCACATCGAGCACCGATCGGGCGATGCGTGGCTCACCGTCACCAGCTTGTCGTTCGATATTTCGGTGCTGGAAATTTTCTGGTCGTTGACGCGAGGGCTCAAGCTGGTGGTCTACGCCGGCGAACCCAGCCGATCGATCGAGCACGGACGGGTAGACGAAACCCATCGGGCATCGCCGGTTGGGGCCACGAACCGACCCCTCGGGTTCAGCCTGTTCTATTTCGCGTCGGACGACGGCCAGTCCGATGGAGGCGACAAGTACGAACTCTTACTCGAAGGTGCTCGCTTCGCCGACCAACACGGCTTCGAAGCGGTCTGGACGCCGGAACGTCACTTCCATGCCTTTGGTGGGCTCTACCCCAACCCCTCGGTGACGAGTGCGGCCATCGCCACCATCACCGAACGAGTCAAGATCCGGGCCGGCAGCTGTGTCGTGCCATTGCATCATCCGGTTCGCGTCGCCGAAGAGTGGGCGGTGGTCGACAATCTGTCGAAGGGCAGGGTCGGCATAGCGTTTGCCGCCGGCTGGCAGCCCGTCGACTTCGTGCTCAAACCGGAGAACTTCGGAGATCGAAAGGCGGCGGTGGCCCGCGATGTCGACATCGTCAAACGACTATGGCGAGGCGAGACGGTAACCATGGACGGACCGAACGGTCCGACCGACGTCTCCACCCTGCCCCGTCCCGTCCAGGCCGAACTCCCCACCTGGTTGACCGTGGCCGGCAACCCGGACACCTTCGCCGCTGCCGGTACCGGCGGTCACAACGTGTTAACCCATCTGCTGGGCCAAACGGTCGATGAGCTTGCCGAAAAGATCGGCGTCTATCGAGCGGCCAGGAAAGCGGCCGGCCACGCCGGCGATGGCCACGTCACCCTCATGGTTCATACCTTGATCGGCGACGACGTCGACGAGGTTCGAGAACTGGTCCGGCCCCCGATGACCGACTATCTACGATCCTCCCTCGCCCTGATAAAGGAGGCGGCCTGGAGTTTCCCTACCTTCAAACAGCGAGCGGCGGACAGCGGGCGAAGTCCGCTCGACATCTTCGACGACCAGGATCTGAACGAGCAAGAGATGGAGGCGCTGCTCGAACACGCCTTCAACCGGTACTTCGATGGAAGCGCCCTGTTCGGCACCCCCGAAAGCTGCCGGGAGATGGTCGACCACCTCCGCCGAGTCGGGGTTGATGAAGTCGCCTGCCAGGTCGACTTCGGATTACCGGCCGAGGTCGTTCTCAGCCGGCTTCCCCACCTCGACTCTTTGAAGACCTACGCCACGCCGCCCGAGGCCGACCGGGTCGAACCATCGAGCCCGCAGGATCACCCCGACGACCGGACGATCCCCGCCCTAATCGAACGCCACGCCATCACCCACTTCCAATGCACGCCATCGATGGGCAGCATGCTGATCGCCGACGACCGGTTCCGCCGGGTCGCACCCCGGTTGAAGATGTGTTTGATGGGCGGCGAAACCTTCCCTCAAACACTGGCGAAAGAGATTACCGACATCGTCGACGGCACGGTCCTCAACGTGTACGGGCCAACCGAGACAACCATCTGGTCATCGGTTCAACGGGTAGACAACGGCGACCGACCGGTATCGATCGGGCGACCGCTGGCCAACCAACAGATGTACGTCGTCGACCGCGATCTACAACCGGTTCCGCTCGGCGTGCCCGGCGAGCTACTGATCGGTGGCGACGGCGTGACCGACGGTTACCTCGACCGACCCGAACTCACCGCCCAACGATTCGTGTCAGACCACTTCCGAACCGATCGACCAGACGCACGTCTGTATCGAACCGGTGACCTCGTCCGGTACGAGGCAAACGGCGCCATCGAGTTCCTCGGTCGAATGGACTTCCAGGTCAAGGTTCGCGGACACCGCATCGAGCTCGGTGAAATCGAGACGAGGCTAAACGACTATCCAACCATTCGGGAAGCGGTGGTCGTGGCCCGAGAAGATACACCCGGCGACCAACGGTTGGTGGCCTATGTCATCCCCAGCCCTGGGGTGGCGGTCGATGGCGGTATCGACCCCGACGCCCTTCGAGACCACCTCGGCCAACACCTTCCCGAGTTCATGGTCCCAGCCCACTACGTGACGCTCACCCGATTTCCGCTCACGCCAAATAAGAAAACCGACCGAAACGCCCTTCCTCCTCCCCACACGCCACCGGTTTCCTCGGGAGCGAACTATGTTGCGCCGACGGCCGGGGTCCAACACGACCTGGTCGACATCTGGCAGGACCTGCTGGGCGTGGCCAAGGTCGGGGTCGATGACAACTTCTTCGACCTCGGCGGCCACTCGCTGCTGGCGGTGCAGCTCCACCGCCACATCACGTCGACTCTCGGTTCGGAGCTGTCGATCACCGACGTCTTCCGTTTCCCGACGATCGCCTCGCTGACCGACCATCTCGATCATCGCGGCAAGGCCACCGAGGTCGCGGCGGCCAAGGCCAGCGACCGAGCCGATTCCCGACGCCAAGCTATGAAGGCCCGTCGCACCCGGAGGCGCACATGACCGACACCGACGACCACCAATTCTCCGACGCCGACATCGCCATCGTCGGGATGGCCCTGCGGGTCCCGGGAGCAAACGACGTAGACCAGTATTGGGCCAACCTTCGAGATGGGGTCGAGTCGGTCCGTCCGTTGAGCGACGATGAGTTGCGGGATGCTGGGGTCTCCGACCGTGAACGGTCGAACCCTCGCTACGTGGCCATGGGCGCACCGATGGACGACGTCAAAGGGTTCGATGCAGCCCTGTTCGGGTTCAGCCCCCGAGACGCAGCGATCATGGACCCCCAGCATCGCCACTTCATCGAAGTGTCGTGGGAGGCCCTGGAACACGCCGGCTACGACCCGGCCGGCTACGACGGCTCCATCGGTGTGTTCGGCGGCTCCGGCCACAACGCCTACATGGCCTACAACCTGTTGACCAACCCCGACCTGATGGAGTCGGTCGGGTTCTTCCTCGTTCGCCACACCAGCAACGACAAAGACTTTCTCGTCACCAGGGCCTCCTATTTGTTCGACTTGACCGGACCAGCGGTCAATGTGCAAACGGCATGTTCGACCTCGTTGGTCGCCGTTCACATGGGCGCCCAAAGCCTGTTGAACGGCGAGTCCGACATGGTGTTAGCCGGAGGGGTCACCATAGATATGCCCCTCGATCGTGGATACGTTCACGAGCCGGGCGAGATCCTCTCCGCCGACGGTCACTGCCGAGCCTTCGACGCCCGTTCCAGCGGCACCGTGTTCGGGAGCGGTGCCGGTGTGGTCGTCCTCAAACGCCTCGACGACGCCATGGCCGACGGCGACACGATCCATGCCGTGATTCGAAGCACCGCCATCAACAACGACGGCTCCAACAAGGTCGGGTATCTCGCTCCATCGGTCGACGGTCAAGCGGCCGCCGTCAGCGAAGCCATCGCCCTGGCCGACATCGACCCGGAGACGATTGGCTATGTCGAGTGCCACGGCACCGGTACCGAGATCGGCGACCCGATCGAAGTCGCTGCGCTTACCGAAGCGTTCAGAGCTCACACCGACCGGTCCGGCTACTGCGCAATCGGCTCGGTCAAAACCAATATCGGTCACCTCGATACGGCGGCCGGAGTGGCCAGCTTGATCAAGGCAACCCTGGCGCTTTCCCACGAGGCGATTCCCCCGACCGTCCATTTCGAGGCCCCGAACCCGCGAATCGATATGGAGTCAAGCCCGTTTTTCGTAAACGCCGAGCTGCGACCGTGGCCGGCAGGAGACTCGCCCCGCCGGGCCGGAGTGAGTTCGCTCGGGGTAGGTGGCACGAACGCCCACATAATTCTTGAAGAGGCCCCGGCGGTCCCACCACCGGCCGACTCTCGGCCGTTGCAACTGCTGACGCTGTCGGCCAAAGGGCCGACGGCTCTCGACGCGGCGACCGCCAACCTCGCCGACCACTTGACCGACTCACCGCACCTCGACGTGGCCGATGTGGCCCATACCCTCCGCACCGGCCGACGCCAGCTCGAAAAACGCCGATTCGCTGTCGTTGCCGATACAGCCGACGCCGCCGCCGTGCTCACAGGGTCAGAGCCGACCCGACTGGTCAACGGTACGGTCGAGCCGAGCGACCGATCGGTCGTCTTCCTCTTCCCTGGCCAGGGGGCCCAATACGCCGGGATGGGTCAAGGCCTCTACCGCTCGGAGACGGTTTTTCGCGACTGCGTCGACGAATGCGCCAACCTGCTCCAGCCCACCCTCGGGCTCGATCTTCGAACCGTTCTGTTCCCCGACGGCGGCACCGATACAGCGCTGACTGCGTGGGCCGACGATCAGCTGAAGCAGACGGCGATTACACAACCGGCGCTGTTCACCATCGAGTACGCCATGGCCCAGCTCTGGATGAGTTGGGGTGTCACACCGACGGCGTTGATCGGGCACAGTATCGGTGAGTACACCGCAGCGTGTGTGGCCGGGGTGCTGTCGCGTTCGGATGCCCTCGATCTCGTCGCGGCCAGAGGCCGGCTCATGCAAGAGTTGCCTGCGGGGTCGATGTTGGCCATTCCACTCTCCGCCGATCGCGTCGCCGAGTACCTAGGCGACGGTCTGAGCCTGGCGGCCAAGAACGGTCCGGACTTCTGTGTCGTTGCCGGGCCGGACGACACCGTCGACGTACTGCAAGCCAAACTGGAAGGCGAGGACCTGGCGGTCCGCCGCCTCCACACCAGTCACGCGTTCCACAGCGCCATGATGGACCCGATACTCGCCCCCTTTGCCGAGGTGGTGGCGTCGACGAAACGTTCGGATCCCGACATCGCCTACGTCTCAAACGTGTCCGGCACGTGGATCACCAACGAACAGATCGCCGACCCCCACTACTGGTCGAGTCATATTCGGTCGACCGTGGACTTTGTTGGCGGTCTGGACACCATCCTTGCTACCGACCCCGAGGCTGTGCTTTTGGAGGTTGGTCCTGGCCGGGCCTTGAGCACGTTCGCCAAACAACTCGAAGGCCCGCACGGCAAGATGGTGGCCACATCGATGCGACCACCGAAATCGAACGGCGCTGCCGACAGCGATGATCTGGCGGTTGCCCTTCGAACCCTCGGCGAGTTGTGGACCACCGGCGCTCTTGCCGATTGGGCCCCGTTCACCGGCGACGAGACACGACGGCGCATTCCACTACCGACGTATCCATTCCAGCACCAGGACTATTGGGTCGAACCCGGTCAACAAATACAAACCACCGCAGATCGCACCGGTGGGCTCGACAAACTGACCGACGTCGATGACTGGTTCTGGGAGCCGGCCTGGACGCAGACCCCGGGACCTACCCCCCGGACGTCCGATGATGGGCCCGACCGCTGGCTGGTCTTCTCCAGCGACGGCCCGCTCGGCCACTCGGTAGTCGAACGCCTCAGTCAAACGAGCGACGTCACGGTGGTGTCCAAGGGAGCGGACTACCGCTCCGGCGACAGCCGGTTCGTTATCGACCCGGCAGACCCGGATCACTATCTGCAGTTGATACGACAACTCGCAGAGTCGGGCCAGACGCCCGATGCCATCGCCTACCTCTGGCCCCTCGATGCCTCAGCCACACTCGATCCCGCCGAGGCGGAGTTCGTTTCGGCTCACGTCGATACGTTCTATGGGCCGCTTAGCTTGGTGAAAGCGTTGGCCGCCGAAGGAGGCGATGAGCGGATCGAGTGGTGGACGGTCACCGCCCGCCAACACGCCATCGGCGGCGACCCGACGGTCGACCCGACCCAAGCCCTGACCCTTGGCCCCACGCTCGTAGTCGGACGGGAACAGCCGACGATGGCCGCCGGCTCGCTGGACGTCGGGGAGCTGGCCACGCTCGAACGGGAGGCGAACGTCGATGCGGCGGCGCTGATGATCGTCGCCGAGTTTCGGGCCGGGGTCAACGACGCCATCGTTGCCCACCGGGGCCGAAGCCGATGGGTCCGCCGTCATATGCCCGCCCCGCTCCCGACCGAGGAAGCAACGGGTACGCCGATCACCGAACACGGTGTCTATCTCATCACCGGCGGGCTGGGCGGCATCGGCCTCGCCCTCGCCGAGCACCTCGCTACCACGGCCAAGGCCCGACCGGTTCTCGTATCGCGCACCGCCCTCCCCGAACGCAGCCGGTGGGAACACATCATCGGTTCGGGTGACGACACCAGGTTGGCCCGGATCCTCAGCCGAATCGTCGCCATGGAGTCATCTGGTACCGACGTCATGATCGCCACCGCCGATGTCAGCGATCGTGTAGCGATGGCCGCCGTCGTAGAAGAAGTCCTCGACCGGTTCGGAACCATCGACGGCGCCTTCCACGCCGCGGGGCAACTGGCCGACGGCCTGATGGCCACCAAAGAGCCAGCGGACGCCGGACCGGTACTGGCGGCGAAGGTGTCGGGCGCGCTAGTACTCGAAGCGGCCCTGGCCGAGGTCGACATCGATTTCATCGCGTTGTTCTCGTCGACCAGCGCCGTTGTCGGCAACGCCGGCCAGGCCGACTATGCGGCCGCCAACGCCTTCCTGAACGCGTTGGCCAACCGGCGTACCCTCGATAGCGGTCGCCGAACGATCGCCGTCGGTTGGGGACCATGGTCCGAGGTCGGAATGACCGCTCGCACCGCGGTGGAGCGCGGCCTGCTCGATGACGTAGAGCGCCTCACCCCGGTCGATCACCCATTGCTCGATCGGTGGTTTCGAGGGGAAGGGGCCACCGGCGACGTGTTCGAGACCGACCTCGCTCCCGACCGTCATTGGCTGCTCGACGAGCACCGCACTCGGCAAGGCACCGCGTTACTTCCCGGCACCGGCTACCTCGATTTGGTTCGGGCCGCACTCAGCAGTCGACACCCCGACCGAAACGCTGCGGGGAACACCGTCGAGATGACCGACGTGATGTTTCTCGCCCCGTTCATGGCTACCGGTGACGACGACGGCCAGCGGACATCGATCCGAGTGAGTTTCGAGCCTGATTCCGGGAGCTTTGTCGTCTCCAGTGGGACAACCGGCGCCGAGCAGGAACACGCCAGAGGCCACATCGAGTACCGGTTGTCGGCCGGAGACCCAGGGCGTATCGACATCGAACCCATCCGAGTCAGGTGCGATAAACGAACAACCGAATTCGTCGATCGATACGAACACGAGCAGCTGGCATGGGGACCGCGTTGGAACAATCTTCGCCGAGTCGACTATGGCGACAATGAAGCGCTTGCCACGCTGGCCCTTCCCGAACAGTTCGCTACCGACCTGGCCGACCACCCGCTCCATCCGGCCGTGCTCGACCTCGCCACCGCCGGCGCCCAAGACCTGATCGTCGGATTCTCCGCCGACCTGGACTTCTTCGTGCCGTTCTCCTACGGCCGGTTGACCCACTACCGGCCGATGACCGAGCAGGTCTACAGCCATATTCGATATCGCACACCGACCGATCAAGACACCGCGGTGTTCGACATCACCATCGTCGACCCCGACGGAGCCATTCTGATCGAAATCGATGGGTTCACCATGCGGCGGGCCGCCGGCGAAATTGCCGCCGCCACCGGCGGAGCTGACGTCGATGTTCCCATCGACCCCTTGCTCGACAGCGTGACCAACGGCATCGGCACCGACGAGGGCATGGTCGCGCTCCGACGGGTGCTCGCCGCTCCGTCGGCGGTCGAGGTCGTCGTGACCGCCCAAGATCTCAAGGCACTGATTCGCCGGGCCGATGAGGAAGCGACGAACGAACCCGATGGCGGCGGCACCGGCATCTCCCATGAAAGACCAGACCTCTCGACGGCCTACGTCGAACCGACAACCGAACGCCAGCACGCCATCGCGGCGATCTGGGAGGACATGCTCGGTATCAGCGGTGTCGGCGTCCACGACGATTTCTACGAGCTTGGTGGACACTCGCTGCTCGTCACCCAATTGGGGGCCAGGGTTCGAAAGTTGTCTTCGGCTGCCGTGCCGCTTATGGCCTTGTTCGAAGCCTCGACCATCACCCAGCTCGGGGCGGCCATCGATGCCGCCGAAGAGGCGGCGTCCGCCAGTGGCGAAACGAACACACCGAAACTGGCCGCCGTGTCGAGAGACGGCTACCGGATCCGTCGGGGCGTCCTCGGCGGTGCCCCGTCGACAGAGAATCCCTCGGTAGAGAATCCCTCGGTAGAGAATCCCTCGGTAAAGAATCCCTCGGTAAAGAACAAGGAAGACGCATGACCGACGAACGCGAAACCCACCAGAGTGCTGACGAAGAAGTGCTGGCCTTCCCCGCTTCGTTCGCCCAACAGCGGTTGTGGTTCGTCGACCGGTTGGAACCCGGCACCGCGGTGTACAACATCCCGTACCACCACCAGACTCGACTCCGCGGTCCCCTCGATATCGAAGCGCTTCAGGCCGCGGTGTCGCAACTGATCGACCGGCATGAGACCCTGCGAACCACCTTCGCTACCGTCGACGGTGAACCGGTACAGGTCATCAGCGACCCCGGGATGGCCAACGGTCAGCAACAGATGGTCGTGATCGATCTCCGTCACCTTCCTGCCGCGGAGCGGGAGTCGGAGATGCGCCGCATCGTCGAGGCCGAATCTCGCCACTCGTTCGACCTCACCACCGGACCGCTTTTCTATACCAAACTCATCGTGCTCGACGACCACGATCACGTCTTTGTCCAAATGATGAGCCACATCGTGGTCGATGGGCTTTCTGTCGAATTCGTCATCGACGAACTCGAAGAGTTCTATCGGGCAGCCGTCGCCGGTCGGGCTCCGGCCATCGACGATCTACCGCTACAGTACGCCGATTTCGTGATCTGGCATCGGCAATGGATGGAGTCGGCCGAGCCAGCCGGTCAGCTCGACTACTGGAGGGACCAGCTGGCGGGTCGGCTCCCGGTGATGGCCCTGCCAACCGATCGGCCACGGCCGGCGATTCAACGGAACCGCGGCTCGTGGGAAGCGGTCGACTTCCCGCCCGACGTCATCGAACAACTCAAGGAGCTTTCGAAGGCCGAAGGCGTCTCGCTGTACATGACGATGCTGGCTGCCTTCAACGTGCTCCTCCATCGCTATACCGGCCAAGACGATCTGCTGGTCGGAACGCCCACCGGAAGCCGAAACCAGCCCGAACTCGAGCGGTTGATCGCCTTTTTCGTCAATCCGGTGGTGCTCAGATCCGACCTCTCCGGCACCCCCAGTTTCACCGATCTGCTCCACGAGGTTCGGGCCACCACCATGGGGGCGCTCGGCAACCAAGATGTGCCGTTCGAACGGCTGGTGGAAGAGCTGCGACCGGAACGAGATCTCAGCCACAATCCGCTGTTCCAGGTCAGCTTCACGTTACAGATGGCGCCACCGCTGTTGCGGTTGGACGGCACCACCGTCGAAGCGGTCGAGTTCGACAATGGGACGTCAAAGTTCGACCTGCTCGCCGAACTCTGGGAGGACGCCGGCGGTGTCAAGGGCCGGTTCGAATACGACACCGATCTGTTCGACCGTTCCACGGTGCAGCGGATGATCACCAACTACGAGGTGCTCCTCCGCTCGATCGCCGCCAATCCAACGTCGACGGTCCGCGACCTCGACCTGGTAGCGGATGCCGAGCGGGCCCAGACCGCGACCTGGAACGACACCGGGACGGACTACGACAACACGGCGACCGTCCACGGGCTGATCGAGGCAGCGGCCGCCACCTTCGGTGACCACGTGGCCGTTATCGCCGACGACCGCCGACTGACGTACCGGCAGCTCGATACCGAAGCCAACCGATTCGCTCGGTATCTCGTCGACCGAGGTGTCACCCCGAGGGCAACGGTCGGCCTGAGCGTGCGCCGATCGGCCGACATGATGGTGGCCTTGCTCGGAATCCTTAAGGCCGGGGCCGTCTACCTACCGCTCGATCCCGACTATCCGACCGAGCGGTTGGCGTTCATCCTGTCCGATGGCGACGCGGTGATGCTGATCACTCAAGATGACCTCGTCGACCGCTTCGAGGCCTACGACGGCCCCGTGGTGTCGGTGGACGGCGACCGATCGATCATCGACGAGCTGGCCGGATCTTCGCCGCTGGTCCCCATCGGCGCCGACGACCTGGCGTACGTCATCCATACCTCCGGTTCGACCGGACTCCCGAAGGGGGTCAACGTCCGGCACCGAAACGTGGTGAACTTCCTCACCTCGATGGCCGATACCCCCGGGCTCGACAGCGGTGATGTCCTTCTGGCCGTCACAACGCTGTCGTTCGACATCGCCGTGCTCGAGTTGTATCTCCCGCTGATTCGAGGGGCGACGGTGGTCGTCGCCGGACCCGAAGTTCAGACGTCGGGCGAGGCGTTGGCTCGAACACTTTCGTCGGAACAGGTCACCGTGATGCAGGCCACTCCGGCATCGTGGAAACTCCTTCTCGGGAGCGGCTGGGCCGGCAAGTCGGACCTCCGAGTCCTGTGCGGTGGCGAGCTGCTCCCCCGCGACCTCGCCGAGGAACTTCTCCCTCGATGCTCCGAGCTATGGAACATGTACGGTCCGACCGAGACCACCGTGTGGTCGGCGGCCCGGCGGGTCACCTCCGGCGACGGGCCGGTTCCCATCGGCGGCCCGATCGCCAACACACAACTCCACGTGCTCGACGCCAACCTTCAGCCGGTACCGATCGGTGTTGCCGGCGAACTCTGCATCGGCGGCGACGGCGTGGCCGCCGGATACCACGACCGTGACGAGCTGACGGCCGACCGGTTCGTCAGCAACCCGCTCGTCGACCGCAACGATGACAAGGGCAACAACGACACCCTGTATCGCACCGGCGATTCCTGCCGGTACCGCCTCGACGGCACTATCGAATTTCTCGGCCGTATAGATCTGCAGGTCAAGGTTCGGGGATTCCGGATCGAGCTTGGCGAAGTCGAGAGCGTGCTCGACCGCCATGACGGGGTGAAGGAGGCGGTCGTGACCGCCCAGCCCGATCCGAGCGGAGACAACCGACTCGTGGCCTACGTGATCCCGACCACCGACGAAGGACCCGACGCCGCGACGCTCCGCCACCACCTGGCGTCATCGTTGCCGGCATACATGGTGCCAACGCTGTTCGTGCCGATGAGTGAGTGGCCGCTCACGAACAACGGCAAGATCGACCGGCGCGCCCTACCAGATCCCGACCTCACCGAGTTAGCGGGACGCACCGACCGGACCCTTCCCCGCACCGACACCGAACGAGGTATCGCTGAGATCTGGTCACAGCTCCTGGGCATCAGCGAGATCGGGGTCGAAGATAACTTCTTCGAGCTTGGCGGCCATTCGCTTCTCGCCGCTCAGATCATGACCAAGGTCAACGACGTCTTCGGGGTGGCCGTTCCCCTCCCAGAACTGTTCGCCGACCCAACGGTGGCCCACCTGGCCGACCGGGTCGGCACCGCCGGGCTACTCGTCGATCTCGACATCGGTGGCGAAGACGACCGCGAGGAGTTCGTACTGTGAGCGACACGCTCGAATATCTCACCGAGCTTCGGGAACGCGGGTTCGTTATCGCCCTTACCGACGATGGCGAAAACTTGAAGATCAACGCGCCGAAGAATCATCTCGACCCGGCAACCCGATCCGAACTCGGAAACCGGAAGAGCGAGATCATCGCCTTCCTGCACCAGGCGACGGCGGTAGCCGAACAGTCGATCCCCCCGATCGAGCCACGCCATCCCGATGCGCCGCTGCAGTTGTCGGCCGCACAGGAACGGATCTGGAAGCTCTACCGTCTCGACCGGGACGGGACCGGATTGAACATCGCGGTGCCGTGGCGGCTTCGGGGCAGCTTGAATATCGACGTACTCGAAGCTGCGCTGGCCGATGTGGTGAGTCGACACGAAACGCTGCGCTGCCGGTTTGGTGGTGGCAACGAACCCGACGCCAGCCCGATCTCGATGACCGACGATGCCGCCATCACCGTCGAACGGTATGACACGACGTCCGAACCATCGACCGACGAGCCGGTGACCGTCGCTCAGCGCATGGCCGACGCCTTCGCCAACCGGCCGTTCGACCTCACCGCCGAGGTGGCTCGGGCGGCGGTGATCGAGATCGGTCCCGACGACCACCTTCTACTTCTGGTGTTCCATCAGATCGTGTTCGATTGGGGTGCAGCCCTCCCGCTCATCGACGATCTGGCCACCAGCTACCAACGTCGGCTCGACGGTGATGAGGGGCGCGCTGAACCACCGGCCATCGGCTACCTAGACTTTGCCGCCTGGCAACAGACCTGGTTGACCGGTGATGGCCCGGAACCCCACAAGGCGTATTGGTCGGATCAGCTCGATCGGCCATACCGGTCGCTTCTCTTGCCGGGGTCTTCGATCTCCGTCACACCGGACGCGTCCACCGCCACTCCCCTTCCATTCCACCTCGACTTCGAAACGGGCCAGGGACTGGCCCAACTGAGCCGATCGGCCGGCGCCACCCTCTATATGACGTTGCTCGGAGCGTGGCAGTCGCTCCTTGCCGCCTATGGCCAGGGCGATGAGGCCATCGTCTATTCGCTTCTGAATCTGAATCGACCGGAGCTGAAGGAGCTGATCGGGTTGTTCGCCAACCCGCTCCCGGTCCGCGTTGACCTCGATGGCGACCTCACCGCGACGGGCGTCATCGAGCGGGTCAGCGCTGCCGCCCTTGGTGCCTACAGCCACCAAGACCTCCCGCTTGAGGAGGTCATGGCCCACTTCACCGCCGACCCCGAGAGCACATCCGGTCCGTTCCAAGCCTTGTTCATTTTCCAACACCAGCCGACGCCGACGCTTCGGCTCGGTGACGCGGTCGGCGAGTTGCTAACCGTCGGCGCCCACGCCGCCGGGTTCGATCTCCGCTTGTTTGCCGAAGAAGCCGACGACGGAATTCGAGGGTGGCTTGAGTTCGACAGCGGACGGTGCGACCCGCTGGCCGCCGAACGGCTGCTCGATCAGTACACCGGTCTCCTGTCGGCTATGGCGAAACGACCAGGTGCTCCCATGGCTTCGCTGATGCCGGTGACGGACGCAGATCGGGCCGCCGCCGCGGCGGAGGAGACGGCACCGCGGACCGCCGACGCTTCTTTCGTCGAACCTCGAAACGATCGAGAACGTGAGCTTGCAGCGCTGTGGTCCGAACTCTTCAAGCGTGAGGTGGGTATCGACGACAACTTTTTCTCCCTCGGTGGCTATTCGTTGCAGGCGGTGAAGATGATGGCCGATATCGAGGCATCGACGGGCCGGGCGTTGCCGCTGGCAACCCTGTTTCAAGCCCCGACAATCCGCGCCCTGGCCGACATCATCGACCGAGACGGGTACAAGTTGTCGTGGACGTCGCTCGTCCCGATAAAGGAGTCGGGGGCAAAGCCGCCCATCTTCTGTGTCGCCGCGCTCGGTGATGAGATCATTCAGTTCGGGGAACTCGCCGACCTGCTCGACGACGATCAGCCGTTCTACGCTCTCCAGCAGGGCCTCGAACGAACCGACGAGATTCGGACGTCCATCCCAGCGATGGCATCCCACTACTTGTCGGAGATCCGAACGGTGCAACCCGTCGGCCCCTACCTCATCACCGGGTATTGCTTTGGCGCTCTCGTGGCTTACGAGATGGCACAACAACTCGACGCCTCAGGAGAGACATACTCGCTGATCTCGATCGAGGGCGAGGCCCCGGGCGGGATCTACACCGACAAGCGATCGAACACCGAGCGCCTGACCACGATGGCGGCCGTGCTCATCAAAGGCGGCCCGGGCAATGCCTTACGCTACGCAAAGAAGCGGATCGCTCGACTGTGGCAATTCGGACCGTGGACCCGGCTCCGACACATCCTCCACCGCGGATTCGAACGAACCGGTCTTCCCGTACCGGAGACGCTTAAGGACGTACTCCAGATCAATGCCCAGGCCGCAAACGAGTACGCCAATATCATCCCTCGTCGAGACGGCGACTTACTGCTCCTACGGGCAGAAACGACCACTCCAGGCTTCGTCTATCAAGAACAGCTTGGGTGGGACCGCTACGTCGATGGCGACATCCACACCCATTGGATCCCTGGCGACCACGAAGGCATCTGGAAGTCACCGAACGTTCAAGTATTTGCCAAGAAACTTGAACAGGTGATCGATGAAAGCCGGAGCGGATTGGGGGCCGGACCAGATGCACACAGTTAGAGGACGCAGGTTCAAACGACTTCCCATCGGCCTGGTAAACCAGACCCGGATGAGCGCCTTTCGACTGTACGGCATGCCGGGTGACCGGTCGTCGCTTCGAACGGCGTTTCTCCTCGGGCATATGCGTTCTGGCTCTTCGCTACTGACAAAACTCTTGTCTACGACACCAGAAGTACTCGAATTCGGCGAGCTCCACCTGAACTACCGTTCCAAATCCGACTTCACGGCGATGACCGGACGGCTGCTCTGGAAACGCCGCCAGGTACGGGTCGGCGATCACCAACGCATCGCTCTCGACAAACTGTTACACAACTATCAGTTACCGATTGAACGCTGCGAACTGCTTGTGACACACCAGGCACTTCCCATGATCCTCCTCAGGGAACCGGCACCGACCATCAGCAGCATCGTTCGAACGTTTCGCAACTTTTCGAAAGATCGAGCTGTCGACTATTACATCGAACGAGTGAACATGCTCACCGAGTACGCTCGCACTTTAGGCCCAGAAATAGACGTGCTGGGCATCGAATACGGCGACATTGTAGACCGAACAGATGCTCTCTTCGATAGCCTCACGAAACATCTTGGACTAGAGGAGAAACTCCGCCATCAATATAGTCATACGGGCCCATACGGGCGAGCCGACCCATCCAAGAATCTTGCCACCGGACGCATCCTCACATCGGCGGAACGTTCATCTTCTCCGGGCAACACCTTCGACGTCGGCAGGGAAGCAGAACTGGCCCATCAAGAGTGCCGCTATGCCATGCGAACCCACTGCATTGCCGTCGGATAGCCACGGCCGAGCTACCGATCGGCCAATCGACGAGGCAGTCCGACGAGGTGGCCGATGAGTTGGCCGATGGAGCGGCCGATGAGTCGCCCTGATCGATCCAGCCGGTACCCGGCCTGGCGATGGACGCTCATCGCCAGCCTCACGTTGCTCCCGCTGGTGGCCGCTGCCTGTTCGGACGATCTCGACGACATCACGCTGTCCGAAGTCTCCCCCACCACGTCAAGCCTCGGCGATGGTGGTGCGGCCACGACCGACGAAACTCCAGCAGCCGAACCCGAGACGGCGAACACGACCGAACTCGGACTGATACGAATCGACCAATTCGGCTACCGTCCGAACGACACTAAAGTGGCCGTCGCCGCCGACCCGGAGTTCGGCCTCGATGCTGAAGTGGAGTATCGACCGGGCTCTCGATTCGAGGTCAGGCGATGGACCGATGACCGGGTGGTCTTCGAGGGCGAACCCGAGTCGTGGTCGGCGGGAGCAACCGATGAACAATCGGGCGACCGAGGCTGGTGGTTCGACTTCTCCACCGTGGACCAGCCTGGCTCGTACTACATCGCCGACCCTGAAACCGGAGAAGAGACCGGCCGGTTCGAGATCGCCGATGATGTCTACGACGACGTGCTGGATGCCGCCCTCCGAATGTTCTGGTTCAACCGGGCCAACACCGCCCACCCCGAAGAGATCGCCGGGCCCTGGGCCGATGAGGCGGCGTACGTCGGCCCCGACCAGGACACCGAAGCTCGGTCGGTTGACGATCAGACCGACCCATCGACCGCCCTCGACCTGAGCGGAGGATGGTTCGACGCTGGAGACACCAACAAGTACGTGACCTTCGCCAGCGAAGCGGTCCACCTTCTCCTTACCGCCTATCGACAACACCCCACCGTGTTCGATGATGCGGTCGGTATCCCCGAGTCTGGAAACGGCATCCCCGATGTCGTGGATGAGGTTCGCTGGGAGGTGGATTGGCTGAAACGCATGCAGCTCGATGATGGCGGGGTGCTGACGAAGGTCGGACTCATCGACAACGAGGGGTTCGAGCTGCCCAGCCGGGTCGACCTCCCCCGCTACTACGAGGAGGTCTGCTCCTCGTCGACCATCGCCGCCGCAGGGATGATGGCTCACGCCGCGGTCGTCTTTGCCACAATCCCCGAGCTGGCCGACGAAGCCGACGAGCTTGAGACACGCGCCGAGCGAGCGTGGCGCTGGTACCAGACCAACCAGATCCGGGACGACTGCGATCCGCAACTTGTGAGGGCCGGCGATGCCGATCTCTCGGTGGAAGCGCAACGCGATCTTGAAGTCGTCGCTGCCGTCTACCTTTTTGCCCTCACCGAGGACCCGGCATACGGCGACGCGGTGTCGAGTCGATACGACGAGACGCTGCCGTTCACCGGTGACGGGTTTGGCAACTACGGCCCCGACCGGACCAGCGCGTTGCTGTTTTACCGAGACCTCCCATCGGCCGACCCGGCGGTTATCGCTGGCATCGATGACCGCCTCGATCAGATGCGAACCGGATCGCCTCTCTTCGGGTTCGACCCAGACGCCGACCTGTACCGGTCGTTCATGCCCAACAACTCATACCATTGGGGAAGCAACATGGTGAAGGCCAACGTCGGCAGCGCCAACCTTGCCATCGGTGACGTGCCAGGGGGCGAAGAGCGAGCCCTCGCCCACTTGAACTATTTCCACGGAATCAACCCGCTCGGCGTGGTCTACCTCTCGAACATGAACGCCCTCGGCGCCGAGCGGTCCGTGCAATCCATCTTTCATTTCTGGTTTGGCGAACAGACCATATATGACGTGTCGACCGGTTCCGATACCGGCGTGCCACCGGGATATCTCGTCGGCGGTCCGAACCAGTTCTACTCGGGCGCCGACTCCCCGCCAGCCGAGCAACCGCCGCTCAAGAGTTATCGAGACTGGTCGGCGTCGGGATCCGAGCCATCGTGGGAGATCACCGAGCCCGCCATTTACTATCAAGCCGCATACGTCCATCTCTTGGCCGCAGTGTTATCGAGCTAGGAGGAACCGTGACGATAGCAATGCCCCAATCGGGCCATCACAGATCGAGGGGTTTCGTCAACGTGAGAGCGCAGCGCATGTTATTGATCGGTGCCGTCCTCTGGCTCGTGCTGGTGGTGGCGGCGTGCGGAGGATCTGAGAACCTCGCTCGGTCAAACCCCGACGACTCCACCGGCACCACTCCTGGATCGGTTCAACCCGAGCCATCAACCAGCCGAGGTCCAGACAACGGTGAGCCGGCAAACGGTGAACCGGCAGACAGTGAATCGGCAGCAGGTCAGGACCCGACGTCAACTCTTACCGGGATCGATTGGTGGGGGTGCTGGCAGGCAGCCGACGCACGAAACGCCAGCGGGGGAATCGCCGGCGACGGGGAGCAGGTCGAGTCCCTACCGAATTGTGCTGCCGGTCCGAGCAGCGTGGGCCAGGTTGGCGACATGTCGCATCCTTCATCCCCGCCGACGTTCCGAGCGGCCGGGGCCGACGGTCACCCGTCGATCGAGTTCACGTTCAAGGGCGACACGCTCCTGCAGACAAACGGCGGCCAACCGTGGAGCGGTGATGCCGTCCTCCCAGCGGCTGGCCAAGGTGTCACGATGGCCTGGATCGGCATGACGATGGACATCGACTCGCACCGCTTCAAGTTCCTGGTATCGGGCCTCAGCGACCGTCACGAATACCCCATGCTGCGGGCGGAAGGCGAAGGGGCTCGGCGTTTCGCCGGCTACGGCGGAGGCGCGACAGACGCTGTCTCGAGCGAAGGCACCATCACCGACTTCGCACTCCATGGGGTGATAGTCCATCTCGGCCCCGACGGTTCGACCGCCAGCGTCGAAGTCGATGGTGCCGACATCCGCTCGGACCAGAGATCTGACATACGGGCCGACGTGTCTGGCCTGACGCTGGGCAACAGCTACCGACGCAACTTCTCGACCACCGACCATCAGTTCGTGTTCCTCGGTCTTCGTGAGGGTGAGATGAGCCCAGCCGACAAAGACGCGTTCTGGGCCTACCTCGACAGTTTGTAGGACACGGCCCGACCCACGTTTTCGACATTGGGTCAACCGTCGGGAGGATCGAACCGGTAGTCGAACAGTTCGATGTCTCGACGGTAGACGTCGGCAACGATTCGTCGGGTCTCATCGGTGTAGAACGACCGATAGTCGGTGGCCGACGGGCCATCGGTTCGATTGTGGTGAGCGATGGTGCGTTCTATCCCAAGCCGTTCGGCGATGTGGCAGAAATCCTGCTCAAGTGTTTCGAACCGACCGACGTAGTCGATCTGCAGACGACCAGCGGGGTCGAGAAGGAACCGGTGCTGAGGTTTGAAGTGCTGCCAGGACGCCACGTTCTTCGCGGTGACCCACCGTCTCACGAAGTCGTCAAAAGTGTCGTACGGTGCCAGTTGGGTGTTGGCCCACGCTCGGTCCTTGTCGGTCATCCCACCCCGTTTGAGAAACCGAAAGGCAGAGAACAGGCGGTCCCACGGGTTTCGCACGAAGGTGAACTTGAAGTAGCTCTCAAACTCCTGCTTCGAGTAGATCAATTGGAACGACTTGACGGCCAGGTGTGTCGCGACCATGTCGCCGAACAGACTGCGACTGACCGACACCCCAGCACACTTCGGTACATGGATGAAAATGCACCGCCGTCGATCGAATTCGGCAAGTCCGGGGTCGGTTCCGTCGCCGGTCCGGATCCCTTGGAGATCGCGATACATGTCGGGGCGTAACCGGCGGAACGCGACCCGCCTGGCCTCATGGGGAAGACGCCACGCTAGGCCGAGTAGTGAATCCTGGGTCAAAGCGACCGAAGACGAGGGCATGGTCGGTCAGCTCGCCTGCGACCGGTCGGACTCGCCGGGTCGCGGGCTGTAGTTGGTCTCATCCACATGTGTCCGTAACACCTCTGCCCACTTCTCGTACCCGACATCGGTGAGATGAATTCCGTCTGTCGTCTCTGCGGGGCGGAGGCCTCCGTTCCCGTCGTCGAAGATGGGGTGAAGATCGAGTAGCGGCAGGTTACGTGACGCGGCCAAGGCGACGATCGTGTCATTGAGCCGAGTTACCTCGTCGACCGCGTCGGATCGAGGGAACACCGTTTGGACCACGACCGTTGTCTCTGGGGCAGCCTGCCGGAAGTGATCGAGAATACGCTCCAGGTGCCGCTCGCTCCACTCCGGTGAACGACCGTCTCGGATGTCGTTGGTACCGGCCAAAAGGTACACGACCGCTGGCTTCGATCGAGCCACGTCTTGGGAGACGGCGACCAATTGGGCGGTGGTAAAGCCGGAGTAGCCCCGGTTCGCTACCTCCTGTTCGGGGAGGAGATGAGACCAATCGCCCCCCTCGGTGATGCTGTCACCGAGAACCACGACGGTCGACCGGTCGATCGGGCGTCGCGGTATCTCGTCGTCCCTTGTCATTCTCCAGGTGACCGACAAGGCGCCGACCGCGGCGAGTGCCAACCCAGCGAAAATCTTTCCTCGGGTCATCGGGCCACCGCCTCGATCGTGTTTCGATCGACCGAACATCGCCGTTCCGGGGTCGAACGACCCAATCTCCGCCCGGCTGTTGAGCACGGTGGCCGCTGGTCATACTCTGGGATTACCCACCGCTCCACGGTGGGAGTCGAGATGCCGGGTTTCGCGAAACCGGGTACCAAAACATCGAGTACCAATACATGATGAGGGCGCTGGTGAGCACACCGGAAAGCAACCGACCTATCGATCTCGCCGAACTTGGCGACTCGCCTCGAATCGCCGTCGTCGTCCGCGATCATATGAGCGGCGTGCTGTACAGCGTGCCGTCGCTTCGGGCCATCCGTCGGCGCTGGCCACAGGCGAATATCACCCTTCTGACGAGCAGCTATTCGGCACCGATCCTGTCCGGTGGCTGCCCATACATCGATCGCATCTTGCCCCTCTACACGTTCGCCGATGAGCCGAGGCGACGAGACCGAGGGCGCGACCTGGCCAGCAAAGCCGCCACCTGGCTTCGTCTCGTCGGCAGGGTCGACCTCGTTATCCATCTCCGAGGTGTCGGCGGTGGAACCTTGGCCTTCGCCGCCATGCTCGGCCTCCCGACCCAGGTTGGTTACACCCAAGGCCGGTTTGATCGGCTGCTCACCGTCGACCTTGGCTGGCAAGACGTGGAACTCGGTTCCCGTCAACGCAACCGATTCATCCTCGATCACATCGGTATCGAACCGGACGGCGACCACCTTGAGATGTGGGTGGCCGAAACCGATCGCCGGTGGGCTGAGGCATGGTTGCACGACAGAGGCCACGATGCGGGGACTCATCTCACCGTCATTCATCCCGGCTCGCATTGGGGTTGCAACCAGTGGCTGCCCGAACGGTGGTCCGAGGCGGTTGAGCGCGTGCTGGACGAACGGGGCGGCTCGGTCGTGATCACCGGTGTCCGACGCGAACTTCCGTTGGCCCGCCGGATCGCGGCAAACGTCGACAGTAGCTCGGTTCTCATCGCCGCTGGCGAGACCTCGCTCGGCCAATTCGCGGCCATGATCGACGCCTCCGACTTGGTGTTGGCCATCGATGCGTCGCCAACCCAGATATGCCAAGCCCTCGACAAGCCGGCCGTGATTATGATGGGCGCTGGCAATCCCGCGTGGAATGGACCGGTTCCCGGTGAGCCGATGGTCATGCTCCAAGAATGGGACAATGACGATCCTCGGCCCGAGGTGTGCGAGTGGGCCAAGGGGGCGTGCAATGGCCCCCTCTGCTCCAGTCGCCTGGAGGACATCACCGTCTCGCAGGTACTCAATTCTGTTGATCAGCTGCTGCCGGCAAACTCGTAATTCGCCCCGGTCTCACCGGCCGCCGTCGGGCGCTTGGATCGAGCCAGGTCACGCCATCGAGCGCTCGATCGAACTCACCGGGTCGATCGGAGTCACCGGGTCGACCAGTATCGCTGTGTCGGGAAACGATGTCGGCGAACAGCTCGGCGTAGAGCCGAACGTCGGCTCGCTTCTCGGCCAACCGGCGACCACGTCGACCCATGCCAATCGCCAATTTCGGATCGTCGACGATGCCCCGAATAGCATCTCGGAGTGCGCCTACGTCGCCCGGCGGAACGTAACGGCCGGTTCGGCCATCCTCGATCACATCGGTTTGTCCTGTCGTGGCCGTACAGATGACCGGTCGTTCCATGGCCATCGCTTCGAGGATGGTCGTAATCCCGGCCTGGAAGTCGGACTCCAATAACGGCATGATCAAGATGTCGGCATCGTCTAGCTGGTCTCGCAGTTCTCGCTGCGTCAAGGCCGTCACCACCACGTTGGCTGGAAGCTCGACGTCTCGGCTGTTGTCGGACCGTTTTGACCATGGGCTCGCGCTGGCGATAACCACGTCGACGTCAAGGTCTCGAACCGCTTCGATCAACGTCGGGTAGTCCCGAAACTCTCGGCCGGCCGTACACAGCAGTGGCCGCCTGCCGTCATCATCGAGAACGAGCTCTCGGGTGGGGGTGAAGAACGTCGTGTCGACCATGAAGTCGATCAATCGAACCCTTTTGCCTGGCCCGCCGAAATAGCGCTCGGCCACCTCTCGTTGGCTCGATGAATAGACGAGCACCTCATCGATCCCACCCGAGAGGCCAAGGGCTCGGATCGGAACGGTCTTCTTGGCCGGCGATAGCCGATGACCAATCATTACGTGTCGCATCGTCCGCTGCCGGGGCAACCGCAACATGGCGGCCAGGGGTAACCCCACCTGTTCGCCGTCGGAAATGATGACGTCGAGAGCTTTTCGACGACGGAACACGTAGTAGGCCATCGCCAAGTTGTGTCCCCCAACTCGACGAATCATGTTGGTCAGAACTCCCCCTTCACGGCGAAGATGAGACCAGTCGATCAGGTCAGCCCCTACCGCGTCGGAAATCGCGCGGTAGTCGGCGAGGGGGCGCACCCCAGCGGCAATCTGCGCATCAAGATCGGGGGCCACGTTGCCCGACACGGTCAAGGCCACCCGGGTCGCCGATGGTTGAACACGGGAACTCGAAATGAGGCCGTCGAGTACACGGCGGGCGTTCTGTTCAGAGTCCATCGTCAACGCAGCGTGGGCAGCAGCGTTGGAGCCGAGTTCTAGTCGATGTTCGGCGTCGAGCACCAAGAGCCGCAAACTGGCGGTCAACGACTCAACGTCGGTGCCGACCAGGTGACCGGTCACACCGTCGACAACCGACTCGGCGGTAGCGCCCACGTCGGACACCACGGCTGGCAGACCAGCGGTCGCCGCTTCGGCCAGCACCAGCGGGGTACAGTCGCCGCGGGTCGGGAGCGAGAAGATGTCGCACGAGTGGAACAGCGCCACCAACTCCTGACTGTTTGGCGTCAAGTCGTGGTGAACGAAGATCCCCGGTTCGCTTGGCACCTCAGCCGAGGTGACGAGGTGAAGCTCGACCTCGATACCGTTGCTCACCACCTCCGCATCTCGTCGGAGCCGGCGAACGGCGTCGACGAGTTGCTGACCGCCCTTGCGTTGAAAGTCTCCGCCGACGAAGAGGATCTTTACCCGGTCGTTCGACAGGACTCGCCTCTCCGGACGGCGCCATAACGATGGAACCACTCCGGGGGGAATGATCTCGATCTTGTCCCGCTCCACGCCGTAGTCGACGACCAGACTGTCGGCGGCCCACTTCGACCATGAGATAAGCGAGGAGGCACGATGGAAGCAGTTGGCATGCATCTGCCACTTCGCCCGCTCGACCACATCGCCCCGAACCCGATGCTTATACGAAGCCCCCAGGTCATCGATCTGTTTCGGTGTGGCGTCTATCGACACCACGGTCGGAATTCGAGCCATCGCCGATCCAAGCAACGTGGCCGGCACATGAGTATGAACGAACAACCCGTCGAGCGGTCGGCGATGCTCCAAGGCCCGAACCGCGGCCCGTGCGGCGAAGCTCGACCGAAGGGTCCAGTTCGATCGGGGCGGGAGCTGATCGAGTAGTCGGACCGGCTCGTACGGGAGCTCGCGGCACAAGACACGGGCATCTTCGGACTCGGTAAGCGTCCGTCGAAGATTTCGACCATGGCTTACGTGCCCCAACGTCTGTTCGAGCAAAACACCAATGTTCGGTCTGCTTGCCGTTTCCCCCTGCATTGCGCGAACCGTCCCGTTTTTGTGACAGGCTCCCTCGTTGCCCGTCGCCCCACCATACCGGGCAGGATTCTGTAGGGCCATGGTTGTTGAAGGAGCTAACCCACCTAAGTTCATGACCGTGCGACTAGGTCTTTTGGGTGATTTCCCACGAAGGCTGAAGCGGGAAACATCGGTTCGATCACCGAACCGGCTTGGCGGGGATACCGACAACCGAGACCCCGTTCGAGACATCGTTCAGGACGACCGCATTTGCACCGACCTTGGAATCGTCACCGAGATTGAGCCCGCCGAGCACCCTGGCTCCGGCTCCGAGGAAGACCCGATCCCCGATGGTCGGAAACGCATGCTCGGTACGCATTCCGACGGTGACCGCCGCTATCACACTGCAGTTCTCGCCCATGCGAGCGGGCGCCAAGGTTGTGCCGATCGGATGAGCCACATATAGGCCACCACCAACCTTTGCCCCAATAACAATGTCTAGCCCGTATCGACGGTATATAAGACGCTGAATGAAACCTGGAGCAAATGGGACACCAACCCCCTTGAACCACTGGCCAATACGGAATGCAAGAACGGCGCGCAAGCCCATATGCCGGTAGATGAGCAGGGCTGCTCGACCCCAACTAACCTCCGCAGGTTCGGCGAAACGGCCTGGCCGCAACCAACGGGCTACGTCCATCCTGAATAGCTCGACCACGCCCATCACCTCTCCCCCAACACCGAGCTGATTCGAAGGTTCAAACGGTTGGCGAGCTCGATCACATGCGGCTCCCGGTACATGCTGCGATGGCCACCCGGCACCCGGTCGACGGTGAGGTCGCCACCGATCAAGGTCTCCCAACCGTTTGCCGAACCAAGATCGAGTGTCTCCGACGCCTTGAACAGCGTGACGTCCCCATCGTAAAGCTGCCCCGAATAGCCGTCGGCGGCGATCGTGTTGGCCTCTTCAACGTCGCGAAGCCAAGACGGCAGCGGGCGATCGAACCGCCGATACATCTCATGGAAGGAGCCCCAAGCGGCGCGCCAGATCCGGCGCCGCGTTTTTCGGGCGATGCGGTTTGGTCCGTACCGGAGTCTCGGTACCGGGCTGGTCGGCGTCGGCCGAGTGACACCTGCACCCACCAGCTCAAGCTCCGATATCGGAGTCGACGCATCGACCGCACCGGGGGCGAAGCTGTCGATCATGACCGTCAACGCCACCTCGTCACCATCGGCGGTCAGGCGGCGGGCCATCTCCAGCGCCACGACCCCACCGAAACACAAACCGGCCAACAGGTACGGGCCGCGGGGCTGGACCGAACGAAGCCCCTCGATGCAGTGGTCGACGATGTCCTCGACAGAGGTGAGGAAATGGTCGGCATCGAGGTCTTGTTCAACCAATGCGTAGAGCGGTTGTTCCGCTGGCAGATGGTCGGCCAGTTGACGGAGGATCGAGGCCCCACCCAGATGGAACAGCGGAGGTCGATCACCGTCGGCCTTCACCGGGAACACCCACGATCGCCGTCGGTCGCCGGCCGGGTCGGGGGTCGCCGCCCCCACCGACGAGGACGACTCCTCGGCGAGGGTGCTGGCCAGTTGAGCGATGGTCGGAGCGGAGAACAGTTCGGGAAGCAAGAGCCTTCGGCCCGTCACCGATCGCAACGAAGAAAAGAACCGAATAGCGGTAAGCGAATTGCCACCAAGATCGAAGAAGTTGTCGTCGACCCCCACGTCCTCGACATCGAGAATGTCCCGCCACATGACGGCGAGCCGTCGCTCCATCTCGGTTCGCGGTTCGACCTTGGGCTCGGTGCTATCGCCGGTCGAATTGCCTCGTTCGATATCGGGCAAGCTGGCCCGGTCGATTTTTCCACTCGGGGTCTGCGGGAGTTCTGTTGTCACCGCGACGGCCACCGGCACCATATACGGGGGAATGCGACGGCTCAGTTCGGCCCGCAACTCAGCAGCGTCGATACTCGCGGCCTGTGCCTCGGCGACGACATGACCGTAGAGCTGGTCGGTGCCGGCCCGATCTCGGCGTACTACCACCGCAGCGTTGGCGATTCCGGGCAGGTCGCTGAGCGCCGCCTCAATCTCTCCAAGCTCGACCCGAAAGCCTCGGATTTTGACCTGGTCATCGATCCGACCGAGAAATTCAAGGTTGCCGTCGGGCAACCACCGCCCGGTATCACCGGTCCGGTACAGGCGGCCTCCTGGCCGCTTGGAGAGGTGGTCGTCGATGAACGCTTCGGCCGTCAACTCCGGCCGGTCGTGATAACCGATAGCTACCCCAGCTCCCCCGATTAGCAGCTCGCCGGGAACTCCGATCGGAGTCGGTCGGCCGCGTTCGTCGACCACGTGGAGCGACACGTTGGCCATCGGTCGCCCGATCGGCATGGCTGTTCCGGGAGGATTGTCAGCTCCGTCGGGATCGAACATCGAGGCGCTGATCGTGGCCTCGGTCGGTCCGTAGGCATTGAGCCATCGCACCGAATCGCCCACTACGGTCAACCACCGTCGGTACCAGGGTGTCGGCACCCGTTCGCTACCGGTTACCACCAATCGGATCGTCGACGGGATTTGAGTATTCCGGTCTTCGTCAAGGTGGTCGACCCAGGCCATCCAGAATGCGGCCGGCAAGTTCAGCACCGTCAGCCCATGCTCGTCGACGAACCGATGGAGGTGGTCAAACCCCGCGCTCACCTCGGCCGACCGGAGCACCACGACGCCACCGGCCAGCCACGTCGGATAGAGCTCTTCGGCCGCCACATCGAACCCGAGTGCAGCAAACTGCAGTACCCGATCGGTAGCCGTAAGGCCGAACGCCTCGATGGCACCGTCGGCGTGGTTGACCAATGACCCGTGCGATACCACGACGCCCTTTGGCTCACCCGTCGAACCCGACGTATAGATCATGTACGCCGGCGATGCCGCGTCGACGGCGGGGAGCGGGACCGGTGATGGCGAGTCGATCTCATCGATGGCGATGGGCATCAGCCCATCGAGGCGCGTGGTCAGGACGGCCATTTCGTCCGATCCAAGCCTGACCCGATCGGTCACAACACTCACGACACCGGAGTCGGCGAGCATGTACTCCAGCCGACCGATGGGGTAGCTAGGATCGAGCGGAAGGTAGGCGGCGCCGGCCTTCAGTACGCCGAGCATGGCCACGACCGCCCCGATGGAGCGATCGAGGAAGATGCCAACGACGCTTCCTGTCACCACGCCATCGGCCAGCAACCGCCGAGCAAGGTCGTCGCTTCGGCCGTCGAGTTCGGCATAGGTTAGAGACGCGTCCTGGCCGACCACAGCAACCGCATCCGGAGTGGTCGCCACCCGTTTCCGCCAACGGACCACCATGTCGGTCGGAGCCGCATCGGTAGACACCGCATCGGTAGACACCGGATTCCACCCTTGCGTCAACAGCTGACGTTCCTCATGACCGACACACGTCAGATCGCCGACCGAGGCGATCGACCGGTCGGTCAACCGGCGAAGCAGCGTTACCAGGTGACCGCTCATCCGTTCGGCAACCGCCGGGTCGAACATCGAGCGGTCGTACTCCAGGCGGAGCTCAAGACCCTCGCCGCCGTAGGCACTCAACAGCATCGGGAAGTTGGTCTGCTCGATCAGTTCGAAGTCAACCCGATCGCCGGTACCCGCTCGCTCCCGGAGGGTCGGATCGGTTTGGTGTTTCTCGAACACCAAGATGGAGTCGAACAGGCGCTGCCCGGGCCGAAGCTCGCTCACCGCCTGGACGTCGACCAGCGGCGTATGTTCGAAGTCCCGCATCGCCAGATGGTGGGACCGCACGTCGGCAAGCCACGACTCGATCGACAATTCTGATGGGACCGCAACTCGCATCGGCAAGGTATTGATGAAGAGCCCGACGATGGAAGGGGCATCGGCGATCGTTCCAAACCTCCCGGAACGGGTGGCACCAAAGACGACATCGGAGGTACCGCTATAGATCGAAAGCAGCCGGGCCCACGCCGCTTGGAGCATCGTGTTAAGCGTCACGTCGAGTTCTGCCGCTCTGGCCTCCAGCGCTCGGGTCGCCGCCGGATCGAGCACGCTGGCGACCTCACCAAAGCCCGAGTCGTCGTCGGAAACCCCTCCGATCCGATCGACGGTCAACGGCGTCGGGGAAGTAAAACCGGCCAACGTTTTGCGCCAGAACGTCAATCCTGGTTCGGGGTCGATCGATTCGAGGTGTTCGATGAATTCTCGATAGGGCGTCGATCGTTCGACCGTCACCGGGTCGCCGGCCCGAAGCGCGTCGTATGCGGCGAAGAAGTCGGACACGACGATGGGGAGCGACCGGCCATCGAGGATGATGTGGTGAAAGGTCCACACCAGCACCGACGGAGTCCCCGTTCGCCGAAACAGTGCCAGTCGCGACATCGGGCCGTGCTCGAGATCAACGCCGCGCCGGCGGTCGGCTGCCAGGAACTCTGCCAGTCGCGCTTCGGCTTGCGTCTCGGTGTAGGCCGACTGGTCGACGTCGACGAGTGGCATGGTGGCCCGAGCCCGAACCGTCTGCGTCGGCTCTGAGTCACCGTTGGCCAGGAATACGGTGCGAAGCGCCTCATGGCGTTCGGCCACCATGCTCCATGCCTCAACGCAACAGTCCCGGTCGACCGGTTCGTGAAACCTCATGACCATCTGCTCGATGTCGGACCCCGAACCGGGCTCCAGTAGTTGGTGAAAGAGCATCCCTTTCTGCATCGGCGACAGAGGGAAGGGAGCGGTGGAGTGATCAGTCAAGGGCTGCACCTTTGAACATGTCCAGGCCGGCGACCTCGGACGGCGCAATGGCTCGGAGTGCTTCACGCCCACCCAGTTCATCAACCAGACCTTGGTAATAGGACAGGTTGTAGACCGCGCTCAAAACCCGTTGTCCTACCGACGAGAGGCCAATTCGTTCGCTCGACAACACGACCCGTTCGGCCAGCCGGTCACCGAGACGGCCGAGGCTTGGGAACCGGAGTCCGGCAGTGGTGTATGCCTTTGTCAACGGATTCCGTCGCCCGAACTCCGCTCGAACGGTCGGGAGGAGCCAGTCCTGGTTACCGTCTCGCCACATCATGACGTCGTTTCGTCCATAGGCCGATGCGTTCGACTGCCATGACCGATACGTCCGCTCTGCGTGGTGGAAGGCTCGGGCGTCGAAAGCGAAGGCAAACGCCACCCCGGCGGTATGGAGCCGATAGGCCAGCTCGACGTCCTCGCCCCGGCGGAAGGCGGGGTTGAAACCACCTGACCGGGCGAAGACCTCCCGTTCGAGGGAGGCGTTTCCGGTGTAGAACTGACGGGCCGTCGGCGCCCAATCCCCTCGGGCCATGGCGTCGTACTGCTTGTAGAGCATTCGCTGTTCCCACGCCACCCATGGGGTGAGGGGGAGGCGTTCGGGCGTGAGGAGTGGGCCGATGACCACGGTGGATTCGTTGGCTCGTTCATGGGCTGAAAGGTGGGCGGCCACACATTCCGGCTCGGCCACAACGTCATCATCGATGAACAGAATGAGCTCACCGGAAGCTACTGCCGCCCCCGTGTTGCGAGCTGCGGCCGGGCCGTTGTTCTCTTGGGAAACAAAGACCACCGGCCGTTTGGATCGTCCCGCCCGGAGATGATCGTCGGTTCCGTCGGATGAGCCATCGGAGACGACGACAACCTCGAACTCTTCGGCGGGGACCGTCTGGGCCGCTAACCCGTCAAGCACCGCGGTTAGCTGCCCCCAACGATTGTAGGTCGGCACCACGATGCTGAGAGCCGGCATCAGTTGGCCGCCATTTCCGGTCGGCGGGATTCGGAGGGGTCGGTTTCGGGGTCGATCGAATCTTCGTCGGTCGACAATGTCGCGGCCGCCGTCGTCGACGCTAAGGCAACGCCGAGCAACACCGTGGTACTGGCGTCGAACGTAATTTCTACGAAAGCCAAGACCAGGGTCATCGGCAGGTAGGCGGCCATAACGGCGATCATCGCCGCGTTGTCGGGATCCCGCTCGCGGATCGCAGCTCGAACCCCGGCCGCGGTGCCGACGGCGATCGAATACAGAAAGCTCACAAACCCGATGAAGCCGACCTTGGTCCAGATCCACAGCACCGAGTTGTGGGGGATGTAGGGGGCGAACTCAAAGAAGCTGATGTCGGGAAGCCGGATCGGTTGGAGAAACGGCCGGCCAAATCCGATTCCCAGCACCGGGTTCGACCGAACGGTGACGTTCAGATTGAAGTTCTCGATCTCACGGTAGAGGTCAGAACTGGCGTCTTTTTCGGTTGAGGCATCGGGTTGAAGAACCGTCTTGATCGCCTGGGCGGGGAAACCGGCCGCGCCCTCAGAGTTCCAGAAGGCGGCGACGTACACAGCGGTGACGACGAGAATGGCCGGCACCAACAGGTAGAACAACCGACGGTTGCGGGTGAATAGGACCACGGTCAACAGCAGGCCGCCGATGATCATCGCCACCACTCCAGCCCGGCGCTGTGCGTCGATAAATAAGACCGTCGTAGGAATGGCCACGAGGAACAGCACGACCCATTTCGCCGGGTGCTTGCTCCCGAACCACACGGTGGCCACCAACAACAGGAGGAGAATATTCATGTGCAACACCGCGGTGTGTTCGACCGGGCTCGCATCGGCCGGGATATTTTCTCGAATCGATGACAAGACGAACAGGCCATGAATGGCCTCGATCGACAGCGCGGCGACGATTCCGGCCAGCAGTCGCTGGTAGTGACCGATGGTGGTGAACAGGTTCGTGGCGACGAGGTAGATCAGCGGGATATAGGCCAGCGGAGTGATCTCGAACACCGCCACCCGAAGATCACCCCCGTTGGCCAGCCCCCATCCCATGCCGACAACCATGGCGACCGAAAACACGAGCAACGGCCGCCACAGCGCCCCATAGACGATCGGAGGTGCGCCCGGCGTAAGCCTTCGATTGATAAGCCACACGAGAGCCACCGCGAGGAGGAGCAGCTCGACCGGTTTCACCGTCAGCGGATCTGCGGTGTAGAGAATCGACTCGCTGGCCGACAGGTTCTTGGCCACCGGCCACCACGGCATGGCGACAGCATCGCCGACGATGGTGAGCGCGATGGCCGCTCCCAGGGCCACGGCGGGCCGATAGAAGGCGAGCGCCAACACCAGGAGAAGAACCATGACCGCCGCCCCGTAGGCCGGTGGGAACAGGCGCATGAGCTGCATGACGAAAAGGAAGAAGCCGACGAGCAACCCATACCCGGCAAGAAACGAACGTCGCTGCCGTTGAGACTGGCCAGAGACCGTTGGCTTAGAGCTGACGGCTAGCACCATCGGGCTAGACCACCCGACGGCTGTACAGCGCAAACGCCAAGATCACGCTCAGAGCGAACAGAAGGCCCTTCGGGATCCGCGAGGATTCCTTGTGACCCCACGATCCGAGTACGGCCGCTGCGGCAAGAAAGAGGAGTACTGCTTGCATCAGTTATCGAGGAGTCGTCGCTGCAAGAATTTGGGCATGTAGATGCGATTACCGTTCAACACCACACCGAGCAGTCGGGTGTGTCGTAGGTCAGCGACGGCCCGCTCAACCTGATCGACGGCGGTCACCCGCTGGCGGACCACCAGAAGCGACGCGTCGGTTGCCGCCGCGAAGCTGAGCGCGGTGGCCGAGGTCGAAATGGCCGGAAGGTCGACGATGACATAGTCGAACCGCTCACGCAGTCGATCGAGTACCGCGGAAACAGCGTCGGTGTCGGCCATGACGGCCTGGCCCGCCACCGAAGACTCGCCGCAAGGAAGAATCGAGAGACCGGGATGATCGGTGGAGATGAGGACCTCGTCGACGGTGTTGTTGCCGAGCAACACTCCGGCCAAACCTGGACTCTGATCGAGCAGCGGAACCCCTTGGCCCCACCAGTTCGCCTCGACAAGACAGGTCCTCCCGAGACGGGCGAGCACTGCAGCCACGGCACGAGCGGTAAACGAAACGCCCTCACCGCTCAACTGAGAGGTGACCCCGATGCTATGAGGGACATCGCCGTCGTGAACCTGGACTCGGGTCCACAAGTAGCGGACCTGCTGTCGAATCGTGGGAGGCACGCGGGCCAGCGCCAGGCCGTCCTCGGTACGGATCACCAGCTCGCTCGGAACGTCTTTGGTCTTTCGGAAGTTACGCATGGCTCTGCTCCACCGGTTCGGCTTCGGCGTCATCACTCGATGGGCCAGAGGTTGCGGTTTCGTTCGATGTCTCGATCGGTCTTCCGCTGATGGTGAACACCGGCTTGCCGGCGAGCCCATCGGCCTCGTTTCGATCACCGGAATCGGTACCGGCTGGATCACCGCTCGGGTTGTCGATCGTGTTTCTGACGACGCCATCGACGCCTTCATCGGACCCGGCAAACTCGATGTCGGCAACCGACGGCAAGTCGTCGTCGACCTTCGGCAAGTCGTCGTCGACCTTCGGCAACATCGCCGCCACTTCCGATGTCTTGGCCGCCGCCTCTTCCACCGAGATCGGCGGGCTCTCGTCGGCACCCTTTGCGACGTCGCCCGACGCACTGGTGCCGTCATCGTCGGCTGGTCGGCCGGCATCGACAGGACCGAACGTGACCGTCTGGTGCCCGAGTTCAGCCGCACCACCCGATGACTCTGCGCCGTTCGGTAACAGGCCTTGCTGGTCGATCCTGATGGCTTTCCGTCGTGCCTTCGGGAACACCGCGATGACCGGCGCGATCGCTTCCAGGTCGTCGGGGAAGACCGCCACCCGCGTGAGCAGGGCGGACAACGTCGGACCGAGCAGCGCCAACACCAGTCCGACAACCGCGAAGATCGCGATGGCCGTCACTCTGTCGACTAGGTTGCCGGCGGCCTGGGTTGGGGTCTGTGGCGGGTCGAACACCGAATAGCTCTGACGAACGTCGGTCTCGGTTTGCAGGGTGACGAGCCGAGAGGCTTCGACGTTCTCGACCGCCGTTCGGAACCGCTCCTCGGCTTGCACCTCGGCCTCTTGGATTCGATCCAGCTCTCGGGTTTGCTCCGGCGTCAATTCCGTGAGGTCGGTAACTCCCTGCAACGCGGTATCGACCTCGCGACGAGCGTCGACCAGGTCCTGCTGATATCCCGCGACCAACTCGGAGAAAAACTCTTCCGACGCACCACTTTCAGCGATGTCGACGCTGATCTGGAACTGGACGAATTCGTCTATTACCGCCATCGCCAATCGGGAGGAAAGCTCTGGTTCCGACGTCGTCACAACAATTCGGACGAGGTTCTCGCTGGAGGCGCCGGTCGAGATAGTGGAACGAAGTTGATCGACCTGTTTCGTACGTTGGTCGAAATCACCGGCCAGTTCCACACCGGCACTGGTCAGCACCGATTCCATGAACACCTCGGTGTTGACCAGCCCGTTCAGTTCCTGGCTGGTGAACTGTGCCGGAGTCAGATAGCTGAAGAACCCTCCGTCACCCACCCCGGACTGATCGGCTACCAGGCTGTTTCCGTCAACGAAAATCGATCCGGTCGACGTGTAATCTTCGACCTGTCGGGACGCGTTCACGAACCCGAGCACCAGAGCGGCGACGAACAACAACACGTAGAACGGCCAACGTCGAAAGAAGGCCTCCAAAATTCGACGAATCGCCCCGCTGCTCATAGTCCGGCGTCTCTCACTCGGCGACAACGGCCCTCCGGCAAAAAATGACTCACTGTTCGCTCCGAACCTTCCGCCTCGATAAGACCGGTACGTTGTCCGAAACCAGCCTCCGGTCCTCTTGGTCAATCAACCCGAGCACCAGAACCATCAACACATAAATTACAGCACCTACAGCAATGGGAAGAGCGAGGTTAAGTTCCCTAATGGGGTAGATCGCAGCGACCATAACCAGCCCGGCAGCGGTAACTCGAATGGCGTACCAAAGGCTGGATGGCCCTAGCGCACCGCGAGGAAGGAGGTATATGGCGCCCATGAGGATGACCGACTCGGTAATCACATAGGTGACCGCACCGCCGATGGCACCGTTGTCGAAGTTCGCTTCAAAGTAGGGAACCAATAGCAGGTCGAGTGGAATGGTCAGCGCCACGCCGAGCGCGATGAACCGGGTCCACTGGCGCTGGCGGTCCATCGAGATGAGGAACATCCCGAGCACCGTCGTGAGGTAGGTGAGAGAGGTAACGATGCCACCGACCGCCAGGACCGGAGCCGCATTGGTGAAGTCGGAGCCGTACAGCAACTCGATCAACGGCCGAGCGATGGTGGCGATACCGAACCCTGCCGGCACGCTGATCAGCAGCAGAATACGAAAGCTCTTTTGCGTCAGACGGTTGTGTTTTTCTGGTCCGTTAGCCCCACCGGCATCATCGTACAAACGGGTCAACGTCGGATACACCGCGGTCATGAACACGGTTGGCACGAAGAGCAGCGTGCCGCCGAGCCGGTCGTAGACGCTGTACCAACCCAACACCTCGTCGCGCTCTACCACCAGAGAAATAATGATCGTGTCGATCTGGAGGTAGGCGACGATGAAGACCGTTATCCAGAAATACGGGAGGCTTTCGGTGAGTAAACTCCGGATAGATGTGAGGTCGACCGAAAGAGAACTCGTATCACCGAGTTCCCGGCGCACCGATTGCAGGGCGCGGAGTTGGAGCACGACAGTGGTCAGGAAACCGATGCCACCGATGGCGGCCACCACGTAGATGCTGTAACCCAGCATCAGGAACGCGACCGCCCCCACGACAAACAAGAACCGGCCGACGATGTTGGCGAGCGACATGGCGCCCACGCGATCGAGGCCCTTGAGTATCGAGGTCACGCTGCTGATCACGGCCTGCACGGCCGCCCCAAGCCCGACGATGGCCAACAGTACGAGCAACTCGTTTGAATAGTCGGCCACCAGTGCGTAGCCGAAAATGGCGATCGTTACCGGAATGTAGATACCGAGGCGGGCGGCGATGCTCGTCGCCAGCAGGGGTCCAATCCTGGTCTGGTCGCGCGCAACCGCCTTGACCAGCGCCAGGTTCATCCCGAACGCCGTCACGACGAGACCGAGGGCCCACAGCGAGTTCGCCAGGTGGAGCCGGCCAACGAGTTCGGCGCCAAGGTATCGAGGGATCACGACCGCGGCGACCACGGACAACGTCCACGTGGTCAGCTGTGAGGTCATCAACACGCCAAAGTTGCGTGCGATGACTCGCCCCGGCGGGCGACGATCGGTTTCGGCGAGAGCGTTCAGGACGGCACCTCATCTGCGAACACGGCGATGTTGTCCCAGTGCCAGGTGAACGTGGTCTCCGGCAATAGCGTGGCCGGAGACTTCAACGGCGTGTAGTTGTGATCCTTGAATACCACTTTGACCCGGCCAGGCGGGAACGACCCCGGCACCGTGAAGTCGTGGAACGAACCGTCGTCAAGCTCGAAACCCCAGGTCAGGGTGCCGTCGCCATTGTCTCGGAAGTAGTTCTTTCGGCGGATCGCCACCGACGTCAAAGCCGGGTCACCCTCGCCGTACGCCTCGCCAAACCGCAAGCCGGGCGCATACGGGCAGTCTTTGCAGCGATACCCCAGATCGCCACCGGCCTGTCCATACCCCGAGGGTTCATCGGGCGTGACAATTCTCCTGCTTCGCTTTCCGGCCCAGTGGGTGCCAACCGATCCGGTCTCCGCATGGGTGACCGTGTCACACGGCAGGCCGGTGAGGCAGGGCAGCTCCTGAAAGTCGAACCGATCGACCGGGATCAACACCACCTCGGTCCATTGGCGGTCACCGAGGTCGGTCTGGTTTACATCCCACCGAACCTCCCGAACGTCGGAGAACTCGCGGACAGGGGCAAACCCTCCGATGGAGTACCCGGACGTGTGCCCGATCGACGTCATCACGTGAGCTTTGGCTAGGTCACCTCCGGGCACACATCGATAAATCCACTCGTCGTTGAACCCGCTGTCGCGTTCGCCGCGCTGCACCACCCGGGTCTCCGTCGGCGGGCCACAAACATCGTCCGGTCCGGCCATCGGGTGATCGGCCGGCCACTCGGTGTGCCTCATGAGGACGTCATCGCGGTGGTAGATGCCGAAATCGAATTTCGACATCGCGTCACCATCTTCAAAGTCTTCGACGAACGCAGCATCGGCCAAGTCACCCAAGACGTCACCGTCGGCCGTTCCAGCTGCGCTCTCGTCGCCGCTCTCACCAGCGGTGTCTTCGCCGCTCGTACCCGCGGTGTCTTCGCCGCTCTCGTCGGCTGCGTCGCCGGCGCCGCCGGTCTCGCCCCCCTCAGTGGCAGACGTGTCGGTTACGTCGCCTTCGGAGTTGGCGCCTTCGGAGTTGGCGCGTTCATCGGCGGTGACTTTTGCTCCGGCGAGCGAGCCGTCATCGGAGTCGCGGTCGCCATCTGCCGCACCGGTACCAGACGAGCAACTTGCCGCCAGCAGTCCACCAGCCACCAAAAAGACAGCTACCCGAAAGTGTGAAACACGAATCACGTTGAATCGTCCCCCTCCTACAACAAGGAGGGTAGCAACCGCTGTTTGCCTGATTGGAGGGCTCTGGGTTAGTTCTCCTAGGCATATCCAACCACGCGAGACCGATGGCCCATAGTTACTATTCGATCAAATCATCGACAATATTCAACATGAGTGGACCTATGAGAGATTCGCGGCTTCTGCGCTACTACGCCCATCAACGGGCCCAGGACAACGGACCGCTGATCGCCACGGTCAACCTTCCGGTCAACTTGAGTCGATACGTCTCGCGGTTGCAATCCAAGACCGGCAGCGAGATCGACGGGTATCGCCGGTATGAGGTTCCGCTGCTCGCCTCCTACTCTCGAAGCGGCACCAATTGGCTTCGGTACACGATCGAATGGATCTCCGGCCAGCCAACCCCTGGCCAAGTTCGGTTGATGTACGGCAGCGACTACGTGGTCGATCGAGCCCATCACGCCTCGGTAGTGATGGACAGGTACTCGAAGGTGATCCTCGTCGTACGCGACTATCGAGAATGCCTGATCCGACACCACACCGCGTTATGGCGCGACACCTTGGACGTGGCCAGCTTCCTCGAAGCCACCGACGTCTACCAGCCTCCGAGCTGGTACATCGAGAACATCGCCGCCTTCGACGCCTTCGACGGACCAAAACTGTTGGTCTACTACGAGGATCTCGTCGGCGAACCCGAAAAACCCATTCGGGAGCTGTCGCAATTCATCGGTTTCGACCGCGGCCGCACCGAGGAGTTCATCACGACACTCGAAGAACGCAAGGCGGCCTCGCTCGTTGCCTATCAACGCCGAGATCACACTTCGGAAACCAACGGCAGCGCCGACTTCGGCCACCACGCAAAGAAGAACCTCTCCTCGGTTCAAGCGGCCGAGTTCGACGAGTACTACCGGATCAGCTACCCCGAACTCTTCGCCTTGTACCTAGAGCGCTACGCCCTTACCAAGTGACATCGGACGGCCAGGGGTGAAGCGACCAGCCCCGACCAGGCGAATCCAACCGGGCGTTCAGATGTGGTGACGCCCAGCAGGCCCAACAAAATCGCCCCGGTGTTCCGACAGCGTGACCAGTTCTCGTAGGTAGTCGCCGTATCCGCTCTTGGCCAATGGTTCGGCCAAACGCAAGAGCGCGTCGTCGTCGACAAGGCCGAGCCGCCATGCCACCTCTTCGGGACTTCCGATCTTTTGTTGCTGGCGTTGCTCGATGACGCGGACGAATTCGCCGGCCTCGACCAACGACCCGAACGTCCCGGTGTCGAGCCAGGCAAAGCCGCGATCGAGCTTGGATACGGTCAGCTCGCCGCGGTCGAGATACGCCTGGTTCACCGCGGTGATCTCCAACTCACCCCGCTTCGACGGTTCGACCGAACCGGCGACGGACACCACATCGCCATCGTAGAAATAGAGGCCGGTCACCGCCCACGACGACGTCGGTTTCTCCGGCTTCTCCTCGATGCTCACCACTCGGCCATCGTCGTCGAAGGCAACGACACCGTACCGTTCGGGGTCTTTGACCTGTTGGGCGAAGACGCATGCCCCACCGGCGGTAGCCGACACCGCCTGCAACTGTTGACTGAACCCACTGCCATAGAACAGGTTGTCGCCCAGGATGAGGCACGCCGGTGCCCCGGAAAGAAACTCCTCCCCGATGAGGAACGCTTCGGCCAGACCATTCGGCGCCGCCTGCGTTGCGTAGGACAGCTGTGCACCCCACTGCGAACCATCGCCGAGTAAACGTTCAAACGACGACCGATCTTCGGGAGTGGTGATGATCAGGATGTCGGTAAGGCCAGCCAACATTAGCGTCGAGATCGGGTAGTAGATCATCGGCTTGTCGTAGACCGGCAGCAGCTGCTTCGATACGGCAAGGGTGACCGGATGGAGCCGGCTGCCGGCACCACCGGCCAGCACAATACCTCGACGCCCGAGGGGGTTGAGGTTGGCGGCGGGCGTGCGGTCGTTGGTGGGGATGGTCATCTCATCTCTACCTCCACTCGGTCCGCCGATCGATTCACGGGCTGTTCGGCGCCCGCCTCCCGTTCAAGCTCGGTTACCACGAACGGCAACGACGATCGCCAAGAAGGCAACCGGATGCCAAGTTCCTCAGCGAGTCGAGAGCTATCGAGCCGGCTGTCGGCCGGTCGAGCCGCCCGCGCCCGGTACTCCGCCGTCGTCAACAGCCGACACCGACCATCGAATCCGGCGGCCGATGCGTCGAAAATCGCCAGGGCAAACTCGTGCCAGCTGGCGGCATCGGGCGAGGCGGCGTGATAGTACCGGCTGGGTAGGTGGTCGGCGCCGCCGTCGCTGGCCGCCACCAATCCGACGATGGCCTCAGCCACGTCGCCGGCCGCCGTCGGGCAAACCAACTGGTCGCCGACAACTCCAATGTCCCGTCCGGCCGCAGCGAGACGCAGCATGGTGTTGACAAAGTTTCGACCGTGAGCGGCATACAGCCCAGAGGACCGGACAACGACCGCCTTATCAGCCACCACGGCGGCCTGTTCGCCGGCCAATTTGGTACGCCCGTACGCGCTGCAAGGGACTGGCTCATCGTCCTCGACGTACCAGCCGCGTTCACCGCCGTCAGGCGAACGTCCGGCGAACACATAGTCGGTAGAAACTTGGACGAGCATGGCCCCGACCCGGTCGGCGGCATCGGCCAACCACTCAACCGCGGTCGCGTTGACCGCCATCGCCCGATCTTCGTCGTCCTCGGCACCATCCACATCGGTGTAGGCCGCGGCGTTGATGATGACCGTCGGCTCAACCTTCTTTACCGTCGCCAGCACCGCATCCCTCTCGGTGATATCGAGACTGGCCGAATCGGCGGCGTGTACCTTATAGGAGGCAGGCCACGCCCGGTTGGTGAGTTCCCGTCCCAGTTGACCCCCGGCGCCGGTGATGAGGATCGTGGTCATCGTTGCAACCTCACGTGGTGACGCTGTGGCCGAGACGTCGACCGTCGTAGCGGCCGTCGGAAAGCGGCTGCCACCACCACTCATTGTCGATATACCACCGAACGGTGCGGGCTAACCCTTCAGCGAAATCGACCGATGGTTGCCAACCGAGTTCAGCCGCTGCGGTTGAGGCGTCGACGGCGTACCTCAGATCGTGGCCCGGCCTATCGGCAACGAAGGTGATCAGAGATCGGCGGCCGCCATCGACTCCAGGGATGGGGCCAACCTCGGCGTCGACCAAGTCGCAGATGGTTGACACCACATCAAGGTTGGTTCGTTCGGCGTTGCCACCCACCGTGTAGGTTCGCCCCGGCCGACCCTGATCCAGGGCGGAGACGATTGCCCGGGCGTGGTCTTCGACGTAAAGCCAATCCCGAATGTGGGTTCCCGTTCCGTAAACCGGGAGTGTCTCACCGGCCAGCGCCTTGACGATTATCAGCGGAATCAGCTTCTCCGGGAAGTGAAACGGACCATAGTTGTTCGAGCAATTGGTGATGATCGTTGGCAGCCCATAGGTGTGATGCCAGGCCCTCACCAGGTGGTCCGATGCAGCCTTTGAGGCCGAGTACGGTGAGCGTGGGTCATAGGGGGTCGTCTCGTCGAACGGCGGGTCGTTCGGACCGAGCGACCCGAATACTTCGTCGGTCGACACATGGACGAACCGGAACCGATCCAGGACCCCTCGACGTTCGGCGTTCGATCGGGACACTTCAAGTAGTTCGCTGGTGCCGACCACGTTTGTTTGCACGAACGCTCCGGGGCCGTCGATGGAGCGATCGACATGGGACTCGGCAGCAAGGTGTATCACCGCGTCGGGGCAGACGTCATCGAAGAGTCGCCCGATGGACGATCCGTCGGCGATATCGAGCGCAACATGGCGGTACCGGGGCGAGTCGGCGACCGCCGATACCGAGCCCTTGGTCGCGGCGTACGTCTCGATGTCGATATTGCAGACCTCGTGGTCGGTCTGTTCGATAAGGCGGCGAACGACGGCCGAGCCAATGAATCCCAGACCTCCGGTGACGACGATCCTCATGACGCCCTCCCGGCCTGGACCACGGACGCTGCTTCGATCGCCGCCACGGTCTCGGCCAATGAGGCGCCACCCAGATCCTTCTCGGACAGCACCGCCTCGGATCGCTCGACCGGCCAATCGAGATCGAGGGTTGGGTCGTCCCATGCCAACGACCACTCGGCATGTGGGGCGTACGGCGCATCGACCTTGTAGCACACCTCGGTGTGTGGCTCGACGGTGCAGAACCCGTGGGCGAATCCACCGGGAATCCATAGTTGTTCGCCGTCGTCAGCGCTCAACTCGAATCGTTCGTGCTGTCCGTGGGTCGGTGACTGTGGACGGAGGTCGACGACGATGTCGACGACCTTCCCTTTGGCCACGCGAACCAGCTTTCCCTGCTGGTGAGGTGGCAGCTGCAGATGGAGCCCTCTGATGGTGCCAGCGTCAACCGAGATCGATTGGTTGTCTTGAACGAAGATGGTCGGCAGCCCGGCGGCGGCGGCGGCCCGCTCTTCGTATACCACGGTGAACGAGCCTCGCTGGTCGTCGAAGCGAGGCATCGACAGCAGAAGCACATCATCAAAAACCCGACCAATTGGTCGCACGGCGGATCACCCGAACTCTCGGTTTGTACAACTGGAATTCCGCCGGCATCGCCAGTGTACGGGGAGACGCTCGATCGTTACTCCATGGCCCGAATACCGGCGCACAAAAGCTGAATCAGGTGGTCGAATGACTCATCGAGATTCTGTTTATGGGGGTGCCCGTCGCCAGATTCGAGATGACTGAACCCATGGAACGCACTACGGAGCGACCGCGCCGCGTGGACCCGGAGATCGACACCGAGATCGAACGCGCTCAGAGCCAAGCTCAGCGTGTCGACGATTCGATCGACGGCAGCTTCGAGCTCAGCGTCTCCGGCACACGGGTACCGGTCGGTTGCGGCGTAGAGCCCGGAGTGCTCGACCACCACGCCCCTCCATGCCAGACCCATGGCCCGTACAGCATCATCACCCGACACACCGACCGCCGAGTCGGCCAACCGGGCGGCCAAGATCTCCCGACCGCGCAAGCCGAGGGCCCGAATCAAATCGTCATAGCCGTCGATGTGTCGATAGAGGGCGGGCTGGCTCGTCCCCAGCTCTCGGGCGATCCGGGTCAGGGTGACGGTATCGAGGCCCTCGGTGTCGGCGATACGCCCTGCGGTTTCCAATACCACTTCGGAACTGAGTTGCGCTCGCGCCATACCCGTCGATCAAGCCCCTTCGCTACCTAGAGTCGTCCGATCGTCAAAAGCCTAGGCCCTGTGGCCTGAAGGTTAGATCTGGCACCTGTTCGACATGGATGCCGGCCCCGCTGCTGACCGCTCGTCAATCGGGTCTCATGTAGTTAATGTCCGGGTGCTCCCGCCGTGTTGCCACCGAAAATCGATTGGCTCATTTTTGTAATGAAAAAGTATCATAGAGAACCCTTGACAGCTAATTTATAGGGATTTGTGGGCAATTTTCCTTGTCGAAACCATGACACTCCACTACGTTGCGCCTGGAGAAACAACAGTTAGAAACTGTCATGAGAGGACCGAAATGACCCCCGATTCATCCTCGACGCGACGCCCGTTACTGAGGCGCCCGTCGCGCAGTCGAAATATCATCGCGGCCATCGCCGCGGCCATCGTTGGCCTCCTCGGCGTCGTGGTTGGAGTGAGCAGCGCCACATCGGCGGACTCCGGCCCATGCTCCGTTGTCTACGACGTGGTCCTTGACTGGACCGACAACGAGGGCCAGATGCCCCATGATTCCTTAGCCACGGTCGAGATCACCAACACCGGTGACGCAATCGATGAGTGGGACGTGCAGTTCGACATGCCCAGTGGCCAGGTAGTGACCACTGTGTTGAATGGCCGCTTCACACAGACTGGGGCCACCGTCAACCTCTTCAACGAGACGTGGAACGGTTCACTCGCCGCAGGCGAAACCGTGAAGACGGCACTGACCCTCGGTCACGCCGGCGACAACGTCAGCCCGGAGTCGTTCACCGTGAACGGTGGGGCATGCGATGCCGAAACCCCGGACCCCGACCCATCAACCCCGGACCCGGACCCATCAACCCCGGACCCATCGACCCCGGACCCGGACCCATCGACCCCTGACCCATCAACCCCGGACCCAGACCCGGACACCACGACCACGACCACGGACTCATCGACATCGACCTCGGCACCGGACACAACGCCTCCACCGGAATCTGGGGACCGGGTCGATAACCCATTCGTTGGTGCGGCGGGATACATCAATCCCGATTGGCAAGCGATGGTCAACGAGACAGCAGACGCCGTCGGCGGCGAACTCGGTGACGACATGCGAACCGTTGGACAGTTCCCGACCGCGGTGTGGCTCGATCGCATTGCAGCCATCAGCCCAGGCGATGATCGTCTCGGTCTCCGCCAGCATCTAGACAATGCAGTCGAACAGGCGGCCGGCGAGCCGATGACCATCATGGTCGTCATCTACGATCTGCCGAACCGTGACTGCGCCGCCCTCGCATCGAACGGTGAGCTTCGGATCAGCGAAGGCGGGCTTGAGCGATACAAGACCGAGTACGTCGACGAGATCATCTCGATCATGGCAGACCCGGCATACGCCAACCTCCGGATCGTCAACATCGTCGAGCCGGATTCGCTACCGAACCTGGTGACCAACCTCGAGACACCAGACTGCGCCGAGGCGGCGAGTACCGGAGCGTACGTCGATGGGATTGCCTATACCCTCGGCCAACTTCGGACCTTGCCCAATACCTACGCCTACGTCGATCTCGGCCACTCAGGGTGGCTCGGTTGGGATAGCAACTTCGGACCGGCGGTCGATCTGATCACCGAAGCGATCAAGCATCCCGATGCCGGCGTCGACACCGTCGACGGGTTCGTTTCAAACACCGCTGGGTACACCCCAACCGATGAGGAGTTCCTGCCAGACAACAATCTGGTGCTCGGTGACGGTGGCATGGCCATTCACTCCAGCTCGTTCTACGAATGGAACCCATACTTCGACGAAACCGACTTCATGACCGATATCCGTCAACAGTTCATCTCAGCCGGACTGCCCGATGACATCGGCATGCTGATCGACACCTCCCGCAATGGTTGGGGCGGATCGGAACGGCCGAGCGCCGTCAGTACATCGACCGACCTCGACACCTACGTCGATGAGTCTCGGATCGACCGGCGTCCCCACCGTGGCGGCTGGTGCAACCAAGATGGAGCCGGCCTCGGCGAACGCCCAACGGCAGCGCCCCAAGAAGGCATCGATGCATACGTGTGGGTCAAGCCTCCGGGCGAGTCCGATGGCGTGAGCGAAGCCGGGATCGTCGACCCCGATGACCCAGCAAAGGGATTCGACGGCATGTGTGACCCAACGGCCAGCAACACATCGAACAGCGCATTCGGAACCAACGCATTGCCAGGCGCACCCCACGCCGGCAGTTGGTTTGCCGAGCAGTTCGAGATGCTGGTCACCAACGCACACCCCGCTCTGTAATCACCAGCTGAGCAGGTTGACAGCAACAATCCGATGGCTCGATACGAGTCGGTGCCATTGGACTCGGTAGGGCCGGTCCCCAGCTCTACCAACCGACGGACCCCGGAAGTGAACCCACCATCATTTCCTCCGGGGTCCGTCGGGTCGCCCGCCGAGCGAGGCGACAAACCCCTCCCGTCAGATCGCACGAGGCCCTCCCGGTCAACGCACAGGTGGTATAGCGTGGCCCCATGGACCGATCGGACGAGACTGCGGCCGAAGGCTCAAGCCAAGCCGTCCGGACCGACATCGAAGCGTGTATCGATGCGGCCAGGAACGCCATGGAAGAGTTCTCGACCGCAACTCAGGCCGATGTCGATCGAGCGGTGGTTGCCATCGCCTGGTCGCTGTACTCGCCAAGCAACGCGAAGGCTCTAGCCAAACTGGCGGTCGACGACACCGGCCTTGGCAACGTGGCCGACAAAGTCGTCAAGAATCAGCGGAAGACCTTGGGCACCCTGCGGGATCTACTCCGGACCAAGACCGTTGGGGTCATCGAGCATCAACCAGAAAAAGGGTTGACCAAGTACGCGAAACCGGTCGGCGTCGTCGCCGCTATCACCCCATCGACGAACCCGGCAGCCACCCCGATCAACAAAGCGATGATGGCGGTCAAAGCGAGGAACGCGATCGTCATCGCCCCGTCGCCGAGCGGTTGGAACACCACCGCCCAGGCGGTCACGTTGGCTCGGAACGAGCTCGCTCGGGTCGGCGCACCACCAAACCTCCTACAGGTGCTGCCAACACCGGTAGACCGGCGCCGCACCGAGACGCTTATGGCCGCGGCCGACCTCGTGGTCGCCACCGGATCTCAGAACAACGTGGGCCGGGCATACCGCAGCGGCACACCGGCCATCGGCGTTGGGGCCGGCAACGTACCGGTCATCATCGATTCGACCGCCGACCTGAGAGACGCAGCGACCAAGATCACCACGTCGAAAACGTTCGACAATGCCACCTCGTGTTCGTCGGAGAACGCGCTCATCATTCTCGACGACATTTACGATGATGCCATCGCCGCATTACACCGGGCCGGCGGGTATACGGCCAACCCCGACGAAGCGCAACGGATCCGAACTCGATTGTTTCCCGACGGAGTCCTCGATCGGCGCCTCGTCGCCAAGGACTACCCGGTGCTGCGAGAGGCATTCGGCCTCGCCGGAGCCGATACCGACCGCTTCGTGATGGTCGAAGAGTCCGACCCCGGTTCGGACAAACCGATGACGTCGGAAAAGCTGTCACTCGTCCTTTCGATCTACCGGGCCACCGACCTCGACCACGCACTCGACCTCGCACGACGAATCTTGGCGGTGCAAGGCATCGGCCACTCGGTTGGCATCCACACCGCGGAACCGGCCAGGGCCGACCGGCTCGCAGCCGAGCTTCCCGTCGTTCGTGTCCTGGTCAATCAGGCCCACACTTTCGGCAACGGCGGATCGTTCGACAACGCATTGCCATTCACCTTGAGTATGGGGTGCGGCACTTGGGCGGGGAATTCGATCAGTGAGAATCTCAATATCAACCACTTCATGAACATCACGCACCTCGTCAACACCATCGAACCGAATCAGCCGACAGCGGAGGAACTCTTCGGGGCCCATTGGGCAACGATCGGCTACCGACCGGAACGGACCGAGGCCGACGCCGAGTCGACGCCGACTCGACCGGCACCATCGTGACGTAACGGTCTCCCCCTACGGACCCAGCAGCCTCGGACCGGGTGGTCCGCCAGGATGCGACGGGGGAACGGAACTAGGGTGGCAGCGGTGAAACTGACCGAACATCAGGCCAAGACATTGTTGGCCGAGCGTGGGGTGCTGACCCCGGCGGGCAGACTCGCCAGGTCGCCATCCGACGCCGTCGCCGCGGCCGGCGAGATCGGTGAACGGGTAGTGGTCAAAGCCCAAGTGCGAACCGGGGGAAGGGGCAACGCAGGTGGCATCATCATCGTCGACTCGGCGAGGGAAGCCGGCGAGGCCGCCGATCGGCTGCTCGGAACGCGTATTGGCGACGAACCCGTTGGCGCGGTCCTCGTCGAACAAGCGGAGGAGATTTCGGCCGAACACTATCTGGCGGTCACCATCGATCCATCGAGTGGCCAGACGATGCTCCTGCGGTCGGCGAGGGGCGGTGTCGAGGTCGAGACGATGGCCGATTCCATCACCAGAGAGTTCGTCGAACCGGGCCACCTCGTGCACGACGAACCGGCGGCCACCCTCCTGGCGGCCTTCATCGAACTCGACGCCCTGTTGATCGAGATCAACCCCCTGGCAAAGACCACCGACGGTCGACTCATCGCCATCGACGCCAAAATCGAACTTGACGACGCCGCTCGGTTCCGCCACGTCGACCTCTTCGAAGGGCTGGCCTCAACCGAATCGGAGGGAACCGACCGAGAGCGGGCTGCCGCCGACATCGGGCTCCGACTCGTCGAACTCGGGGGCGACATCGCGGTCTTGGCCAACGGTGCCGGTTTGACGATGGCAACAATGGACGCCATCGTCGCCGCCGGTGGACGCCCAGCCAATTTCTTGGAGATCGGGGGCGACGCGTATACCAAGGCCGCGCCGGCGTTGGAGATCGTGCTGAGCCAGCCTGGCGTATCCAGTCTGTTGGTCAACTTCTGTGGCGCGTTCGCTCGGTGCGACGTCATGACCGCCGGCGTGATCGATGGATGGGAGACGCTACGGTCCGACCACCCGAACCTCCCGATCAACTTCAGCATCAGCGGAACCGGACAGGACGAGGCCCGCCAGTTGGTTCGCAACAGACTCAACCTCGAACCCCATAACACGATGGCCGAAGCCGTTGCCGCCGCGATCGCAGGGGCCGAATCGTCGGGGGCGTTCCCGTGATCATCGAGACCGAACACCGGGTCATCGTGCAGGGAATCACCGGCGCCCAGGGCACGTATTGGACCGAACAAATGCAAGCATACGGGACGACGATCATCGGAGGCGTCAATCCTCGGAAACCCGGTATCGAACACCTCGGCGTCCCGGTATTTGCCTCGGCCGTCGAGGCGGCAGAAACGCTCGGAAGGATCGATGTCTCGGTGCTCTTCGTCCCACCGGCCGGTGCGCTGGCCGCGGTGGGCGACGCAATAGAGGCCGGGATTCGACTCGTGGTCGTGCTCACCGAGTTCATCCCCGTCCACGACACCATGACGATGATCGCCATGGCCAACGAATGCGGATGCCGCATCATCGGACCGAATACCGCGGGAACCGTCACGCCAGGCCAAACGTTCGTTGGATTCATGCCAGCGTTCGATGACCGCATCTTTCGGCCGGGCAGAATCGGCGTCGTGTCGCGGAGCGGGTCGCTCGGCACGCTCACCGCGCTCGAACTTACGAGAGCTGGCTATGGGCAGTCGGCATTCGTCGGCATCGGCGGGGACCCGGTCTCGGGCACCACCACCCTGGAGGCGGTGGCCGCCCTCGACACCCACCGCGGCACCGATGCAATCGTCATCATCGGCGAGATAGGTGGTCGGAAGGAGGAAGACGCGGCGATGGCGGTGGCCGCTTGTTCGAAGCCGGTTGTATCGTTCATCGCCGGCGCTGCCGCTCCCGTCGGAACCCGCATGGGTCATGCTGGTGCCATCATCGAGGGCACGACCGGCACCCACAGCTCGAAAAAGGCGGCGCTGGTAGAGGCCGGAGCCATCGTCGTCGATGTGCCATGGGAAATTCCGGGCGCATTGGCAGTGTGTTCGATCGGCCCAGATCGGAAGCACCAGACGGAAGAAAAATCGACCGTTGGGGATACGACATGACCGGTCGCACGTCCAAGGGTCGATGGCTGGTTCTCCTCCTGTCGCGGTGCTCGAAATGAGCGACGAGACCCTCGACCTCGAACGACGGGCCCGGGGCGGCGAGGCCGCAGCGTTTGGTCTCCTCATCCGCCGGTACGACAACGACTTGCGGGGCGTCGTCTGGTCCGTCGTCCGCTCGTCACACATCACCGACGACGTGATGCAGGCCGCCTACGAGCGAGCGTTCCGAGCCATCAGCTCCTTCGACGGCCGGTCGACGATGAAGACATGGCTTCATTCGATCTGCTATCGGGCCGCCATCGATCACATCCGGTACGAGTCCCGGCGTCGCCATGACCCGATCGACGGGGAGGGCGGGGCCGACGTCGTCCGTCTCCCAACCGGCCCATCCCCTCATGATGAGGTGTCTAATCGCATGGAACTCACGCACGCTCTCGGAACTCTCGATCCAGAACAACGAGCGGTGATGATGCTTACCTCGTGGCTCGGGTACAGCTTCGATGAGACGGCAGAAATCACCGGCTTGCGGCGCGGCACGGTTGCGTCGAAGGCCGGGCGCGGCCGCCGCAAGCTTCGGCGCTGGGAGACCGAAGGAGACCGGATATGACCGATCGCAGCGACGAACGGCAGCTCGGTCGACAACTCGGCGACGCCGTGCCGGCACCAGGGCCTGGCTATTGGGAACGAATCGATGCGGCATTGGCCGAGGTCGAGGAAAATCCGGATACAGCCAAACCAGTCGTTCGTCTGACGGGCATGAACGACGCATTCAACCAGCGCTCCTCTCGCCAGTACATCCTGGCCGCGGCGGCGGCAATCCTGCTCGTGGTGGCCAGCGTTGCCGGTATCTCGGCCCTGGCCGGAGATGACCCAGCAAACCTCGAGACCGATACCGCCAACGGCGACGCCCCGACCGGCAACGCCCCGACCGGAGACGTAGAGACAACCGATCCACTCACCGACGACGAGGTCACCGGTGACGAGACGGGGACAGGCGATGGAGACGATGCCGCTGACGACGAGGCGGCGGCACTAGAGCCTGGCAGTATTTGCTTCCAAGGCACGGTGCCATCCACCGAGCTCATCGTCCGTGTCGATGTTTTCGGGGACAACTCTGTTCTCACCGCAACCTACCTTCCGGGGGAAGGCGATCCTGTGGTCACCGTCGGCGACGGGACCCTCGGCGATGACGGCACCACGATGGAACTTGTGGAGCGGACAATCGGTGGGGACGGCGATGTCGAAACCCAACTCTGGTCGATGAGCGACGACTCTCTGGGCCTCGCCGAGGACGTGCTGGCCGACCGGGTGGAATGCGACGAAGTGTCCGAACAACTCGCGGCACTCGACGACGTGTTGGCCACCAATCCGATCGACCCTGCCCAGCCGGGAGCTCCACAACCGGCGTTGGACGCTGGAACGTATTGTTTCGCCAACCAGGAGGATCATCCGGGCGACGATCAGATCACGCTTGTCGTCGCCGACGATGGCACGGTGACCGCCGCAACATCGAGCGCCGCCGTCGACGATTCCCCTGCTGTCGAAGGAAAAGCGACCGGTCGATTCACCACGTCGAACGAGATGGTGGTGGATGTCACCCGAACCCCGGCCGGCGGTGACCCAAGCTCACAGCAGGAGGTGTGGACGCTCGACGACGATGCGGGCTCGCTGACCTTCGGTGCCGTCTTTTTGACCAACAACCAGGTCCCCTGCGACGAGGTGGAGTAGGCCCCCACCACCATTCCGAATCCAAGACTCCAACTGGAAACTCCAGCGCCGGTGCCCTATCGCCGGCGCTGGATTCGTTTTTGGTGGGCGAATGATCCTCGAACCGACAGAACCGGTGATGCAACATTCTGGTGACGGCGGTCGGCCCACTATGTTGAGATGGCGGAATGTTGGATAGGTGAGAGGGAAGAATGACCGACGGAGCCGATCTCGGCATCGATGAACTCAACGATTTCGAGGTCATCGGCACCGGTGGATTCAGCACCGTCTACTCAGCGTGGGATGTCGGGTTCCAACGCCGCGTGGCCGTCAAGCTCCTGCACAGCCTCGACGAAGCCGGCCGTCGACGGTTCGACCGTGAGCGAGCCATCATGGGACAGCTCTCATCGCATCCGAACGTCATTACCCCCTTTCGGGCGGGCTACACCCGCACCGGCGCCCCGTACCTCGTCATGGAGTATGTCGAGGGCGGCTCGCTCGATGACCTCCTCGATGCCCGTGGACGGCTGTCGTGGACCGAAGCGATCGAACACCTCATCCCCGCCACCGATGCGCTCCAATTCGCCCACGACCAGGGTGTCCTACATCGCGACATCAAACCGGGCAATATCCTGGTGGCCGACGGCGTATCTAAGCTGACCGACTTCGGGATCGCCGCCATTCGCGAGTCGACCGCCACCCAAGTGGCGTACACCCTTGCCCACTGCCCCCCGGAGACCTTCCGGAGGGGGGTTGACCAACGGGATGAGCGATCCGACCTGTACTCGATGGGTTCGACGCTGTTCACCTTGATCACCGGCCGCCCACCGTTCGAAGTGGACGGCCAAGACAGCCAGCAAGCGTATATGTTTCGCATCATCGAGCACGATGCTGAGATCCCAGGCCATCTCCTGCCGTCACCAGTGAGGGAGTTCATCCTCCGAGCTCTGTCGAAAGATGCCGATATTCGACCCCAGTCAGCGCATCAATTCGCCCAACAGCTACGACAGATTCGGTCGGTCGGGCCGCGGGCCACCGGGAGCGGCTTCGATCCCCATCAAACCGTCTCCGCCGACACCAGCTCACCCGAACGGCGAACCCCGATGCCGCCGACCACCGACGGGACACCAGCGTCGGACGCCACCGCATTGTTCCCCGACCGGTCCCGGCCCGACATTGGCGGACGCTCAGAACCGGCCGGCGGTGACGAGGCACAGCCAGAGTCAGCGCAGGGAACGGCAACCGGTGCCCGCCCCGGCCTGACCAGCTTCACCCCACCGGCCGACGCCCCGGTTGGAACGCCGGCACCGCACCGTCGATCGGGCGGGTTATCGAGGCGCCTGATCCCGATTCTCGGCGTCGTGGCCATCGTTGCCGCCGTGGCGACCGCTGCCTGGTTCGTTCTCCAACCGGGCCGGGCCCCCGACGAAGCCTGGCGATATGAGACCGCCAGTTCGCTGGCCTCGAAACCGGCAATCTCGGGCAACACGGTCGTAATCGGCGCTCGCACGACGAGCACGGTCCACGGAATTCACGCTCGAACCGGTGCTGTCCGCTGGGTGTTTCAGGCCGGGGGCGGCGTGATCGCCGGTCCGACCATCGTCGACGACGTCGTGTACGTCGGAGCGCTCGATGGGTCGATGTACGCCCTGAACTTGGCTGACGGGGCCGAAATCTGGTCGGTGAATACCGGGGCCGAAATCGAGGCGGCCGCGCTTGTCGTCGAGGACCAGCTCATCGTTGGCACTCGCGACGGAACCGTCGCCGGCCTCGACATCGAATCGGGCGACACACTGTGGCAAACCGACGTCGGCGGCATGATCAATGCCAAACCGGCGGTGGCGACCGTCGGGGGCCGTCAGGTGGCGGCGGTCGGTACCACCGAACAAGCCATCCATCTCCTCGACCTCGACGACGGTGACGTCGTTGAGACCTACACCCTCAACGGCGGCGTGTGGTTCTCCAATCCACTGGTGCTCGACGTGCCCGACGGCGGTGGCCAGGAGATCTGGGTCGGCACCAGCGGCGAGCAGACCGGCACGCTCTATCGGATCGAGTTGGAGACCGGCGACCTGGCCGAGTTCGAAACAAGCCTCGGGGTCGGCACCGACCCTCTACTCGTCGGCGACGATCTGATCGTGGTCGGCAACGATCTTGGCGAGGTGTTCGCCGTCAATCGGGTCACCCTCGGCGAGAGTTGGCGACAGGGATACGCCGACGACAACCAGATCAAGGGCAGTCCGGTGTTGTTCGGCGACCAGATCGTTTTCGGCACCCACGATAAGCAGCTCGTCGGCATCGCCCTCGACGGCGAGGAGCTCTGGCGAATCACCGGCGAGCAGATCTTCGGGCTCTCGGCTCCCGTCGTCGATGGCGAGCGGCTCTTCGTCGGCAACGATGCGGGAACCGTGTTCCGGTTCGATCGCTGACCGCTCCATGCCCAGACGGGCCGGGCAGCTCGGTTGCCGCATCGTTGCCGACGAGTCAGTTGGTAACGCTGGCGGCGGCGACCGCCTGGTGCTCGACAAATCGGAACGTTGGACCAAACCTACTTCCGTCTGCGGCCACCGCTTCGGCGATCGCCTCCTGCTGATCGCGGTGTAATCGGAAATCGACCGATCCGTCGTAGCTTCGGTCAAACCACACAACCGCTCGCAAGTCCGGAAGGGTTTCGAACCATGACATCGCGTCGGACACCCATTGGGAACCATCACCGCTATTGGTTCCGGTGCCAACCTCGGCGAACATAATCGGCTTGTCGAAGGTGGTCAACAACTCGTAGGTTTGGCCGAAGACCCAGTCCGCTTCGACCCACGACGACCAGCTCGGATCGTAGTCATCCCAGTTGAACCCCGAGGCGCCGACCCAGTCGACGTAGGCGTCTCCGGGGTAGATGTCCTCGACTCCCTCGCCCCGTTCGAACGAGGCCAACGTGTTGATCGACCAGACAAAGCTGACGTTGTCGGCACCGGCCGCTCGGAACCGATCGACCACGTGGCGCCATCCGGCGACGAAGTCTTCCTCGCTGTTCCCGTTGACCCCGACCGACCAGGGGTACCAGTATCCATTCATCTCGTGGAACGGGCGAAGCAGGATCGGCCTGCCGTATCGGGCGGCGGCCGTGGCCCACTCATCGATGTACTCGTCGTAGTCTCCGTCTGCCACGTCGGCCATGTTGCCCAATTCCTGTTCGGCTTTGTGGAACGACCCTTCGGGCTTTGCCCACGCTTCCCAGGAGACCATCGGGACCCGACCGCTTGCGTCGACCGCGGCGAACCAATCACCACGAAACCGGCTCTCACCCGACCCCCACTGCTGATACCAATGGACGATTTGGGGCTCGGTGACGTCGGCGGCCCAGCGGTCCGCTTCCTCAAGTTCGTATGGCAACGAATCGGATGTGAAGCCGATGTAGATATCTTCGGTCGCCACCACACGGCGAGTGACACCGTCGACGTCTGGGCCCGGCCGACCTTGTAGATCGGCCGCGGCGCTGGCCACCACGTCGGTGCCGGCCTCGACGGCCGGTCCGGTAACCACCACATCGCCGAACTCGTTGGTTTCGAGCACCGCGGTCGCCGATCCCGGGTCGACTTGGAACGATTCGTAGAGGCCCCCTGGCGCCTCCCACCCGAGGCGAGCGGTGGCGACAGAGCCAGCGGTCATGGCGATCGACGCGGCGATCACCGTGGTCTTGATCAGGCCTGGCCAGAACCTCCGATAGCCGACTACCAACGGACCGATTGCCAGTGACAGCATCAGCGTCGCCCATCCCATCGCCACATCGGACCCTCCTGGCCGGTTGTCGAACAACGCCAGGGTTATGGTGAACAGCAAGAACGTCGGCAGAACGAGCCCGCCGAGGACGAGGCCGTTCACCCGTGGCAGATTCGTTTTCGCGGTCACGGTGCCACGGCCAGACTCGGGCCACCACGTCCGCCAGGCGGCGACGAGAAAGACGACGGGGAGGAAGGCCACACCAAGGCGGAACGTTCGGATCGCCCCACGAACGCCGGCCCACCGGACGAGGGCGATGATCACCATGGCGAGCCACGGTCCGATATGGAGGAGCTGTGGTTGCCAGTCCCCGTCGCTCAACAACCTCAGACGCCCGAGAATCCAGGCTGGTGGGCCGAGCAGAAACCCGAGCTGGAACATGACGACCACGTGGGCCGTCAATGTATGGGTGTAGTGGATTTTCGCTCGAAGATCGAGACCGCGGCGTCGCCACGGCGGATCGTGGCGAAGGATACGGAGCGAGTCGATAGCCCACCGGAGGCGCTGGCGGGCGTACTCGGCCGAGGTTTTCGGAGCAACACCGACCGAGACCGGCCGAGGGTGGTACACCGACTGCCACCGGGCATCGTGGAGCCGGATCGACGTGTGGAGATCTTCCACAACACTCCATTCGGAGAAACCCCCGATCTCGTCCAAGGCCGTCCGCCGATACACCGCGCAGTTGCCGGTGGAGAACGCGATGCCGAAGCGATCTCGCGCCGGTTGGATGGCTCGGTAGAACACCGGCTCCGTTGGGTTCAGCTGGTCTCGGTCAGCGCCCATGAACGTCTGGGGTGTGGAGACGAAGCCGACGTCGCCATGACGAAACCAGCCGAGAAGTTCTTCCGCGATGTCCGGCACGACTTGATGATCGGCGTCCACGGTGAGGACGAGGTCGGCGGTGGTGCGGGCCATGGCATGATTCAGATTGCCGGCCTTGCCTTTTGCCCCGCCTCGTCTGGTGAGGCAGGCAACCCCAAGTCGTCGACAGAGCAGCTCGATGTCATGCCAGTTGGCGCTGCCGGCCATCCACCCGTCGTTACACACCGTGATGGTCATGTGGGGCCAACGGATCGCTTTCGCAGTGGCGACGGTGGCGGCCACCATGTCGAGCGGTTCGCCGGCGACGGGGATGAGCACGTCGAGCGTGGCGCCGGGGTCCGGTGCCGGCGGTACCCGTCGCGGTCCGGTCCGACCGGTCAACAGCATCGCGGTGATGAGCATCCACACCACGGTCAAGGCCTCGACGAAAAAGAGTGCCCATCCGGCCACGCCGATGCGGGGCAACATGTCGGCTCGCCAGACGAGGACGTGCAGCCCGGCGATCAAGAGGCACACCACGACGATGACGTCGCCGAAGGTCGCCCAACTGCCGGCCTGAGGTCGCCGGTTGCCGAGCGCGTACTGCAAACGGATTGCGGCACCCTCACGAACCATGTCCACGAATGCTGATACTACGGATGACAACGTCACCGGTCTGTTACGACGCTGACAGAAGATGTGTCGATTTCGGGTCGCCATGGGATGATGTTCCCGCCACAGCTCAAATAGCACGCCTCGACGTTAGGGGTATAGCCGTTTACGCTAGAGCTTCTAACCTCGGGTCTTCGGCCCTCGGCCATCATCGGAGGGCAAACAGACATGCAAGATCGGGCCCGGGTTGTGATCGTAGGCGGCGGGGTACACGGCACGTCGTTGGCATACCACCTCACGAAGGAGGGGTGGACCGACGTCCTCCTCATCGAGAAGGCCGAGCTAACCTCGGGTTCAACGTGGCATGCCGCTGGGCAGATCACACGGTCGGTCGCCGACTACACCACCGCGGCATTTCACCACTACGCCATCGAGCTCTACGAACGGCTGGAAGCCGAAACCGGACAAGGCATCTCGTTCCACCAACCGGGTGGGCTACGGGTGGCTTACACCGATCTCGAAGTAGACGCCCTCCGGGCCCAACTCGGTGTCGGTCGATACGTCGGCTACCCGATCGAACTGATCGGCCCATCCGACGCGGCCACCATCAATCCTTTCTACGATTTCGCCGAAGCCAAAGCCGCCATCTGGACCGAAGGTGAAGGCCACGTCGACCCCTCGGGGGTGACCATGGCCTTCGCCGCCGGGGCCCGGGCGGCCGGGGCGACGATCAGCCGAAGAAACCGGGTCGAGGCCATCAGCCCGCTACCGACCGGAGAGTGGGAGGTAACGACCGAGCACGGGGTGGTTACCTGCGAACATGTGGTCGACGCCGCCGGATGCTACGCCGCCCAAGTGGGAGCGTTTACCGGGCTGGTCGTACCCCAGGCCAACGTGCTTCACCACTACCTCGTGACCGAAGAAATCCCGGAGTTCGCCGCATCCGATCAGGAGATGCCGGTGATGCGGGACAACCGGGTCGCCGGGTACATCCGCCAAGAACAAACGGCGGGGTTGATCGGTATCTACGAGCATCGAGGGGCTGAGTCGATCTGGGACGATGGGGTGCCGTGGGAGGCGGAGAATCCATTGTTCCCGGCCGACTACGACAAGATCGCCCCGTGGCTCACCGAAGCGTTCGAACGCGTCCCGGTTCTCTCCGATGCCGGCATCAAACGGGCTATCCACGGCGCGATCACCCACACCATCGACTCCCACATGCTGCTGGGTCCGGCCCCCGGTCTACGAAACTTTTGGCTGAACACGGGCTCATCGATCGGCCTGGCCTGGGGCCCGTGCGCCGGACGCGAACTGGCTCGATGGATCGTCCATGGCACCACCGAGTTGAACCTCCGGCCATATGACCCGCGACGATTTGCCTGGGTCGACGGACCGGAGACCGTCGAACATGTCCGCCGAAAAGCGCTTGAGGACTACGAGTGGATGTTCCGGGTGCACCCTCCGGGCGAGGAACGGCTCGCCCACCGCCCAATTTGGACATCATCCCTCCACGAAAAATTGCGAGCAAAACGGGCGATGCACGGCCAGACATACGCATGGGAACAACCGAAGTGGTTCGTGCCGGGCGACCGACCGCTGGCCGATGCCCACGGCTGGCGTCGCCCTGGCTGGTATGGGGCGGTAGCCGAAGAATGCCGGGGGGTCCGGCAACGGGTCGGGATACTGGACCTCAGCGCGTTCTCCAAAATGGATGTGCTCGGCCCAGACGCCCACCCGTTCCTCGATTACCTCACGACCGGGGTGGTGTCCAAGACCCCCGGCCGTATCGGGCTCAATTATGTGCTAACCGAACAAGGTCGAATCGAAACCGAGATCACCGCCACCAAGCTCCTCCCCGACCCCACCAGCGACGACTCCAACGATCGATACTTCGTGGTTTCCGGCCCTCTGGGGCATCGACGAGATCAAGATCACTTCGCCAAGTACGCCGCCGACTACGACGTCACGATCATCGACAAGACCCGCCAGTTGGGCACGTTGCTGGTCGCCGGCCCACGCTCCCGAGACCTTTTGTCACGCTGCACCGACGCCGACGTTTCAAACAAAGGTTTCCCCTTCCTGACCGGACGAGAACTCGTGATCGGCGGAGTGACGGTCCGAGCCATGCGGGTTGGCTTTACCGGCGGTTTGAGCTGGGAGCTGCATGTTCCGATGACCGACCTTCCCGAGGTCTATGACCATCTCATGGCCGAAGGCACCGACCTTGGCATCATCGACTTCGGCAGCCATGCCCTCAACTCGCTGCGGATGGAAAAGGCCTACCTGACCCGGTTCGAGTTAACCCACGACGTAGGGCCGTACCAGGCCGGGGTGGGCCGCTGGGTCAAACCGGAGAAGGGCAACTTCGTCGGCCGCGATGCTCTGTTGGCCTCTACCGGTTCGGGTCCGGACTGGAAACTGGTCTACCTCTGCATCGATGTGCCGCGGTGGACTCCGGCCGACACGCCCGATGGCGACACCGCGGACTGCATCGGGGGCGAGGGCGTATTCGACGGCGAACGTCCGGTCGGGCTGACCACCTCTGGCGGATACGGATTTACCGTCGAACAAAGTCTGGCCTTTGCCTACGTCGATCGGTCGGTAGCCATCCCCGGCACCAGCCTCGACGTGTTGTTACTCGGAGAGCGCCGCCCGGCCGTCGTCCTCGACGGACCGGTCAATGCCGGAGGCCCAAATGAATAGCCTGCCATCGAGGGCTGAGGTGATCGTGGTCGGCGGCGGCATTGTCGGCGCCTCGATCGCATACCACCTGACCGCTCGTGGGGTTACCGACGTCGTGGTGTTGGAACGACACCAGTTGACCTCGGGTACCACCTGGCACGCCGCCGGGCTGGTGGCACAACTTCGGGCGACGGAAAACCAGACCAAGCTAGCCCGCTACTCCCACCAGCTGTACCAACGGCTCTCGGAAGAGACCGAACAGAACACGGGATTTCGCGATCCGGGCGCTATCTCGCTGGCATCGACCGCAGCCCGTTGGGAAGAGATACGTCGGACGGCAGCGATGGCTCGACGCCTCGGAATCGAAGCGAGAGAGATCAGCCCCGACGAGATCGCCAAACGCTGGCCGATATGTGACGTATCGGACCTCTTGGGTGGGGTGTTGGTGCCGGGTGAGGCGGTGGTCGGGCCGGCTGACACAACGGTCGCCCTGACGAAAGGGGCCCGATCAGGTGGTGCGACCATCTTTGAAGGTGTTGAGGTAACCGACGTGCTGACCGAGCGATCGTCCGGTGGCCGTCGCGCCGTCGGTGTGACGGCCAGGCCGGCGGGCTCGGAGACGACGACCACTATCGAGGCCGACTCGGTGGTCCTGGCCTGCGGGATGTGGACCCGTCACCTCGCGGCCCGAGCCGGTGTGGTTGTCCCGCTGATGGGAGCCGAACATCACTATGTAGTAACCGAGCCGGTCGACGGGGTAGACATCGACCTCCCGATCCTTCGAGACCCCGACCGGTGGGCCTACCTGAAACCGGAGGCCGGTGGTTCGATGTTGGTCGGGCTCTTTGAGCCGGTGGGCCGACCGTGGCCGGCCGAGGGGCCGCCACCCGCCGATCGCCCGTTCATCACGTTGGATCCCGACCCCGAGCACCTGGCGACCTGGTTGGAGCCAGCGTTCGATCGCATTCCCGCCCTTCACGACGTCGGGATTCGTTTGCTGTTCGATGGGCCGGAAAGCTTCACCCCAGACGACGCCTACATCTTGGGGGAGGCACCCAGCCTCGAGCGGTTGTTCGTCGCCGCCGGGTTCAACTCCATCGGAATCCAGTCTGCCGGTGGGGTGGGCATGGCCATCGCCCATTGGATCACCGAAGGTAGGCCACCCTTCGACCTCCACGACGTCGACATCCGTCGATTCGAATCGTGGCAAGCCGATGACGACTATCTACGAGCGAGAACGGTCGAGGTTCTCGGGTTGCTCTACGCAAACCACTGGCCCCACCGAACCTTCGAAACCGCCCGCGGTGTTATCCGCTCCCCCGTCCATGACCGACTGGATCGTGCCGGCGCCTGTTTCGCCGACCTCAACGGTTGGGACCGACCGATGTTTTACGCCAAGCCTGAGCTCGGGGTCGAGGCCGAGCACCACTACGCGTGGCGCCGCCAATACTGGCACGAGGCGAGCGCGATCGAGCATCGAGCGGTGCGGGAGCGGGTTGGGGTATTCGATCTCACCTCGTTCGCCAAGTTCGAGGTTTCGGGGCCCGACGCCGCGATCGTACTCGATCACCTCTCGGCGGGACGGGTAGACGGACCGGTCGGCCGGTCGGTGTACACCCAGTGGCTCAACCACCAGGGCGGGATCGAAGCCGACCTGACGATCAGTCGACTCGGCGAGGAACAGTTCTGGGTCATCGGAGGGGCCGCCACCCATACCCGTGACCTTACCGCCCTGCAGCGTTCGGTCGCCGGACGGCGGGCCACGGTCACCGATCTAACGTACGACCTGGCCTGCCTTGCGGTGATGGGGCCGTTGTCGAGGTCGCTTCTCCAACCGCTGTTCGACACCGATCTCAGCGACGGGGCATTCCCGTTCGCCACCAACGCCCCGACGGTGTGCGCCACCGCCCATGGCCTGGTCGACCTGATAGCCAATCGGATGAGCTACGTCGGCGAACTCGGCTGGGAACTGTATGTATCGAACGAGCACGCCGGCCCGGTACTCGACGCGTTAGCGGCCGCCGCGGAAGGTGAACTGACCCGTTGCGGCTACCACGCCCTCAACTCGCTTCGGATCGAGAAGGGCTACCGACACTGGGGACACGACATCACACCGGACGACACGCCGGTCGAAGCCGGCCTCGGGTTCGCTGTGGCCTGGGACAAAGACGCCGACTTCGTCGGCCGTACGGCCATCGAGGGGCAACGGGCCGAAGGTGCGACCCGACGCCTCGTCCAAGTTGCGTTAGTCCAAGACCAGCAACGGTCGGCGTCGGCCGATGCCCATCACCTGCATCACGCTGAACCACTGCGCCGCGATGGCGAAACCGTCGGCTACGTTACGAGCGGCATGTGGGGTCATACGGTGGATGCCGCGCTCGGCATGGGTTTGGCCTCTCGGGGCGAACCGGTGACCGCCGACTGGGTACGGAACGGGCACTGGGAGGTCGAGCTCCCCGGCGGGCGGTTCCCGGCTCGAGTTCAGCTGGGGCCGTGGCTCAAGTAAGATGGTTCCCATGGCCTCTCCTACGCTCGGAATGCGGCATGCCGTGTTGTGGGTGACCGATCCACAGCGCTCGGCCGAGTTCTACCACGAAGCGCTGGGTCTTACGGTCAAGTCGACGAGCCAAGACGCGGTCTTTATGACCTCTCCCCGGTCGGCGACGGATCACGATCTTGGGCTGTTCCGTACCGAACAGCCCAGCAACGGGAAACGGGCTATCGGCCTCTACCACATCGCATGGGAACTGGAATCGCTCGACGATCTGGCCTCGGCCAAGGAGAGGTTGGCCGACATGGGCGCCCTGGTTGGAGAGAACAACCATGGGGTGAGCCGTAGTCTGTACTGTCAAGATCCAGATGGGATCGAGTTCGAAGTCATGTGGGAAGTACCAGAACACCTAGTGGCCGATGAGGAACCATCGAACGTACCCCTCGATCTGAAAGCCGACATGGAGCGGTTCGGGCCGACGAGTCCCGGCCGAGGCTCATCGGGTAGTTGATCGGCAACGATGAACGTGTCTCCTAACGCGGCTCGGTACCGGGCTGGAAATGAACGACATGAGCCATCCCCAAAAGGCGACAAAACGAGGGGCGATGAAAGAAGGGTTTGAGGTGGGTGACAACGAAGGTTCCCAAGACGAGCGGTCGGCCCGAGCAAAGGAATCGGCGATGGAAACCGTCGAGGCCATCAAGCAGCGCCTAGGCATCACCTGGTCGCAACAGGACCGCTCCGACCACGGCACTTCGCCTTCGAGCGTGGCAGAGCCGGCAGCGTCCCGAGACGGAGTCGAGCACCAGACGACGGCCGACGAGTTCGATGCCTATGACCCAAAGATCGGGGCCGATGCGTCCGGTCCGGATATCGATGCGACGTCGACGATCGATCCAACCATCGTGGCCGACCTGATCGAAGCACCACACGACGAGCAAGCGATCTACCTCGACGACCCGACACGAAACGTAGCGCCTCCTGTCGCTCCGGTGCCCGACGAATCCCGACGGATCCTCGCCACACGGCCCGAAGCGCCACCGGCCGTCGATGGCATGACGACTGAGTACACCGTCGACGAAGAGGCCCGGTGGGACAGTCCCTCGGCAGGCGATCAGCTCGACGATCCGACGGTGACATCAGCGCCGATTCCTCCAAGCCCACCGCAGATGCCGGATGCCCCGCCGGATGCCGAAGCAACCGCCCCGGATGAGTTCGCTTCGGCCGTCGACGGTGACGAGACGATCACCTATCCCCATGGGTCGGCCGTCGACCACACGTTCGACGACCGTCCGGCCCTGCAATTCAAAGACGCCGACATCGATCCAGTGAACGACGGACGAGCGGTGCTGTACGACGACGACGCAGGAATGCCCACCAGCCAGTTTGCGCCTGTCTTCTACGACGAGGATCCGGCCGACGGTCCCCGCATCGATGCTCAACGGGTTGGCGAGTCGGAGACTCCACCATCCGATCAGATGACCGATCAGCCGGCCGATCAGCCGGCCGACCAGCCGGCCGATGCCGAAGATCCCTACCGTTCACCGGTAGTCGATGAACCGACCGCGCCCATGGTGGCGACCATCCCCGGGGATTCCTTTCCCTCCCAGGACGCCGATGAGGCGACGGCACCGATGATGGCCACCGTCCCGGTCGACGCCACCCTGGTCAGCCCGACGCCCGACCTACGGGCGGCGCCGGCGATCCTCGACGAACGAGAGAGCGAACAGACCGGCCACCAATCGAGTCGCACGGTCGGTATCGCCACCGGCCTGCTCGGCCCAGCGTTGGCCATCGCCGCCACAATCGCAGCCTGGATCTTTCTGACATCGGGCTCGGACCCAGTGGTCGACGAAGCCAATTGGCCATCGCTCAGCTCGACCATCAACGCCTGGCGGGACGCCGTTTCGGAGAACGGATACTGGGAACAGGTCGGCACGACCCTCCTCCGCCTCGGCACGGCGTCGGCGGCGGGAATCTCGGCTGGGCTTTTGTTCGGCTGGCTCAACGGTCGTGTCCCACTGCTCAGGAATCTCCTTCGCCCTCTTGTCGGACTGTTTCGGGTCGTCACCCCGGTGTTGATCATCCCGTTCGTCGTCTTGTGGTTTGGTCTCGGCGATCCAGCCGGGTGGCTGCCGGCTGCTCTCGGCATGTTCGGGGTCATCGCCTGGTCGATGACCTCAGCCACCGATGATCATCGGCGCCGCCTGGCCTTCAACCTCGGCGAACGTACGGTGGTCGCCATTCGGACCGGGCTACTGGTCGGCTGGCCACTGGTGCTCGCTGCCGAGTTGTTCGCCACCGAGACGGGCGTGGGCGCCGCCTTGGCCGCCGCTCGGAACCGGCTGGATACACCGCAGATGGTCGTATGGCTACTGACCGGCGCGGCGATGGCCGTAGCGATCGATCTTGCACTCCGCCTCATTCAGTTCCTGCTGGCCCGCCGGGCTCGGGCCATCGTGTTCTGAGCAGTTCGCCGGAGGTAGCGCCGCTACCCCGAAGTGGAGTCGTTCTCGCGAGGCGGCATCACGTGCGAAGTGAACCGGCTAGCGAATCCGATGCGTAGCGCTGGTTGGAAATACTGCTCAACCCAGGCGTAGATCGAGCCGAGCACTCGATCGAGTTCGTCCGGCACCACCAGGGAGCGATCCAGGTGGCCGGTGAGGTAAATCCCGTCCTCCTCGCCGAGAGCGAAAGACGCGCCGTAGAGACCGAGGTTTCGACGGAGCAGGTGTGCATACAGCTCAGCCACATTCTCTGCCGGGGCGGGCATGAAGAACGTCTCATAGTGGAGGGTGCGCTGTCGGAGGTGGAACCGAATGGTGTATGCGTCCTTCGCCTCGCCCACGATGCGAACGAACCAGCGGCGGACGTCTCCGGGATCACGTTCGACGGCGGCGACGGCCGGATTGTCTGTGCGCTGCTCGGCCAACCAACGGTCGATCGAGTCGGTGAGCGCACCGAGCTCTTCGAGGGTCGCCGGCGTCGAAGAGCTCATTCACACGGCGCCAAGGTACGGGTGGTCAAGTCCTCATAGAGACGACGAAGCCGTACCGCTGACGACGACCACGTGTAGGTCCGAGCACGAGCGGCGGCCGAGACCGCGAGCCGCCTGGCCAAGACGGGATCACCGAGGATGGCGTCGACCCATGACGCGTAGTCGGCTGGGTCGCGACCTTCTACCAGGTACCCGGAATGTCCGTGATCGACCAACGTACGTAACCCTCCGACGGCCGAAGCCACCGTCGGAATCCCACACGCAGCCGCTTCGAGGGCAACGAGTCCGAACGACTCAGATCGGCTCGGCACGAGGCAGACGTCGGCCGCCCGATAGTACGTCGACAGCACATGGTGGGGCTGGGCCGGAATAAACCGAACCCGTTCGGCCAACTTGCGGTCGGCGATCAAGCTTCGGAGACGTTCCACCTCCGCTCCCCCCTCACGGCCGCTCGACCCACCGACGATCCACAACCGGGCGTCTTCCCGCTCGATCCTGGCCAATGCCTCTACTGCGACGTCAACCCCCTTTAGCGGCTGAATCCGACCGACGAACAGCAGTAACGGCCGGTCGTCGGTTTGCAGGGCCCACCGAGCCCCGGCCTGGTTGCCTGGCGAGAACAGGGCGTGATCGACACCGGGCGGCACGATCTCGATACGCGACCGATCGGTGTCGTAGTACTGCACCAGCTGGTCGGCTTCGGCCGTTGCGTTCGCCAACACGACGTCGGCGCAAGCCATGACCTCGGCCTCCGCTCGTGCCCGAGATTCAGGCTCACGGTCGCCGGATTCGGCCTTGACCCGGGCCAGGGTATGGAAGGTCGTGAGCAGCGGAAGATCGAACTGTTGTTTGAGTAGCCGCCCCGCCACGCCGGAAAGCCAATAGTTGGCGTGGATGACGTCTGGCTCGAATGTCTTGAGATCGACGGCGACCCAATCGGCGTACTCGTCGACGTGGGCCGCCAACTGTTCTTTTGTTGCCGAGATCGGGCCCGCGGGGACATGTACTACCTCAAACCCAGGCTCGACGGTTACCCGCTCCGGTTGGTCTTCGGACCAGCGCCGAACGTACACCTGGCAGTCGACGCCAGCCTGGGCCAGCGCCGAAACGAGTTCCCTTACGTACACGTTCATTCCACCGCCATCACCGGTGCCAGGCTGCGCCAGAGGCGAGGTGTGCAGCGACAGGATGGCGGCCTTCCGAATCACTTGCTCAATTCTAGGATGTCGACCCCGTTTTGACCCATCGCGGCGGTTCGCTCAGCGAGCGGCCAGGTTGGCGGCGACGAACGAGCGGTACACACCGAGCAACGCTTTCCGCTGTTCTTCGGTCAGATCCGACGCTCGCCGGATGGCAGACTCGAGGCTCGATGTGTCGACCTCGATCTCTTGATCGAGGATCCCGGCCCGAACGTACATCGTTTCCGCCGAGACTTGTAGGGCCTTCGCTAGCTGAAGCAAAATCTCGGCCGAGGGTTTCCGCAATCCCCGCTCGATCTGGCTGAGGTACGGATTCGAGACGCCGGCCAGTTCGGCCAGTCGCCGTAGCGACAACTCGGCAAGGTGGCGCTGTTCACGAATGAATGCGCCGACGTCGACCGGTTCCAGCGGCTCGGAATCATCGGCGATGCCGGCGTTTTCGCCCGAATCGGTGGCGGGCTGAGCACCGGTAGGGGAAGGGTTGCTCCGCTGGGCCATGTTGTCGACGGTACTTGACGGGCTCGATGGTGCCACATCAACGCGGCCCAGCCGGCCACATGGTCAGTGCAACAAGGCGTCAACCGATGCTTCGCCATCTCGGTACCGGCGGGCGATCTCATCCTGGATGGCATCGATTCGGTCGTGGAGTTGTCGGCGAATCCCCGAAAGCTCTACTTCAAAGGACCGAAGCCCTTCGAGGAGGTCGGAGAGTTCCAGCCCGGCCAGAGCTTGTATCCCCGAGAGCTGGGCCGGGGAGACGATGCCGTCGAGTTCGTCGACCAACGACAACGCGATGGGGCCGGGTTCCAGCACCGCCACCGGGCGGCGAGACCCGCCAACGTCGTCGCTCAATATCTCCGGCATGCTGAATAACAAGGCGGCGTTCTCCGGCGGTGTCGCTTCGCCCGTCGGCTGCTCAGGAGCTCCCCCGCGGCGCCGTTCGACCTCGTGGCCGACGATGTCGAGCCGCCCTTGAACGACACGACGGACGAGCGAGACATCGCCCTCCGCTTGGCTGAGGTCCACCCGGACGCCGCGAAGCGCTTCGATTGCCTCGGCGGTTGGCTCGGTGACGAGATCATCTGACAGGAAGCGTTGCAGATCGGCGTGCACGGCCAACAGGGTACCGCTCGCGTCCATGCCGCCGAAGGGATAGGTAAAGCTACATGCCCATCTGGAGAAGCAGCAGCAACCAGACCGGGGCCACCAACAGGTAGGAGTCAAGCCTGCGTAGTGCCGGTGCCCACGCGTTCCCACGGGGCAACAGGCCGGAGGCGACGACCTGGCCCAGCGGGCAGCAGATGGCTGCGAGCACGGCAAAGGTCAGAATGGTCGACGTGTCGAACGGGGCCGGCTGGATCAAGAACAGAAGAAAGGCCATGGCCCCGAGGGCGACGAGCCCGGCGAGTGGCCCTTCGAAGGCGTTTGCTGAACCCGATCCGACGAGGAAATCGCCGGCCTCGTAGGCGCTGACCAGCAGGATAAGGCTGACCTGCGCTCCGATTCCTACCTGTCCGAGGGCCGCCATCGAAGCGACGGCGATCCCGATCGGCAGAGCCGACCGGACGAGCACGTCGAAGAGCTGCGACGGTGGGCGACGGTGGCCGCGGAAGAGCAACACGTACAGAGCGACGATGACCAACCCGAGAACTGCGCCTATCGGGACACCCCACGGCCCGATGAACCCTGCGATTCCCGTCACGTATGCCGCGGTGGCAGTCCACGCTCGGGTGGCGCTCAGGTTCGGAAACCAGGCGTTGCCGGTTTGTAGGCCGGCAAGTCCGGCGATCGGGGCGGCCACGCCGGCCACACCGACGGCCGACACCGCCGGATCAGAAAAATATGTCCCGAGGAGCGCTCCACCGAGAACGAGCAAGAACCACAGGATCCCAAAGGTGATCTTGGGGCCGTCGGTCGGGTATGGGACGGCGAACCGATGACTCTGCCACCGGGCTTCCCTGGCCTGGGCGCGCTGGCGCGTCTTTGAATGCCGCTTCGCTCGTCTATCGGGAGAGGCGCCGGCAGCCATCGCTCGGGGGTGGCTCATCCGCCCGATACGGGTGGAAGTATGGCCACCTCGTCGCCGCCGTCGACCGGCATCGAACGCTCGGCCGGGGAACCGTTGAGCCAGACCTTACTGCCGTCCAAAACCGCTGAGAACTGGCCCCCAAATTGAGAAACTGCCTCGTCGAGGACATCACCCACCGTATCGCCGCCGAGCTCTACGCTCGACGTGCCCGCCGACTCCCTCGCCTGGGCGAACAACCTGAGCGTAGCCACGGCGTCTATTGTGCCATGACGGTGAACGATCCCACTATCGCAATTGCGAACATACTTCGATGAGCGCGGTGAACCGCCAGGCCGATGTGGTCGTTGTCGGCTCCGGGCCCAACGGTCTGGCCGCGGCCATTACGGTCGCCCGAGCCGGTCGATCGGTCGTCGTGCTAGAAGCGAACGACGAGATCGGAGGGGCCTGTCGTTCCGCTGAGCTGTCTCCAGGGTGCATCCACGACGTGGGGTCGGCCATCCATCCGTTGACGGTGGCCTCGCCGTTTTTTGCCACCATTTCATGGGCCGACCACGGCCTGCGATGGATCGACCCTCCGGCCCCGGTTGCCCACCCGTTAGACGGCGGGAAGGCGGTGTTGGCGTGGAGAGATCTGGCCAAGACGGCGGCCGGGCTCGGTGCCGACGCCAAAACCTACCGGTCGATCATCGGACCGCTCGTTCAACGGTTCGACGAGCTGGTCGAGATTACGATGCAACCAGCGATTCGGGGGCTTACCCGACCGGCCGCCCTCGCTCGCCTGGCCACGCAGCTGGCGGCTCCGGCGACCATGGCCGCCAAACGGTTCGACGGCACCGAGGCGAAGGCCCTGTTCGCTGGGAACGCGGCCCATAGCGTGCTGCCGCTGAACAAACCGTTCACCGCCGGTTTCGGCTTTCTTCTCGGGGCGGCGGGCCATGCCGTTGGCTGGCCGTTCCCCGAGGGCGGGGCCGGTGAGATCACCCGGGTGCTCGGCGAGGTGCTCACCGAACTTGGTGGCGAGATCGTGACCGGTCATCGGGTCCGTTCCAATGCTGATATGCCGGCGGCGAACGCCATCATTTTCGCTCTCACGCCCCGGCAGCTAGCCGAGATCGATGGCGACCGGTTCCCGAAACGCGCCAGGCGGAGGCTTGAGCGGTTCGCCTACGGCCCCGGGGTGTGCAAGGTCGATTTTGTCACCGATCGCCCTATTCCCTGGTCGAACGAGGATGTCCTCAAGGCCGGCACCGTCCATCTTGGGGGAACGTTCGATGAGATCGCCGAGGCTGAGGCCACGGTGGCCTCAGGTCGCCATGCCCGTCGGCCGTTTGTGCTTTTGGCCCAGCACACGTTGTTCGACCGAACTCGGGCCCCCGACGGGCGCCACACCGTGTGGGCCTACTGTCATGTCCCGAACGGTTCGACGACCGACGTCGGCGCCACGATCGAGCACCAGATCGAGCGGTTCGCCCCTGGATTCACCGGGACAATCGTCGAACGTCACCTGTCGCTAACCACATACTTGGAGCGGGGAAACGCCAATCTGGTCGGCGGAGATGTTGGCGGTGGAAGCAACGCGAACCATCGCTCGATCTTCCGTCCGGCCATTCGACTCGATCCGTACCGAACCGCCGTCGCCGAGTACTTCATCGGCTCGGCCAGTACGTCGCCTGGCGGCGGGGTCCACGGCATGTCGGGACATCTCGCTGGCCGTTCAGCTTTGGACTTTCTTGCTGGTCGGTGAGGCGGCGCCAATCGAGCTACCAGAGGGAGAGAGCCGGTAGTCTGACGCGGGTGAGTTTGAGCAGCGATCAGCCGGATTCACCGGCCTCGGAGATCCTCGTCGTCCGCCACGGCCAATCGACTTGGAACGAGGAGCGGCGGTGGCAGGGGCAAGCCGACCCGCCGCTATCCGAGTTGGGCCGGGCCCAGGCCTCGGCCGCCGCACGGTCGGTTGGCACCATCGATGCCATCGTGTCTTCGCCTCAGATTCGAGCGCTGGAGACGGCCCAAACTATCGGCGACCACGTCGGCGTCGGGCCGGTCGACGTGTTCGAGAACCTTCGCGAGCGATCAGCCGGACTGTGGTCTGGCCTGACCAGGGCCGAAATAGACGAGCGGTGGCCGGACTGGGTCGAGAGTGACAGACGGCCCGAGGGGTGGGAGCCGGATACCGAATTGTTCCCTCGGGTCATGGACGCCTTCGACTCCATCGCCGAGAAATATGGCGGCGCTACCCTCCTGGCGGTGTGCCACGGCGGGGTCATCATCGCTCTCGAACAGCAGCTTCAAGTGAATGAGGGCAGGGTCCCAAACCTCCATGGCCGCGTCGTAAACGGCCGAGCGGGAAGCCTTGTCGGCGGCGAGAAGTTGCAACTCATTCCTGAAGACATGAGCACTGGCGGGGAGAGCAACCGGGTATGACGTTCGCCGAGTCCGCGTCTCGGCCACGTGCCGGAGACCGGGCGACGGTGCCGCCTGAGCTGCCTCCGATGTCAATCGAGGTTGTTCGCAGTGGGCGGCGTCGAAAGACGGCTGAAGCGCAACTGGTTGAAGAAACGCTCACGGTCCGGATCCCGGCCACGGTCAGTCGAGACGAGGAACGGAAACTGGTAGACCACTTCGTATCCCGCTTCGAGCGATCGAGGCGGGCCGCGGTCGTCGACCTTGAGAAAAGAGCGGCCGAGCTCGCCGCGAAATACGAGCTGCCGAGACCGACATCGATCCGGTGGGTCACCAACCAGCATCGCCAGTGGGGATCGTGCACCCCGTCCCGCAAAACCATCAGGCTGTCGGATCGGATGGCCGGATTCCCTCGCTGGGTTGTCGACTACGTGATCGTTCACGAACTTGCCCACTTGGTTGAAGCGGATCATGGGGCGGCGTTTTGGGCGTTGGTCGATCGCTACCCAAAGACCGAACGAGCCCGGGGGTACCTGATCGCAAAGGATGGGGTGTAAGCCCAGGCCTGCGAGGGCTCAGCAATGTCAGACACCTAGTCAGTCGGTGACGACAGGATCCTCGTCGAGGCGAACGAGTATGGCGTCGATCTCATCGAGTTCTTCACCCAATGCACGCAGTTTGATCATCGTCGGTAGCGGCTCGACAGCCGGTTGGTCAGGCTCGACGCCGGCCTCATCGTCCGACCCATCGGCATCGTCTTCGTCGGCCGGCTCGGCATGGCCTTCGGGCGACTCCGCCGCATCGTCACCCGGCCTCTCGGCCGCATCGTCACCCGGCCTCTCGGCCGCATCGTCACCCGGCCTCTCGGCCGCATCGTCACCCGGCCTTTCGGCCGCATCGCGGTCCGGCAACCCAGGCGTCTCGTCGGGCTCGGGGACGGCACCCTCGGGCCGATCGGTCGTATCGTCGCCGTTTGCGGTGTGCGGTACCGTCGCCTCTGCCTCGTACGCAGGTTTCGGCGGTCTCGGTCCGGGAGTTGACGGGAACACCCCTGTAGCGTACCCGCTACTCGACGGGCGCTATCGGTAGTCGAGCGAACGACACCGAGTACACCTGCTCCGAACCCAACAAGTCGACGGGAACGTCTTGACGGTCGACCAGGTCTTGCAAGGTGACGGTGACGTCGTCGCCAGACTCTTTGACGTAGGCAACGCGGTCGCCGTCATAGGAGAGGGAGATGATCGAGTCGAGGTCCTCCCCGATCTCACCGGTGACGAATCCGGTCGACTCCCCGATCAACTCCTGAGACACCAACTCGGTTGCCGCTTCGGTTCCGTCACCTCGGTACAAGACGTTGGTGTAGACCACCGCGTCACCGTCAGGGCTCAGGGCGACGGCGCCGAAGGCCGGCCGACCGGGGAATGTACATTCCGGCTCATCGGGCCCCTGAAGGTCGAGCTGCTCACCGGCGGCGCCGTAGAACCGGAGTTCTCCGCATTCGTCGTTTCGGACGATGACGGCTTGAAGATCCCGGCTCGCGGCAAAAGACACGATCTCCTCCCCCTCGGCGAGTGGGAAATGAACGGTGCGTTCCCGTTCGGTGTCTCCGCCGGTCGAGGCGAGACGGATCCACTCCACCTGCCCGTCGACCTCGACGAAGGCCCGCGGCGAACCGTCCCAATGGCCGACGTCCAGCAGCCGTCCTCCACTATCGTCCAACAGCTCGGGTTGGCCCTGGGCCGGTAGATAGACGATCGACCCGGCCACTTCCTGTATCACCAGGCCACCGTTGAGATCATCGACGGCCCGCGAGACTCGCACGTCGCCGAGAGAGGTAACCAGAATGGACGACTGGTCAGCTTCGGCGCTCACGATTGTGGGGTCGCCACTGACCAGCAGGGTTGGCACGTAACCGGGGTCGGGCGTAGGCACGAACGCGTCGACCGTCCCGTCCACCCCCGAGCGTTCGGCCACCTGCGAGTCGATCTGGATATCGGTCCCGTCGGTGGCGGTGGTGGATGTCGTCGGCGAGTACGCCTCGGGCGGCGTTAACTCTCCGCACGCAGCCATCGCGGCGATCGCGGCTACTCCGGCGATCGCTCTGAGGCGGCGGAAGTAGAAAAGGGGGGCAAAATCGGGCATCACCACCCCCTATGTTGGCAGCAGCAACGCCGTTCTACGCATCACAGGCAATATCACACCGCCGTCGGGCTCTGTCGCCGCTACGATCGTCTTCGCCCCTGTGGCGCAGCCTGGTTAGCGCAGTGGACTTTTAATCCATTGGTCGTGGGTTCGAATCCCACCGGGGGCACTGCGGAATCCGCTCGACGAGCGGTTGAATTTGGCGGGCGGACCGTGCCGTCTCGTACTGTTCCGTACCGACAGTCACGACCGATGGCTGTGTTGTTCCGGTTCATGCTTGACAGGTCGGCTCCGGTAGGTGGGTGACACTTTTGGGACGGGTTCCGGTTCCTGGGTGACAGTGTTTCGGTAGGTCTGTTACACCCTTGGGGTTTCCTGGCTGGTGGCGTTGAGTCTTCTTCGTTGAGTCGCCCGAGCACAAGACCCGAACCGGCACCGCCCCGGTTGACCCACAACCCATCGACGAGTACAGAGGGGACGACAACGTGTCGATGCTGACGAACAACACCAGTGCGTTCAACTGTCGAGCTGTCACCGGTGGCACGTTTCGGTCCATCCGGGACTACCAACACTTCGATCGTTAACCCCGGGTGGCCAAGACCATGGACGGCCGACAGAGGGTGGTGACGAGAACCTCCAAGCGGGTCGCCTAGCCTTCACCGTCGTTCTCGCAGTAGTCGATGGTGTCGAAATCCGGGAACTCGCCGTCGTTGGCGTCGATGGTGACGGTGCGAGTGTTTTGGCATCCGTTGAAGGTGGCCGACGTTGACCCGTCGTCATTTTCGCAGGATTCGATCGAGTTGAGCTGGTCGTCGATCTGGCCTTCATCGGTGCCTTGGACCTCGACGGTCACCGTGTTGCCGTTAACGCACATAAGCATGACGGAGATCGTAGGTTCGTCCGCTTCCGTCGAGGGTGGCATGGCCGTACCAGCAGTGGTCGTGGATGATGTCGGTGGCGCTGCGGTGGTGGCGGTGGAGGGCTCGGTCGGCAGCGTCTCGGCTGCCTTGGCTGTCGTGGTGGTCGATGCCGCGTTTCCAGCTGTCGTCCGGGAGTCGACTTGTTCGGTGCCGGCCGAACCGCAGCCCGCTGCCACGAGGGTGAGCACCACGCTGAAGATCGCGTAGCAACCGCGGTTTCGTCGATCGATGGTGAACATGTTGCAGGACTCCGGTGTGTTGTTTCGTTGGGTACCTTTGCGTCATCGAGAATCCCAATCGGTGACAGGCCGACAGAATGAACCGGTTGAAAGAACCCGAAGCGAGGTTTCGCCTCCGAGCGACAACGTTGGTTTGGGTGGCCCGTGACTTGAGCGGAGGTCGCCTCCGCAGCGCTGGCTGATCACCGCAAGTTTGGGGAGCCTTTCCGTGAGACTCCAGTGGGCGGCATTGAAGGATCTGTTGGGTTGGGCCGGTCGGTATCTGTGACAGTTCAGAAACCCTAAGCGATGCATTTTCTGTTCTGGAGTGAGATTTCTGTTGTTGGGCAGTCATGTTCGTGTCAGGTGTCGACTAATGGGTGGCATCCCTGGTTGACCTTCAGCCGGTGTTTGCCGTCTTAGAGGAGAACGATGAAATATTCGAAGAACCCAAGTTTTGAGGATGGCAGGAACGTGAAAGATGAGCCGGAGGGCCGGTCGGCGACGTTTAAGATTATCGCAGGTTTTATGGGCGTTTTAGGGTTGAGCCTTGCCTGGATGGCAACATCTTTCGCAGCTGGCGCCGAAGACAAGTTAGAACGGCAGCCAGCCGCAAACATACACAGAGATAATTCGGTCGTTTGTACGACAGAAGACGAAGAGCACGTAGCCATCCTGGGAGCAGGCGTGTTTGACGATGTTGGATGCGACCACTTCTTCTACATGGAAGACGGCCAGGCTCCAGAAGTATTCGAAAAGGAAGCAGGGTCGTGTGGCGATTTCGTTTGCAACTACGAGATCCTGCCTCTCTATTGGAACTATGATCAGTTTCCATGGTGCGCCGCGGAGGCCAAAAACGGGCAGTTCAGACTAAAGAACTCGTGTGTTGGTACTAGCGCGACACCACCTGATGGGGAACTTGTTCTTCCTGACGGGCCCGAGGGGTGACGAGTTTGAGGATTAGGAATAAGGTTCTTTTGTGATTTCTGGGGGCCGGCGGCGCCGATGCGCTCGCCGGTCCCTCCGATCACTGCCCGTTTGGTCTCACTAATCTCGGGGGTCTCGGTGGCACCTTTATTATTCTGGTGTGCTGTTCTGGCTCATGCTTTGACGTCGAGGGCCCGGTAAGTGGTCACTGTGTTGCCGCCTGCCCATCCTCGATGCTCGATCGGAGTTCGGCGAGGGATTCACTAAGGTCACCGCTGACATCGTCCAACCGTCTTCGGCGGATCCGGTTGCAGCCGAGAGGCTGGCCTGAGCGTGACCGGCAGGGTTCTTGCTCAGACCACCGCTTCCCGGTATCGGAAGTCGGCACGCGCATGTATCAGCGTGCCGTAGATCTGGGCCATCTCGAACGAGACCCTTGGCCGCCGGCGCCTCGAGGGGCGAAGAATCGGAAGGTTCGCCGAAAGGCCAAGGATCGAGCGGTCGATATCCGTACGCTGCCCGACCCGGTGACGATGCAGCGTGCGCTGGACGCCGACCCAAAGACCGGTGATCGCACGGTGCCGATTCCTGCTGATCTCATCCAGGTGCTCAAGGAGTGGCTGAACAGCGGCGGCTACGGTCCCGAAGATCTCATCTTCCGCACGAGGGAGGACAACCGGCCATCGCCGTCGCACTGGCGGCGGGCCTGGCATCTTGGACTGTCGAAGATCGACCACGATCCTCTACGGCCTTACGATTGCCGCCACACCGCTGCGACAACCTGTCTCCGAGCGGGTGTGCCTTTGGGTGAGTTGGCTCGCCGTCTCGGTCACTCGGTGCAGACCTGCCGTGGGCGTACTGTGGGCGACAGAAATCCCGAGGACGACCCCGATACCTCTGACTAGGGGAAACAGTGACCCACGACCGGTGGACTTATAGTCCACCGGTCGTGGGTTCGAATCCCACCGGGGGCACTACCCGCTCGCCCAGACAATCATTCCTCGACGGGCTGTTCGCGGCCTCCGCCACCTCCGCCACCTCGGTTTCGATCGTCGGCGCCCTCGACGGTTAGGCCGGTAAGACACGTCAGCGTCGCGTTTTCGTCGACGGCATTGGCGTGGTAGTGATAGCCGTACTCATCTGTCGTGTGGCCGTTGCATTCGTCGAGTTCGAGGCCCTCGTCTGGGGCGTGCACGGTGTGTCCGTCGATCGCAATCGCAAAGGGGGCGGTCTCACCGTTGACGGCTTCTCCGACATCGGAACATCCGGTGGTCCCGTGAATGTGATAGCCACCCGGGTTGATGTGTCCGCCACAGTCGTCGAACGCGGCGATCGTGTAGGCCGACAAGATGGCGGACATGTCGGCTGAACCGGCCAGCAACGAGCCGCTCAGCGTGACGCCGAGTGTGCTGTGCGCTCCCGTGGGGAATTCCACCGCGACGGAATCGGTCAACACCGGCGTGACGGGCACCTGAATGGTGGCGGTGGGCTGCTCGCCGCCGTCCAGCCATTCGACCTTGCCCTCCACGCAGTGGTAGTAGAACTCCTCGGTGATGCCGGCACGGGCCGCGGCCTCGAAGTCCTCGGCGTTGTCTATCACGTTGATGGAGCCGTCCTCGTTGACGAGGTTGTCCCAAAGGTCATCTCCGTAGATGTCGGCGAGTTCGGTGAAGAATTCGCCGTCGAGCACGTAGCTGTCTTCGCCGTCGAGCCAGAGTCCGCCGGCGTCTTCGCCGTCGGCCACGTTTGTCGGGCAGAATGGCCCGATGTCGTGATTGACCGGCGTGCCAACAACGGTGAGTGTGTAGCACTCCGCGGTAGAGCCATCGGTCAACGTGCATTCGTCGATGGTCGGTTCTCCGACGAGCGCCCCGTCAGCGAACAAGCTCAAGTCAACGGTGCTCTCGGTCGCCTCTGACTCACCGTCGCTCTGTGCTTCACCACCGCCTCCGTCGCCACGGTTCGGTTCACCTCCGTCCGGTTCACCGCCGTCCGATTCACCTCCGTCTGCATCACCACGGTCCGATCCGGCCGTGGCCTCAGTGGTTTCGCTGGCCTCGGGTTCGGTATCGACTCCTGGGGTTGCGGTGACCTCTTCGGAAGCCGAAGAGCCGCAGGCCGCCACGGACATCATCAATGGCACCAGGATGCCGACGAACCGAGGTTTGGTGAGAGATACACAGCGCATGTTTCGACGCCTTCTTTCAGGAGATCTGGGCCACTTGTAGCGCCCCCGATCGGGTATGGGACAATGTCCGGCAACTCCCGAAGAACGAAAGGGAATATCCCGACACCCGATAGGTACCCGCCCAAACCTCCACATAAACCCAAACTC
>CALIFY010000067.1 GCA_938021675.1 uncultured Acidimicrobiales bacterium
AACCAACCCACCAACCGGAACACCAGGCCCCGTCGCACTATCCGCATCAACAGAATTAGTCGCCTTCTCCAACCCAATACCACCCTCAACACCAAAATAATGAGAAGGATCAACAGCGGTCAGATCATCAATCGGCTCACCCGTAGCGTCGGTAAGCTCCTCGTACCCCTTCGGACCCTTCGGCCACGTGGACGGATCGTCGGGGTCACAGCCACAGACGTCAGGGTCGGGAAGCGCCGGAGTGCCGATGACGTCTGCAGTATTCTCATACTGACCAGCCGTAGCAGTCCCCGTCGCCGTACACGTCACAGAATCACCAGGGAGTAGAAGATCCAGAACGTTGTCACCGTTAGTGTCATTCAAATGATCGTCACACACGATCGTCTGCGACGGCGTGTCGTCGATCGTGACGGCTAACAGTGCGGTGGTCGAGTTGTTTCGGACGCTGTACGTCCAGATGACAGGACCACCGACATCGATGCCGGGACCGGTCGGAGTGTCGGCGTCTACCGCATTGGTCGCCTTCTCCAAGTCGATCTTCGGCATCGTGAACCGGACCTTTGCCTGATTGACGACCTCGTCAGGGATCTCGTCCGAAACCACCTGGGAATCGTTGATATACCACACATCGAGGCCCACCGTCGGTGGAGCCAACGCTTCGATGTCGATCGTGACTGACTCGCCGGGATTGAGGTCATCGATGGTCCACACCACCTCTTCGGTACCGCCGACACCGGGACCGTTCGAGACGAACGTGATCCGGGGATCGGTGAAGACCGAGTTGCTATAGCTCAACGGAGCGGGGAGATAGTCCGTCACCACCAGTTCGGTGTTGTCGGTCGTCGGATGGGGGTTGGTGATGGTCAGCGTCCACGTGACGACGTTTCCGGCGGCGACAATGCCGTATTCCTGGCGGTCCGGGGTTTTGGCGATCTCTAACGCGTACTGTCCCATGCGGGCACTCGAAGGGTCGGTCGCCGACGCTCCGGTCACCGTCGGTGGTACCGGCGAACCGTCGAGCATGGTCGAACTGACCGATGCCCAGTTGGTCACCGAAAGCGGCGCATCACCATCGGGAATGGCCTCGAAGGTAAGTTCGACGATGTCGCCGACGGCGACATCTCCGATGGCCCATTCGAGAGTCTGAACCCCAGGTGACAGGGTTCCGGTAGTTGGCTCGGCCGTTGTCCAACCCGTGCCACCGGTGGTGCCGGGGTCGTACAGCCACAGGTAGGGAAGGGTGTCTTGAATCGACGCGTTGTAGGCGGGAGCGCCTCCCAGGTTCGTAACCACGATGCACCAGACGTGGGGTTCGTCGGGCTCAACCTGCTGAGAGTCGTCGATGCAGTTACCGGAATATTTGTGGATATCGAGAAGCGGACCGGCCAGCGGTGTCGCCGTCTCCGCGGTCTCACCCCCGTATATCCGGTCGTCGTCCTCGGGATACACGCCGGAACGGCCACGATAGCTCTCGATCTCGGCCTCGTTCTCGGCATCGGGATACCCGTCTTCCAGGAACGAATCGATCACCTCGGCGGTATAGGTGAAGACCGCAATCTCTCCGGGCTGAATCACCGGGACAAACCAGCCGATGGTCGGGTCGATAACCGTCCACCCGTTGGTTGCCGACGAACCGGGGAATGTGGTTGGGTCGAGCACCACGTTTTCGAGAGCGCCGTTCGGTGTGTCCCGAACGTCGACGGCGTATGCCGGCCACGTCCCAGTGTTCTCCACCTCGACGGTGTACGAGATCGTTGCACTTCCATCGGTCGGGATCGCGCTGGGCGCTGCGCTTTTGCGGATCTCCAGTATCGGCTCATCGATTTCGAGGTCGGCGGTCCCCGGGTCGGACGGGGGGTATGTGGTCCATGCCGACGGGTCGGGGATGACGTCCGGGTCGTCGAGCAGATTGTCCTCGTTGGAGTAGCCGGTGACGGTGTTGGTCAACAGGTCGCCGTCGACCAGAGGGGTTCCATCGTCGTAGGCGGTGTCCACTCTGGCCCGGTAGGTCATGGTCCACGTGTGCGGCTTCGGTGAGCCCGGCATGTCGCCAAACCACCACATGATCGTGGTGGGGGCATCCGAGGTCGGGTCGGGCCCAAGAGCCACGACGTCGGTCGGGGTGTACCCGGCCGGACAGGCACCGGTGCAGGTGACACCGGTAAACGAATCGAAGATCAGTCCGTCCGGCAGGGTATCGATGTAACCGAGGTCCATGAACACCTGAAAACTGTCGGCCGTCCACGTCACCGAGTATTCGACGAAGTCATTGACCGTTGCCGGGTTCGGATTGATCGACTTGGTCGGCGTCGGGGGCGGCGACGGGTTGACGACCGTGATACGCCCTTCATCCTCGAACGCCGAGTCGTGATACTCCTTGACGGTGGTGGAGGCGACGTTGTCCCATCGCAACAGGTTGGTCTCATCGGCCGGAATGACGATCGGGACGGTGATCTCGATCGTCTCCCCGGGAGCGATGGAGGCGAACATCCACTCCACATGGGTGCTCTGGCTGTTGCCGCCGGTGCAGACGGGCTCGGCGAACCCCGTTCCCCCGCTTACCGTTGCCGAGCCGCAGGTATACCCACCACCGGGAAGAGGGGCCAGGGGTGTCCCGGCCACGGTTGACGTGAGGTCGTCGGCAATGGTCAGGTCTTCGACCGGGACCGGCAAATTGTTGGTGAATCGGATGGTGAAGGCACCGGTCGAATCGTCGGGGAGGTACTGGTCATCGGGAGTCTTCTCGAACTCGATCGGATTCGGCACGGGAACGATCATCTCGTACTCATCGCTCAGTACCTGGAAGTCATAGTCCCGGAGGGCGTCGATCTCGACGTTGTTCTCCATGAACCATTTGTCGCTGGACGTCTGGTCCGGGTCGCAGTCCAAGATCATCGGATCAGGCATCGCATCGAAATGGATGCGAACCCAGTTCGATTTGTCGGACTCACCCTTGTCGTAGGCCCGCTCGGGGTAGAGGAGGCGGTCGCTGTAGCGATCGCGAGAGTCAACGTATCGATACTGCCATGGATAGTCGCTCGTCGGGTCGTCGCGATCGAAGCTCCAGCTGAGAGTCGGCCCTTGGTTGTGCAACGCCGGTGTGTCGCAGGTGCCTTCGGTGGCGTTGTTCACCACCGGGTCCGGCAACGGCACGAGGCCGTAGCTCGGCAGCACACCGGCCGGTTCGGCGAAGGTGTCGTCATCCCAACCGAGGTACCAGTTACCGTCGACGATCCGGGCGGTGCCCGGGACGTAATCCCACCCGTAGGGCAGCTGGTCGCGAATGTCCATCGTCTCCAGCCGTTCCTGGCCGTCGATGCGAATGTCGATGGCCCACGTGTACGGCTGGCCCGGAATCACATCGAAATCGGTAGCCCAGTTGTTCGGATCGTCCATGGGCTGCAGCCACCAGCCCCGATCGTTGATGGCCGGATCAAAATCGTTGCCGTAGTTGGTCCAGCCCGTGCCGTTGTACCAGTGGAACCCGAGGGCATAGCCGCGAAGGTTCCACGGCCAACTGAACGGCGTGACCTGGCGAGATGGCGGCTGGAGAAGGTCACCGTACGCGTCGGGTTGGGCGTTCATCCAGTAGTCACCGGCATAGGGATCGCCATATTGTTGTGGCGGATTGAAGGCCGCACCGGCGTTGGCCAAGTAGGCACACGGCAGCCGGTAGTAGGGGAACAGGTTCATCACCGAGCATTCGGCGGTGTCGATGAGCGCGTTGTTGAACGGATGAGCGTCGACCGAGAAGTCACGGGTGGCCGGGAACGGAAACTTCGAGATGTGGATGTTCGGATCGTGGAACCAGGCTTCGTCGTGATCCCGGACCTCCTGGCCCAACGGTGAGCCGGTGGCGTCTTCCCACGGCTGCATGACGGCGTCGTTCCGCCAGGCGCCGTTCACTTCCCACGTGCCGTTCCTAATGTCGCGGGTGTCCGCCGGCAGATCGCTCCAGCCATCGACCCGGAGTTGATAGGTGTAGGTGGCTACGTCGTTGGCTGAAAGTAACGGGCGTACCCAGGTTGCGGGGAACTGGTTCGGGGTCGACGTCAGATCGGGGTCCTGAACGAACTCGCCGGAAATATCACACGGATAGCGGACGACGCCGGGGTCGTTCATGTCGAGAAAGCCGGTACCGCTGGCACTTTCGGACGAGTCGAGATGGTTTGTCGAGTTGATGTTTCCGACGTAGCGAACTCGACCGTCGTAGGTTCGAGCGCCCATGACACAGTCGGTGATCGGCGTATCGGTGACGGTGAGGTTGTAGGCGTCGACAGGGCTGAGGTTGGTCAGCGTCACCTCGCACTCGATGTTCGCCGTTCCGAGCGGCGTCGGGTCGGGGTTCGAGCCTGAGGCGTTGTTGGCACCCCCACACCGCTTTTCCATATCGACCAAGGGGTAGGAGACCGTCACGTTGGCATCGTCATTGGCGATGCTGGCCGAGCCGCTCAGGTTTCCCCAACTGGTGCTTGGCGCGGTCTGCCAGGCGTCGTCGTCCTGTCCTTCCCAAAGCAACAGGTCGGGGTCGACGGTGCCTCGGGTCCGGACCTGGACCAGGTTGGGATGGTTTACCTGGCTGAGCTCCTGCATCCAGTAGCTGTCCGGGTCGTCGAATGTGGCATCGATACCGGCCGGGAACTGCGCAGGCGCCAGGTCGACGACCCGTTGGCGCTGTTCGGTGATGGTCGGCGCCTCGACGGTGTAGACGAGCCGTACGGTCCGGTCTCGGCCGAATGGCTCCGGTTCGATCTTGCCCAGGTACCAGCCGATGGCGCCATTGGCGTCGCGGGCGTATGGGTCCCCGCCGCTCAACGGAAGCGATGCGGTGTCGGTCAGGGCTTGGGGCGTCATCGGTACGGCGTCGAGTCCACAATAGGCTTCAAGGCAGACGTCGGACACGTAGTCGTCGAGCTGCATCTCGGCCGGGGTGTACAGATAATTGGCAGAGGACAACTCTCCGGCGAAGTTGGTGGCGCTTGTTGTGGGGGTGACCGGGAAGATGACCGGATTGGATTGCATGTTGCCCAGCGTTTGATTGGTGTACGGTGCCGCCTCCCAGTTCCGGTGTCGGTTGATTTGGTCGTAGATGAAAACCTGTTCTGAGCCAAAGCCCGACGGGATCGTCACGTCGATGGTGTAGGTGAACGTCGAACCGTACGGTCCGGCGATGTTGTCCACCCGTTTCTCGATCTGGGGTCGGCCGCCGCCGTCGGTCAGGATGGAACCGGAATCCTGGCGGGGCCCGAAATCCTCGGTGTTCCAGGAGAAGTTGTTGACGACGAACTCGAACGGGAACAGAGCTGGATCCTCGGCGACCACCGGAACACGAATGATCCATCGTTCGTCGTTACCAGACGCGCTCGTCCCGGCGCTCAAACCTTGGGGAAGTGGTGGTGGATCCCATTGAAGATTGGTCGTGCCCCCGGTCCCCGGCGTTGAACTGGTGAAGTAGTCTTGGAGGTCGACGTCGCCATCGCCATCGTTGTCGTCGGTCCAGCTCGGTGGCACCACGTCCATCGTGGCTTCGGCGTACTGGGGGTCGGCCGGCGGCAGGTCGCCGGCGTAGATCAGACCGGCCGGAAGGGTGTCGACAAAGCTGCCGGCCATCGCCGTGTCGTACGGTTGCTGGATGTAGACGACGAATTCCTCGCTGCCGCCGGGGAGGACGGTGACCGGGTTATCGGAGTCCGGCTCCTTCCACACCCGGGGTGCCGGCCCGCCGGGGCAGCCATGGCGATCGATCTCGGCGAATTCAAAGTACTCACCACTGGTTGCCCCCCGGTCGGGGTTGCCGTCGGCGTCGGTGAAGAACAGCTCGAAGTCGAAGCTGGATCCACCGGTCGCCGTCTTGGTCACGTTGACCCGGATGTCATACCAGGCGAGGAAGTCGGCGATCTCCTCGTGGTCGGGAACATGGGGGATTGCCGGCAGGGAGTTCCATTCCAGCGTGTAGGTCCCGGCCGCGGCGTCGGTGGTGATGGAGTCGGGCGTGGCGAACGGCGTGTAGGTGGTATACGACGGGTCTCCCCACCCAGGCCCGCTGGCATCGACCCCGTTGTAGGTGAGGTTGTCCCGCAGCGTGATACGGAAGACCGGGTTGAAGCCCATGGCCGCGTCCGGGTAACCGTCACCGTCGTTGTCCACGGTCGGGTATGGAGTGAGCGTCTTGTCGCCATCGGCGTTTCCGCCGACATCGCTCCGATCACCGTTGCCGACGATGAGCTGCACGTAGGTGTCTGTGCCGACCGGGGACTCGACGAAACCGGGAGCACAGAGCGCGTCGACCTCGGGGACCGGCGTGTAGGCGAAGAGACGGGTCGAGGCGGAACCGGTCTGGTACTGGTTGCCGCTTTCGCCGGGAGCTTCGAAATACTCCAACGCCTCGACGGTGTTGCGGATGAACATCGGATCGAAGTTCTGGGCGGAGAACTGCGACACGACCTCATCGTTCGGCACCGTGGTGGCGGCGTAGGTAATCACGATCTGACCACCGGTGGCCGGCCCTGCTGGACCGTCAGGATCAGCTGCTAGGCCGCCTGCTTCTTCACAGAACAGGTTTTGGGCGGAGCCAAGACCCGGGACGATCGAACAGGACGTGGTGGCCGGACTGACCGTGATCGAAGGCACGTCGACCACATGCCAGTTCTCACCGAACGGCCCGGCAAGGTCGTCGAGGATGTCGATGTCGAAGGCCGGACCGGATCCGCCGTTGGTCACGACGATCTGATACGTGATGTCCTCCCCGACGTTGATTTCACTCACCGGAAGGCCGTCGGCGTCGAACGCCGTCTTGTTGATGTCGAGCCGAGGGGTGGTGATGTCGACCTCGGCCGGGTCTTTGGGGTACACCCGGTCGTAGTCGGTGGTGTTCGGGAACCCGGCGGGGGCGCCGGCAACGAGGTTCCCCGACCCGCCGGGCACGGACCCGTCCCGGTTGAAGATCGGCTTGGCGTTGTTGATGAGTGGTTCGGACACCCCGTCGATGATCTCCCGCCCGTCATCGAAGGCGTTCTCGACGACGGCCCGGAACGTGATGCGATAGACCGACGGTGTCTCGGTCGGGTCGGCCGGTGTGTCGCCGAGGAACCAGGCCAGTTCGGTGACGCCCGATGCGGTTACCTGGGAGCCGAGATAGACGCCGCCCTCCGATGCCGGGCACGGACCGGAGAGACAGCTGACCGTCCAACCACCCGCCGCCGGGATGGCACCGACCCCTGGCTCGGAGGCCAGGGCCAACCCGTCGGGCATCTCATCCATGACCCACAGGTCATAGTTCGACAGCGTGGCCGAAGTTGGCACCGTCACATCGATGGC
>CALIFY010000068.1 GCA_938021675.1 uncultured Acidimicrobiales bacterium
CCGGCCGGTCTCGGTCACGCTTCGAGGTCGACCGGCGGGAGCTGGCCGAGGGGGGCCGTCACCGGGTGGGTCGGCACCGTCTCCCTCCTCCGACTTCGCCGGGCCATCGTCCGTGGACCCGCCAGCATCCGATGACTCAGCGACATCACCCGACTCAGCGACATCACCCGACTCAGCGACATCACCCGGTGATGGCGACACCTCGGCCGGGGCTGCCGACGGCTGACCTTCGGTTGCTACAGGCGGCGCAGACCCCGCGCCGTCCTTGTTGACGGGGCCGCCCACGCCGTTGCCATCGACAACCGGCTCAGAAGGCGGCGGGTCCACCTCGGCTGGTGCGTCGGTCCCGTTCGCATCAACCGACGACCCGGCGGCCGGGGGCGCGTCAGTCTGACGGGTCGACTCATCGACGATGGCGGGTTCTACAGCCTCGGGCTCGGGCTCGGAATCAGACTGATCAGCAACAGAACCTACGACACCGACGGATTCGCCGTCGGTCGCTATCGCCTCGGACGGCTGTGCCGACACCGGATCGACGGTGGGTACACCCTCCGATTCGGGAGCGGGCGCGGCATGATCGGCAGCCTGAGCTGTCGATGCCGCCGCCTCTTGGCGTTCTGCTGACTGAGCCCTCTGTTCTGAGAGCTCCATCGGGTCTCCGGAACCACTCATACTCCAAGGGTAGGCACCCTGGGGACGAAATGGGCTAACTGTCACAGAAACCCAGGTCACGGGCATTCCCGACCCGGTGACACAGTCGACGAGAACCGGGATGTCGCGTCGCTAGGACACGACAAACCAGACGTAGTCGTTTAGATGAGACCGATCCGGCTCAGGGCTTCAGGCGGCTCGGCCACCAGGCCGGTATAAAACGGTCCAAACTCGGCGTACACCGCCGACGCCTCATCGAACCGCATCGTGTAGACGACCTCCTTGAGGTCGTCGGCGTGCTGGGCGAACAAGGTGACGCCCCACTCGTAGTCGTCGATGCCGGTCGAGCCGGTGATCAGTTGGACGAGCCGGCCGGCGAACTTCCGTCCGGATGTACCGTGTTCGTACATCAGTTCTTTGCGCCGGTCGAATGGGGTCGTGAACCAGTTCTGCTCCGGGTCGCGGCGCTTGCTCATCGGGTAGAAGCACCATGCCTCCTTACCGACTGGTGGAAGCTGGGGGTACAACCGGTCCTTTTTCATCTCTTCGGGGAGGCCGGCCGCATACTCGCTTGTCTCGGTGAGCGACAGGTAGCTGTCGACCAGTGTCAGACCTCCCGAGGCGGTGAGATCGGTCTGGAGTTCACGGAGCGCCCAAAGGTCGGCGTGTAATGCCATGACCGCGAGGTCGGCCTTGTGGCCGAGCATGGCGACCGTCACGATCTGTGTCTGGTGTTCGCTGGCCCGGTCGATGGCGTGCAACACCACCTCCCGCTCGGCGGTCGACGGCGCCTTACAAAACAAATGCAGAACACCGAGGCCTACGCTCGGTGATGGGTTCGGGTTCGACTCGGGCGCTGCGTCGGTCACCGTGACAGTGTAGGTACCGCGACCACCGGCTTAGGTGGCCACAAGTCACGACATCGGAGTTTCGAACAATGGAGCAGAAGATGACATCCACTCATCAGCCAGGCACGATCGAACGAGGCCAGGAACACACGACGCTACGGTTCACCCGACAGCTGACCCGCCCTTCCCCCAAGGCGTGGGAGATGCTGACCGAATCGGAGCACCTCCGCTGGTGGATGCCCGCCGACATGGTCGGCGACAAAGAGTCAGGAGCGTCGGTCCAGATGGTGTTCTGGCCCGATCTGGTCGAACGGAACGGGCTCGCTCCGGACGCTGGCACGGCAACGATCGAGATATGGGAGCCGACGAACACCTTTGCGTGGGTCTGGCACGGATCACGTATCCGGTTCGACATCGTGGCAACGTCTCGTGGCAGCGACGTGAGCTTAACCGTCGACATCGATACCGCCGATCCCGAGGCGATCGTCGACAACGCCTGCGGCTATCAACTCTGGATGGATCATCTAGCCACACTGGTCAACACCGGATCGAGTGCACCTATCGCAGACGGAGACCCCGAACCGCTGAAATCCCACTACCGCTCCGTTGTGGCGTCGACGTAGTCATCCCCGCTAACCCACCGTGCCGAGCCGGACCGCCGGACCGCCGGACCGCATCGCCGGTCTAGATCAGGTGTTCGGGGCTGTACAGCTTCCCGGCGCCACCTCGGGCGAACCCGACGAGTGTGAGCCCGGCCCGACGAGCCGTAGCCACCGCCAATGCCGACGGTGCAGACACCGCCACCAGCGCGGTAAATCCGGCAGCCCACGCTTTCTGGGCCATCTCGAAAGACGCTCGACCGCTGACGACCAAGGCACGCTCGGTCGCCGGCAACTCGCCATCCAACAACAACCGTCCGATGACCTTGTCGACCGCGTTGTGGCGGCCGATGTCCTCTCGGACCAACACGGCATCGCCATCGCGGGTAACGGCGGCCGCAGCGTGGACGGCCCCGGTCCGATCGAAGAGCGGCTGGTTGGCTCGGAACTGGTCCGGCATCGCCACTAACAACGGCAGACTCCACGGCTCATAATGGGCGAATACCGCCAATCGTTCGGTTAGGGTCTCGATCGCTTCGGTGCCGCAAATACCACAAGACGACGAGATCGACCCGAGCCGGGCAACGGGCGTAGCGGCCGCTCCCGTGGTTTCGACCGACACGACGTTGAATTCGCTGTCCACCGCTGAACCGGTGCCGCAATACCGAATCTCGGAGACCGAATCCGGTTCGATCGCTCCCTCGGTCAGAAGAAACCCGGCGGCCAATTCGAAATCATGGCCCGGGGTTCGCATCGTCGACGACACCACGTGATCATCGAGTCGGATCGTCAGCGGCTCTTCGACAACAAGCTCATCGGGTTCACGACCGCCACCGTCCACCTTCCCGGCCGAAGAGCAACGCCGGGTGAAGACGGACTGAGCCTTCGATCGAACCACTTGGCCAGCGTACTGGCCGCTCGCGGTTAGGTAAGAGTCGAAGGCGGAGTCGGGGCCAGCGTCGGGTAATCAGCCAGGCGTCAGGCGTCTGTCGAAGCAGCGCTCTCGGATCGACGTGCCGTCACCCGGTCGAGCCTGGCCGATAGATGGTGCGTCAAGTCATGACCGACCGCCGCCATGGCCATGTCGTATCGAAGCGTGTCGCCTTCGATGGTGAATACCCGGCTCGTCTCGGTTACCGATTTCGCCGTCGGAGATAGGACAGGCCGACAGGTGAACTCGATGACGGTGCGGCCCTCGTCGTCGATGGTGGTGTTACCGGTGAGACATTCGAGAATCCCGGTCGGGTGGGCCAACACCAGCTCTACCCCACCGTCGTCAACCGGACGCCAGTAGCCGGTCTCCGCATGCAACGGTTGGCCGCTCTCGGCATGACGGGTTCGTTGCTGGTACGCCAAAAACGGTTTACCAACATGACCAAACGTGATCTCTTCGACGTAGGAGAACGGCTCGATGGTCGGGTATTCCCCGTGGCCGCGGCCCTGCCAAGCCCCGAGAAGGTTGGCCAACGGTTGGACAGCCTGGTGCACTGGCGGTGAGGTGGTCACAGACGGACTGTACCCGGTGCGCGGCGAGGGCCCCCAGCCTGGCCGGGGGCCCTCGATCCGTTCAACCTGTCGACCCGGTACCCACCCACGGTTTCCTAGATCCGTGGATGGGGTCAGCGAGGCGTCTGCTCAGTCGTCTTCCTCTGGCTCTGCGTCGGTCACGACGGCTTCGGTGGTGAGGAACAGACCAGCGATCGACGCCGCGTTCTGGACACCCGACCGGGTGACCTTGCAGGCATCTACGACGCCAGACACTTTGAGGTCCTCGTATTCTCCGGACGCGGCGTTGAGCCCATTCCATCCATCGAGCCCTCGGACTCGATCGATGACGACGCCACCCTCTTCACCGGCATTGACCGCGATCTGGTTGAGCGGCTCCTGCAGTGCCCGGGCAACGATACGAGCGCCGGTGGCCTCATCGCCTTCGAGGGTGTCGGCGACGGTCAGTACAGCCGCTTGGGCTCGGAGCAAAGTAACTCCTCCACCACAGACGATGCCTTCGTCAATCGCCGCCTTCGTCGTGTTCACCGCATCTTCGATCCGGTGCTTCTTTTCCTTCAGCTCGACTTCGGTAGCCGCTCCGACCTGGAGTACCGCAACGCCACCGGACAACTTGGACAGTCGTTCCTGCAGCTTCTCGCGATCGTATTCGGAGTCGGTGTTCTCGATCTCGGCACGGATCTGGTTGATTCGGCCCTCTACATCGGCCGCGCCACCTCCGCCTTCAACGATGGTGGTCTCGTCTTTGGTCACGGTGACCTTGCGGGCCTGACCGAGCAGTTCGAGCGATACCGCATCGAGCTTGAGGCCAACGTCTTCGGAGATGACTTGACCACCGGTAACGATGGCCATGTCCTGCAACATGGCGGCGCGACGATCGCCGAATCCCGGCGCCTTCACCGCTGCGACCTTTACCGTGCCCCGGATGCGGTTCACCACGAGGGTGGCGAGGGCTTCGCCATCGACGTCTTCGGCGATAATCAGCAGCGGCTTACCGGACTGCATCACAGCCTCTAGGGCCGGCACGAGGTCGCGGACAGCTGAAATCTTTGAGCTGACGAGGAGGATGTATGGGTCGTCGAGGACCACTTCCATCCGATCCTGATCGGTCACGAAGTACGGCGAGATATAGCCCTTGTCGAACCGCATGCCCTCGGTGAAATCGAGTTCCATGCCAAAGGTGTTTGACTCTTCGACCGTGACGACTCCGTCTTTGCCGACCTTGTCGATCGCCTCGGAGATCATCTCGCCGATAGCGGCGTCGTTGGCCGAGATGGCAGCGACCTGGGCGATCTGCTGCTTGCCATCGACCTCGATGGCTGAATTCGAGATGGCATCGACCGCAGCGGCAGCCCCGGCCTCGATGCCTCGCTTCACCGCCATCGGGTTTGCTCCGGCGGTGATGTTTTTCATGCCTTCGGCGACCATGCTCCAAGCGAGCACCGTGGCGGTGGTTGTACCGTCACCGGCGACGTCGTCGGTCTTTTTGGCTACTTCCTTGACCAGCTCGGCGCCGATGTTTTCTAGCGGGTCTTCGAGCTCGATCTCTTTCGCGATAGAGACGCCATCGTTGGTGATTGTCGGCGCCCCCCATTTCTTATCGAGTACGACGTTTCGACCCTTCGGGCCGAGGGTGACGCGTACCGCGTCGGCCAGGGTGTTCATTCCGGCCTCGAGCTTGCGACGAGCGGTGTCTTCGAACGAGATTGATTTCGCCATTCGGTGGGGGTCCTCCCGGATGCGTGATGGTTGCCGTTCAATCGGTTAGCACTCTACCGAAGAGAGTGCTAGTTCCACGGCCCCAAAAAACTGTTCTCGGGATGATCTGAGACGCGTGGCAAAACTCGAACGGCCGGCGACAGCGTCGCCGGCCGTTCTCGGTTCCCGCCGATCGAGAAGCCCGTAGGCTCCGCCGTCCGATTCAGCGACCTTGTCGACTAGTCCGGGTTACGCCGTAGTCGTCGACCATGCCCCTTCGGCCATCTCGGCCGCGTCGTGACCGTTTTGGGCCAAACAGATCACGAGCCCACCCCGTTCGGTCCAGACGAGCTGAACTCGCCGCGGTTTCACAGCCGACTGATACCATCCGGCGGTTATGACGATCTAGAATTCACCTATGGCAACGATCACGGGACACAAAAGGCGACCACTGTGGCTCACGGTGTTTCTGCTGTTGGCCGTCATCGTCGTAAGCCTGATCGCCTTTCAATGGGTGACCAGCCTCGTGCTCGGCCTCGTCCGTCTTGTGCTGATCGTTATCGCCTTGGCCGCGATGGCTCGGATCGGGCTCTTCCTGCTCCGAAAGGGTGAGTAGATCACCGCTCGACACGGCCAGCGGGCTCGCCTCCGGGCAAACCAGCCGGTTGAGGTAGCGCCTCAGTCAATCATCCGGGAGGCCAGGACGTCGGTCACCTGTTCAGCGACCAGGCGGAGGGTGTCGTCAAAGGATCGCTCCTCGCCGTATCGATCGACCAACGAACGGACCTCTAACCCGGCAGGCAGGTCGACACCGGTCGCCGTATCTCCGACGACGGCGATGGTCGGCACCCCCTGAGCGGAGGCCCACCGGTGTACCCCGCCCACGACCTTGCCGTGGAACGACCCCGGGTCCAGGTATCCCTCGCCGGTAACGACAAGATCGATCGTGGCAAGATATTCATCGAGCCCGGCCCGGTCTGCCAATATGTCGAATCCTGATTCGATGTGCCCCCCGACGGCCACGAGCCCTCCGGCGAGTCCGCCGGCGGCACCGGCCCCGCTCATCTCCGACACATCGACCCCGTAGTCCTCGAGGTACTTGCGTTCGAGCTGTTCGAGCCGGCGGGTCAGCAGTTCGACCTGAGCGGTCGAGGCTCCTTTTTGTGGACCGAACACTCGGGCGGCATCGCGAAACCGTGTCTCGACGTCGCAAGCGACGATCAGCTCGATCTCCTTGAGCCGCCCTCGGTTTGGCATGGCGTTGATGGCCCCGAGTCCGCCGTCGGTCGTTGCTGAGCCTCCAAGCATCACCACCACGGTGCGGGCACCCAGTCCGACCGCTTGGGCGATCAGCTGGCCGGTACCGGTTGTGTCTGCCAACAGCGGATCGTTTCCCTCGGCACCGCCGGCGAGAGCCAAGCCCGATGCCGAGGCCATCTCGATAAAGGCCTCTTTACCTTCAAGCCGCCATTCGGCTTCGACCGGGCGCCCGAGCGGACCGGTCACCTTCATCCGTTTGTTCGGCCCCCCGAGAACGTCGAGTGAGCCCTCACCCCCGTCAGCAACGGCAATCGAGTGGCTCAGCCAACCAGCTGTTTCGGCTGCGGACGTGGCGGCAGCGGCCAACTCAAGGCTGGTCGCCGTACCACGAAACTTGTCGAATGCGAACAGGACCGATCGCGCCAAATGATTCCACCAACCGTGAGAAATCCGAGATTACTCGATCGTCAGAATATTGTCGTCTCCGACAACAACGACGACGTTGGCGCTTTGCAGATCGTCGATGGGTGGAGCTGCGGGATCGAGTGGCGCAACGATTCCCTCGAGACCGGTGCCAAAAACCTGTGCGACCGCCATCGCCTCGTTCTCGTAGCCTTCGGCATAATAGATCGCCGAATCAGGCCGTTGGGTTGCGGCGTTCTTTGCCGCTGCGGTCTGATAGTTCGCCGCCTCGACCACCTCGGTCCCCCGGGCAGCGATGCCTTGCGTCTGACCGGCGTTGAGCACGAGCACACGAACCTCAGCCGGAGGCCGCAGCGGGGCGGCCGTCGTGTCTGGTTCCTCATCGGCGGCCACCGTGGTATCCGTTCCGGCGTTCGGATCGGGAGTGGCGTTCGGATCGGGAGCGGCGTTGGGATCGGGAGCGGCGTTCGGATCGGGAGCATCCACGCCATCGTCGATAGCCGGATCGATAGGCACGTCACCGTCGATCCCGGATCCCTCTTCGGACAGCGGATCACCGGCGCCGAGGTCGTCGGGCGATGCGGGGTCAACACCGGCGTCGGTGCTGGCGCCGGCAACGTCGGACGGCGAATCGAGGCCTCTACTCACCACGAACCCGCCGATAGCCAGGGCAGCGACGATGACTAGCGCGCCGCGAAAAACGTCGGTCCCACCGAACCGAGAGGGCGTCTGGCCCATATCTCGGTGCTCAGCTCGTTCTCTGACGGCAAGTCTCATACCTTCGGGTTCCTCGTCAGGGGTCCGGTCGGTCGGCCACCGGCCCCTTCGGGACACATGCGTCGATCGGTATCAATGATCCAAGCTAGCGCTCCCACGCCCGACAAACCCATCAATCAAAATCATCGGAGCCAAACGCCGCAATTCGCCTACACTTATGGTCCGATCGCCCGGGTAGCTCAGCTGGTAGAGCACCGCTCTTGTAAAGCGAAGGTCACGAGTTCGACTCTCGTCCCGGGCTCCACTGTCCCAGCGGGATTCGGAGGCCAAGGCACCCGAGAAGTTCGGCAGAATCCAGCAATCATCCAGGAACATTCGATTGTTCCCCTGATCGCAAAGCGGCCAGCACGCCAGGGATATCGGAACCGGCGGACTGGTTGTATGGCAGCTTCGCCAAGACGTCACCCATGGCGCACGTGTTTGAAACGGCCGAAAAGGTCAGCCCTGCGGCAACTCCGCCGGCCAACCACTTGGCTTGTGGAACGATGACGCTGGCGACCACCGCGGCCAATGAAATCGACCCGGCGACTAGGCGCACTTGGCGATCCAACGCCCATTTTTCGGCACCGCCCTGATTGACATCTCCGCCCGATGCTTGCCAGGCGTCGATGCCGCCATCAAGCAGCAGGAGTTGCCTTGTGCCCTTGGCGGCGAGAGCGGCGTTGGCTTGGCTTGCCCTGGCCCCCGACCGGCAGACGAGCACGAGCGGCTGGTCGAGGCTTGCGAGTTCGGCCGCATGTTCGCGGAGTGCCTCTAACGGGACGTTGTACGAGCCGGGGATGTGAACGGATTCGAATTCACCGCCGGTTCGGACGTCCAGAATTCGTATTGCTGGATCTTCGGCGAGAAGCTTTCGACACTCGGATGATTCGATAGTTCGTATTGCGGTGTCCATCATGCTCTCTCCTGTTGGGTCGGTATCGATCGGGGTAGTGGCGGTCCGGGATTCATGCTGCGAACGCGTTCAGTGCGGTGTAGGCCGCTACACAACCGAGCATGATGGCAAACGATCGGGTGAGACGATCAGCGTCAATGCGATCCGACATGTGCGATCCGGCCAGGACCCCGACGGTCACGGCGACCAGAAAGGGCGTGATCAAGCGCCAGTCGATGGCGAGATCGCTGGCTCGCATTGAGAGGGCGACACCGGCGTTGATCGCAATGACGATCAACGATGTTCCGATTGCTTCCCTGGCGCCGAAGCCGAGGAGTAACGTCAGGGCCGGCACAACGGCAAACCCCCCGCCTACCCCGAAAAGCCCGGTAAGTACACCGACAGCGGTGGCCGCCAACGCGAGTTTTGACAATGCTGTCGCTGATAGGTCGATGTTCGTCGTTCGTCTCGTTGCCATGAGTACCGAACCGCCCGAGGCTGGAGAATTCATAGCAGCAGAAACATCGTTCCTTCCGGTTTGGATTGTGCCCGATGGCGGTGATTGCACGCTTCGGTACATGCGAACGGCGACGATCATGATCACCGCTGAGAACGAAAACAACAATAGTTGGTCAGGCAGAGCCTGATGTACAAGCGTTCCGAGGCGCGAACCGCCGAAGCCTGCGGCACCGAAAGCCACACCCACCCCGACTCGAACGTTTCCGTTTCGGTAGTGCCCCAACGCCCCAACCGCAGCGGCCACACCAACAACGATCAAGGATGCGGTCGTGGCGTCCTGAGCGCTAAGGCCAGCGACGAATACCAGAATCGGCACGGCCAGCGTCGAACCTCCGCCGCCGAGCGCACCCAAGGCCAAGCCCACAAAGAGGCCTAGCAGGGAGATCGTGAGCAGCAGAGCAGTCATGGTCGAACGTTCCTATAAGTACGGACATTCGTACTATAGAGAAAGGATTCGAACCCAGCAACCGCAAACTCGGCCCGATCTTGCCAACCCGAGCCCACAACCGGAGCTCGATCCGCAGCTCGAAGGGCTACTCGAATCCCGCCGACGGTCCAGTGTCAGCTCTCCGGCGTCTGAGGACAAAGCGAAGCGGCGGCGAGAACTGTCGACGCGCTCTTGCAAAGAGAAGGTCACCGGTGCGAACCCGGCGATGCTCGGTACGCCATCCGATTGGCCAACGACGGCACGTGGCAACCAGATCGTGGCACCAACGACTTGGGGGTCGAAGTCACCATTCGTTGAGCGACAATTCCACCGGTGTTGTCGGGGCTGACGCCCCGAACTTACTGGAGCGAAATGTGCACCCGTCCGTGGACCTTGGTTGATTCGATTGCCAGGAGCAAGCCGTCGACGTCGCCTTCGGGTATTGCCCAGCAAAGATCGCCTTCGACAGATTCCTCGACGGGCACGACAGCCGTGTAGTTGAGGTCGTCAGCGGAAAACGAGCATTGGTTCGTCAACCGGTCGATGACCTCGCCCGAGGCCGTCACCGCGTTGAAGTTCAGATCGGCGAGCGACGCTCCGTCGCTCCCGCTCTTGTTTCTCAGCCGAACCCGGGTGGTTGCAAAGGCTTGACCATCGGCCGGAGGTTCGACGGACCCATCACCGGCAATTTCGGCCGAGCCGTCGCTGACCGGTTCAAGAACCTCGATGACCCAGCGCTGCTGGTCGATATCGCCATCAGGGTAGAAGACCTCCACACCGACGTTACGGGGGTGAGGTTCTAAGGCCGAGCCTGGCCCGGTCGTCGCCTCAGCCTCCTCGAGTGGCTCGTCGTCGGAACCGCCACCGAACACGAAAAATCCAAGAATGCCAAGCAGAACAAGCACTCCGACACCGATCGCAACGAACACAATCGTCTTCGACAACCCGGCACTCTTCGGCGACCAATCGGTGACAGACTCGGGGCCGGGCGCGCCCGGTGTGTCGGTCGGAGTGTCAAACGCATCGCCGTTGGGCCGGAACGATGGACCGGTCGGAAGAAGTGGGTCTTGACCCCCAGCAGCGTTGGGCGGCGGTGAACCGAATCGTTCGTCGACCACCGGCGGCGGGCGGAGAGACGATCGATCTCCGAAGCCTCCCAACGTCGAGTCATTCGCAACGGAGTCATTTGGGAAAGATGTTGGGGGTAGACCATCGGCCATCGGGGCCGACGGCCGCCGATTATCACCAAAGGGATCGTTGACCGGTTTGGGGTCCACCGGCGGCAATCGACGATCCGGTGCGACCCCGGGCGGGCGTCGATCTCCGGCCGGCCTATCGAGATCGAGCGCACCAGGGGGCGGAAGAAGCTCATTGCGGCCCGCTCTCCCCGAAGCTTCAACGTCTGCGACAGGAGCCTCGATGGGCATTCGATCGTCTCGTGGCGGTTGACCACCAAACGAACTTGGCGTGGGCTGAACACCGGGTGCCGGGGGTGGTGGCAACCGGCCGGCGTCCGACCCGACCGGACTTTTTGCTCCGGTCGGGGGGCTCCAGGTTTGATCGATGCCAGCTTCGGCAGACGAGGCGACCGGCCGGCCACCGAAGTCGTCCGTCGTCGGCAGGTCGAATGCGGCCGTCGTTTGGGGATCGAACGGCTTCGAGCCAGAGTCGTCGCCCGAGCCCTGGTCGGCCACGGCAGGTTCTGAAGGATGCGACACCTCAGCAGCAGGATCCAAAGAGCCAGGAAAGCTCTGACCCAAACCGGGGTTCGGGCTATCGGAGTGCGGCGTCAACCCTCGGGCATCGGCCCCGAACCCATACCGCTCGCTCCCGCCGATCGTCTGATCTGCGACGTCGCTGGTCGAGTCGGGACCATCCTTGGCTTCCTCATCCCGATCTGCGCCCCTGATGCCTCCCGCTGCGTTCCGAAGACGACCGGCGAAACTTCCAACCCGTCCGGACACCCCACCACTGGGGTCGCCGCCGCTGGGGTCGCCGCCCGATACGCCACCAACAGCTCCAGATGCCGCATCACCGAGACCGCTCGCAGCCCTACGGGTTGCCTCCTCGGCTCCAGCGAGGGCCTCAACCGCGGTGTCGGTCGCGGTGTCGGTCGCTGTGTCGGTCGCTGCGTCGGTCGCGGTGTCGGTCGCTGCGGCCCCGAACGCCGTATCCGCCGAAACCCCGGCAGCTCCCGCAACGTTGCTGGCCAATTCTCCAGCACCGCCAGACGATCCGGTCAGATCCCCGACCGTGGTGGTGAACGTCGCTTCGGAATCGCTGGGTGCGGCGCTGAAACCTTCTGGACCGCGGGCAACCGCAGCATCGCCAAGCCGGCCGGGGGCCGGATCGG
>CALIFY010000069.1 GCA_938021675.1 uncultured Acidimicrobiales bacterium
GCTGAGTCATCGGATGCTGGCGGGTCCACGGACGATGGCCCGGCGAAGTCGGAGGAGGGAGACGGTGCCGACCCACCCGGTGACGGCCCCCCTCGGCCAGCTCCCGCCGGTCGACCTCGAAGCGTGACCGAGACCGGCCGGATACTTGAAGGACTGGTCACCGCTGTCTCAGCCGACAGCGTAGAACTTCGGCTTGATGACGGTCGCAACGCGGTCATCCATAGTCGCAACTTCGGATTACACGGCGAGGACCCATCGGCGGTCCTTTCGGTCGGCGACCGGGCGTTCGGCGCCGAGTTGGCTCGGGAGGATCCAAAGTCACGCGTTGTGCTGTCGCGCAGCTGGGCGTTGAAGCGTCAAGCGTGGGAGAAGCTCGTCGAGGCCTCCAAGAATAGCGAGCTGGTGAGCGGCAAAGTAGTCGCCGCAAGCAAGAAGGGCCTTGTCGTCGACGTCGGTGTTCGGGGCTTCATCCCTTCGTCCCACCTTGAGCTCAACACCGTGACCGACATGAGCCCCTATGTCGACCAAGTGCTCGAACTGAAAGTACTGGAAGTAGATCCTCGCCGAGAAAAGCTGGTGCTGAGCCGTCGCTCACTTCTTCTAAAAGAACAACGCAAAGCCGTCCAAGAGCTCCTCAACTCACTCAAACCCGGTGAAATTCGCACCGGGAAGGTCGTGTCTCTCGCCGACTATGGTGCCTTTGTAGACCTCGGTGGCGTGAGCGGTCTCGTCCATATCTCCGAACTCAGCTGGCTTCGTGTCGGTAAGCCCGGTGAGGTCGTGTCGGTTGGCGACGAGGTCGAGGTCAAGATCCTGGACATCAAGCCGAAACGCAAGCGGATCTCCCTCTCCATTCGCCAAATAACACCGGACCCGCTCGAGCAGATCGAGGTCGGTTCCGTCGTAACCGGCCCCGTGACCCGCCTCGTCGATTTCGGAGCGTTTGTGTCGATCGGGGGTTTCGAGGGCCTGGTTCACCTGTCGGAACTGGCCGAATATCGTGTCTCGACACCGGAGGAGATTGTGACCCCCGGCGATGAGGTCGGAGTAAAGATTCTCTCGGTGGACACCAAACGACGCCGCATCGAGCTGTCCATCCGGCGTGCCGCCGAGTATCTGGGCTGACGCGTCGAACCGATGGATACCCGACCGCCGACCGATGCCTCCGACGACGAACGCCTCGCGTTCCATGGCGCCGCCCTCGCCGACGCGGTCGTTGTCGCTCTTCCCAGCTGGGTCACCGCGGCGGTACTGTCTCGCGTTGAACCTTCATCGAGGGAACAGATCGCCGACCGTGTCGAGCTGGCTGGAGCGAACGCCGCCACCGACATCGGTTCGCAGCTGCGTCACCTTCTGGCACTCGATGTCGACGAACAATGGACCAACCCCCTAACTCTGATCCGAACCGCCGCCAACTACGCGAACGACGTGCTACGAGATTTGGCCGTACCCCCGCCGTCCAGAGATGCCGATGCCCGGCGGCTACACCCTGAAGACACCTACGACCTCACCCCAGGGGCGTTCGGTGACCTCGGACCGGAAGTCCACGAGCTCGGGTTGATCTGGGGCGCAGCGAAAGCCCATACCCATCTTCAGCGTCGTCGGTCCGAGGTGACCCCTCGATGACCATCGTCGCCGTCATCCCAAACCTTTTCGACCGGTCTCGGTTCGATGGAAAGGTCGTCTTCGTGGAAACTCCAACCGATGCGTCGGCCGCCGACCCCGAGCTGATCATCGTCGACCTCGACCGGTGCCAAGACATCGGAGGTTTCGTCTTGGACAACGCCACCGTAATCGGCTTCGGACCCCATGTCGACACTTCCCTTCACCAACGGGCGGTCGACGCTGGCTACGACGAGGTCATGCCTCGGTCGGTGTTTTTCCGTCGGCTACCGGAACTGCTGGCCTGATGGACACGACCGGCACCACCCCGGCCGGAACGGGACGGACGAAAGACCTGGTTCGTTGAGCAGCGGCCGCGTTCCACTCCTCGTCGCCCCCGAACTTCGGGGTCGGGAATACGCCGAAGCACACAGTAAGGAGACCGACCGCTGGTTTCGGTCGATAGCCGACGACGCACTCGATTCTCTCGACGGCGTGGCGTTGATCGCCGTCGGTGGCTACGGCCGTGGCGGGCTCAGCCCCTATAGCGACATCGACGTCGTACTGGTACACGCCGATGACGTCGACGGCGCACGGGTGGCGGAGGCCTTGTGGTACCCGGTTTGGGACCGAGGTCTGAAGATGGGCTACGTGGTGGTAACCATCGACCAGGCGAGGCGTCTCCTCGATGACGAGTTCGAGTGGGCCACCGCCTTTCTCGACACTCGACTGGTCACCGGTGACCCGGAGCTTCACGCGGCAGTCGATGAGTTGACCGCCACCGCCTGGCGTGACCGATGTGATGAACTGATGCGGCACCTGGCCGGCACGGTCGAATCTCGCCACCGTGATCGAGGCGACGCCGCATTTCAGATCGAACCCAACCTGAAGGAGGGGCGAGGCGGACTTCGTGATGTCCACGCCCTCGGATGGGCCAATCGAGCGACGCCCGGATTCGCCGACGACGACCTGGCCGACCTGAGCCAAGAGGTGGACATCCTGCTGGACGCCCGGGTCGAGTTACATCGTCTGGCCAACCGGCCAAACGATGTCCTGACCCTCGACGAACAGGATGGAGTCGCCGCCGCCCTCGGTGATTCCGATGGACAGCAGCTCATGTTCCGCCTCTCCACCGCAGCGAGGCGGATCGCCTGGCACAGCGATGAAGCGTGGAGTCGCTGGGAGCGGTCACTCCGCTATCTGCCGGCAAACGGTCGAGACAGCGACGAGCACACGATCGATTCAGCAGCGGTTGCCGACACCACTCCGTTCGTCGCCGAACGAGGAATACTGACGATTCGGCCCGAGGTCGACGTAGCCGCAGACCCACTGCTCACCCTTCGACTGGCCGTCCTGGCCGCCGAGTCGGAATTGGTGATGGACCGGGCCAGTCTGGCCGCCCTTGAGGAGCACGCACCGGCGATCGATGTGCCATGGCCGGCTGAAGCACGGCGGCTCTTTGCCGCACTGTTCCTTACCGGGCGCCCGGCGATCGGTGTCGTCGAGGACCTACACCGGTTCGGGCTAATGGTCCGATTGCTACCTGAATGGGAACGGGTGGCCAGCAAACCTCAACGTAACGTGCTTCATACCTTCACCGTCGACCGTCACCTGTGCGAAGCGGCGGTCAATGCCTCGGCGCTCGTCGACCGGGTGGTACGGCCAGACCTGTTGGTTGTCGGCGCCCTCTTCCACGACATCGGCAAGGGGTACCCGGGCGACCACACCGAGGTTGGCATGGAGGTCATCGCAACCATCGGGGAGCGGATGGGTTACCCGCCGAGCGACCTTGGCGTACTGGTAGACCTCTGCCGGCACCATTTACTGCTTCCCGACTTTGCGACCCGCCGTGATCTATCGGACCCGGGAACCATCAAGGCGGTGGCGGCGGCTGTCGATTCGGTTGAATTCCTCGCCCTGCTCGCCGCGCTTACCGAGGCCGACTCGATCGCCACCGGCCCGTCGGCGTGGAGCACCTGGAAAGCAGGGTTGCTTCACGACCTGGTGGCCCGCACCACCGAAGTGCTCGAAGGGGCAAGCCCTGATGAGGTGACGGGAGTCGAGTTCCCGACCCGGGAGGTCGCAGCGATGATGGCCCAGCGCCGATCGGTGCTGGAAGGGAATGGGACGACGCTGACGGTCGTCGTTCCAGAACGGCTCGGCCTGTTTTCTACGATGGCCGGTGTGCTCGCCGTCAACGGCCTCGATGTGCTCGACGCGGCCGCATACTCCGAGGACCGGACCCGGCGAGTGTCGATGGCCGCCTGTCAATTCGTTCTCCAACCACCGCAGACCGGTGAGGTGGACTGGGATCGCGTGATCTCGACCGCCCAACGCGCCCTCGACGGTCGCCTGGCCTTACGGGAACGCATCGCCCGACGGGCCCGAGAGCATGCTCGGTATCGCCGGCGCTTGTCGGCTGAGCCCCCTCGCCTCGATGTCGTTATCGACAACGACATCTCCGAGCTTTCGACCGTCGTCGAGGTCCACGCCCCCGATGACGTCGGGTTGCTCTACCGCCTGACGCAGGTGTTACGCGAGTTGTTGCTGGATATCCGATCGGCGAAGGTGCAGACCTTCGGGCCCCAAGCGGTCGATAGTTTCTACCTGCAGGACTCGGGGGGACGAAAGATCACCGATCGTCAAGTGGTAGCCGAGCTGAAGTTGGCTCTCGGAGAGACCATAGGGCTGGACGGTTGAGGCATTCCCGATCATCGACCCTAGGTTGAGGACCGATGCCCGAAGAACGACCCACCGATGCGACGACGTTGAGCCGATGGGCCGAAGCATTATCTTCGATTGCCAGGACGGGGCTTGGCTTCTCCGAGAACCCATTCGAGATTGAACGATACGAGGAGATTCTGGCGGTGGCGGCCGACATTTCCGTGGCCGCCGACGGGCTTGACGTCTTGACGTCAGCCGAAGGTGGCCCGTCAGCGGACCGGGTCTTATCGGCCGACGGCGTCTTGTCGGCGGACCGTGTCACCACGTGGCTGCGGAGCGTAGGGACCGGCGTCCCCGGATACGTCACACCGAAGGTGGCGATCGGCGCCGTAGTCGGCGATAGCGATGGCCGGATCCTGCTGATTCAGCGGGCCGATTCAGGCATCTGGCTGTACCCAACCGGCTGGGCTGATGTTGGCTACTCAGCGGCCGAAGTCGCCGTAAAAGAGGTTCGAGAGGAAACGGGCATTCGTTGCGAGGTGGTCCGTCCACTGGCCATAATCGATGGGCTTCGAGCCGGCTTCAGCCGGGTCCCGCTCTACAGCCTGGTGTTTCTCTGCCGCTCAGTAGGTGGCGAGATCGCCGCCCACCCCCAAGAATGTCTCGACGCCGGATGGTTCTCTCGCGACGAGCTACCGTCGCCGATCGCCAACTACGATCGTTGGGGCCGTATGGCGTTCGATGCAATCGACGGCGAAGAAAGCGACGTGTTCTTCGATCAACCGCGCCACGCGGTGTGGCGGGGTACGTCTCCCGAGTAACCGTGGCCGCCCGTTGCTGCACCTCGGACGTTATTCAGCGTCGCGCAGAAACTCCTCAAGCTCTTTAATGAGCTTTTCCCCCGATTCTGGGCGCATGCTTTTGTCGTATTCTTCCTCTAAGCGGGTCACATACTCCGACGTCTCGTCGTCGTCGGTGACCAACTCGGTGATCTGTCGCTCATAGGCCGCGGCCCCGATCTCCAACGCGGTCGTTGGGATAGCGAGGTCGAGCAGTTGCGCCACCCTATTGACCAGCGCCAGCGCCGCCTTCGGCGACGTAGCGTGAGGGACGTAACTCGGCACCGAAGCCCACAGCGAAATCGACCCATGTCCTCCGTTTTGGAGTGCATCGTGCACGACGCCGACGATGCCCGTCGGCCCCTCGTAACTCGACGGTTCGAGATCGAGCTGCTCGATGAGCGCCAGGTCATAGCCGGCGGAATAGATCGTGGCCGGCCGGGAATGGACGACATCGGCGATAAGCGCGCCGAGGGAGATGACCATCTCAACCTCGAACTCTTCGACCATGGCCACTATCTGCTCGTTGTACGAACGCCACCGCAACTGTGGTTCGTTTCCGACCATCACAATCATGTCGCGGCCGGCATCGGTACTGGCGATAGCGGCGAAGCTGTTCTCGGGCCAGTCGATAGCACGACGGTCGCCATCGAGACGAATATTTGGCCGAGTGTCGGTGAAGTCGTAAAACTCCTCCGGATCGATCTCGGCGAAGACTTGACCGCCGAAACGGTCACGGATGTGGCGGGCGGCGGATGAGGCGGCGTCTCCGGCGTCGTTCCAGCCCTCGAAGGCCAAAACCATTATCGGCCGATCGAGATCTGGGCGGTCGGCCGTCCAGTGGATAAATTCCATTACCTACACGCTACACCCCAGCGGGCTGACGATCACTGGCAACCGGATGTCTTCATTGACGTCGCTCCTGAGGCTGGTAGGCCCCATACTGGCCGTGTGGACATCATCGAGGTCACCGACGTCACCGACGAGATCGTTTCGGCTTTCGAACGGCTCATCCCACAGCTTTCTTCCTCGAACCCGCCACCGTCGAAAGAGACCCTGGCCTCTATCGCTAATTCGGAGGCGTCGACACTGCTGCTCGCGGTTGAGGATGGGGTGATTTTCGGCAGCCTCACGTTGGTCGTCTTCGCCATCCCGACCGGACTCCGGGCCTGGATCGAAGATGTCGTGGTCGATGGCGAGGCCAGAGGAAAAGGTGTTGGCGCTGCGCTCAACAAGGCGGCTATCGAACGGGCCCAACAGCTCGGAGCGACCACGGTCGACCTGACGTCTCGGCCGAGCCGAGACGCGGCAAACCGGTTGTACCAGCGGCTTGGGTTCCACGAGCGAGAGACCAACGTCTACCGCTACCAGCTGTAGACCGCCGGTGCCCGAGACGGTGCGCCCGTCGGCACTCCTGCTTATTGGCCGGTGAGCCGCGAAACCTGACCGCCGGCTTCCAATACGTAGAGTTCACCGTCCGGCCCTGCCCCGAACGAGATGAGCTGATCGACTTGGCGGTCCACGACCAGGTTGCCGACGATCACCTCGCCGCTGGCGAGCTCCTGAAGGCCAAAGATCTCGCCGGTGCAAAAGTCGCCGAAAGTATAGGCACCCGTGAGGTTCTGGATCGACGGACCTCGGTACACGTAGCCACCGGTCACCGAACAGCGGTTGTCGGCGTGCTGGTAGGTGAAGAGCGGCGGAATGTGATTGTCTGGCGCCTGATCGCCGTCGAACGGGTCGTTGCCTTCCAGGATCGGCCAACCGAGGTTACCGGCAGCCGAACCGGCGGATCTTGTTCCCGATGGGATCACCGTGATCTCTTCGATCAGATTTTGGCCGACATCGGCGATCCAAAGATCGCCACTGGGTTCATCGAACGAGAACCGCCAGGGGTTGCGCAGGCCGAACAAGAAGATCTCGGGGGCGCCGCCGCCGGAGAAGAAGGGGTTGTCGGCGGGGATGGTGTACTCCTCGCCGCCCGACGGTGTTGGATCGATGCGGACGATCGAGCCGAGCAACGTGTCGGCGTTTTGACCGTTGCGTTCCGGGTCGCCACCGCCGCCGCCGTCGCCAAGGCCGATGTACAGCAACCCATCTGGTCCAACAGCTATCTGGCCGCCGTTGTGGTTCGGGAACGGCTGGGCCACATCGAGAAGGACACGGGCCGAATCGGCAGCAGCTGACGTGTCGCCCATGGCATACTCGGCCACGATCGACGCACCATCAGTGTCGGTATAGCTCACGTAGAGCAATCCGCCGTCGGTCGAGAATGCGAGACCGAGAAGTCCGCGCTCGCCATCGGTGGTTGTGCTGTCGGTGAGATCGAGCACCACCTCGTCGGCGGCCTCCCCGTCGGTGGACACCCGGCGGACTCGACCCGAGCGCTCGGCGATCCAGAGGTCGGTCGAGCCGGGGCGTTCTACCAGAGCGATTGGTTCATCGAGGTCGACGACCGGTTCGAGCGCATAGGCCTGCCCGACCCAGTCGGCACTGGTCGGCGCATCGTCGGTCGGCGTCGATTCGCTGGTGGTGGTCTCGTCATCGGCCCCCGGTTCCGGGTCGCCTTCTCCGGTGCCGGTCGTGGTGTCGGCATCGGTATCTGCGGGACCAGCGCCGCCGTCGGTCTGGCTGTCCGTCGGCGCTGCTTGCACGGTCGACGTTGTGGCACCGGACGTCGATTCGTCGGGCGATGCACAAGCGACGCCAAGGCTTGCGAGGCCGAACATCAGCAGTGATGTTCGAAGCGCGACCCGTCGGGCTGGGATCCGTAGACCAGCACCGGCTTGTTGTGAACCATCGATCTGTTGCGAAATTGAGTCAATCATGAGCACCGACCACGCCGAAGCGTACAGGATTGGAGCGGTGGAGTGGGTCACGGGACCCCCATCGGGCTCTTCCGATCGTGCCCGAGGTACGCTTTTAGATCGTGTTCGGCCTACTCGCTAGGGCAGTCGACGCCGCACTCCGCCGCTCGGCCGTCCTCGGCCGCTATTTGATGGTGTCGGTCGTCAACGTCATTAACCATCAAGCGCTCCTTCAACTGGCGTTGTGGTTTTGGGGCGTCAGTGGAGGCGTGGCCAACACCTTCGCGGCGATGGTCAACGTCATCCCGTCGTACTTACTCAGTCGACGGTGGGTATGGCAGGTAAAATCCGTAGGCAGTAGCCGGTTCGAAGTTGGCGCATTCTGGATGATTGCGTTGGCCGGGCTGGTGGTATCGACAGCATTCGCCGAGTTGGCCGATCGCCTGTTTGGCCAACCGATGCTGGTATCGGTAGGGAGCCTCGCCGGCTACTTGTTGGTGTGGATCGCCAAGTTCATGATTCTCGACCTGCTGTTCCGCGATTCGGCCGATGGCGTCGCCGGAGTTGACGGTGGCGACGAGGGCCCGGGCGGCGACCGCGGCGAGGAACAGGCGGTGGCGTGAGCCCGCTCGGCGGTGACGAACGAGCGGCGGCCGAAGCAGCCCGCGGTTTCATGCCGTCGGCTGAAGGGTTGGCGTTGGCCGAAGCGGCGACCAGTGTGGACCCGGCGATCGGTCCGTTTTTGGAGGTTGGCAGCTACTGCGGAAAGTCTGCCTGTTACCTCGGTCCGGTAGCCAAGAGGCACCGGACGCTGCTGTTTTGTGTCGACCATCATCGGGGCTCCGAGGAGAATCAACAGGGATGGGAATGGCACGAGCCCGACCTGGTCGACCCGGAGGTCGGCAAGATGGACACGTTGCCGACGTTCCGCAAGACGGTGCACGATGCGGGGCTGGAGGGCGTCGTCACGGCCGTCGTTGGCGATTCGCCGGCGATAGCTACGGTGTGGGCCACGCCGTTGTCGTTCTTGTTCATCGACGGTGGACACGGGACCGAACCGGCCCGGATGGACTACGAAGGTTGGGCTCCGAAGGTTGCGGTCGGTGGCCTGTTTGCCATCCATGATGTGTTCCCCGACCCGGCCGATGGTGGCCGTCCGCCGTACGAGCAGATTTACCAACCGGCGATGGCATCGGGTCTGTTCGACGAGGTCTCGGCCACCGGATCGCTTCGAGTGCTCCGTCGCCGCTGACGGCCCACCGTCACCGCCCTGGCCTGTTAGGCCGGTTCGGACGCTAGGCCGAACTCGGTGGATGGGTGTTCGGTGAACAAGGTGCTGGTCGGGTTGGTGCCGCTGAGCGCATCGGCGGCCAGGATTACCGCTGCTGCGGTGTAGCTGCTCAACTCTTGATCTGGAAAGTGGATCTCTTCGGGATACACCATCCCGGTGAAATAGGCGCCGTCGACATGTCGCAGCCGTTGAGCCCAACGAAAGAGCGCCAGCGCATCGTCCCGCCGGTCGACGGCGAGAAGGGCAAGTGCGCATTCGCACGTTTCGGCCGCCGTGACCCACGGCCGGTCCGACACGCAACGGATGCCTCGCTCATCCATCACAAACGCATCCCACCCATCGACCATCCGCTTTTCGGCGTCAGCGCCGGTAAGCGCGCCGGTGAGGACGGGGTAGTACCAGTCCATAGCCCACCGATCCTTTGGCTCGAACGCCTCAGGTTGGTTGGCGATAACGTCGACCAACCGAGCTCTGGCCTTCGTCCAACCGGGCCGTTCGAAGCCAAGCTCCGCCGCCACAGATGCCCCACAGCGAAGACTGTGGCTGATCGAAGACGATCCGGTGAGCAGGGCGTAGCTCCACGCCGTGCCGTCCGACCGCCGAGCCCAGATGATCTCGCCCCTTTGGGTTTGAAGATCGAGAACGAATTCGATCGCTCGTTCGACGGTTGGCCACAGCTCTTGGAGAAATTCTCGGTCGCCGGTCGCCAGGAAGTGATGCCACGCCCCGGTCGCGATGTATGCGATGCAGTTCGAGTCGAGTTTGGAGTCTTCGATACCGTCGGCCAGGTAGTAGTTGTGCCAGCCACCGTCGGGAAGCTGGCTATCGATCAGCCACCGATACGCCAGTTTGGCTTCATCGACAAAGCCGACGGTGGACAGGGCCATGGCCGCCTCGACGTGGTTCCATGGGTCGGTGTGGCCGCCGGGAAACCACTGAATCATTCCCGATGGGAGCTGCAGATCGACGATGGTGTCTGCCGTTGCCAGCAGTTGTTCCTCGGAGAGGATGGCGTTGACCGTGGGTACGTTCATCGTCATCGTCATGAGGCGCAGACCGCGGCGGCGCACGGCGTCGGCACGATGGGGTCCACGGCGCCTGCCATCGCCGGACGATCGGCATACATCACGAGGCTCTTGCCCAGGATTGGATTGAGCAAACGGTCGGCCCGGCGGGTAAGCGGTGGGGCGTTGGTGATATCCCAGGTCAGGAACTTGAGGTAGGCCTTGACCAACGGGTTGGTGTCGTTCTCCAATCCGACCGCACATTTTAGCCACCAGTACGGGCTGTGAAGGGCATGGGAGCGATGGCTCTCCGCCGGGACGAACCCCACCGAGGCGAGCTTGGTTCGAAGCTCGGGTTTGTGGTAAATCCTCACGTGGCCGCCGACCGCCGCCGGCGCATGATAGTCGTCGTTCAGCCACCAGCAGATCTGTTCTGGGATAGCGGCAGGGACGGTAGCGGCAAGTCGGCCACCCGGGGCCAACACCCGGAACAGCTCGGCCATCACCCCGAGATCGTCTGGTACGTGCTCAAGAACTTCGGAGGCGATAATGCGGTCGAAGCACCGGTCGGGAAACGGGAGGCGACCCCCGTCGGCTTGGATACAGGTAGCACTTATTCCAGGTGGGAGCTGACCATCGACGTGCATGGCGGCGAAGGTGTCCTTCGTGGACCGCATCTCGTCTATGGCGAGGTCGGTGGCGATGACATGGGCGCCCTTGGCTGCGGTGGCGAAAGCATGGCGGCCGAACCCGGCCCCGAGGTCGAGGACTCGCATGCCGCGACGAATGCCGAGGCGATCATAATCGACGGTAAGCATGGGTTACGTACCTGCTGGATCGGTAGATGTGTTGAGATTGCGAGGCCCCGGCGTTTCGGTCTGTCTCATGGCGAGGACCTCGCGGTATTGGTCTACCGTATTCTGGGCGGTCTGGCGCCAGGTATACAGGCGGCTCACCCGTTCGCGGCCGGCCCCGCCGATGCGGGCGCGGAGCACCGGATCGGATAGCCCTCGGCGAAGCGCGTCGACGAGCGAGCCGGTATCGCCGGGTTCGCAGCGAAGTACGGTCTCACCGTCGACACCGGTCACTTCGGGAAGCGCTCCACCCGAGGTGGCGACCAGCGGTGTCGCGGTTGCCATCGCTTCTACCGCCGGTAGCGAGAACCCTTCGTAGAGCGAGGGGACAACCGCTAGTTCGGATTGGGCGTACAACTCGACGATCCGCTCGTCTGTCACACCGCTGACAAACTCGATATCGCCGGCGAGATCCAGGGAGTCGATCAGCTCGGCGGCCTTGCCACCCTTCTTGGCTTTGCCGATCACGGTCAACGACACGGCCTGTTCGGTTTTGATTTTTGCCATCGCCTCTAGCAAAAAACGCAGGCCCTTCAGTTCGACGTCGGCGCTGGCGGTGGTTATCAGCCGGCCAGGTATTCGTTCTACACCAGGGAGCGGGCGAAACAGGTCGGGGTCGACGCCGACATGGACCAGCCGCATGCGATCCCGGTCGACGTTCATGTCTGCGTGAATATCGTCGATCGAGTTGTCGGAGACGACGACGATTCTGGGCATCCGCTGAGCCACGCGGCCCTGCATTTTCACAAAGGAGTACCACCGGCTGATGCTGAGCCGCTTGCGCCAGTTTGGGGCGGCGGCCACTTCGAGTCGTCGGTCGACGGTGATCGGATGGTGGAGGGTGATCAAGGTGGGGAGAATGCGGTCTATGGCGAGGATGCCATAGCCGAGGCATTGGTTGTCGTGCACGAGATCGAAGTCGGCCGTTCGGTCTTTGAGAGCCCGGTACGCCCGATAGCTGAACGCCAGCGGTTCGGGGAATGTGCCGGTTGAGAATTGGGCTATCTCGAGTATGTCGGCCATGCTTTTGATCTCCCAATACGCCGGGAAGCGGCCCGGGTACTGGTCGTTGAAGATGTCGAGACTCGGGAGTTCGGTGAGGGCGATTCGTTCATCGAGTACCGGGTACGGCTGACCGGAGAACACCTCGATCGTGTGGCCGAGATCGACCAAGGCCTTTGTGAGATGCCGGGTGTATATGCCTTGTCCGCCAACCGTCGGTTTCGACCTGTAGGACAGGTAGGCCAGTCGTAAGGGTCGATCGTCTACAGCCATGGAGATCCAGTTTCCGGGAGGGGACCTGATGGCGCCGCCCTACTATCCAACTTCTTGCGACTTAGCGTACGAGGTCCGTGGGCTGATCGGTGACCACCGTCGTATTCAGGACTTCGATCTGTCGCCGTGCCGCCGGTCCTCGATGTGACCGGGCACGGTACGTGGCTGCCGTCCGGATTGTGTTTATGGGGTCGGATTTTGTCGGGTTGAACGATCTCCGTACTGTGACGTGGCAGTGGCGCGACCGGCGGCTATTCTCGGCGCCGAAGGGCGACACACCACCGGAAGGATCAAAGGGGAACCTTGGAATGAAACTACGTCGTAGCAAGTCCGAAGAACCGGTAGAGAAGCGTTCGAAGAAGAGCCGCAAGCTTCTCGGTTTGATCGTGGGGCTGGTACTGGTCGCTGTTGGCGTTGTCGTGAGCCAAAGCGGTAGCTCGACGTAGCGTTAAATGCCGACCGATCACGTTGGTCGAGCCGGGTATCTCAATCGACAAACGAGTTGAGATTCATCTCGACCCACCACCGATCAGCCGGGCCGTACAGGGACCCGGCTGATCGGCGTTTTGGTCGTAGTTGATCGATCTGGGACTGGAGTGATCGCCCGGGTGTTGTTCAGCTACGCTGACCGGCGTCATGAAAGCTCTCATTCAGCGGGTATCGAGCGCTGACGTTTCGGTCGACGGCGAGTCTGTTGGATCGATTGGTCACGGTCTGTGCGTCTTCGTCGGTGTGACCCACGAAGACACCGAGGTGCAGGCCAAGAAGTTGGCTGAACGCCTATGGAAACTTCGAATTTTTTCCGATGACGAAGGCAAGATGAACCGATCGGTAGACGACGTGGGCGGTGCGTTGCTCGTCGTCAGCCAGTTCACGCTGTATGGCGATACGAGAAAGGGGAATCGCCCGTCGTATGTCAGCGCGGCGAGACCAGCGGTGGCCGAGCCGCTCTTTCAGCGGGTCGTCGACCATCTGCGCCATATAGGGGCTGAGGTAGCGACCGGACGGTTCGGGGCAGACATGGCTGTCGAGTTGACCAACGATGGGCCGGTTACCGTGGCTCTCGAACTGTAAGAGAGGAACGATGGCCGGCGAACCGCCATTCCCGAACCCTCGACCAGATCCGGCCGAGCAGTACCGACCCAGCCAGTTTTCAACGACCAGGAACGGTTCGATCAACCATATTGGCGATTGGCTCGGCCGTACCTTCCGCGCCGTCTTGGACCACTGGGTCACCGTGCTGATTCTGGCCTTCCTGTTGCCGGCCCCGTTCTATGTCGCGTCCTACGCGTTGGTTCATCGAACCCTTGGTTCTGTCCGCATCCCGACGGACATCGATCGGCTCGACCAGGTCGAAGGGTTTGATGCTGCCCAGCTCGGCCTAGCCGGGGTCGTTTTGGCGGTTGCCGTTGTGGTCTCGGTACTCGGTCATCTTGCGTCGGTCGCCTGTCTCTACGAGGTTCACCGGGGGAACGCCTCGCCGGGAATCGGTGCCGCGCTCGCGGTCGCCGCCTCCCGGTTTGCCCGATTCGCTACCGTTTGGCTCCTGTACGTGGCCGTTGTTCTGGTGGCTCTCAGCACACCGGTCGGACTGTTTGTCTACGCGGTCTGGGCTCGGCCCTCGGGGGCGTTGGGCTTGGGGGCAACGTCGGTGTTGCTGCTGTTGGCGGCGATCGTGTTCCTCGTGTGGCTTTGGATCAAGCTTTGGTTCTTGCCGGTATCGGCGATTGCAGCACCAAAAGGAACGTCGATTCTCTCCGCGTCGTGGGGCATTAGCGGCGGCAATCGCTTTTGGGCTGTCGCGGCGCGAGTGGGGATCGCCGCTGGCTTGGCGTATGTCATGGGATCGCTGTCGCAGGCGGTGGCCCAAGGGCTCGGCGGCCAGGTTCTCTTCTCCGGGGTAGAAGTCTTAGAGAACGATGTCCTGATCGGTGGACGCCCCATCGACGCTCTCGAGGTGATCATGGTGTCCGATGTGCTGCCGAATCCGATCATTGGGGTGTGCTATTTCGGCGTCCTCAGCCTTTTTTCGGTGGTGTCCAACGTCGTTGTTTCATCGGCCCAGGCTGCCCTCTACGTCGATGCTGGTGGTCCGAACGCCGGGTGAGAACGAGACCGGCGACGATCGCTCCGACGCCGTACACGACTACCGGCCACCACCCAACCCGGCTCGACAATGTTCGGCCCCGGCGCATCTCGACGGTGGCTTGCAACGTTGCCCGCTCACCGATGTCGGTGCGCTGCAACAGCTCACCCTGCGGGTCGATGACGGCGGACAGGCCGGTCGGGGCGACTTGGAGCACCCATCGGTCGTTTTCCACCGCCCGAAGCTGATTCGAGGCGACCTGTTGCGTCTGGACCTGGGTCAACCAGAACGAGGCACCATTGGTGGGGTTGGTAAGGAGCTCTGCGCCCTCGCGAACCGCATGTCGGGATCGGTGCTCGAAGAAGCCTTCCCACGAGATGGCGACGCCGACCGGACCGACCTCGGTGTCGAGAACCGGCTCCAGCTCACCAACCCTGACGTCTCGACGGGGAAGTGGGGCGTCGCTGGCGACCTGCTCGATAAGGCCGCGCAGCGGAACGTACTCGCCGAACGGAACCAGCCGCACCTTGTCGTAGCGGTCGGTTTCTTCCCCAGCCGGGGTGATTACCGAATGGAAATTGGCGGTGTTGACGTCATCGATGGGGAAAAACCATCCGGCGAGCACCGGCGCGTCGGTGCTCGCCGCCACACCGGCAACAAAGTCAAACGCCGTCTCTCGATCCAAGAACCGACCGGGGTTCACCACGTTTTCCGGCCACACGACCAGGTCGACGGGGCCGTCGATGGCAGCCGACGTCTCGACATGGCGCCCGAGCACGACCGGCTGCTGGTCTGATGAGGCCCTGGTCCGCTGCGGCCCTCCGCCCTG